>NZ_JAOTNY010000003.1:0-561659 GCF_036346455.1 Pseudomonas sp. AM14(2022)
TCACTCTGCCTCGAACCAATTGCCGCCTGCGCTGTTTGAGCAGCAGGCGGCCTAATACTCCTACGGAGTGGTTTAAAAAAACTGAACCACTACACCGCAGGCTGCGATCTTTTCGATTCAAACGTGGTTACTTGGCAGCTTTCGCCGCTTTAACCGGCTTCACTGGAGCTTCTTCCGGCTCAGCCGCTGCGTCTTTTTCGACTACTTCTGCCGGTGCATTGATCAGCTCCGACAGCGCATCAGGCTGGCTCTTGAAGGCCTTGGCGAACGCATCGCGGTTCTTCGCCATGTAGATCCCGACTTCTTCAACCTGCTGCTCGTTCAGCGACGGCACGGCTTTTTGCAACACTTCGGACAGCATCTCGGCCAGTTCGAGCATTTTGTCATGACGGTCAGCTTCGGCTTTATCCATGAACAAGCGCTCCAGATCTCGGCTGCTGCGGTATACCACTTCGACGGCCATTCACCACCTCACATGCCTTCACATTTAGTTGTCTTAGCGACTACTGTATTTATATACAGCGAAAGGATAAGCGAATCCCTGCGCTTTGGGTAGTGGCTTTTCAATGTAGACCGGATTCGGCATTTTTCCTGATGCACGCGCCTCAAACAAAACGACCCGCACACGGCGGGTCGTTGGTTTATTTGATTTCAGAACTTGCCGCTGGCGTAACCGCCATCGATGGGCATGATCACACCCGTGACGTATGCGGATTGATCGCTGAGCAGCCAGAGCACCGCGTTGGCCACTTCGTCCGCCGTGCCGAAGCGTTTCATCGACGTCACGTTGATTTTGCGCTGGGTGTTTTCCGGTGCGGCTTTCAGGCGTGCCTCGCTGTTCATGCCGCCAAGGATCGGCCCGGGGGCGACCGCATTGACGCGAATGCAGCCGCCGTCTTCCAGCCGCGCATTCTCGATCGACGCCACCTGGGTCATGCCGTTGATCGCCTGCTTGCTGGCGACATAGGCGACCTGGCCGCCAATCGGTACCACGCCGGCGCAGGACGAGGTATTGACGATGGCCCCGGTGCCGCGGGTGAGCATCAGTTGCAGTTCATGGCGCATGCAGTGGTAGGTGCCGTTGACGTTGATGTTCATCACCTTCATCCAGTCCTCCGGGCACGATTGCGCGAGCGCTCCGTATTTGGCGGTCACGCCGGCATTGTTGAACGCGCAATCGAGGCGGCCGTAGGCCGAACGAATGGTCGCGAACGCCTGCTCGACCTGCGCCGGATCACCGACATCGCAGGCGATAAAGCGGCAGTGTTCACCCAGCCGATCGGCCAGCGCCGCGCCTTTTTCTTCGTCCCGACCGAACACGATCACATCGGCGCCGGCCTTGATCAGGCGTTCGCTGACGGTCTCGCCAATACCACTGGTGCCGCCGGTGACCAGACACACTTTTCCCAGAAAATCGTACATATGTCGCATCTCCTTATGCCAACGCGGGGCGTAAATATTTCGGGTTTACGCAGCAATACACCCGATCCAGTCGCGGATTGCTTTTGTCACTGAAGCACTGGCTGTCCCATCGACATTTATGGATGTCGGCGGAGCGGCCCTGCAGGGTTTTGTTGATCAGGTCGTTGTCGGCAAACAGCGCCCGCGACATCCCCACCCAATCGCATACGCCGTCGGCGAGCAACTGCTCGGCCTTGTCCAGACCGTCGATGAAACCGGCGTAACCCACCGGTACTGTCGACACCGACTTGATCGCCCGCACTCCGGCTTGCAGGTAATGGTCCATGGTCTCCGAATGCACAATCAACTGGCCGAAAGTCGCGCCCATGCACATCGAACATTCCAGCGCGGCAACGCCGGCCTGACAGAGCGCCTGCACGGTTTCCTTGAGGTCCGGATATTGCAGCCCTTCAGCGCCCAGACGGTCGTCGATGCCCAGACGAATAGTGACGATCAGTTGGCCCTGGGTGCGCTCGCGGATGGCCTTGACCACGTCGAGCAACAGTCGCGCACGGTTCTCTTCGCTGCCGCCATATCGGTCGGTGCGCTTGTTGGTGTGCGGCGAGAGAAAACTGCTCAGCAGGTAGCCGTTGGACGCCTGCAACTGCACCAGACGTGCGCCGTTGGTCCAGGCCAGCCAGGCGGAGTGGGCGAATTGCTCGATCACCTGAGCGATGTCGGTTTCGTCCATGATCCGCACGCGGTAATCCGGATCGAGTTTCGACACGCGCGGGCAGGGCACGCCACTCGGGGTCAGCACGGCAACGCCGGTGTGGGTGGTGGTGCCCTGACCGCCGTAATGCTGCAATTGCACACCTACCGGCGTGTTGACCTGCTCGGCCATCGCGAACATCGCCTTGAGCGATTCGCCCTGCTGCTGTTCGAACAGGCCGAGCCCGGTGCTCTGCAGACGCGATTGCGGCGAGACCGTGGCGTTGCACAGAAACGCCATGGAGCAGCCGCCCTCCATGATGCCCTGATAGAACTCGATCATGGCGGGCGTCACGCATCCGCTGTGATCGGCCAGGTCCACGCCCATCGACGCGAAGAACAGTCGATTGCGCAACTCCAGCCCGCCGGCCAGCCGCAGCGGCTCCAGCACGTGGGGATAGCGCGGCATCATGCTTCCTTCCTTTGTTCGGGCATCGCCGAAGCCTGGTCGAAGGTCATCCACAACGGTTGGCCGAGGACAGGCGCCGGAACCGGGGCGGTTTCTTCGTGGGAGAAGTAAGCGAACTGTTTGAGCACTTCGCGCCACTTGAAGCGCAACGGCGAATCCAGCTCTGCCAGGTGCAGTTTGAGCGTGCCGGCCTTTGTCGCGTCGCTGGCGTGCAGCGATTGCAACGGCAGGCTGATCATCCCTTCGTTTTCCAGGTACAGGTAGACGTGTCCGCGCTCGGAAGCCTCGAGCGGGCTGTCGCATTGCACTTGCAGACCGGCCATCGACAGCAGCTCAAGGCGGGCGGAGAGGTGACGACCTGAATCCAGGCGCACCAGCGCTTCATGGCGGATGCCCTTGAGCGGACGGAACCAGCAGGCGGGGTCGATGTTGATGTTCCGCATGCGCTTGAACACCGGCATCTTGATCACTTCACCGTGCAGGCGAATGTCGGCCACCAGCTCGCCCCGCTGGAAGAATCGCGCACGCTTGTCGACCTTGCGCGCGCGTGGCTGGGCCATGCCTTCGTAGTCGCCAACCAGCACATCCACCTGAAACGAAGACTCGGTGTAACGGGGGAAACTCGACAGCAGATCAACGATGGAAATCGACACCTCGCCGCGGGCATAACCGCTGTGCTCGTAGAATTGCGCGTACATGGCCTGGCGTGCCGCTTCGATCAGCATCAGGCCGGGCACATGTTCGTGGTGCTTGCGGTAGAAAAAGTAATTGGCGGTGTCGTTGAACAGGGTGAAATAGAGCTGACCCTGCTGAGGGCAGCCGTCCAGGTTTTTCAGGACATCATGCACCTGCCGGCGCTGATCGAGGCTCAGGCCGTTGCCGCAACCGGGCAGTCGAGCCAGTTTGGCTTCGGTGCTTTCCAGCACCCAGATGCCGCTGAGGATCAGGTGGTCGGTGGCCTTTTCGTAATTCGTCAGCAGTTCCGGCAGACAGTCCGACAGGCCTGCCTGTTCGAGCTCTTCCAGGTCAATGATGGTTGGCAGCGAGCGCAGCACCAGACGTTCGCTGTCCAGCCGATAGGCCTGATTGACGATCTCCAGATCCATTGGATCAAGGTTCGCCCGTTGCACGACGGCGGCTGGCAGCCAGGCCGGCAGCAAGTGGTGAGCGTCGTAAATTAGCACGTCGTCATCGTGGCCCTTGTGGACGATGTCTTTGGCAACTTTCCTGTGCATGTCGATCATGATCATCCCTCTGTGTTGAACGTTGGTTGTAAGGCAGTTGCTATCCATGGCGTGAAATCGACCCACACCGAAAGGTGCTGCTCGACGCGTGTCGGCAGCTTCAGTTGATGTGTTTTCTTGTTTTCTTGTTTTCTTGTTTTCTTGTTATCGAGTGTCGGGCAGGGTTACTGCACCGTGATGTAGCAGGCGCCCAGGGTTCGGTTGTCCAGAACCTGCAGCGGCGCCAGCCATTTGTAGTCGATGCCGCCACGTCTGAGCAGGCGTCCGATGGCAACCGGGGACACTGACACCAGATGTGAAACGCCGCAGGTTCGGGCGTACTCCAGCGTGGCCATGAACAGGCCAACGGTGTTTTCGTCGGACATCATCTGTTCGTTTTTGCCGCCCTCGGCATCGAGGTCCAGTGAGGTGAAACGCGACAGCTCCCAGATGTCATCGCCGCACGGGGCAGGCTTGTCGCCGAGCAACGAGGTGAACACCTCACTCAGCAGATACGGCTGGGTGGTGGGCAGCAGGCGGGCGCATCCCTTGATGTTGCCGTCGTGTTCTTCGGCGACAATGTAGTGAGTGCCGCTGTGATCAAATTGGTCGAATTCGAAATCGTCCGGCGTGGATAATTGCCAGCCGAGGCGTTCGACGAACACCTGATAGCGATATTGAGCCAAGCGTTGACGCTTTAGTGTCGTCAACTCGTCATAACGTCCTGACAAGTAATCCATCACAGATTCCGTTTAGTGATTGGTTGGGTGGCGATTAAAGTGCACACTGCGCTCGCATACTACCTGTCACCCTTGACAGCTAGCGGAAACATTTGGAAATATGCTAGGCATGTTGGCAAGAGGCCGGCAGCATTAACTGTGGGAAAGGAATCTCTATGTCATATTGGCAGGCTGAACTGTTGGAAAACGCCATGTCTGCAACGGATGTCGAGTTGTTGTTCGACAGTATCAAGACCGTGGCCAGGCAGTTGGAGTTTGATTATGTGGCTTACGGGTCACGCCGGCTTTTCCCCATCACCAAACCTTGTCTTTTTCTCGCCAATAATTATTCGCCCGCCTGGCAAGCTGCCTATTCCGCCAATCGTTACCTGGACATCGATCCTTACGTCCAGCGCGCAATGCGCAGCGTGAAACCGGTGCTGTGGGACGCTGAACTCAAGGCTCAGATGCCCGAATTCTGGCAGGATGCGCAGGCTCACGGGCTCTCGGAGGGCTGGGGGCAGACGCTGCTCAACAGCGAAACTCAAGGGCTGGTGACCTTTGCCCGGGGCAGCGGGACGATCACCGCGCAGGAACTCGAAACCAAACAGGCGCAGCTGTCCTGGCTGGCCCAGATTACTCACCTGGGGCTGACGCGCTTGCAGATGCGCGGCGCCGATTCGGTGCTCCCGGTACCGATAGAACTGTCGCTGAGGGAAAAGGAAATCCTGCAATGGACCGCTGACGGAAAGTCATCGGACGATGTTTCGGTGATCCTCGGTATCAGCAAAAGGACAGTAAACTTCCATATTAATCATTGCCTGAAAAAACTCGGTTGCCAAAACAAGATCGCCGCTGCAGTTAAAGCTTCGCTGATGGGCCTGCTGTGGAAATAATTACCCTGATAATTTATTGGATAACTAACTGGTGAATAACCGGAGTGTTTGTGCGCGAGTTCACAGATTTTCCCGATTAATAATATTTCATTTATAAGCTAATGCCTTTTCAAGCGTAACGAATTCATCAAGAAACTTCAGTTATACCGTCACAAACATTCCTGTCGACGGTGCCTGCTCAACGGTGCGACCAAACGCCACGGCGCAGGTTTCATGCCGGCTCGCCATGATGCGTGGCCTCGTTTCTGCATGGCGCATAGCGCATACAGAAAACCGTCACGTCCAACCGGCATCATCCGCTCGCATCGGGCTAAGGAACATCATCGTGAAAATCAACTGGGCCGAGAAACTGCGGCAAAACGTGCATCAACTGGCCGAGTCCCTGGGCAACCTGTTCGTCGAGACCTTCCACTACCTGGCGCTGTTCGCCATTGGTGCGGTGACCGCATGGGCGGCGGTGATGGAATTTCTCGGCATGCTCGAAGAAGGCCACATCAAGATCGATGACATTCTGTTGCTGTTCATCTATCTGGAACTGGGGGCGATGGTCGGGATTTACTTCAAGACCAACCACATGCCGGTGCGCTTCCTGATCTACGTGGCGATCACTGCGCTGACCCGCCTGCTGATCTCCAACGTTTCGCACCACAACCCGCCGGACATGGGCATCATCTACCTGTGCGGCGGCATTCTGCTGCTGGCGTTCTCGATCCTGGTGGTGCGTTACGCCTCGTCGCAATTTCCGTCGGTGAAGATCGAAAAACCGCAACGCAAGCTCGGCGCCGGCTCCGGTGAACACCCCGAGATCGAGAAGGGCGAGCTTTAAAGCCCCATCGACGGCCGAGGCTGGCCGTTGCTCTGCTGCGGTGGCGGAGGCAGCCCGTCGCCGCTGGTCATCGCTTCAAGGATCGCCATGGCGCTGTGGCCCTGTTCGATGGCGATGCCGAACTGAATGCTTTGCACCAGCCGCTTGAGCCGTACCGGATCGTTGCGCTGTTCGGCGCTGATCATCCGTTTGGCGACGATTCGGCCGCTGTTGGACAGGGTCAGCATGATGCTGCCGTCCAGCCCCTGAATGCTCAGGTTGATCTGATAGTCCGGCGCGAAGGCATCGGTAATGATCTGAAAAGGGTTGTCCATGATGCGTCACCGCCTGATTGAACGTGCAGTTGTTGACCGGCCGTGATCGGGTTGGTTCGCAATACCTGATCATCGGCGATTCCGTGGCCTGTGTTGTTGCTTTATGTGGGAGCTGCCGCAGGCTGCGATCTTTTGCGCTGCAGCGTCTTGATGTGCGTCATGCAGATCAAAAGATCGCAGCCTCGTTGCACTCGACAGCTCCTGCACAGGTCATAGCAAGGGCTGTGCCGGGAAAATTGTTGGACAATGGATACGGCATAAAAAAGGCGAGCACATGGCTCGCCTTTGTCATTTGTGGCCCGTTTCAGGGCAGAACCGAGTAGATGATCGCCGACAGTGCAATCAGGCCGATCAGCACCACGAACACGTTGGACGCCTGTCCCGAGTACTGGCGCAAGGCTGGCACACGGCGGATGGCGTACATCGGCATCAGGAACAACAGGCAGGCAATCACTGGCCCGCCGAGGGTTTCGATCATGCCGAGGATGCTCGGGTTGAACGTCGCCACGGCCCAGCAGCTGAGGATCATGAACAGCGCGGTCGCACGGTTCAGCCAGCTCGCCGACATCACCTTGCCACGACCGCGCAGGCTCTTGACGATCATGCCCTGAAAGCCTTCGCTGGCGCCGATGTAGTGGCCGAGGAAGGATTTGGTGATCGCCACCAGCGCAATCAGCGGCGCGGCGTAGGCGATGACCGGGGTCTGGAAGTGGTTGGCCAGGTACGACAGGATCGAAATGTTCTGCGCCTTCGCTGCTGCCAGATCGGCCGGCGACAGCGCCAGTACGCAGCTGAAGCAGAAGAACATCACCGTCACCACCATCATCCCGTGGGCCATGGCGAGGATGCCGCTGCTCTTGCGTTCGGCCTCGGCGCCGTAGCGCTGCTTCTGGTCAACCGCGAAGGCGGAGATGATCGGCGAGTGGTTGAACGAGAACACCATCACCGGGATCGCCAGCCACAGGGTCTTGAGGAACGTCGACAGCGGCATAGGCTCTTGAGCGCTGGCGAAGAACGCGCCGTTCCAGTTGGGGATCAGGCTCAGGCCGAGCAACAGCAGCGCGGCGACGAACGGATAGACCAGCACGCTCATGGCTTTGACGATCACGTTCTGCCCGCAGCGCACGATCGCCATCAGGCCGAGGATCAGCACCAGCGACAGGATTGCCCGAGGTGGAGGCGCGATGTGCAATTGATGTTCGAGAAAACTGCTCAGGGTGTTGGTCAGTGCAACGCTGTACACCAGCAGGATCGGGAAGATCGCGAAGAAGTACAGCAGGGTGATCAGCTTGCCGGCACCGATGCCGAAGTGTTCTTCCACGACTTCGGTGATGTCGCCCGAACGCCCGGACAAGACGAAGCGGGTCAGGCCCCGGTGGGCGAAAAAGGTCATCGGGAACGCCAGTAACGCCAGAATCAGCAATGGCCAGAAACCGCCGACACCGGCGTTGATCGGCAGAAACAAAGTGCCGGCACCGATGGCGGTTCCATACAGACCGAGCATCCAGGTGGTGTCGGATTTGCTCCAGCCCTTGTGGGCTATTTCGGTGTTGCGTGTGCGATCTACAGCGGGATTTTCGGCAGCAGGTGTACGTACATCGGTCATCGTTTTTGCCTCGTTATTATTTTTGCTCGGGCTCACGGTTGGCGGGCCGCAAGTTGCGGCCCGCCGGGACGGTCAGGCAATGCGCGTCAGCATTCCACCCAGTTCACAGCCAGGCCGCCCCGTGAAGTCTCTTTGTATTTGTCGTGCATGTCGGCGCCGGTATCGCGCATGGTTCGGATTACCCGGTCGAGGGAAATGAAGTGTTTGCCGTCGCCGCGCAGGGCCATTTGCGTGGCGTTGATCGCCTTCACGGCGGCGATGGCATTGCGCTCGATACACGGCACCTGCACCAGGCCGCCGACCGGGTCGCAGGTCAGGCCGAGGTTGTGTTCCAGGCCGATTTCAGCGGCGTTTTCCAGTTGCTCCGGAGTTGCGCCGAGTACTTCAGCGAGGCCCGCCGCGGCCATGGCGCAGGCCGAACCGACTTCGCCCTGGCAGCCGACTTCGGCGCCGGAGATCGAGGCATTTTTCTTACACAGAATGCCGACGGCGGCGGCGCCCATGAAGAAAGCGACGACGTCATCGTCAGACGCGTCCGGATTGAATTTCATGTAGTAGTGCAGAACGGCCGGAATGATCCCGGCCGCGCCATTGGTCGGCGCGGTGACCATGCGCCCGCCGGCAGCGTTCTCTTCGTTGACGGCGAGGGCGAACAGGTTGACCCACTCCATCGCCGACAGCGTCGAACTGATGACATTCGGCTTGCCGATTTCCAGCAGGCTGCGGTGCAATTTCGCCGCGCGGCGCGGCACGTTCAGCCCACCGGGCAGGATGCCTTCGTGGCGCAGGCCTTGCTCGACGCACTCGCGCATCACCGACCAGATGTGCAGCAAGCCGTTACGGATTTCAGCGTCGCTGCGCCAGGCCCGTTCGTTGGCCATCATCAACTCTGAGACTCGCAGGTTGTGGGTTTTACACAGGCTCAGCAGTTCGGCGGCGCTGGAAAAATCGTACGGCAACACCACGTCGCCGGCCGGTGCCACACCCGACTCGGCTTCCGCCGCTTCGATGATGAAACCGCCGCCAATCGAGTAGTACGTTTGCGTGAACAGCTCGGCGCTTTCGCCAAAGGCTGTCAGCGACATGGCGTTGGGGTGGTAGGGCAGGCTTTCGTCCAGCAGCAGGAGATCGTGCTGCCAGTTGAAGGAAATTTCTCGCTGGCCGGCCAGCAGCAACACGCCGCTTTCGCGCAGTTGCTGGATGCGTGGATCGATGGTCGCCGGATCGATGCTGTCCGGCCATTCACCCATCAGGCCCATGACGGTGGCGCGGTCGGTGGCGTGGCCGACACCGGTGGCCGACAGCGAACCGTACAAACGGATTTCCACGCGGCGCACATCGTTGAGCAACCGTTGATCGATCAGCGCCTGGGCGAAGGTCGCGGCGGCGCGCATCGGGCCGACGGTGTGGGAACTGGACGGACCGATGCCGACTTTGAATAGATCGAAAACACTGATAGCCATGCTAAACCCTTACAAGCAATGGAGTAGGAATCGCTGCCATTTTTTGTAGGACAAGCGCAATGTCGGCGATACTGCCTACCTCGGTTCTACGTGACCAACGAAACTTCCTAAGAAAGCCTTTAGCAGGACTAAACGATGAGTCGTCAATTGCACGCCCAGACCTACGTCTGGCTGCAGGTGTTTTCCTGTGCCGCGCGGCACCTGTCGTTCACCCGTTGCGCGGAGGAGCTGCACATCACCCCGGGGGCGGTCAGCCAACAGATTCGCCAACTGGAAGAGCGCCTCGGTTTTCGCCTGTTCCATCGCCGGGCGCGGGGTGTCGAGTTGAGTGCGGAGGGGCAGCGGCTGGCCATCACGGTCAATGAGGCCTACGGCAGCATCGATGCTGAATTGCGCCGGCTGGATGCGGGGATGATCAGCGGGATTCTGCGGGTGCGCTCTATTCCGTCGTTCCTCAGCAAATGGCTGACCCCGCGTTTGCCGCGTCTGCAACAGCGTTATCCCGACATCCAGTTGCGCCTGGTGGCCGAGGACAGCAGCGTGCCGTTGCACGAGGGCGATTTCGATCTGGCGATTGACCTGAACGACGGCAGCTACCCGGGACTGTTATCCACAGCCTTGCTCGATGAGCAGATTTTCCCGGTGTGCGCGCCGAGTTTGTTGCGCGGACGCCCGCCGCTGCACGGGCCGGCGGATCTGGTGCATTTCCCGTTGTTGCACGACATCACCGCCTGGCGCGGCAGTTATGAATACGCGGAATGGGAGTTTTATCTCAACGCGATTGGCTTTGAAGGCGCCGACGTACGGCGTGGGCACACGTTTAATCGCAATCACCTGACCATCGAAGCGGCGATCGCCGGCATGGGCGTGGCGATTGCCCGACGCACGTTGCTCAACGATGAACTGGAGCGCGGGACGTTGATTGTTCCATTCGGCCTATCGGTGCCCAACCACAAACGCTACGTTCTGCTGTATGCGCCGGGGGCGTTGAGCCATCCGGGCGTGCGTGCGGTGCATGACTGGCTGGTGGAGGAGGCGGGGATTTTCCGCAGCTTGCACCCGTTGAACGACGGGCAATTGTGAGCAGATTTTGCAGGGTTGCGAGGCGACCCAACTCCCGACCTTACCAGTGACTTGCTCGGTTGTCCGGCTTTTTTTGCGAATGAATATTTATCTTTTTTCAGGGGTTGAAATGTTCGGCGGTCGGGCCGATTGTTGTAACCAGGAGGTCAGGAAATCCAACTCAAGGCCTCTGGCGAGCTAGCTGAAATAAGGGATGAACTATGCAAATCCAAGTCAACAGCGATAACCATATTCAAAGCAGTAAGCGACTGGAGGAGTGGGTACGTACAACTATTGAGAGCACGCTCGACCGTTATGAAGAAGACCTGACCCGTGTCGAAGTCCACCTGAGCGACGAGAACGGCGACAAACCAGGTCCCCATGACTTGCGCTGCCAACTGGAAGCGCGGCCAAAAGGCCATCAACCGATTTCCGTCACCCATAAAGCCGATTCGCTGGAACAGGCGATCGACGGTGCAGCCGAAAAACTGGAACACGCGCTGGAACACCTGTTTGGCAAACTGCGAGGCAAACCCCGCGCCGCCATCGTGCCGTTCAGCAAGGCGAATGACGCACTGCTGGAAGAAGAGTTCCTGGAAAACGAACAGGCAGCGATCAACAGTTGATGCGCTGATTTTTCAAGCCACCCAATGAGAACGGGCCTGCGCAAGCAGGCCCGTTTTTGTTTGGTCAATGTGCGGCGAGGGAGCTTGCTCCCGCCGGGCTGCGAAGCAGCCCCAAAACCTGCAACGCCGTTCAACAGTCAGACCGCATCAGCAAGATTTACGGCCGCTTCGCAGCCGAGCGGGAGCAAGCTCCCTCGCCACAGTTGTCAGAAAGCTACAGACGTCTGTACATACACCGTGCGCGGCTCACCCACGTACTTGCCCTTGTTGTTGTCATCGAACGAGCGGGTGAAATACTGGGTGTTGAAGATGTTCTTCACCCCCACCGCCACATTCAGGTCCGACAGTTGCGGGCCGAAGTCGTAACCGGCGCGGCTGCTGAACAGCATGTAGCCGGGGATCTTGCCGGTGCTGCCGTCGGCGCTTTCCTTGGAGGTGTTGGCATTGTCGGCGAACTGGTCGCTCTGGAAGCTGCTGTCGACATTGAGTTTCCACGGGCCTTCGGTGTAACCGACGCCAATCGTGCCTTTGTGTTTCGAGGAAAACGGCACGCGATTGCCCTTATTTGGCCCGTCCTCACGGATGGTCGCGTCGACGTAGGCATAAGTGGCGTACACATCGAAACCGGCCAGTGCCGGGCTCAAGTCATCCAGCGCGTAGTTGACGCTGGTCTCGATGCCCTGATGGCGGGTCTCGCCCCGGGCGATCACCGAATCGTTGGTCTGGTTGCTTTCGTACTGGTTGTCGAAGTTGATCAGGAACGCACCGATTTCCGCGCGCAGGGTGCCGTTGTCATAACGGGTTCCGAGTTCCCAGGTGCGGGCCTTCTCCGGTTTGACTTCGCCGCTGCTCACACGGTTGGGCATCTGGCTGTATTGCACGCTGCCGAACGAACCTTCGGTGTTGGCGTACAGATTCCAGCTGTCGCTCAGGTGATACAGCACGTTCAGCGCCGGCAGCGCGGTGTTGTAGTCGCCCTTGTATTTGACGTCGGTCAGGTTGTTGGTCTGCTGCGATTCGATCATCTCGTAGCGCACGCCCGGGGTGATGGTCCATTTGCCGATGTCGATGCGGTCGTCAACGAAGAACGCATTGGCTTCGGTGCCACCGCGGGTGTCACGGTCGTTGCGGCTGTCGGTGGTCGGGTATTGGTTGCTGCTGATCGGCGTGCGATAGCGCAATTCGTGGCCAGCCTCGTTGATGTAGCGGTAACCGACGCCGACTTCATGGCTGGTCGCGCCGAGGTCGAAGCCCTGGGCGAAACGCGTTTCGAAGCCGCGCACCCAGTACTCGCGCGGTGACAGCGAGAGGAAACTGCCCTGATCCAGATAACCGCTGCGCAGGGTCTTGGTGAAGAAAGTGTTGGCGGTGAATTCGCGACGATCTTCCTGATAGCGATAGCCGAAGTTGAACATTGTGCGGCGACCCCAGAACTGGTCTTTCAGGCGCGTCGACTGATACGGATCGGCGTCGTAATCGGCGACGCTGAGGCCGCCGGGCATGTCGGCCTTGCCTTCGTAATACTGGGCCATGGCGTTGAAGCTGTTGGCCTCGTCGAGCTGGTATTTGCCCTTGAGGATCAGGTCGTCGATTTCGCTGTCGCTGTGTTCACGCCAGTCGCCGCCACGGGTGCCGGAGTACAGCAGCGCGCCGCCCAGACCATTTTCGTTGGTGCCGCCGGCCAGCAGGTTGGCGCTGGTTTTGAAGCCGTCATGGCTCGACGACGGACTGGTTTCGGTCTGGAAACCACCCTTGACCGTCGGCGCGTCGGGAATGGCACGGGTCACGAAGTTGACCACCCCGCCGACGTTCTGCGGGCCGTAACGCACGGCGCCGCCGCCACGCACCACGTCCACGGCATCCATGTTGCCCATGCTGATCGGCGCAAACGACAACTGCGGTTGGCCGTACGGTGCGAACGGCACGGGAATGCCGTCCATCAGTACGGTCGAGCGCGCGGCCAGGCGCGGATTGAGACCGCGAATGCCGAAGTTCAGCGCCATGTCGTGGCTGCCGGTGCCGTTGTTTTCCGGGGCATTGACCCCGGGGATGCGGTTGAGCACATCGCGCGCCTGAGTCGCGCCCTGCCGTTCAAAATCTTCGCGGCGGATCACATCGCGGGCGCCGGGGTGTTCGAACACGTTGACCTGCGCCGCTTCACCGAGCCAGTCACCGACGACTTTCGAGGTGTCCAGCTCCAGCGCCGTGTCGCCGACCGGTTGCAGGCTGAAGGCATTGTCGCCCTCGGCGCGAGCTTGCAGGCCGGTGCCTTCGAGCAGCGCATCGAGACCTTGTGCAGCGCTGTAGCTGCCTTCGAGGCCACGGCTTTGCACACCGCTGGTGACTTGCGAGCCAAAGGAAATCAGCACGCCGGCTTCACGACCAAACTGGTTGAGGGCGTTTTCCAGCGACGCCGGAGCGATGTGGTAAACCTTGGTTTCGGCAGCCATGACCGGCAGAGCGCTGAAGCTCAGGCTGGCGCCCAGTAAGAGGTTGCGCAGGCGGCGGGCCAGTGGCGTGAGACGGGTGGGGTGCATGAAGGTTGATCCTGAGAAGGTTGAATCAAGGGGGCTTTCCTTCTCTGTCACGCCAGATCTGAAAAACGGCTCATTTTTTTTGAAAGCAAAAGATCGCAGCCTTCGGCAGCTCCTACACTTGTTCAGCCTGTAGGAGCTGCCGAAGGCTGCGATCTTTTGATTTTGCTTCTACGCCCGCGCCTCAACGCTGACCCAATAGCGGGTAAACCGCCGCACTTTCACCGGCAGACTGATTTGCAGCAGATCAAGAATCCGCTCGCTGTCGTCCAGTGGATAGGTCCCGGAGATCAGCAGGTCGGCCACTTTCGCATCGCAATGCAACTGGCCACGACGGTAGCGGCCGAGCTCTTCAAGAAAATCGCCCAGGCGCATGTGTGCGGCGATCAGCATGCCGTCGGTCCAGGCGCCGCTGTTGGCGTCCAGTGGCTTGGCTTCGCTGACGGAAGTGGCGCTGAAACTCAGCTGACGAGCGACGGGCAGCCCCATCGGCGCGTGCCCGTGGCGGATCAATTCGACCTGGCCTTCGAACAGCGCAACTTGTGTGCGATCGGCAAATTGACGGACGTTGATCCGGGCAGCACTGGTTTTCAACAGCCCTTGTGCCGTGTGCACTTCGAACGCTTGTGCGGTGCTCAGAAGGATCTCGCCCTCCAGCAAACGGATCAGCCGCTGCGCGCCATCCACGTCCGCGGCGCTCGCGGTATTGAGCTGCAGCTGACTGCCCGCACCCAGCGTCACCTTGCGTCGCTCGCCCAGCGGGCTGCGGTAGTCGGCGAGCAGGGTCGGCAGCGGATTGTGCTCGCGCATGCCCCAGGTGACGGCAGAACCGGCACCGAGAAGCAGCAGCAATTTGAGCGCCTGACGGCGACTGGAAGACTTCTGCCCGTTCAACGCGGCGTGGACCAATGGCGACGCCACGCCGCGCAAGCGTTGGTTGACCCGCTGCATGTGCTCCCACGCGCGACGATGTTCGCTGTGGGCGTCCAGCCATTGTTGCCAGGCTTGTTGCTGACGCGGGGAGAGCGTGCCTTGCTGCATTTCCATCAGCCAGTGCACGGCCTGTTCGGCCACTTGCGCAGAGAAATCCGGAGCGCGGTTCATAGGGCGAAATAGCAGCGCAGGGCGGCTTTGTGCAGATGACGTTTGACCGTGGCCACCGAGATGCTCAGCTCGGCGGCGATTTGCGGATAAGTCAGGCCATCGACCTGCGCCAGCAAAAAGGCGCGCTTGACCAGACGCGGCAAGCCATCGAGCAGCTGGTCCAGCTCGATCAGGGTTTGCAGGATGATCGCTTTGTCTTCTTCCGATGGCGCAACCATTTCCGGCATCTGCGCCAGCGTGTCGAGGTAGGCGCGTTCCAGATCCTGACGACGGTAATGATTGAACAGCACGCGTTTGGCGAGGGTGGTGAGGAAGGCGCGCGGCTCGATGATCACTGCGGGTTCGCGAGAGCTGAGCACGCGGATGAACGTGTCTTGCGCCAGATCCGCCGCGCTGTCCGGGCAGCCGAGTCTGCGCCGCAACCAGCCGGTGAGCCAGCTGTGGTGGTCGTGGTAGAGCGATTCGACGGGATGGGCGGACGACAAGGGTATTACTCCGGGCGCATGATCGATGCGTTAGAGAACAAGAACTGTTCGCATTGTAGGGGCGGGCGAGGGTGTCCGGCAATCAGATGCTTTTGCGTATGAGAATATTTATCATTAATATTGCTCGCCTGTTGGTTCGGCTCGTTGGCCGGACGTTTTTTCGTTTCAGGGTCGAAACATGAAAGGCAAACTCGCCTCACTTCCCATGTCCTATCGTCTGGCCGTCACCTCGCGGGTGCTGGCGGCGGTGTTCGGCGGCTATCTGGTCGCGGCGCTGGCCAGTGTCGCGTTGACGATGTGGCTGCCGTTGAGCCGCGCCGAAGCGGTGGTGACCGGTATGACCATTTCCTTTCTGGTCTATCTGGTCGCGGTGCTATGGTGCTTCGCTTGCCGCACGGCGTGGTCGGCGTGGGTCGGTTTGCTGGTGCCCAGCGTGATTCTGGCGACGGTGTCGGGTGCCGCGCGGGGCTTGGGTTACGCATGAAAGAGGGCTTTCGTCAGTCGATGGCCTGGCTGCACACGTGGACGGGGCTGGTGTTCGGCTGGCTGCTGTTTGCGATTTTTCTGACCGGAACGCTGGCCTATTTCAAGGATGAGATCAGCCACTGGATGCAGCCGGAAATTCCCGCACGACCCATCAATGCCGAAGCGAGCCTGACCCTGGCGCAAAGTTACCTGCAGCAACACGCCGCCGGCGCCTCGCGCTGGCTGATCGACTTGCCCGACGCCCGCGATCCCGGCCTGACGGTGCGCTGGCAGCAGGCGCCGAACGCACCGGGCGAGCGCGGCAAGTTCGAATCCAGAACACTCGACGCGCAGACCGGCAGCGAAGTCCAGGCCCGCGAAAGCCTGGGCGGCGAGTTCTTCTATCGCTTCCATTTCCAGCTGCAAATGCCTTATCCATGGGGGCGCTGGCTGGCGACGATGGCGGCGATGGTGATGTTCGTCGGGCTGATCACCGGCATCATCACCCACAAGAAAATCTTCAAGGACTTCTTCACCTTTCGCCCGCGCAAAGGCCAGCGTTCATGGCTCGACGGGCATAACGCGGTCGGCGTGCTGGTGTTGCCGTTTCACTTGATGATCACCTACAGCAGCCTGGTGATTTTCATGGCGATGGTCATGCCAGCGAGCATTCTGGCGTCCTATAACGGCGACGTGCGCACCTTTTACGACGAAGTTTTTCCGGCATCGAAGACCCCTGAGCGAGCCAACCGGGCGGCGCCGCTGAGCCCGATGGCGCCACTGCTGGCCAAGGCCAGTGAGCAGTGGGAAGGAGGCAGCACCGCGCGGCTGACAGTGAACAACCCGGGGGACGCGAATGCCTCGGTGGTGCTGTCGCGCCGTGGCGACCGCGTCGTCCACGATTTCGGGCGCGCGGTGACGTTCAACGGCGTCACCGGCGAGCGCCTCGGCAGCACGCCGGAGCAGCCCGTGGCGATGGCGGTCGGCGGCACGTTCTACGGTTTGCACATGGGCCACTTTGCCGGGTCGACATTGCGCTGGCTGTATTTCATCTGTGGTCTGGCGAGTACCGCGATGATCGGCACCGGGCTGGTGATCTGGCTTGGCAAGCGCCAGCTCAAACACGCCAAGAGCGGCGTGATGCCGTTCGAATTGCGCTTGGTGGAAGTGCTGAACATCGCCAGCATGGCCGGGCTGGTGGTAGCGGTGGCGGTGTTCTTTTTGGCCAATCGCCTGTTGCCGGCAGATCTGGCCGGGCGCGCCGATCAGGAAGTGAATGCGTTTTTTGTCGCCTGGGTCTTGAGCGTGGTGCATGCGTTGCTGCGCAAAGGGCGCAAGGCCTGGGTCGAACAGCTCGCGCTGGCTGCCGTGCTGTTTATCGCGGTGCCGCTGATCAATCTGACCACACCGTGGAATCTCGGGGTAACACTGGCGCAAGGTGACTGGACGCTGGCGGGTTTTGATCTGACGTGCCTGGGCGCAGGCCTGTTCCTCGGCTGGGCCGCATGGAAAATGCAGCGTGCCGGCAGCACCGTCAGCGTGAAAAAAACACTCCGCGAAAAGCCGCGACCGATCGCGCTTGAGCAGGAGGTCAGCTGATGTTGCTGGCGTTGTTGCTGTGCTACGCCGGGTTCAGCGCGTTGTGTCTGTCGATGCCTCGGCACCACGATGAACTGCTCGGCAACAAACCCTCTGCCCGACGTGCACGAGGTCTGAAACTCGCCGGTTGGCTGTTGCTCGGGCTGTCGCTTTGGGCGGCAGTCGCTGCACACGGCTGGAGTTTCGGTCTGGTCGACTGGTTCGCGGTGCTCATGCTCAGCGCCTTGGCGTTGGTGCTGTTGCTGCCGTATCGCCCACGTCTGGCCCTCGCACTGGCCGGGTTGAGCCTGCTGGCCAGTCCGGTCGCTGCCTGGGCGCAGGTCTGACATGCTGATCGATCATCCCCCGGAGTCCGGCGACGACGAACCGCACGGTGCGCGTGCGCATTTTCTTCAGGTGTTCCTGTCGCAGCGCTCGCAGATGGAAGCGCTGGTCAACCGGCGCGTCGGCTGCCGGGCCACGGCGGCGGATCTGGTGCAGGATCTGTTCCTGCGTTTCTGGCGACGGCCGCTGGTGCAGGTCGAAGAACTCAGCACCTACCTTTTGCGCTGCGCCGGCAACATCGCCATCGATCACTTGCGCAGCGAAGGCACGCGGGTGCGGGTCAATGAGGGCTGGCAACCGGATGCGCCGGACAGTCACGGCAGCGAACCGCAAGCCGCGCTCGAAGCGGGCAATGATCTGCGCCATGTCGAAGCGGCGTTGCGCGCCTTGCCCGAGCGCACTCGGCAGATCTTTTTGCTCAATCGCATCCACGGCCGCAAATACGCAGACATCGCCAAAGCCATGGGCCTGTCCCAAAGTGCCGTGGAAAAACATATGATGCGCGCCCTCGAGGCCTGCAAGGCCAGCCTGCGCGAACCCGCGCCACGCCTGCCAGGGAAAGCACCGTGAAAGCCAACGACCGCGTCATCCCGACGCCCGCTCAGGAACAGGCCGCGCTCGCCTGGCTGAGTCTGCTGCACGACCGGCCAAGCACCGGCGATCAACTGACCTTCAGCCACTGGCTGCGCGCCGACCCGGCCCACGCCGAGGCTTACGCCCAGGCGCAAGTGCTCTGGGAGTTGAGCGAAAGTCCGGCGCGTACCTTGGCCGATGAAGAGGCGTTGGCGTTGCAGGGCTACCTCAATGCGATGGATCGTCCGCGTCGTTCAACGCTGCTGCGCTGGTCGGGCGCGCTGGCGATGGCCGCGTGTCTGATGCTGATGATCAGCCTTGGCACGGGTTGGCAGCCGCAGCGCTGGATCGATGATCTGGGTGCCGATTACGTTTCGGCACCGGGCGAGATCCGCACCGTGACCCTGGCCGATCAATCGCAAGTCACGCTGGATGCCGACAGCGCCATCGCGGTGGATTTCAGTCATGGCGAGCGGCATGTGCAATTGCGTCGCGGTGCCGGATTTTTCAGTGTCACGCATACGGGGGATCCGTTTGTGGTCGCGGCGGAGAAGGGTGAGGCGCGGGTGCTCGGCACGCAGTTCGAAGTGCGTCTGCAGCCCGGTGGTGCGCAAGTCACGGTGCTGTCCGGGCGTGTTGGCGTGACGGCGAATCGCAACGCGCAACAGCAGATTCTGACCGCCGGCCAGCAAGTGGCTCACGGGCAGGGCATTGCGGAAAAATCGCACGCGGTGGACAGCGAAGCGCAATTGGCCTGGCGCCAAGGCTGGCTGAATTACTACAAGGCGTCGCTGGCCGATGTGGTGGAGGATCTGCGGCGCTATTACCCAGGACGGATTGTTGTGCTCAATGATGAGTTGGCTGCGCGCAAGGTCAGCGGCAGTTTTCCGAGCAAGGATCCGCAGGCGGTGCTCAGTTCCCTGCAAGGGGTGATGGGTTTTGAGCAGCATCAGGTGCTGGGGCATCTGATTATTTTGCGCTGAGCCTGCCGGCGCCATCGCGAGCAGGCTCACTCCTACATTTGGAATGCGTTCCCCCTGTAGGAGTGAGCCTGCTCGCGATAGCGTTCTTTCAGACACCAAAAAATATTTTCAAATTTGTGGTGAGGTAAACCACAGCCCCATCCGTGTAGTGACTGAAACTGCGAGTCATTCGCATCCGTTGCGGTTCTACACAGGTCATTGAGCAATGAAGTCCAGGGCAAAATCGGGTTCGGTCAAACAGTGGTTGGGTGTTTCGGCATTGAGTTTTTCCGCATTGGCGCTGGTGCCGCTGAGTGTGGCGCTGGCCGCTGAAACCGTCAGCAGCCCGACACAGAAACAGTTCAGTTTCTCCCTGAGCGCCAAACCACTGCCCCAGGCTCTGAGCGACTTCAGCCGCGTCACCGGGCAAAGCGTGGTCTACACCGATGAAGCGCCGTACGGCCTCAACGCCCCGGCCGTCAGTGGCCAGATGAGCGCCGAACAGGCGCTGCAACGCCTGCTCAGTGGTTCCGGCATGACCTTTCGCCGTACCGACAGCCACACCCTGGCGCTGGAACCGCAACCCACCGCAGGCGCACTCAATCTTGGCGCGACCACCATCACGTCGATGCGTGACGAGTCGATGAGCTATCAGCCGCCGCAGACCAGTTCGGTGATGCGCTCCTCGGCTTCGCTGCAGGAAATCCCGCAGACCGTCAACGTGATCCCGGCCCAGGTGATTCGCGATCAGGCCCCGCGCAATCTCGACGATGCGTTGGCCAACGTCAGCGGCATCACCCAGGGCAACACCTTGGGCAGCACCCAGGACTCGGTGATGACCCGTGGCTTCGGCGACAACCGCAATGGCTCGATCATGCGCGATGGCATGCCGATCGTGCAGGGCCGTGGCATGAACGCGACGGTCGATCGGGTCGAAGTGCTCAAGGGCCCGGCCTCGTTGCTCTACGGCATTCAGGATCCGGGCGGCGTGGTCAACCTGGTCAGCAAGAAGCCGGAACTGACTCAATACAACGCCCTGACCCTGCGCGGTTCCACCTACGGCGACGGCAAGAATGGCAGCGGTGGCACCTTCGACAGCACCGGGGCGCTGGGCGAATCCGGGCTGGCCTATCGGCTGGTGCTGGACCATGAAGACGAAGATTACTGGCGCAACTACGGCACTCACCGCGAGACGCTGATCGCGCCGTCGCTGGCCTGGTTCGGCGAGCGTACCAAGCTGTCGTTCGGCTATGAACACCGCGAGTTTCTCACCCCGTTCGACCGGGGCACGGTAATCGATCCGCGCACCAACCATCCGCTGGACATCTCGCGCAACGAGCGTCTGGACGAGCCGTTCAACGACATGGAAGGCCGTTCCGACTTGTACCACTTCGAAGCCGACCACGAACTCAACGACGACTGGAAAGCCCATTTTGGCTACAGCTGGAACCGCGAAACCTACGACGCCAGCCAGGTACGCGTGACCGCCATCGACACCAAAAAAGGCACGCTGACCCGCAGCATGGACGGCACGCAAGGCGCGATCAGCACTGACCGTTTCACCACCGCCAGCCTCGAAGGCAAAGTCAACCTGCTGGGCATGCAACATGATCTGGTGTTCGGCGTTGACGATGAGTACCGCAAGATCTACCGCGCTGACCTGATCCGCCAGAAAAGCCTGAGCACCTTCAGCTACGTCAACCCGGTCTACGGCCGCGAAGTCGAAGGCACCACGGTCAGTCCGGCGGACAGTGCGCAGACCGATCTGCTGCGCAGCGATTCGGTGTTTCTGCAGGACTCGATCCATCTCAATGATCAGTGGATTCTGGTCGCCGGCGGGCGCTTCCAGGAGTACGACCAGTACGCCGGCAAAGGCGTGCCGTTCAAGGCCAACACCGACAGCAACGGGCAGAAATTCGTACCGCGCGCCGGTCTGGTGTATCGCTACACCGACGAGTTGTCGTTCTACGGCAGCTACACCGAATCGTTCAAACCCAACTCGACCATCGCCCCGCTCAGCGGCAGCAGCACCGTGCTCGACGGCAGCATCGCGCCGGAAGAGGCCAAGTCGTGGGAACTGGGTGCGCGGCTGGATATGCCGGGGCGCATCACCGGCAATATCGCGCTGTTCGACATCAAGAAGCGCAACGTACTGGTCTCCAATTCTGAAGGCCCGACCACCATTTACAGCGCGGCTGGCGAAGTGCGTTCCCGGGGTCTGGAACTGGACCTGACCGGGCAGTTGACCGATCGCTGGAGCCTGATCGGCGCCTATGCCTACACCGATGCCGAGGTCACCGAAGACCCGGACTACAAAGGCAATCGCTTGCAAAACGTGGCGAAGAACAGCGGTTCATTGTCGGCGGTGTATGACTTCGGCAGCGTGATGGGTGGCGACCAACTGCGGGTCGGTGCCGGGGCGCGGTATGTCGGCGAACGCGCGGGCAATGCGGTGAATGATTTCGACCTGCCGAGCTACACCGTGGCCGATGCGTTTGCCACTTACGACACCAGACTCGAAGGGCAGAAGGTCAAGTTCCAGCTCAACGTGAAGAACCTGTTCGACCGCACCTACTACACCTCGGCGGCGAGCCGGTTCTTTGTGTCGATGGGCGATTCGCGGCAGATTTCGTTGTCGAGCACTTTGGAGTTCTGATCCAGGACCGCGTCATCGTTCTTCGCGAGCAAGCCCGCTCCCACACTGGATGGTGTTATTCACACAATCTGAGTTCACTCTGAACCCTGTGGGAGCGGGCTTGCTCGCGAAGCGGCCCGATCAGGCAATAAAAACCCCGGATCTAACGCAAAAACGCCTGCCGATATTCCCCAGGCGTCCCACCCAACACCTGCCGAAACCGGTTGGTGAAATGACTGGCACTGGCAAACCCGCACGCCAATGCAATCTCCCCAAGCGGCAACGCCGTGCCACGCAACAATTCCCGCGCCCGGTTCAAGCGCCGCGCCAGCACGTACTGATGCGGCGGCAGGCCGAAGCTCACGCGAAACATCCGCGCAAAGTGGTATTCCGACAGCGCACACAGCCCGGCCAGTTGCCCGAGGCTGATCGGCTCGGCCAACTGATTGTCGATGAACTCGACCAGTTGCCGCCGCTGATGGGGCGCCAGTCCGCCCTTGAGGCGCACACCCTGCCGGGCGCCGACCTGGCTGAGCAGGGTATGGCTGATCAATTCATGCGCAATGCTGCTGGTCAGCAGGCGTTCGGCCGGTTCGTCCCAATTCAGTGTCAGTAACTGACGAAAGCGTCGGGCCTGCTGCGGATCTTCCAGAAAGGTCTGCTCGCGCAACTGCATCTCTCGCGGCTCGCGATCCAGCAGCGTGACGCAACCCAAGGCAAATTGTTCGGCGCTGAAATACAGATGAGCGAGACGCAGATCGCCGTTGATCACCCAGCCCGATTGGTGATCGGCGGGCAGGATGCACAACTTGTCCGGTCCGCCCTTGCGCCCCGGTTGGCCACGGCGAAAGGTGCCCGTGCCCCCGGCGATGTAGCAGGAAAGCGTGTGGTGGCTCGGCGTTTCGTATTCCTGGGCATCGTGGTGGTTGGTCCACAGGGCCGCAGACAAGCCGTCACCGAGATCGGCGCTGTGCAACAGGCGTGCATTCGGCGAGCGGTTGAGGGCTTGGAAGACTTGCAGGGTATCGATAGCGGCCATATTCGGTTCTCTCCAACGCCTTGCATCCTACTCTGTAGCTTTCGCTCTGCCAGCCTGTCGAGCGACAAAAGCGCAAGAATCTGCAAGCGCCCCGATCGTTGCTGTCGCACCCTGAACCTCCATACAACACAACCCTGTGGCGAGGGCGCTTGCTCCCGCCGGGCTGCGCAGCGGACCCATCAGTGAGTGCTGCGCACTCAAGCGCGAGCAAGCTCGCTTGCCACAGAGTGCCCGGTGTTCTCAGGAGTTTCGTCATGAACCTTTCGCTGTATCTGCTGACCGTGCTGATCTGGGGCACCACCTGGATTGCCCTGAAATGGCAACTGGGCGTGGTGGCGATTCCGGTGTCGATCGTTTATCGCTTCGGTCTCGCCGCGCTGGTGCTGTTCGTGCTGTTGCTGCTCAGTCGGCGGCTGCAACCGATGAATCGGCGCGGACATCTGATCTGTGTGGCGCAGGGGCTGTGCCTGTTCTGCGTCAACTTCATGTGCTTTCTGACCGCCAGCCAGTGGATTCCCAGCGGGTTGGTGGCGGTGGTGTTTTCCACGGCCACTTTGTGGAATGCGCTCAATGCACGCGTATTCTTCGGTCAGCGCATCGCGCGCAACGTGTTGATGGGCGGGGCGCTCGGCCTGTTCGGTCTGGGAATGCTGTTCTGGCCGGAACTGGCCGGCCATCACGCCAGCCCCGAAACGTTGCTTGGTCTTGGCCTGGCGCTGTGTGGCACCTTGTGTTTTTCGGCGGGCAATATGTTGTCGAGTCTGCAGCAGAAGGCAGGCTTGAAACCCTTGACCACCAATGCCTGGGGCATGGCCTACGGGGCGGCGATGTTGTCGGTGTGGTGTCTGGTCAATGGCATTGCGTTCGACATGGAGTGGTCGCCACGTTACGTCGGGGCGTTACTGTATCTGGTGATCCCCGGTTCGGTGATCGGCTTCACCGCGTACCTGACGCTGGTCGGACGTATGGGGCCGGAGCGTGCGGCGTATTGCACCGTGCTGTTCCCGGTGGTGGCACTGAACGTGTCAGCGTTTGCTGAAGGTTATCAGTGGACGGCACCGGCGTTGTTCGGGCTGGTGTTGGTGATGCTGGGTAATGTCTTGGTGTTTCGTAAGCCGAAAACGCTGGTGGCGCCGGTGCAGGGGAAGTTGGTATGAAACAAATGATCACTGAACATCAGCGCTCGACTTTCAAGGTGATGTAAATCATCACTGGCAATATAAAATCTACGATATGCCGGGCCCAGTCCTTGGCATTCCATGATTGGGAAGTGTCCATGTCAAACCATTCCACGCCCACGGTTTGCAGGCACACGTAATAAATGAAAATTGCCGCCAGTATGCCCATGATCGAGAACTTTTTTGCCTCGTGGAATACCTCTGCAGGCGCATTGATGTGCCGATAGAGTTGATAGGTGCCTATCAGGCACAACGCTGTATACGTCACTTCCAGTGTGATGATGAACCAATAGATCCGGTGGTGAATCATCGGTGAGTCGATGGCTCGGTATTTTATGGACTCACTGGCGGTGGTTGTGTCCATGCTCAGGATATGAGCCACGTACGTGTAGTTCGAGTCATAGTCGGTAAAGTTGTGAATCATCACCAATACACCAAAGAAGCTGATGTAAGCCATTAATATAACTTTGCTGTAGCGAATAACTTTATCGGTTGTCAGGTTGTTCACGGGATTAGCTCTCCATAGCAGTGGTCGAACATTCGATTGCCAGGGCAGAGCTTATAATGCTGTTGTTAAGTTGGCTTTGTTGTTCAATTTCAAGTTGTGTAGGGCGGCAACTAACGGGCAAGTGTGGTTTTGCACTTGCCCGTCATTTTTTATCCGCGCCAGACTTGCGGATTGACCAGGTCCTGCGGGCGTTCGCCGAGCAGCGCGCTGCGCAGATTGGCCAGTGCTCGATCGGCCATGGCTTCGCGCGTTTCATTCGTGGCGGAGCCAATGTGCGGCAATGTCACAGCATTTTTCAACTGGAACAGCGGCGACTCGGCCAGCGGTTCTTTCTCGTAGACGTCCAGTCCGGCGCCACGGATGCGATTGTTTTGCAGGGCTTCGATCAGCGCCTTCTCGTCGACCACCGGGCCACGGGAGATGTTGACCAAAATCGCCCCCGGCTTCATCAACGCCAATTCGCGATGGCTGATCAGGTGGCGGGTCTTGTCGCTGAGCGGCACCACCAGGCAGACGAAGTCGGCTTCGGCCAGCAGTTGGTCAAGGCTGCGGAACTGCGCGCCGAGTTGCTGTTCCAGTTCGGTCTTGCGGCTGTTGCCGCTGTAGATAATCGGCATGTTGAAGCCGAAATGGCCACGGCGGGCGACGGCGGCGCCGATGTTGCCCATGCCGACGATGCCCAGGGTTTTGCCGTGGACGTCACAGCCGAACAACGGTGCGCCGACGCTGGCCTGCCATTGGCCGGCCTTGGTCCAGGCGTCGAGTTCGGCGACGCGGCGGGCGCTGCTCATGATCAGGGCGAAGGCGAGGTCGGCGGTGCTTTCGGTGAGTACGTCGGGGGTGTTGGTGAGCATGATCCCGCGTTCATTGAAGTAGTCGAGGTCGTAGTTGTCGTAGCCGACGGAGACGCTGGAGACTACTTCGAGTTTTGTGGCGGTTTCGAGTTGGGCTTTGCCGAGTTTGCGGCCGACGCCGATCAGGCCGTGGGCGTGGGGGAGGGCTTCGTTGAATTGGGCGTTGATGTCGCCGTTCTTCGGGTTGGGGACGATGACGTCGAACTCTTGCTGCAGGCGTTCGATCATGGGTGGGGTGATGCGGCTGAAGGCCAGGACTGTTTTTTTCATCGCTATGGGCTCGGCTTCTGGGCTTTATTGCCAAGCAAGCTAACATTTCTGTTTTGGGTTGTCTTGGCGGCCTCTGGGCCGACCATGCTTTGGGTTGATGGGGGACATATCCGTTGCTTCGGGTGCTGCTGCTGGCGGTTTCGCTCTTACAGCGACTCCCTTTGGCAAACGCCCCAAAGGAAGCAAAGGTCTTGGCCCCTGCGTTCGGCCCTCGCTTAGGCTCGGGTTCCTTCGTTGCGGGGTTCATCCGGGGGCATCGCCTCCGGTTTGCTTCGCTGCACCTCCTCTCGATGTATGCGGCTTCGCCGCATGGCGCTGCGCGCCTACCCCCGGATAAACCCCTCCACTCAGCCTGCCGATGGGGCCGGCACGGCAAGATCAAGAGCTTTCGGCGAGCTGACACTCGGCCATTTGAGTGGTGAAGAGCATGCGGTCTGTCTGGAGTGCTTTGCTTTTCTGTAGGAGTGAGCCTGCTCGCGATGGCGGCCTGACAGCCGACCAGGCTCTAACTGACTCACCCCATTCCCCCTGTGGGAGCGGGCTTGCTAGCGATGGCGGTCTGACAGCCGACCAGTTTCTAACTGACTCACCCCAATCCCCCTGTGGGAGCGGGCTTGCTCGCGAAAGCGGTGTGTCAGTCACCGAAAGTGTTGGATGTGCTGACGCCTTCGCGAGCAAGCCCGCTCCCACAATGGCTCAGCTGTGTGCTGCAGGTTGGCTGATTTCCACGTTGTCCAGCACCCGATTCACCGCCAGCTCGGCCAGCATGATGATTTGCTGGATCGCCAGTATCGTCTGCCGCTGCGGGCTTTCGACATAGGCCGCAATGTCGCTGGTCATGATGCTGGCCGAGGCCAGTGATTCGCAGGCGTGAACCAGCAGGCTTTCGTTGTCCATGTCGGGGGCGACCTGGAACATGCTGCTGGGTTTGTGGAATCTCACAGCGGCGGCGGAAGGTTTCAGGTGGTCGAGTGCACGCTCGGCGGCGTCGTGGAGCTTTTTTGAATCGAGGGATTCGTAGGGGGAGGTGCTTTCGGCTTGGGGCGGATTGGGTGTCGGTTTGAGCATGGTGGAACTCCATTCGGGATGTGGAGTTCGCCACGTACTGCGACCAAGCAATAGGGTGGCGAACCGTACGCAGGTTGGTCGACCAGGGAATGGAAACCCGGCAGGGCCAAGGCCCTCCCACGCACAGCTCGCCATTAAGCAAGCTTAAAAAGTGCGCCATTCTAAACCCGGACGACCAAGTCCGGTCGTTGATTCGTCAACGACCCCCTGAGCCTATCCACCCCACTTCCGAGTCACAACCGTCAAAACCTGTCGGAAAACTCCCTTCAAATCACCGCTTCTACAGTGAACACCGTGTGTTGAAAATCAGTTGGCGACGCGGGCTCCGGCCAGACTCCCACTCAACTCATAAGCCGCCAGTTCCGCCTGATGCGCCGCCAATATCTCCGGCAGTGACCCGCGCAAATACTCGACCCAGGTCTTGATCTTCGCATCCAGGTACTGCCGCGAAGGGTAGATCGCGTACAGGTTGAGTTCCTGCGAGCGGTAGTTCGGCATCATCCGCACCAGCGTGCCGTTGCGCAGGCCTTCGATGGCGGCGTAGACCGGCAGGACGCCGACGCCCATGCCGCTGATGATCGCGGCTTTCATTGCGTCGGCGGAGTTCACCAGGAATGGCGAGCTGTTGATGGTGACCATTTCCTGGCCGTCCGGGCCGTTGAAGGCCCATTTTTCCAGGGGGATCACCGGACTGACGAGGCGCAGGCACGCGTGGTTCAGCAGGTCTGCGGGCTTTTGCGCGCAGCCGTTGGCTTTCACGTAGGCCGGGGAGGCGCAGACGATGCTGTAGGTGATGCCCAGGCGTTGCGAGACGAAGCCCGAGTCCGGCAGTTCGCTGGCGAGCACGATGGATACGTCGTAGCCCTCGTCGAGCAGGTCCGGCACGCGGTTGGCCATGGTCAGGTCGAAGGTCACGTCCGGGTGGGTCTTGCGGTAGCGGGCGATGGCGTCGATCACGAAGTGCTGGCCGATGCCGGTCATGGTGTGCACTTTCAACTGGCCGGCGGGGCGGGCGTGGGCCTGGCTGGCCTCGGCTTCGGCTTCTTCGACATAGGCCAGGATCTGTTCGCAGCGCAGCAGGTAGCGCTTGCCGGCCTCGGTCAGGGCGATGCGCCGGGTCGTGCGATTGAGCAGGCGGGTTTGCAGGTGGGCTTCCAGGTTGGAGACCGCGCGCGAGACGTTGGCCGTGGTGGTGTCGAGTTGCACGGCAGCGGCGGTGAAGCTGCCGGCTTCGGCCACACAACTGAAGGCGCGCATGTTTTGCAATGTGTCCATGGGGTGCTCTCAAGGGAGATGGCAAATTGTGACACGAAGTTTCAGGGGCTGAGACCCCCGACCAACGGATTATCTCGTTAACGGTAACAAAGATTCACAGGAATCCCAGCTTATCGCCACCAAGGCGCCCACCTAGAATTGCGCCGTTGTGGGAGCGGGCTTGCTCGCGAAAGCGATTTCATCTTCAACGCGGCGTCTTCTGACAGAACGCTTTCGCGAGCAAGCCCGCTCCCACAGGGCCTCGGTTCTTCCCCTTTTTCAGGAATTCGCAGCTGTGCCGCGTCGCATCATCAGAGCGCTTTTGCCGCTCAGTGTTCTGGCTTTTACCCTGGGTCTCAGCGGCTGCATCTCAACGCAAGGAATTGCCCCGCATAGCACGGCATTGGAAGCCGACGCACTGGCCACTGACGACGCCATCGCCCACGCCGCCCGTGACGCAAACTGGCCCACCGCACAATGGTGGCAAGCCTACGGCGACCCGCAACTCAATCACTGGATCGACCTCGCCGTGCAGGGCAGTCCGAGCATGGCCATGGCCGCTGCGCGGGTGCGTCAGGCCAAGGCGCTGGCCGGTGTCGCCGAGGCCGCCGAGGCGTTGCAGATCAATGGCGAGTCGACGCTCAAGCGCCACAATTGGCCGACCGACCAGTTCTACGGCCCGGGCGAATTGGCCAACACCACCACCTGGGACAACAACGCCGCGCTGGGTTTCAGCTACGCCCTCGACCTCTGGGGCCGGGAAAGCAATGCCAGCGAACGTACGGTGGATCTGGCGCACATGAGCGCCGCCGAAGCGCGGCTGGCGCAGCTGGAATTGCAGAACAACATCGTGCGCGCCTACATCGAGCTGTCGCTGCATTACGCCCAGCGCGATATCGTCGCCGCGACCCTCAAGCAGCAACAGCAGATTTTGGATCTGGCGCAGAAGCGTCTGGATGGCGGGATCGGCACGCACTTCGAAGTCAGTCAGGCGGAAACGCCGTTGCCGGAGACCCATCGGCAACTGGATGCGCTCGACGAAGAAATTGCCCTGAGCCGTAACCAGATCGCCGCGCTGGCGGGCAAAGGCCCGGGCGCAGGTGCACAGTTGAAGCGACCGACATTGGCGCTGGGCGCTGCGTTGAAACTGCCATCGGCATTGCCCGCCGAGTTGCTCGGTCAGCGCCCGGACGTGGTCGCCAGTCGCTGGCAAGTGGCGGCGCAGGCACGCGGCATTGATGTCGCGCATGCCGGGTTTTATCCGAACGTCGATCTGGTCGGCAGCCTCGGCTACATGGCCACCGGCGGCGGGGCGCTGGAGTTTTTGACTGGCAAGAAACTCAACTACAACGTCGGCCCGGCAATCTCGCTGCCGATCTTCGACGGTGGGCGTTTGCGCAGTGAACTGGGTGAAGCCTCCGCCGGGTATGACATCGCCGTGGCGCATTACAACCAGACGCTGGTCAATGCGCTGAAGAACATCTCCGACCAGTTGATCCGCCGCGAGTCGATGGACAAACAGCAAGCCTTCGCCGCCGAGTCGGTGGCCACCGCGCAAAAGACCTACGACATCGCGATGATCGCTTATCAGCGTGGCCTCACCGATTACCTCAACGTGCTGAATGCGCAGACCTTGCTGTTCAAGCAGCAGCAAGTGCAGCAGCAGGTGCAGGCGGCGCGCTTGAGTGCGCATGCCGAGCTGGTGACGGCGCTGGGTGGCGGCCTCGGGGCTGGCAATGATGTGCCGACCACCGAGCAAACGGCAGCCCCGAAAACCCCGGCCCTCCTGCGGTGAACACACAGCCCTTGTGGGAGCGGGCTTGCTCGCGAATGCGGTGTGTCAGCCCGCGCATCAGGTGTCTGACACACCGCATTCGCGAGCAAGCCCGCTCCCACAGGTTCTCCGGTTCGACTGAATTCTTGAGCAAAATTTAATGACTCCCTTGCCCGCACCTCTACGCTGGCTCTACTCCCTGGAATGGCGTCGGGGTTTGTTTGACTGGGCGCGCAGCGATGGCGTGACCTGGGTGTATATCTTCAAGGTATTGCTCGCCGCGTTCCTCACGCTGTGGCTGGCGATGCGCCTGGAACTGCCGCAGCCGCGCACGGCGATGATCACCGTGTTCATCGTCATGCAGCCGCAGAGCGGGCAGGTGTTCGCCAAGAGTTTCTATCGCTTCCTTGGCACCCTGGCCGGGTCGGCGATGATGGTCACGCTGATCGCGCTGTTCGCGCAGAACACCGAGTTGTTCCTCGGTTCGCTGGCGATCTGGGTCGGCATCTGCTCGGCTGGAGCGGCGCGTTGCCGTAACTTTCGCGCCTACGGTTTTGTCCTCGCCGGCTACACCGCCGCGATGGTCGGCCTGCCGGCGCTGGCGCATCCGGACGGTGCGTTCATGGCCGCCGTCTGGCGGGTGCTGGAGATCTCGCTGGGGATTCTCTGCTCGACAGTAGTCAGCGCCGCGATCCTGCCGCAAACCGCCAGTGCGGCGATGCGCAACGCGCTGTATCAGCGCTTCGGCGTGTTCGCGTTGTTCGTCACCGATGGCTTGCGCGGGCGTAGCAAAGCCGAATCGTTCGAAGCGAGCAACGTGCGTTTTATCGCCGAAGCCGTGGGCCTGGAAGGGCTGCGCAGCGTCACCGTTTTCGAAGACCCGCACATGCGCCGACGCAACGGTCGCCTCAGTCGCCTGAACAGCGAGTTCATGGGCATCACCACGCGCTTCAACGCGCTGCATCAGTTGCTGGAACGCTTGCGCGAGAATGACGAAGAACACGTGGTGGCCGCGATCAGGCCGGGCCTGCAGGATCTGGCGGAAGTACTCGACGGCTTCAGTGGCCGCGCCTTGACCAGCCCGGACGCGGCACGTTTGGCGACGGCATTGGCCACGTACAAGGAAGGCCTGCCGACGCGCGTGCGAACCTTGCGCGGCATTTTCCAGGAAACCGGCCCGAGTGAAGCCGAACAACTGGATTTTCACACCGCGTACGAACTGCTCTATCGCTTCGTCGACGACCTGCACAGTTATGCACAGACCCACGCCTCTCTGGCCGATCACCGCCACGAACGCGAGCGCTGGGACGAGCCGTTCACCCCGCAAACCAACTGGTGGGCCGCTGCGGCTTCGGGGATTCGCGCCTCGTTCATCCTGATTGTGCTCGGTAGTTACTGGGTCGCCACCGCGTGGCCGAGCGGCGCGACCATGACCCTGATTGCTGCCGCGACCGTGGGCCTGTCTGCCGCCACGCCCAACCCCAAACGCATGGCTTTTCAAATGGCCTGCGGTACGTTCCTCGGGGCGCTGATCGGCTTCGTCGAGATGTTTTTCATCTTCCCGTGGATCGACGGTTTTCCACTGTTGTGCGTGATGCTTGCGCCAGTCATCGTGCTCGGCTCGTTCCTCGCTTCGCGACCGCAATACGCCGGGATCGGCCTGGGTCTGTTGATCTTCTTCAGCACCGGTTCGGTGCCGGACAACCTGACCATTTACAACCCCTACAGCTTCATCAACGACTACATCGCCATGGTCATGGGCATGCTGGTCTGCGCTGCTGCAGGCGCAATCATTCTGCCGCCCAACAGCCGCTGGTTGTGGAAGCGCCTGGAGCAGGATCTGCGTGGCCAGGTGGTGTACGCGATCAGCGGCAAACTCAAGGGCCTGGCGTCGAGTTTCGAGAGTCGTACTCGTGACTTGCTGCATCAGGCTTATGGTCTCGCCGCCGGGCAGCCGACCGTGCAGAAGAACCTGCTGCGCTGGATGTTCGTGGTGCTCGAAGTCGGCCACGCGATCATCGAATTGCGCAAGGAACAGGCAATCCTCCCGGTGCATCCGGCGTATGCCGAATCGCAGCCGTGGCGTCAGGCGATCCGCGTCATGGGCCGGGCGCTGGTGCGACTGTTTCTGCAACCGAACCCGAGCAATCTGGAGCGCGCACTGGTGGCGGTCGATCACGCGATCAGTCGGGTCGCCGCGACCGATGAGCCGTTCGCGCCGCACTTCGATACGTCCGCGTTACGCCGGGTGAAGAGCTATCTGCACTTCATCCGCACCTCGTTGCTCGACCCGCAATCACCACTCGCTGCCTACGCCGTCGCCAAGCCCGAAGGACTTGCCCATGCCTCGTGAAATCGCCTTCCACGGCGTGTACATGCCGACCATGACCCTGATGTTTTTTGTCGCTGCGGCGCTGGCCTGGGCCTTGGACCGGTTCCTCTCGGGGTTCGACCTGTACCGCTTTTTCTGGCACCCGGCGCTGCTGCGCCTGAGTCTGTTTACCTGTCTGTTCGGCGCCATGGCGCTGACCGTCTACCGTTGAGAACGTTCTGATGAAAAAGTTTTTCAGCCTGCTCGCGACCCTGCTGGTGCTGGCCCTGGCACTGTGGATTGGCCGGACCCTGTGGGAGCACTACATGAACACCCCATGGACCCGCGACGGCCGGGTGCGGGCGGACATCATCAACGTCGCGGCCGACGTCACCGGGGAAGTGGTCGACGTGCCGGTGCGCGACAACCAGTTGGTGAAGAAGGGCGATTTGCTGATGCAGATCGACCCCGAGCACTACCGCATCGCGGTCAAGCAGGCGCAGTCGCTGGTGGCTTCGCGCAAGTCGACCTGGGAGATGCGCAAGGTCAACGCGCATCGTCGCGCCGACCTCGACAACCTGGTGATCTCCAAGGAAAACCGCGACGACGCCAGCAACATCGCCGACGCCGCGCTCGCCGACTATCAACACGCGCAAGCACAACTGGAAGCCGCCGAACTCAACCTCAAACGCACTGAAGTGCGCGCAGCGGTGGACGGCTACGTGACCAACCTCAACGTGCATCGCGGTGACTACGCGCGCATCGGCGAAGCGAAAATGGCCGTGGTCGACATGAACTCGTTCTGGGTCTACGGCTTCTTTGAAGAGACCAAACTGCCGCACGTGCGCGTAGGCGACAAGGCTGACATGCAACTGATGAGCGGCGAAGTGTTGAAGGGCCACGTGGAGAGCATTTCCCGCGGCATCTACGACCGCGACAACCCGGAAAGCCGCGAGTTGATTGCCGACGTCAACCCGACCTTCAACTGGGTTCGCTTGGCGCAGCGGGTGCCGGTGCGCATTCACATCGACGATGTGCCGGAGGGTGTGTTGTTGGCGGCGGGGATTACTTGCACGGTGGTGGTGAAGCAGGACGCTGTGGATAACTGACAGGCCGCGCCGACTGAATCGCGAGCAGGCTCACTCCTACACTGGATCTCTGCCACACCGAAGATCCCTTGTAGGAGTGAGCCTGCTCGCGATAAGGACAACCCGGTCTTTCAGACCAAAACCGAGTAATCATTCAGCGCAAAACGTCTCTTGCAAATACCGCCACAGCACCCGCCCGTCTTCGCTCTTTTCAAACACCACCGTAGACTGGCGATCAGTGTGCAACCCGCTCGCATCGCTCTGCTGCTCGCGATAACTCAACGTCGCGCCATGCGCATACAGGGCAATCCCGCGCAGCTCACTGAGCTCGATCCGGAACCCGGGCTTTTTCCCGCCTGCTGACTGAAACAGCCCGCGCAAGGCTTCGATATCCAGCACCCGGCCCAGCGGTGTGACCATGGAAAAATCCGCCGAGAATCGGCTCAGCAAGCGCTCCATTTCGGCTGAACCCTGGTCCACGGCAAACCAGCGTTCGATCACCAGGTGGGCCTGGAACACTTCATCAAAATATTCGTTGTAGTCAGTCATGTGGATTTTTCCTGAAGGGGAGGTGGGCTCAGCAGGGCGAGCACTGTGGAGGCGTCGAAACGCAGCACGGCGATCATGGGCAACAAGGTGAGCAAGGCCGCCGTGACAAAGCAGTATTTGAATCCGTTGCCGCCCAGTGCGCCCAACAGCGAACTGAGCAGCGCCGCGCCGAGGCAGAAACCGAGCTGGCGATTGATGTTCCACAGAGCACTGGAGTGGCCCATTTTTTCCGGCGCGATGCCGACAAACGCCAGGCTCTGCGCGGTGACGCTGCACAGGCTGCCGCCCAGTCCCATCAAGGCATAGGCAATGATCAGCGGCGTGGCGGCGGGTTGTTCGATGCGCATCAGCAGGACAATCCCCAGGCACTGCAAAAGCATCCCGGTGATCAGCAGCGGTTTGGGGCCAATGCGGTTGAAACTGCGTTTGCCGAGCATGATCGCCACCCCCGATGCGGCCGCCCAGGACAGCATCAGCGCACCGGTCTGCGCGGCGCCGAAGCCGAGGTCGTGCAGGTACAACACGGCAATCATGTTGGTGCCGGTAAACACCCCGGGCACGAACAGGTAGATCAGCATTGCCAAACGCAGTGACGGACTCTTGAGCAGTTGCAGGTCGAGCACCGCGTCGGGTTTGTGCCAGCCATCACGCAGGTACAGCCATAAGGTCAGGACGCCGAGCAGCAGAACTCCGCCGGCGAGGTGACGGGTAGTGGCGGCGCTCGCCAGGCTCACGGCAATCAACAACAGAGTCAGGGCTGCCACCGCCAGCAGCAGGCCGCGCAGATCCAGTGTCGGGCGTTCCGTGCCGGGTTGATCCGCTTGCAACCACAGCAGACCCAGGCCGAACGCGAGCAGCGCCAGCGGCATGTTCAGGTAGAAAATCCAGCGCCACGACAACGCCTCGACGATCAGGCCGCCCGCCGCCGGCGACAGGGCTGGCACCATCAGCGCGACCATCAGCACCACGCCGGTCAGGTGCGCGCGTTGTGTCGCGGGATACTGCCGATAAGCCAAGGCCTGACCGATCGGCAGCAACAACCCGCCACCGAGGCCTTGCAGCAGGCGCCAGACAATCAGGCTTTCAATCGACCCGGCCTGGGCCACCAGACCGGAAGCGATACCGAACAGCAGCAACGAGCCCAGAATCAGCCGCCGTTCGCCCAGCCGCGCCGCCAGCCAAACGCTCAGCGGAATGATCAGTGTCAGCCCGAGCATGTAGGCGTTGGTGATCCACGCCAATTGCGTCACCGAGGCCTGTAATTCCCGGGCGATGTCCGGGTAGGCGATGCTCGCGGCGAACATGTTCAGCAGGTCGAGGGCGAACCCGAACAGATACACCAGCGCGACTTTCGAGCGATAGGCCATGGCAGCTTCCCTGTAATGAGACGTGCAGGGTAGGGCGCTTCGGACGTTAGGAAAACGCTGGTTTGCCTGCTAGTTTGTCAAAATAATTTTGACAGGGAGCGCGCTGGACATGGTCAGCCTGGACCGTTTTGACACCTTCAAAGCCGTGGTCGAGGCCGGGTCACTGACGGCCGCCGCCGATACCTTGGGCCAGACCCGCGCCGTGGTGAGCTTCAACCTCAAGCGCCTGGAAGAGGAATTGGGCGTCACGCTGCTTACGCGCAACACTCGGCAACTGGCCCTGACCGATGCCGGCGAGCGCTTCTATCGGCGCTGCCTGCGCACCCTCGACGAAGCGCGACTGGCGATTGAGGAAGCGCGCTCCGAGCATTCGCAACTCAAGGGCACGTTGCGTATCACCACCACTGTGGAGTTTGCCTTGGCGCAGGTGGTGCCGGCGCTGGAGGTGTTTCGCCAGCAACAGCCGCAACTGAACATTCACTTGTCGACGTCCTCGACCCACGCCGATCTAATCTCCGAGCGCTTCGACATGGCGATCCGCCTCGGCCGCATGCACGACTCCAATCTGCGTGCGGTGCAGTTGTCGAGGTTCGAAGTATTTGCGGTGGCGGCGCCGCAACTGGTCGAGCGTTTCGCGCCGGTTGCCACGCTGGCAACGCTGGAGTCGATGCCGACGCTGGGCCATGGCCGAGTTCCGGAAATGACCGTGACCGACCCGGCCGGCCGTGAGCATGTCTACCAGCCAAAACCGGGGACCACCGCCATCGTCGCCGACAACTCGGCGACGCTCAGGGCGTTTGCGCTGACCGGGCAAGGCGTGGCGATTTTGCCGCAGTGGCTGATTCAGGAGGATCTGCAGGCGGGGCGATTGGTGCGGTTGTTGGCCGATTATCGCTTTGCCCAGCAGGGTGTGTATGCGCTGTACCCGGATACCCGGCATTTGCCGCTGAAGGTGCGGGCGTTTATTGATTTCATGAAGGGCTGGGGCTGAATGCTGGCTGATCCGGCCTCTTCGCGAGCAGGCTCGCTCCCACATTTGGAACGCATTCTCCTGTGGGAGCGGGCTTGCCCGCGATGGGGTCACCTCGGTCTCAGAGCTGGCCGCGCAAACCGAACCGCTTCATCAACGTCGACTCCAGCAACCCTTTGGGCAATAACGTCGCCAGCAACGGCAACGCGCGGCTGCCATTACCAATGCGGATCAATCTTGGCGGCGTGTTCTGCTGCACCGCCTTGAGCAACTCAGCCGCAAACTCACTGGCCGGGGTCGGCTTGTCCTCCCACATTTGGAATGCATTCTCCTGTGGGAGCGGGCTTGCTCGCGAAAGCGTCAACCCGGTCTCAGAGCTGGCCGCGCAACCCGAACCGCTTCATCAACGTCGACTCCAGCAATCCCTTGGGCAATAACGTCGCCAGCAATGGCAACGCGCGGCTGCCATTACCAATGCGGATCAAGCGTGGCGGCGTGTTCTGCTGCACCGCCTTGAGCAACTCAGCCGCAAACTCACTGGCCGGGGTCGGCTTGTCCTGCGAGGCCTTGGCCCGCGCACGAATCCCCTCACGCAACGGAAACCACGGTGATTGCTCGTTGATCAGTTGCTCCGCTTCATGCCCGGCATTCTTGGCGAAGCTCGACTGAATCGCTCCCGGTTGCACTTCCATCACGCGGATGCCGAACGGCGCCAGCTCCATGCGCAACGCATCGCTCAAGGCATGCACCGCGGCTTTCGAGGCGCAGTAGGCGCCAGCGAACGGCGTGACCAGAACCCCTGAGACACTGCCGATATTCACCACCAGCCCCTTGGCCCGGCGCAGTACCGGAAACAGGGCGCGGGTAACGCCGACAATCGAGAACACATTGGTTTCGAACTGGCGCTGCATGGCCGGCACGCCGCCGTCGAGCAGCGGTCCCATGGCGCCATAACCGGCGTTGTTGATCAGCACGTCGAGGCCGCCGTGTTGCTGGTTGATGCGCTCAGCGAGTTGTTCCAGCGCCACGCCGTCATTGACGTCCAGCGCGATTGCGCTGAACCCCGCAGCGGCGAGGGCCGCGACGTCTTCAGCCTTGCGCGCACTGGCCCAGACCTCGTAACCGGCGGCTTTGAACGCATCGGCGAGGGCGCGGCCAATGCCGCTGGAGCAACCGGTAATCAACGCAACGGGCATGGCGCATTCCTTGTGCAAAAAATGGGAGGAGGGGGATCAGTCGGAGAAACTGCCCTGCAAGCGCTCGGCACGAAACTCCAGGGTTTGTGGGCGATAACCGGGGCGCAGTGGAGGCATCGGCAGGCAGTCTTCCCAGTCGCCACCGGCCTGCAGTTCGCCGGGGCCGCGATAGCGCGGGGCGGTGTATTGGTTGTCGGCCAGATTGACCGTGTCGCCCGGCGCGTAAGCTGCGATACGCCAGCGCAGTTCAGTCAGCGGCACGTCGTTGCCGTTTTTCATTTTCAATTGCAGCGGCCGATCTGCCGGGCATTGCTCCGGTGCATAGCTGATGCGCATCTCAAGGCGCGCCAGTTGCTTGAGCTCGCGGTTGTCCAGCCACACCACCCACATGGCCACCAGGCCCAGACCGATAGCCGCGGCCACGGAGACCGGCACAGCCTTGGCGGGATAGCGCAGCAGCAGAATCAACCAGGTGATGATCAGCAGGATGCCGATGAACATGAGGGAAGGCTCCTTGGTTCGTGAGTACCATCCTACCGGAGGGCCGGCGCAATGGACATTCGTGCGTATTCCGAATGTACCGTCAGTCGGTACTGTAATTTCTGACAGTTGAAAATCGCAAAGCGCGGATGCTCTGATGCTCTGACGCATGGATAACGCTAGTGCCGGGAGCAAGCTGATGAACAAGCATCGCAAAACACCGACGCTTTCAGTAAGCGACCCGCGCGGACTGCAGGTTCGGACGGTTGGTTATTGGCGTGCCGACGACCTTTGCCCAGCTCAAACCCGCGTCAATCGCACGGTGCGCGACGCTGCCGGAAGGGTTGTGGAACAGTGGGATCCGCGCCTGTGGGCACTGCAAACGACCGAGCCGCTGACGCCAGCGAATCTGCGCACCCTTTATTCGTTGATCGGGCGAACGCTGCGCTCCGACAGCGTCGATGCCGGTACGCAGCTGGCGTTGTACGGGCTGGGTGCCGAGACGCTGTACGACTGGGACAGTCGAGAAATCTGGCGCGAGGTGCAACACGATCCGTTGCTGCGTCCGATTGCCGTGTTCGAAGAAGGCGCATCCGAGCCTAGGCGGTGCGTCGAACGTCTCACTTACGGTCAGCCCGGCGCGGGTGATCCCTCCCGGAATCAGCTGGGCCAGTTGATTCGGCACGATGATCCGGCGGGTAGTGTGTGCTCGCAAAGCTTTGCAATCAGTGGGCAATCCATTGAAAGCACGCGGCACTTCACCCTCGACCCCAGCGTCCCCGATTGGCCGCAAAACGTTGATGACCGCCAGCGCTTGCTGGAGCACGGTGACGGTGCTACGACCCGCTGGCGCTTCGGGCCGCTGGGGCAGGTACTCGAACAAGTCGATGCACGTGATAATCGACAGGACCGCGAGTTGACGCTGGACGGTCAGTTGCGCGCCTGCCATCTGCAATTGCGGCACCAGACCAAAGCGCAAACGCTGGTGAGCGACATTCGTTACAACGCTGATGGGCAAGTCACTCAGGAACTGGCGGGCAATGGTGTGCTGACGACGCTGACCTATCAGCCCGAGGATGGTCTTCTGCGAGCCCGCCATGCGAGGAAAGTCGGGGGCGAGGTATTGCAACATCTGATCTACGACTATGACCCGATGGGCAACTTGCTGAGCATCGAGGACAAGGCTCTGCCGATCCGGTATTTCGCCAACCAGCGTATCGATCCTGTCAGTCGTTTCGACTATGACAGCTTCTACCAGTTGCATGTGGCCACCGGTTGGGAAGCAGGTGCTGCTACTCAAGGTCCGGCGTCCATCGGACGTGACGATCCGGCAGCAGTGAGCAATTATCGACAGACCTTCGACTACGATGAATCCGGCAATCTGCTGCTGCTGACGCATGTTGGCGCGCGCAATGGCCGCGAGCTCAAGGCTGCCCGATCGAGTAATCGCTGTTTGCCTTACCGTAATGGCGTGCCACCGACCGAAGAGGAGATTGCTGCGGCGTTCGATCCCCGTGGCAATTTGCGAGCGCTGTACGCGGGAAGTTCATTGACGTGGAATCTGCGTAATCAGTTGCAATCGGTCACGCCGGTCGAACGTGCCAGCGGACTCAATGACCGTGAACACTATTGCTACGACGGTACCGGCCAACGTGTGCGCAAGATTCGCTCACTCCAGACGAATGCCCGCGGCGTCACGGCCCAGGTACGCTATTTGCCTGGGCTGGAGCTACGCACCGACACGGCCACCGGTGAACAACTGCAAGTGATTTTCGTCGAGGGCCACATCAGCCGTGTACACGTGCTGCACTGGGAAAGTGCTCCGCCCACCGGTTCCAATGACCATTATCGGTACACGCTGACGGATCATCTCGGATCGACCTGCCTGGAACTGGGCGAGGATGCCCGGCTCATCAGTCAAGAAACTTTCTTCCCGTTCGGTGAAACGGCGTGGAGCAGGGACACCGAGGCCAGTTACAAAACCCTGCGTTATTCGGGCAAGGAGCGCGATGCTACAGGTCTCTATTATTATGGCTATCGCTATTACATGCCGTGGTTGCAGCGCTGGTTGAATCCTGACCCGAAAGGCTTTATCGACGGGCCGAACCTGTATCAGATGGTGGGTAACTCGCCCATGAACCATGTCGACACCGATGGGGGCGGGAAGACCGCCACATCTGAGTTGGCTGACAGTGTGCAAAAGCAGCAGGCATTAATGAGCACGATGACCTCGGCGGCAGCGGACGTCAGAAACTCATTGCTCAACCACACTCAGGCGCGACACCGGTTTCAGGCTCTGGTCAGGCGCGTCGGGACGCAACTGGCCAGCAGCATGTTCAGCGCAGGCGCTCAAGCCGCAGGGGGCACGATTGGCACTGCAATGGGCACCGTGTTCGGACCGGTAGCCGGTTCGCTTGGGGGCAAGATTGGCACGAAGGTCGCCGATAAGTTGGCGGGTGCAGCCATCGACAAGGTGGTGGACACCTATCAGTTGAACCGACCTATCCATTTCAAGGGCAGCGAATTGAATCCCAAGGCTCTGGTTGAAAGCGTCGAGCCGAAAAAGAAGCTGAGTCTTGCCACAGTGAAACTGCAATTGGCAGCGCATGATCCGCGCACAGCCGACGGTCGATCACGCTTGACCCAAATGGCGCGCGCCAAGGTCGAGGGCAAAGTGATCGAGGCAGTCTCTGAAAAACTGGGAGCGGAAACTCGGGGTCTGTTCCAGACGGGGCGGGAATTCATCCATGCAGCGCAGGGACTGAATGCTGAGGCGTTGAGCAACACTTACGAACATCTTTCGGCAGGCATCGACATGGTCGAGTTCAGGACGCAAGCCATCCTCACCGAGCTGGCAACCACCGGCAGCGCGGCCCCGGGGCTTTTCGAAGCGGTATCCGACTTGTCGATGCAAACGTCCAGTACGCTGCAGAGCCTGCAGCGGAGCCAGGACTTTATCGGACTGCTCGCACCGGCTCCCTACGCGGGAAGGCAGCAATCGCTGGGGGGACATTCCCGGCCAAGGCTGACTCGACAACATTCGTTGAGTTGAAAAAAGCCCCCGCCCAACCCACTGCGGATAGGGGACGCAGCGGGCTGGACGGGGGCTTCTCATTGCCGGGTGATCACTGCGCGATGGTTTTCACCGACACGCCGCGTTCAACCGGGGTGGAGCGGCCGTAGATATCTTCGAAGCGTTCGATATCGTCTTCACCCAGGTACGAACCCGATTGCACTTCGATGATTTCCAGCGGGATCTTGCCCGGGTTGCGCAGGCGGTGCACCGAGGCGATCGGGATGTAGGTCGACTGGTTTTCAGTGAGCAGAAAGACGTTCTCGTCGCAGGTCACTTCAGCAGTGCCGCTGACCACGATCCAGTGCTCGGCGCGGTGGTGGTGCATCTGCAGCGACAGGCACGCGCCCGGTTTGACCGAGATGTGCTTGACCTGAAAACGCCCGCCCATGTCCACCGAGTCATACGAGCCCCACGGACGGTAAACCTCGCAGTGGTTCTGGGTTTCGCTGCGGCCCTGCTCGTTGAGGGTGTTGACCATCTGCTTGACGCCCTGAACCTTGTCCTTGTGGGCGATCATCATCGCGTCCTTGGTTTCGACCACGACGATGTTTTCCAGGCCGATCACCGACACCAGTTTGCCGTTGCCGTGGATCATGCAGTTCTTGCTGTCCTGGATCACCACGTCGCCCTTGCTGACGTTGCCGTTGGCGTCCTTCTCGTTGACTTCCCACAGCGACGACCAGCAACCGACATCGCTCCAGCCAGCGGACAGCGGCACCACGCAGGCGCGTTGGGTTTTTTCCATCACCGAGTAGTCGATGGAGTTGTCCGGGCAGCAGGCGAAGGTGGCTTCATCCAACGTGACGCTGTCGGCGTCCTGCTGGCTGCGTTCGAGGGTCAGCAGGCAGGTGTCGTAGATGTCCGGATCGTGCTTTTTCAGCTCTTCGAGGAAGCGGCTGGCGCGGAACAGGAACATGCCGCTGTTCCAGTAGTAGCCGCCGGACTCAACGTACTCGGTGGCGCGTTTGACGTCGGGTTTTTCGACGAAGTGCGAAACGCGGCTGACGCCTTCGGGCAGCAGCGAATCGCCAGTTGACTTGATGTAGCCGTAGCCGGTTTCCGGCTTGGTCGCCGGCACGCCGAACAGCACCATCTCGCCGTTTTCGGCGGCGACGGTGGCCAGGGCAAGGGCGCGTTGCAGGGCTTTCTGGTCTTCCAGTACGTGGTCGGCCGGCAGCACCAGCATCAGTTCGTCACGCCCTTCGTTGACCAGCATCATCGCAGTCAGCGCTACCGCTGGTGCGGTGTTGCGGCCGAACGGTTCCATCAGGATGCGCTGGCATTCGAGGTTACGGTTGGCCAACTGTTCGTTGACAATGAAGCGGTGATCCTTGTTGCAGACCACGATCGGCGTGTCCATACCTTCGAACACCAGGCGCTCCAGAGTTTGCTGGAACAGCGTGTGTTCGCCGGTCAGGGCGAGGAATTGTTTAGGGAATTGCTTGCGCGAAAGCGGCCAAAGACGTGAACCGCTACCACCTGACAAGATCACCGGAATCATATTGTTTACTCCATAAAAATCGATTGGTTAGAGGCCCTGTGGGAGCGAGCCTGCTCGCGAAAGCGGTACATCAGTCGACATTGATGTTGGATGTCGGACCGTATTCGCGAGCAGGCTCGCTCCCACAGGGTTACTGCGTCAGTTCATGAAATTGGTTAGCGAGTCGACACCGGGCGTTTCACCCAGACTGGCGACAGGCTGCTGCCGGAACCGGTGACGTACAGCACCGCTGCTTCACCGCGCTCCAGCGCGACCGGTTTCACGTCGCCGACTTTCTTGTCGCCTTCGTACAGCGCCAGGCTGACTTTCACCGGGTTGATTTCACGTTCGCCACGGCCCTTGGCGGCCACGTTCGGCACCACGTCGGTCTTGCCGTCGGCGGTCTTCAGGGTCAGCGGCTTGTCGCTGAGGTTCTGCACGCGCACCAGGGATTTCTGCTTGTTCTTGAACGGTGGTTCTTCGATCAGTTGCGGCGCGCCGGACGCGTTGTTGACCAGGGTGTAGTAGTGGTCACCGGCGAGTTTGACCGGCAGGGTCTGGCTGCCGACCTTGGCGCTGTAGTCACCGCCCGGCATGAAGCTGAAGTCGCTGCTGGCCAGTGGCGCAACGTCGCTCAGGTTGGTGCTGCCGACGGTGGCGCTGACTTCGGCGTTGCTGGCGTTGTAGACCCGCACGAAAGTCGAGCCTTTCGGCGCGGTCGGGCCGTACAGCGCGGCGTCACCACCGGCAAAGGCCTGGACCGATAGCACGCTCAGACCCGCAACCAATGCGAAGCGTTTGGCGAGACGACGAGGAGTAGTAGTGAAAGTCATGGTGTTACCTCTCTTTCAGTTTTGCGCCCGATCGGGCGTCTCGGATTTAGTGTTGATGGCTACGTTTTGTTGGCGAGCACCGGCTTGTTTGAGCTCTGCGACCCACTGTGGGTCGGCGTCGCCGATTTCGTTGTTCACAGGCAGATATCGTTCAGGAAACTCCCAGATCAGCACCTGTGGCGGGCTGTTCTTGAAGTCATCGCTTTTCAGGTAGCTGAGCATCGGCAGGATCGGGCCGTGGCCGTCCTCGGCGTAATTGACCACGTCGCTGTGCAACGCTTGTTTCAGCGCACCGACGAAGTTCCAGTTAGGGTTGGCGCTGTAGCTGGTGCCGATCAGTGCGACCGGTACTTCGCTGCTGGCGAACAGCGCGTCGTCACCGGCAGGCTGCTCGGCGGCCACGGTGTTGCGCTTCTGCAGCGGCTCTTGTGCCGGCATCAGGTTTTCGAACAGCGGATCCAGCGGCAGGAACAGACGCAGGTCGCCCTTGTGCGTGACCTTCTCCGCTGGCGTGGTGACAAAGCGCTGCGGCTCGCCACTGAGCGGGAACTTGTCGGCGATAGTCTTGGCCAGGGTGTTGGCGGCGATTTCAGCGCCTTCCGGGGTCCAGTGGGTGTCGGTGCGCAAGAACACTTGCTGACCGTTCTGCTTGGCCTGTTGCAGCGGGCCGAGCAGGTCCGGGGCGAGGATCTTGTCTGCCGCGACACGGGCGTGGAAGTCCTGATAGAGGTTGGCGTGGATGCTCGCCGGCTTCACTTCACCCAGGTGTTCCGGGTACAGGCGCACCTTGGCCGGCACGATCGCCATCACCAGTTTCACGCCTTTGGCTTTGAGGGTCTGGCGCACGCCTTCGACCAGCGCGTAGTTGCCTTGCAGGTTCAGTTCTTCGTTGACGATCGGGTTGAATTCCTCGTCGCTGTATAGCCACTGATCGCGACCGAGCACTACGCCTGGACGACCTTCGTTGAACAGTTTGAAATCCAGCGCCGCCCAGAGGTTGGTGCCCAGACGCTTGATCGGAAACTGATCGTCGTAGTGGGTTTCCACGGCTTTGGTCCAGCGACCGTTAAGCACGGTCGCATCGGCGTTGGTGCTGAAGCCGAAGAAGCTGCGCACCGACCACAGACCGAGCACCAGCAGGGTCAGCAGAAACAGCGCGATGTAGAAGATGCGTAATGAGCGGGTCATGTCAGATCCCTCAGAACTGGAAGTAAAGGAACGGCGAGAAGCTTTGCGCCGAGAGTTTGAGAATCGAGGCGATGAACAGCAGCAGGATCAGCCCGCGCATCACGTAGCGTGACCAGTCCGCCGTCCAGTAGGCCGGTTGCACCTGCGCCTCGACGCCGACGGTGTAGCCAGGCTCGTGGATGCTCGCCGGGTTTTCGCCAGGCGCGGCTTTGATCATGCCCGGGGTCGCGGTGGCAGGGCCGTTGGCCTCGACGTTGACTTCAGGTTTGCTCTTCACCGGAGGCTGGTTGGTGTACAGATCACGCAGGCCGAAGAACGCCAGGGTTGCGTACGCCACCACCAGGGTCGCCACTTGCAGACCGGTGAGGCTGGCGCGGTTGAGTTCCGACAGCGACCAGTCGCTGAAGCTGAACATCGCGCCGTACATGCGCCCGGCGACGTGCAGGTTTTCGGCACGGAAGATCACCCAGCCCATCACCACCAGCAGGAAGGTCAGCGCCCAGCGGATCGGGTTCAGGCTGCGCGGCGAGGTGTTGATGCCGAGCATTTTTTCGATCGCCAGCCACATGCCGTGCCAGGCGCCCCAGACGATATAAGTGATGTTCGCGCCGTGCCACAGACCACCCAACAGCATGGTCAGGAACAGGTTGCGATAGGTCATCAGCGTGCCTTTACGGTTACCGCCGAGGGTGATGTACAGGTAGTCACGCAGCCACGTCGACAGGCTGATGTGCCAGCGGCGCCAGAACTCGGTGATCGACTGGCTGATGTACGGCTGCTTGAAGTTTTCCATGAAGCGGAAACCCATCATCAGGCCCAGACCGATGGCCATGTCGCTGTAACCGGAGAAGTCGAAATACAGCTGCGCGGTGTACGCCAGCGCACCAAGCCAGGCATCCCCGGTGGTCGGGTTTTGGAGGGCGAAGCAGTGGTCGGCGACCACGGCGAGGGTGTCAGCGATGAAGACTTTCTTGATGAAACCCTGCATGAACCGCGTGCAGCCCTCGGAGAACTTGTCGAGGGTGTGCGTGCGGTTGTTGAACTGGTCGGCGAGGTCGCGAAAACGCAGGACCGGGCCGGCAATCAGGTGCGGGAAGATCGCCACGAACGCCGCGAAGTCGATCAGGTTGCGCGTGGCCGGGGTGTCGCCGCGATACACGTCGATGATGTAGCTGATCGACTCGAAGATGTAGAACGAGATACCGATCGGCAGCAGCACGTGGGTCAGGATGAACGGTTCCAGACCGAACGAGGTCATGATCGCGTTGATGCTGTCCACGCCGAAGTTGGCGTACTTGAAGTAGCCGAGGATGCACAGGTCGACCGCGACGCCGAGCAGCAGCCAGCGCTGTGCCGGTTTGCTGCGCACGCCGGCGGCACCGACTTTCAGGCCGATCCAGTAGTTCCACAGGGTGACGCCGGCGAACAGCGCCAGGAAGTCCACCCGCCACCACGCGTAGAACACGTAGCTGGCGATCAGCAGCAACAGGTTGCGATAGCGTTGCCCGCTCAAGTAGTACAAGCCGAGAAAGATCGGCAAGAACAGAAACAGGAACACGTTGGATGAAAATACCATCCCGATCTCTCCATGTTTGAACCAACAGTCAAGGGCCAAAGCCCCCCCCAAACCCCCCATGAAAATTCAGGGGGCGACATCACTTCACTGTGGGAGCGGGCTTGCTCGCGAAGGCGGTGTGTCAGTCGACATCAGTTTTGAATGTCAGACCGCATTCGCGAGCAAGCCCGCTCCCACAGGGGATTGCATTCACTCTTACGAACCCTTGTTGCCCTTCTCGTGGGACGGGTCGTAGACCTTGGTCAGGTCGCCACCCAGGCGGAAGGTCTTGAACGGCTGCATGCCGTGCTTCTTCTCGATCACATCCGCCGGGCAGGTGTAGAGGGTGCAGAACGGTTCGAGCCAGGCGAATTTCATGTCCTCTTTCAGGTCGGTCATGTCCTGCTCTTTGCCGTTCTTCTTCTCGAACTGATCCGGGTCTTTCACCCCGGCCAGCACCCGGTCACCCAGACGCTTGAGCGCGCTGTTGTTTTCCTGACGCAGATCGACACCGTTGACCTGGGCGAAACTGGCGATCATCGCCAGTGGCGGCAGGGCGTAGTTGTGATAGGCGAGGGCGCGTTGCTGGCGCTTCAGTTCGTTAGGCAGGAAGCCGTCGGCGTCGATTTGATTGACCCCGACCTTGTATTCCTTCACTGCCCAATCAAACAGGTCGCGACGGTTGGTGGCGATCGAGGTCGCCATCACCGACCACGCGGCCCAGTACGAGTGGTTGTTGGTTTTTTCCAGCGGCAGGTTGTCCCAGTCGCTGACCACCTGATCGGCCATCTTGCTGAACCACGCCTCGATCTGCTGCGCTTCTTGCTGATGCGTGGCCAGCGGATGCGAGTCGGAGAACTTCAGGCGAATGTACGACGAGGCCATGCTGCCCAGCGCCCATTTGCGCATCGATTTGCCGGTGTGGTTGAAGTCTTTCGACATCAACGCATCGGCCTTGGCCCACGCGGTCAGCCAGTTGAGCGTGCAGTCGAGTTGCTCCGGACGACCGTCGCGCATGAACTGCATGACGCGTTTGGCGGTGCCGCGCTCCAGCGTGGTGATGTCCTTGGTGGTGTCGCGGAAGGCTTTTTCCGACTGCACGTTCAGGGTCGCGCGGGCCTTGTCCGAGCCTTCGTACTTGCTGCGAAATTGCAGCGGCCCGGTGTACGGCGCGGGCATCGCATCGCAGCCTTCGCTGTTGTCGCCGCTCTTGAATTTATCCACAGGCGCAAAGTAGCCCTGCGGCGGACGCAGTGGCGCGGCGGCCTGAGTGGCCCCGGCGAACATCGCCAGGGTCAGCAGGGATGGCGCAAGCAAGTGTTTGATCGTTCGATTTCGCATAGCAGACCTCATTGCCCGAGCTGAGCGGTTTGTGGCCCAGCGCCCGGGAATACGTTGCGTTTGCAGATTTTCGCTTCGACTTTTTGCGGCGCGGTACCCGCTTCCGGGCCCTGGACTTCGACAGCCAGCAGATTTTGCGAGGCCCAGTCTTCGTCCGTGCGCAGCTCAAAGGCGAAACGACCGTCGGTGTCGGAGGTTTCCGGTTTCTCGATCTTGATGTCCTCGTGGCGACCGTTCATGTACCAGAGGGTGGCTTGCAGGGTTTTCACCGAGGTGTCGGCGAAGCGGATGTCGACCTGATGGCTGCTGTTCTGCAGGTTCAGGTTCTTGCTGTTGACCAGCAGTTCCTGTTTGCCGCCAGGCTTGAGCGTGGTGCTGGCGGACATTTGCGCGTCTTTGCCTTCGCAGCCGTTGTCGAGCAGCGACATCATCTGGCGGTAGATGGTCTCCTGGTCGAGGCGGTACAGCGGCGAGAATTCCCAGATCAGAATCTTCGGCGGGGTCTTCTGGAATTCGTCGCTACCGAGGTACTGCAGCATCGAACCTTCGAGACCACCGCCGGGGAAGGCGACGTTGAGAATGTCTGCACCGATTGCCTCTTCGAGGAAGCCGGCGAAGTTGTAGTTTTTGCCGCTGTGCGAGGTGCCCACGAGGGTGATCTGCGGGTTGCCGGAATCACCGAACAGGTCGCCGTCACCGGCTTCGCCTTTCGGCTCGGTGGTGAACTGGTCCATGTACTGGATCGCGTAACTGGTGCCGCACAGTTGCCCGGCCATGTTGTGCAGGGTGCCGGTCTTGCCCATGCGCCCGGTGCGCTTGGTCTCGAATTCACGCTTGGGAATGTCGGCGAAGGCCGGAATCTGCTTGACCTTCTCGGCGACGATTTTCGCCGTGCGCTGAGCGCCGTATGGGGTCCAGTGCTGGTCGCCGCGGAAGTAGAAATCGTGGGCGGGCAGGGTGTCCGGCAGCGATTCGTTGGTCAGCGGCGACAGATCCGGCACCACGTAACCCATCTGCGCGAAACGGCCGAGCATGGTTTTGTAGTTGCCCAGCGCTTTCTCGTAATCGAACGCGGCTTTTTCCTGCGGGTTGAGCTTGTTGCGGTTCACCAGGCCACGGGTCGGCTGATAGACGATCACCAGTTCGACGCCCTTGGCCTTGAACGCATCGTGCAGCTGTTGCAGGCGTTTGTAGCCGGCCGGGGTGGTGTTGAACTCGGTGCGCAGGTCTTCCTGGGTACGGAACAACCAGTCACCCTGCGCCTGCACCAGGGTGGTGAAGTTCTGCTGGTAGCGCGTGGTGTAGTTCTTCGCGTCATGCGCGGCCGGGCACAGGTTGCAGCACGGTTCGGCGCTGAATTTTGGCGGGGTGGCGCCCGCCGCTTCATCGGCGCGAGCGCCTTGGCTGGCCGCCAGAATGCCCACGGTCAGGGCCGACAGGCTGAGTAATTTGATCAAGTGTGGGTGCATAAAATTATCCTCAGTCCTGCAATTCGGTCTGGCGTTCGACAGGGTCGATCAGCACGGCTTTCTGCTGGCGTACCAGCAGGTCGAGAATTTCATCCTGGCGCTCGCCGAGGATGCCGTTGAAGCTGATGCCGCTGGATTTGGTCGGCGCCAGCATCGATACGCGATACAGCTCGACGCTCAACGGCGAGTCGATGGCCATCGGGCCGCTGCCGTTGGCCGCCAGTTCACCGCCGACCACGATCAGCGAGACTTGCGCGTCGAATGGGTCGAGCTTGATGTCACGGTCGGTGTCGGTCAGGTCCTTGATGTGGCCGTAGACGCCGGTCAGACCGTTGGCCATGGCGACGTTTTCGTAGAGGCGGATGTTCACGCTGTTACGAATGCGGATGCCGTGGCGCTTGTTGCTGATGACCTTGTTGCCCCACAGCAGGTTGTCGGCGGACTCGTAGAGGGTGATGCCGTCCGTGTGGTTCTTATAGATCTCGTTGTAGGCGATGATGTTGTTGACGCTGTTACGGTCGATCACCAGGCCCGAGAGGTGGTTGTCGTAGCTCTTGTTGTTGAAGATGAAGCTGTCGTTCACTTCACGGGAAATGATGATGCCGTGCTTCTTCTTCGTACCGTGGACGGTGTTCTCGGCAATGATCAGACCGTGGGAACGGTCGTGCGGGTCGATGCCGTAGACGATGTTGTCCTTGTAGGTGTTGCCCTTGACCACGAAGTCGCGGGTCTCGTAGCAGTAGAAGCCGTACCACATGTCGGAGAACTCGGAGCCGACGATCCAGCCGGTCGGTTCAGGGCGTTTGAGCACCTTGGCCATGTTCGGCGTGTACTGGGAAATACTCACCCCGTACGACTTACTGTTGGCGTAGCCGAAACTGGCCATCTTGCTGTTGACGATGTAGGTCTCGGTGCCACCCCAGGCCAGCAGGAACGGACGGAATTCCTTCGGCGAACGGAAGGTTGCCGGGCCGTTGTCCTTCTCGCGCCAGCCGGTGACTTTGGTGTCACGCACAAACAACTGACCGTCGTTGACCAGGAACGAACCGGCCTCTTGCGACAGACGCAACTCCTGGGTCTGGCCGTCGATTTCGAGGATGCCTTTACGGCCTACCACGATTGGCAGCTTCGCCAGGTACACGCCCGGCGCGGTCTCGCTGAAGTACTGCTTGGGCAGCTTCTGCGCCAGATCCTTGAGGTTCAGGTAACCGTCGTCGACGAAGATCGCCTGTGGGATTCCGTGCTGACGCACCACCCATTCGGCCATCTTGTTGTCGCCGCCGATGAAGTCCTTCAGCGCGTCTTCCTGCATCATCCGACGCACGCTGATCTTGCCCGGTTTGCTGCGATTGATCTTCGCGGCGGCAGCCTCGGCGGTGAAGCCGGACAGGTCGGGCAGTTTCGGCTTGGCCAGCTCCAGCGCCTCGGTCGGCGCGCTGCTGACGGTGTAGGTCTTGGCTTGTTGCAGCTCTTTGGCGGTGGTCACCGGTTTGCCCTGTTGAGGCACAGCCGGTTCCACCGTGGCGAACGCGCCAGCGGAGGCCAGCAGCATGGCGCCGGCCAACAGGCTGAGCGAGCCTTTCCTTGCATGGTGCATGTCGGGCACTCCCTTGGCGGTTTGCATCAGAAGCGCCAGATCACGTCGATGAACGCGCGGTGCATGTACGAATCGACCTGGCTGCCATAGGCATCACCGGGCTTGAACACACCGCCACGGAAGCGCACCAGCGCCGACGGCTCGTCGATCGACTGGCTCAACGCCGCCGGCAACAGGCCTTGCTTGAAGTACTTGGTCACCACCAGGTCCATTTCCTGACCCAGATCCTTGTTGCCATCTTGCAGCGGCAGCGAGGTGCTGGAGAGGATTGCGCCGGTGACGTCGTCGGTGTTGTTTTCCACGGCGTTGATGCCGTTGCTGCCCACCGGCTTGTTGCCGTCCACGCGCCAGAACTTGTGGTAGATCAGGCTGGCGTCGTACTGGTCGTTGAGCATCCACGAACCGAACAGGGTCGCGGTCTGCATGTTGTTCATTTCGCCGCGAAAGGCTTCGCCGAAGCGGTGCACGCGCGAGCGGGTACCGGTGTAGTTGGAGCGGTTGCTCTCCAGACCGTTCTGCTGGTAATCGGCGCTGGCGCGGGCGTACGCCGCACCGACTTGCCACTGCGGATCGAGGCGCAGGCGCACGCCAAGGTCGGTGGCCCAGCCGTTGATGTCATCGCTGCGTTTGGCTTGCGCAGGACGGCTGCCATCAGCGTTCAGCGGGTTGACCGAATCGAGGTCGCCGCTCATGCCGGTGATGCTGCCCCAGTAGTTGACGGTGTTGGTGTTGCGCCAGTTGTAGGCGTCGCTGTCGGCAGTCAGACCGAGCCAGCTGATGTCGCCGTTCTGGGTTTTGTCGAGGGTGTCGCGGGGCACGCCCGGTTCGGCGTAATCGAGCTTGCCGTTGTCGTGGGTGTGATGACCGCGAATGCCGACCCAGTTACCCGGTGTCCACTGGTAGGCGGCATCGGCGTAGGCGTGCAGGCGATCCTTGTCTTTCGGCGCCAGCTCTTTGAGGTCGGTGCGGTATTCGCTGAAACGTTCGGCGACACCGACGTTGGCGCGCAACAGGGTGGTGTCGAAGGTCCAGTTCAGCGCTTCGATGTTAGTGTCGCGCCATTGGCCGTCGTCATTGCGCAGACGCTGGCGACCGAACTTGAGCATCTCGCCGGGGTACGGCGTCAGGCCGCTGTAGCCGACCCAGAATTCGCGCATCGCCAGGTAATTCTTCTTGGTTTTGCGGTCGCTGTTGTCGGTGGTTTGTTCACCGTCGGACTGCTGCAGGGTGTCGGTCTCGATGATGTCGGTCGAGGTCACGGCCTGGCCCATGGCGTAGGCACTCCACGCGCCGCTTTCGCCGTAGACCCACGGACGCAAGTCCAGGCCGACGCCATTGACGTCACCGCCGCTGGCGGTGCCGAGGTCGCGGTCGTCTTCGGACTGGCCGGTGATTTTTACTTCCAGACCGAAGTTCTTGGTTTCAGTGATCGCGGCCAGTGTCGGGCAAGACCAGATCAGCGCGAACGTGAGACCAATGCCGGCCTTCACAAAGGGATTCAACTTCATAGGGATTCCTCGCCGTCTTCTTCTTGCAGGGCGTGCAGTTGCAGCGTGTTCTGGTTCAGGGCGCCACGGCTGGCCTGTTCCTGTTGCAGCAGGCGCTGGGCTTCGGCCAGACGCTCGGGCGGCAATTGCGCGGCCAGGGTGGTCGCCAGTTCATCGGCTTGCGGGGTGTTCTGCGCCTTGGCCAATTGGCTGAATACGTAGGCGTTGAGCGGGTCGGGCTTGGTGCCCTTGCCTTGGGAAAACAGTTGGGCAATGGCGAAATCGGCGCTGTTCTGGCCGTTGCGCGCGGCGGTCAGCAGGTGGTCGAGGGCCTTCTGCGGGTAGACCTTGCCCAGGTAACCACGGCGATAGATCTGGCCGAGGTAGTAGTCGGCGGCGACTTCGCGGCCGACGGCTTTCTGGAAGTGTTCTTCAGCGACTTTGGCGTCGGCCGGCACCAGTTTGCCTTCGTAGTAAAGCTTGCCCAGCAACAGTTCGGCGCGCGGCTGGTCGGCGGCGCGGCCGTTGTCCAGGTACTTCATCATCTGATCGACGTCGCCCAGTTCCGGGAAGTCGTAGAGCAGCTGCGCGAGGGTCACCCACGATGCCGGGTAGCCCGGGGCGATCGGTTCGAGCAGCGACTGCGCGGTCTTCTCGTCGGTCTTGCCCAGGGTCGAATCGGCCAGCACGCGGGCCACCGAATCGACGCGCTGCGCGCTGACCGTGCCACGGCTGTAACCGGCCTGCATCTGCTTGATCAGCTCGGCCTGTTGCTCAGGCTGGGCCCGTTTCTGATAGACCGTAGCCAGTTCGACGTAACAGATGTCGGTGGTGTTGAGCGCGGCCTTGCAGATCTTTTCCACGTCATCCAGATGCTGGTCGTAAGTGCCCTGGGTGCGATACAGCAGCACCTGCGCCAGACCGGCTTCGGGGTAGCCGGATTTGCGCCACTGATCGATCTGCTGCTGCGCGTTGATGTTCGGGAAGCTGTGCGGGAATTGCAGGTACAGCATCGCCAGCGGGATCAACGTGTTGCCTTCGCCATTGGCGGCGGCTTTTTTCAGCAGGCTTTCGGCTTCGTGGTGCTCGGCTTCGGTTGACCCGGGCTTGGCTACCAGCAGGCGACCGAGACGGGCCTGGGCCCGTGGCGAAACATCGGCGGCGGCGCGGTAGGTCGCTTCGGCCTGTTTGATCTGCTCGGGGTCGCGGCTGTCGACCTGGATATCGGCGAGGCCGACTTGCGCCTCGCTGTAACCCAGATCCGCCAATGCGCGGTAGTTCTGCGCGGCGGTGGCAGTGTCGCCACGCTTGAGCGCTTCGTTGGCCAGACGTTGGTCGGGCAGGCCGGCGCAACCGGCGAGACTCACCGCCAATGCAACTGCACATACCGCTCCCATGTAGGAGTGAGCCTGCTCGCGATTCAGGCGGCGCGGTACATCAGACACACCGCGCTGATCCAATCGCTGGCAGGCCAGCTCCCACAGGGCTCGCGGTGTTTTCAGGATGGGTGGAGTAGTCACAGGCATGTCCTCGACTTAAAGACCGGCAGCCATGGCTTTGTCGATCAGCCAGTTCAGGTTCGGGCCACGGTCGCTGTTCACTTCCACCGGGCGGCCGGCGAAGCTGCTGTCCAGTGGTTCGTCCGGCTGGATCTGCACGCGGATGTCGGAGGACAGGTCGGCGCTTTTCAGGCTGGTGCTGCTGACGATCTTGCCGGTGCGGGTCTGGTCTTCGCCGGCGATCTGGAAGCTCACTGGCGTCCCCGGACGCACGTCGCCGAACTGGCGATAGGAGAAGCGTGCATCGACGGTGGCCTGTGTATTGCGCGGTACCAGAGTGAAGATCACGTCGCCCTTGCTCGCGTACTGACCGTCCGCCACCAGTTGCTGGGCCACGGTGCAATCGCACGGCGAGGTCAGGGTGCCGGTCATTTGCTTGCCGAACAGTTCTTCAACCTTGGCCGGTTGCAACTGGTCTTCGTCCAGATGGCCCTTGAGCACGTCGAGCATGCTGGTGCTGAAGGTCGCCAGCGGCGCGCCTTTGGCGGCGACGCCGTCGGACTTGACCAGGCTCTGCACCGTGCCGTCACGCGGCATGGTGATGTTCATTCCCGGCACGCTGACCAGACCTGCTTGCGCGTGGCTGACGAAGTACATGCCGTACACCGACTTGAAGACGAAACCGAAAGCGACCAGACCGATGGCGAAAATGCCGGCGCTGAAAGTCACGGCTTTCAGACGCCCGAACGGGGTCATGCCGCTCCCGCCGTCCTTGACCTTGCGCGCCTTGGTGAAGTTGTCGCGCTGCAGGGTCGCCAGTACTTCACCCATGCTGACGATGTCGCCGGCCAGGTGCGAAGTGATCAGGTGACGCAGGGTCGAGATGTCCTGCGGTTCCAGATTCTGGAACTGGCAACCGGCGCGGCCGCTCTGGCGGTCGTAGGAGCGCACTTGCAGTTCGACGTCCATGGCCAGGCCGAGGTTGTCGATGACGAATTGCAGGCGTGCCTTGTACACCTCGCCGATGGTCAGCGGCAGTTGCCCGGCGTTGAACGCCAGACCGCCGGCGGACAGGTCGAGGACCCGCGCTTCGACCGGCGTCCGGTCTGGGCCGAAGAAACGCAGTTTGGCCGGGATTTTCACTCGGGCGTGCTGACGCTGGGCTTCGGATTCATGCACTACGTTGGCGTTGACGGCGGTATTCATGGGGGCGATTTCCTTGTTAATTCAATAGGGGCAGGTCAGACCATCATCAGCAGCACGGCGACGAAAATGCTGCCGGCGGAGAAGGTCATGGTCCGAGACGACCAGGTGTTGAACCAACGTTGAAAGCTGGCGAGATCACGGGTCAGGGAAGTGGGTTGGCGCGTCCAGGATTGCTGGTCGAGGCGGAAGAACACGTAGATCTTCACCAGCGCACCGACGATCTGGTTGTAATACAGAATCACGGGATAGGCCGGGCCGATCCGGTGACCGGAGCACGACAGCAGCAGGGTCAGAATCAGGCGGGTGATACCGATCCACAGCAGGTAGGCGAGGATGAACGCGCCGCCGTACTTGAAGCTGGCGATGATCGCCACGGTCAGGCCCAGCAACGACGTCCACATCGATACGCGCTGATCGAACAGCACCACCGAGGTGAAGGCGCCGAGGCGTTTCACACCCAGGCCCAGCGCTCGCGAGTTCTGGCGCAGGTTGTTGCCGTACCAGCGGAACATCAGTTTGCGGCTGGCCTTGATGAAGCTCTTTTCCGGCGGATGCTCAACGGTGTTGATCGCGGCGTCCGGCACGTAAAAGGTGTCGTAACCCAGGCGCATCAGGCTGAACCAGCTCGACTTGTCGTCGCCGGTGAGAAACTTGAAACGGCCCAGGCGCCAGTGTTGCAGCGAGTCGCTTTCGACGTCGGCGATGAATTCCGGGTCGGTGACCACGGTGGCACGGAACACCGACATGCGCCCGGTCATGGTCAGCACGCGCTTGGACAGGGCCATCGAGCACATGTTGATGTGGCGCTGGGCGAAACGCAGCTTGTGCCATTCGCTCATGATGTAGCCGCCGCGCACTTCGCAGAACTCGTTGGTGGTCAGGCCGCCGACATTGCCGAACAGCTGGAACCACGGCACGGTCTTGCGTACGGTGCCTTCGCCGAGCACGGTGTCGCCGTCGATCACGGCCACCACGGCGCGGTCGTCTGGCAGGTGACGGGAGATTGCGCGGAAACCGTAGGCCAGGCCATCACGTTTGCCGGTGCCGGGAATGCGCACGAAGTCGAGCTTCACGCGGTCTGGCGGATTCATCCGCGCCCACAGCGCTTTCACCAGCAGCTCATCGGACATTTCGACGATCGAGCAGACCACGGTGGTCGGCAGTTCGCAGTCGATGGCTTCGCGGATCACCGAGCTGTAGACCTGTGCGGTGGTCAGCGCGTCGATACGGAAACTGGTGACCATCAGAAACACATGCGACGGGTCCGCCGCCTTACCCAGCTTGCGCACTTTGCGGCGCAGGTGCGGGTAAACGATGTAGAGAAAAATCATGCCGCGCACAAAGTGCGTTGCACCCATCGAGTAGCGCCAGATACCCACGGCGCCAATCAGGAAAATAAAGTCCTTCGACTCGGAGTCGAACGTGGACGTGGGCAGCATCAAGGCCAGGCCCAACAACAGGCTCAGAAACAAAAGCCAGCCGGCGGATTGCAGAAAGAAATGTTTGAGCTTGGTCATCGACGTCATCCAAGGTAAGAGAGGCTTCGAGCTGCAAGCTTCAAGCTGCAAGCGAAACGCTTTGCTTGCAGCTCGAGGCTTGTCGCTTGGCGCTGCTTTACCAGCAGATACCTTCAGTGCGAGTACCCGGGTTGGTGGCTTTGGCCATGAAGCCGACCAGGTCGATGACCTGTTTGCCCTGCGGTGCTTCCTGGGCCAGCGAGCGGAACTTCTCGTCGCGGTTGCCGAGGATGATCACGTCGGAGTTGTCGATCACCGAATCGAAGTCCGAGTTGAGCAGGGACGACACGTGCGGGATCTTCGACTCGATGTAGTCCTTGTTCGCGCCGTGAACACGGGCGTACTCGACGTTGCTGTCGTAGATGCTCAGGTCGTAGCCCTTGCCGATCAGCATTTCGGCCAGTTCCACCAGCGGACTTTCGCGCAGGTCGTCGGTACCGGCCTTGAAGCTCAGGCCGAGCAGGGCGACTTTGCGTTTGTCGTGGCTTTCAACGATGTCGAAGGCGTTCTGCACTTGCGATTCGTTACTGCGCATCAGCGAGTTGAGCAACGGTGCTTCGACGTCAAGCGAACTTGCACGGTAGGTCAGGGCGCGCACGTCTTTGGGCAGGCACGAACCACCGAAGGCGAAGCCCGGACGCATGTAGTACTGGGACAGGTTGAGGGTCTTGTCCTGGCAGACCACGTCCATCACTTCACGGCCATCGACGCCGACCGCTTTGGCGATGTTGCCGATCTCGTTGGCGAAGGTCACTTTGGTCGCGTGCCAGACGTTGCAGGTGTACTTGATCATCTCGGCGACCGCGATGTCCCTGCGGATGATCGGCGCGTCGAGTTCTTCGTACAGCGATTGCAGAACGTCGCCCGAGGCTTTGTCGAATTCGCCGATGACGGTCATCGGTGGCAGGTCGTAGTCCTTGATCGCGGTGGATTCACGCAGGAATTCCGGGTTGACCGCGACACCGAAGTCGACACCGGCCTTCTTGCCCGAGCAGTCTTCGAGGATCGGGATCACCACGTTGGCAACGGTGCCCGGCAGCACGGTGCTGCGCACCACGATGGTGTGGCGGGTGGATTTTTCACGCAGCACGAAACCGATCTCGCGGCACACGGCCTCGATGTAGTTCAGTTCCAGGTCGCCGTTCTTCTTGCTCGGCGTGCCGACGCAGATCATCGACAGGTCGGTGTCACGAATCGCCTCGGCGAAGTTGGTCGTACCGCGCAGACGACCGGTCTCGATACCCTGAGCCAGAAGTTCGCCCAGGCCCGGTTCAACAATCGGCGACTTGCCGGCGTTGATCATGTCGATCTTGTCTTTGGCAACATCGACGCCAACGACGTCATGGCCCCGTGCAGACAGGCAACCGGCACATACCGCGCCAACGTAACCCAAACCAAATATGCTGATGCGCATCGCAATTACCTCTGTGTTTTATCAAGCCATTAGATGGCCGGAGTTAATGGTGTTCAGCGGTCATAGTGCACTCGAAAGTGCGGCATACAGGCGCCACAATGCCGTGTGCAGGCATACTAAGTTCCGAGTGTCTAAATAAGTGCACTCAAGATGTGCGCAACTAGGCCTTAGTTGTTATGACTTGCCCTGTTATGCAGCGGATCTTCTTGCTGGAAGACTCTTGTGCATGTGTTCAGTCCACCTGATGTCGGACGAAAGGCCCGTAGATCAAGCGGTTGGGTGCTCAGGCGAGCACAGTTACAGGGGCGCAGCCTTGGCCTTGTAGAGGATGTTTATGGTGCGTATCACCTATCCATCGTTAGTTGATCAGATGAGTGAACCATCTAGGCAAGTTGCTGTGACAACTTGGTTACATGGTTCTCTGCTCTGCGTAAGTTATCTCGTACAAACTCGGCGAGAATCGTTACCGGTGGTATGAGCTATGCATTTGGACATAGTTCCTACCCGCTCATCGCGAAATCTGAAATTTTTTGAAATATTGCCAAAGATGGCACTGGTCTCAATTTGATAGCACTTTCGATTTGGGCCTTTGTTAATCGGTGCGTAATCGGGCTGGATAGTTTTGTGCCACTACCGTAAAAAAATTTACGTGCCACTACTGAAAAAAAGTGCGGCTGTCGAGTGAAACTAAAATTAGAATTGGGCAGGACGATTTTATGGCGCCAATAAAACGGCGAAATGTTGCGAAGGATTTTTGACGTCGTGCGAGCTGCACGACTCTTTATAGAAAGAGTCGTGCAATGGGCATGCTTTATTCCGGGGCGTGGTCGCGCAGAAACACCAGATTGTCCGGTTTCGATTGCTCGGCGCTGTAGCGATAACCCTGCACATCGAACTGCTTGAGCAGGGCAGGATCGTTGATTTTTTCCTGAATCACGAAACGGCTCATCAGGCCGCGGGCCTTCTTCGCGTAGAAGCTGATGATCTTGTACTGGCCGTTCTTCAGGTCCTTGAAATCGGTGTTGATGATCCGGGCGTTCAGGGCGCTGCGTTTGACCGCCGAAAAGTACTCGTTGGAGGCCAGGTTCAGCAGCACATCGTCGCCCTGATCGGCCAGCGCTTCGTTGAGCCATTCGCTGATGCGCGTACCCCAGAACGCGTACAGGTCCTTGCCACGGGCGTTGGCCAGTTTGGTGCCCATTTCCAGACGATACGGCTGCATCAGGTCCAGCGGACGCAGCAGGCCATAGAGACCGGAGAGCATGCGCAAGTGCTTTTGCGCATAGTCGAACTGAGCTTCGCTGAACGATTGCGCGTCGAGGCCGGTGTACACGTCACCCTTGAACGCGAGCAGTGCCTGCTTGGCGTTTTCCGGGGTGAAGGCGGGCGTCCAACTACCGAAACGCGCGGCATTCAGGCCGCCGATCTTGTCGGACACGTGCATCAGTTCGCTGATTTGCGCCGGGCTCAGTTCGCGCAACTGCTGGATCAGCTCCTGAGAATGATCGAGGTATTGCGGCTGGGTAAAGCGCTGGGTCGCCGGCGGTGTTTCGTAATCGAGGGTCTTGGCGGGGGAAATCACCATCAGCATGAAGTCGTCTCCTTTAATCGTGGGGGCGATTCTAGGGGGTTGGCCGGGTTGACTCCAGCTATCAAGCCCATAGGTGATCGACGGCTCGCCACATTTCCCTGTGGGAGGGGGCTTGCTCCCGAAGAGGCCGTATCAGCCTGCCCATCTGTTGGATGACACACCGCATTCGGGAGCAAGCCCCCTCCCACAGGGAATCGGAGTGGCTGAGGGGAATCGTGCGGGATCAGCTATAGTGCCGCGCGGGTTTGGTTATGGAGACACCCCTTTGCGCATTGTTCTTTTATTCACCGCGTGGCTGTTGAGCTTCGGGGCCATGGCGGCGCCGGGCGATGTGGCGACGCTGGATCGCAGCACCTGGCCGGAGCAACTGAGCAGCCCGACGCTGTTCGACGTTGCCTCGCGCGCGGAAATCCTCATGTTCGCCCGCGGCCTGCTCGGCACTGAAGCGCTGGACGAGGCCGCGCTGGCCCAGCGCCTTGGGCTGCGCACGGTCAACGTCGACGCGATCAGCCACCTGCGCCAGCGGCTCTGGGAACGTCTGTTGGCCAACTACAACTTCGCCCAGCAGAGCTGCGATCAGGATGCCTCGTTCTGCTTCCTCGTCGAAGACCTGCCGACCCTGCGCGAGCAGGCCGCCAAGTTCGTGGTCAGCGACTACAGCTATTACACCAAGTGGGCCGAGCCGAGCCGGTTGTTTCATCTGCAGTATCTGGACGAGCTGATGCGCAAGGCCGCGCTGTCGCCGCAGACCAGCAGTGAAATCGATCGTTTCGGCGACTATGAACGCAGCGGCGACGAGATGCATGACCGGCTGTTTCTGCTGAGCTTCGACAGCGCCGCCAATCTGCAGCCGGACAACACCGACTGGATTGCCGACTACCTGCGCAAAGCCAATCTCAGCGGCACGTTCTTCCTGTTGGGCAAGGATGTGCAGGCGCGGCTCGCTGATCGCTCGGTGAGCAACCTGCAATCGGAGTTCTCGAAACAGTGTGTGGGCGTGCAGGGTTGGGAGTTCCGTTCCCACAGCTATTGGCAGGACTGGCAGGACTCGGTGCGCCGCAGCGCCGATCTGGTGAAGAACAAGTTGCCGGAGAACTATGTGCCACTGTTCCGTCCGCCGGAGGGGCAGCGCCGCAGTGATGCTGGCAGCTTCTTCCGCAATCAGGGCCTGCAAGTGGCGCTGTGGGACATCGATGCCCAGGACGGCGCCGGCAAGCTCAAGGGCGCACAGAGTGCGCAGCGGGTGCTGACCCTGATGCTGCTGTGGCGTCACGGGGTGATCAATTTCAACATGAAACAGGATGCGGTGAAGACCGCGTTGCCGTGGCTGATCACGCAAACTGCGCAAAGCGGCATCGGCTTTGAAGACTGTCAGGACGGGTTTCGCTGACAAACGGAAAAAGCCAGGAAACATTGGGCTTGGGGCGATTTTTCTAGAGAATTCGATGCAGGCGGACTTCCGACTTTAGCGGGGTCTGGACGGTCCGCCAAGGGCTTTTCGTCACTCTGCAAAATAAACTTAAAAAAACCGTCAAAGTGCTTTTTTATGTCATGGGTTTTGGAGTATTACGAAGACAGACCGCCGAAACCTGCAACACAGGTGGCGTCTTCCAAGACTCCTTTTGTGTGCAGTTCATCCAGGCCCTCGTGGATGAATTCGGCAGTCACTTCGAGGCGCAGCACCGCCCAGGTATTGCGTCGAATGGCTCCCACAAAGGTGACCGAGTATGGATGATCACGGACGTAGCCCTTCTTCCAACCAGCCAATCCTTTATGTACTCGATACCAACGTATTGATTCACGATCCAAATGCCCTGCTGAATTTCGAAGAACATCACGTCGCGATCCCGATGACCGTGCTCGAAGAGCTGGACAAGCTCAAGAGCGGCCATCACAGCGTTGCTGCCGAATGCCGCCAGGCGATCCGGCTGATCGACAAGACCCTGGGCGATGCCTCCCCCGAGGACGTTGAACTGGGTGTGCCGATCCAGCGCGGCAAGGGCGGGCCAAAGGGCTTGCTGTCAATTCTGATGAGCAAACAGGCCGAATCGAACCTGATTCTGCCCGAGCATCTGAACGACAACAAAATCATCAACCAGTTGATCGACCTGCACACCCGTGATCCGAAGAAGGCCGTGGTGCTGGTCACCAAAGACATCAACATGCGCCTCAAGGCGCGCGCCTGCGGGATCGATGCCGAGGACTACAGCACCGACCAGTTGGTCGATGACGTGTCCCTGCTGCCCAACGGCTACCACAACATGACCGGCTCCTTCTGGGACCGCGTCAGCAAAGTCGAAACCCGTCAGGATCACGGCCGCACCTGGCATCAGGTGCAGTTGATCGACAACCTGCCGGCGGTGCACATCAACGAGTTCATCATTGACGAACAAGGCTTTGTCGGCTGGATCAAGGAAATCCAGGAAGACAAGCTGCTGATCCTCGACCTGCATCAGGAACCGCTGCTGCATCAGGAAGCCTGGGGTCTCAAACCGCGCGATATCTACCAGAGCCTGGCGCTGTATGCGTTGCTGGATCCGGACATTCATCTGGTCAACCTGTCGGGTGCCGCCGGTTCCGGTAAAACCATTCTGGCGCTGGCTGCAGCGATCGAGCAGACCATGGTCAGCAAACGCTATCGCCGCATTATCGCGACCCGCAGCGTGCAGGGCCTGGACCAGGAAATCGGCTTCCTGCCGGGTACTGAAGCGGAAAAAATGGAGCCTTGGCTGGGCGCCATCACCGACAACCTCGAAGCCTTGCACATGGATGACGAAAACACCCATGGCAGCGTCGATTACATCCTCAGCAAAGTGCCGTTGCAGTTCAAATCGCTCAACTACATTCGTGGTCGCAGCTTCCAGCAGAGCCTGATCCTGATCGACGAATGCCAGAACCTCACGCCGCACCAGATGAAAACCATCATCACCCGGGCCGGTGCCGGTTCCAAAGTGGTGTGCCTGGGCAACCTGGCACAGATCGATACCCCTTACCTGTCCGCGACCAGCTCCGGGCTGACCTACCTGACCGAACGCTTCAAGGATTTCCCCAACGGGGTGCACATCACCCTGCAAGGGGTGCCTCGCTCGATTCTGGCTGAATACGCCGAATCGCATTTGTAACCCTTCCAACAAAACCGGGCGGCCTGACAGCCGCCCTTTTTTTTATGGATAAACGCAAGGCCATTGTAGGAGTGAGCCTGCTCGCGATAGCGGTGTGACATTCAGCATAATTGTCGACTGATACACCGCTATCGCGAGCAGGCTCACTCCTACAGGGGATTTGCGGGGCAACAGTAATCTCACTCGCAGATATTTGACCCACAGGTTTACAATCCCTGCTCCTGATCAGGAGTAATCCCGTGCTGACTCATCTCGATTCCCAAGGTCGCGCCAACATGGTCGACGTCACCGAAAAAGCCGTGACGTTCCGTGAGGCGACGGCCCAAGCGCTGGTGCGCATGCTCCCCGAAACCCTGCAGATGATCGTCAGCGGCGGCCATCCCAAGGGCGACGTGTTTGCCGTGGCGCGCATTGCCGGCATTCAGGCGGCGAAGAAAACCAGTGATCTGATCCCGCTGTGCCATCCGCTGATGCTCACCGGGGTCAAGGTTGAACTCAGCGCTGAAGGTGTCGACAGCGTGCGCATCGTCGCCCGCTGCAAGCTGTCAGGGCAGACCGGCGTAGAGATGGAAGCACTGACCGCTGCCAGCGTCGCCGCACTGACCATCTATGACATGTGCAAAGCGGTGGATCGCGGCATGATCATCGAAAGCGTGCGTCTGCTGGAGAAGGTCGGCGGCAAGAGCGGGCACTTTCAGGCTGAGCAGCCATGAAGCTGACGGTTAAATTCTTTGCTCGTTATCGTGAAGCGCTGGGCGTGGACTCGGTCGAGGTCGAAGGCGATTTCGCCACGGTCGACGCTGTGCGTGCGCTGCTCGCGCAACGCCAGGGCGCCGAAGTGCTGAGCGAACAGAACCTGATGTGCGCACGCAACGAAGACCTGTGCCAGCTCGACGAGCCGGTGAGCGATGGCGACGAAGTGGCGTTTTTCCCCACCGTGACCGGAGGCTGAGGCATGGCGATTCGGGTGCAGTCCACGGCGTTCGATCCCGGCGCTGAAGTCAACGCGATGCACGCGGCGAATGTCGGTGTCGGCGCGGTGGTGAGTTTTGTCGGCTACGTGCGCGACTTCAACGACGGTCTGGATGTGGCGGGTATGTTCCTCGAGCATTATCCGGGCATGACCGAAAAAGCCCTTGGCAAGATCGCCGTCGAGGCCGAGCAGCGCTGGCCGCTGTTGAAGCTGGAAGTGCTGCACCGCATCGGCGCGCTGGAGCCTGGCGAGCCGATCGTGTTTGTCGGTGCGGCCAGTGCCCATCGCCAGGCGGCGTTCGACGCCTGCGCCTTTGTCATGGACTACCTGAAAACCCGCGCGCCGTTCTGGAAGAAAGAAAACACCAGTGACGGCCCGCGCTGGGTCGAGGGGCGTGACAGTGATCATGCCGCTGCGGATCGCTGGAAAAAATAGTTTTTATAGCGCCTTCAAGTCCGTCTTCGCGAGCAGGCTCGCTCCCACAGGAGAACGCATTCCAATGTGGGAGCGGGCTTGCTCGCGAAGGGGCCATCTGTAACACCAAAAACCTCGCAGACACACTTTCTTCCCTAATTGACGGCTTGTACCTATAAGTCCAATATGGATTTCCAAGTACAAAAAGCTTCAATCTTGCCGCTCGTAGCTCCCTGCTCCCAGCTGCTCTTCTTCGTCTTGCCAAACCAACAACAACCCGCGAGAGAATGAACATGAAGAAACTCCCCCTGATTACCGGTCTGGCCCTGAGCCTGTTGGCGTGCACCAGCTCGTTTGCCGCCGAGAAAACCCTGCGCATCGGCATCGAGGCCGCTTATCCACCGTTCGCTTCGAAAACCGACAAGGGTGAAATCGTCGGTTTCGACTACGACATCGGCAACGCCCTGTGCGCACAGATGAAGGTCAAATGCGTGTGGGTCGAGGGTGAGTTCGATGGTTTGATTCCTTCGTTGAAAGTAAAGAAAATCGACATGGCTTTGTCGTCGATGACCATCAACGAAGACCGCAAGAAGTCGGTGGATTTCACCCACAAGTACTACTTCACGTCGTCGCGACTGGTGATGAAGGAAGGCGCCACGGTCGATGACCAATACGCCAGCCTCAAGGGCAAGACCGTCGGCGTGCAGCGCGCCACCACCACCGATCGTTATGCTACCGAGGTGTTCGAACCGAAGGGCATCAACGTCAAGCGCTACGGCAATAACGAAGAAATCTACATGGACCTGGCGGCCGGGCGGCTCGATGCGATTTTCGCCGACACCATCCCGCTGACCGACTTCCTGTCGATGCCACGCGGCAAGGGCTATGCGTTTGTCGGGCCGGAGCTGAAGGATCCGAAGTACGTGGGCGAGGGCGCGGGGATTGCGGTGCGCAAGGGCAATACCGAGCTGGTCAGCGAGTTGAACACGGCCATCGACGGGATTCGGGCGAGTGGCGAGTATCAGAAGATTTCCCAGAAGTACTTCAAGTCCGACATCTACGGCGACTGATAGTCCGCTATCGCGAGCAGGCTCACTCCTACAGGGGAACGCATTCCAACTGTAGGAGTGAGCCTGCTCGCGATGGGGCCGGAAATGCCAATGCAGATCTTCAGCCCTTCAATTCCTTCAAATGCTTGTACACCGTCGCCCGCCCCATGTTCAGCACATTGGCCACATAGTTCGAGGCGCTCTTGCCCTTGAACGCGCCTTCGGCGTGCAGCGCCAGCACCAGTTCGCGCTTGTGATCGCGGGTCAGCAGATTCAGGCTCAGCTGCCGCTCGCGCAGCCAAGCGTGGAGGAAGGTGTTGATGCGTTCCTGCCAGTCATCGCGAAACAGTGAATCCGGCTGCGGGATCAGTTTGCTCGGCGACAGGAACAGATCCAGCGCGGCCTTGGCATTCTCGAACAGCGAAATATTCAGGTTGATGCACAGCACCGCCAGTGGCCGCTCTTCACCGTCGCGCAGCACGGTGCTCAGGCTGCGGATTTTCTGGCCGTCCCAATTGAGCTTTTCGTACGGGCCGATGTTGCGCTCGCTGACCTCCTCGCTGAGCATGTCTTCAAGCGATGAATCGTCGCCGATCTCGCGCTTGGACAGGTTGTTGGCGATGTAGTCGACCTTCTGCGTGCGCAGGTCGTGCAGCACCACCTCGGCGTGGGGAAAGAACAGCGTGGCGATGGCGTCGGCGATGGCACGGAAGTTATCCAGTGCCGGATCGAATTCGGGGGCGGTCATGTTTGTGGAGCTCCAGGCGGCGTCAGCGCCCCCGTGCACGGGGGCGCTGCGAGTGTGCCGCAATCCGTTGGGCGCGTCATCCGCAGGGGCCATCAGCGCAGTCGTGAAGGGGAGAGCATGGCGCTGCTCAGGCCGAACTGCTGCAACGACTCAGGCAACGGCTGACCACGCACCAATGCCGCGCTGGCCTGGCCCATGGCCGGTGAAGTCTGAATACCGTAACCGCCCTGGGCCGCGACCCAGAACAGCCCCGGCACCTGCGGATCGAAACCGCTGAGCAGATCACCGTCGGCGACGAAGCTGCGCAGTCCGGCCCAGATGCGGGTCGGGCGGCGAATGGTCAGGGTCGTAGCCTCTTCGATCTGATAGATGCCCATGGCGATGTCCAGCTCTTCCGGTTGCACGTCATGCGGTTCGACCGGATCGGCGTTGGCCGGCGAGCCGAGGAACATCCCGGCGTCGGGCTTCATGTAGAACGATTCGTCGAGGCTGACCAGCATCGGCCAGTGATGAATGTCCACGCCCTCGGGGCCGGCGAAAATGAACGCTGCGCGGCGCTTGGGTTGCAGGCCCAGCGCCTGGGCGCCAGCCAGCGCGCCGATCTGGTCAGCCCAGGCGCCGGCGGCGTTGATGATGACCGGCGCGCTGAAGGTCTGACCGTTGGTTTGCACCTGCCAGAGGCCAGCGGCGTCGCGCGTCAGGCCCAGCACTTCGCAATCGGTGTGCACTTGGCCGTTGTTGCGGCGGATACCGCGCAGGTAGCCCTGATGCAGGGCGTCGGTGTCGATGTCACTGGCGGTCGGATCGTAGATCGCGCCGTGGACTTTTTCCCGACGCAGGATCGGCAGACGGGCGCAGGCTTCGTCGGCGCTGAGCAACTGCATTTCTGGCACTGTGGCCTTGGCGCTGAGGTACTGGTTGTTCAGTTCGGCGGCATCACCGCTGAAATCCACGGTCATTTCGCCGCGCGGCGTCAGCAATGGGTGCTCGCAGAAACCGCTCGGCGGATGGTCGAAAAACTCGCGGCTGGCGAGTGTCAGCGCGCGCACCTGCGGCGTACCGTAGGCGGCGGTGTACAGCGCGGCAGAACGCCCGGTGGAGTGATAGGCCGGGTGCGATTCACGTTCGAGCACGATCACTTTGGCGTGGGGCGACAGCCAGAAACCGGTGGAAGCGCCGGCAATCCCGCCGCCGATGATGATGAAATCTGCCTGGCCCATGAAAGTCTCCAGTTGCTCGCAATATTGGAAAATTCGCTGATCCCCTGTGGGAGCGGGCTTGCTCGCGAAGGCGGTATGTCATTCGGCAAATACGTTGCCTGACACGGCCTCTTCGCGAGCAAGCCCGCTCCCACAATGGGATTTGTGGTGATTAGTGGGTCAAGTGATAAACCGCATTGGCCAGCGCGATGTCTTCCAGGCCCAGGCCGATTGAACGGAAAAATACGTGACGGTCGTAACCGGGGCGCGGCACTTTCTCGCTGAGCAGGTCGGCGAGGTCACCGACAATCGCAGACTTGTCCCAGCCATGCTGCTCTCTCGCGATCAACATCTCACCGGCCGAGCCCGGCGTGGTCAGCCGATAGTCACAGAACACCTGCATGTCGCCCAGGCTCTGCGGCGGCAGCTCATGGGCGCGTGGTGCGTTGGTGCTGATCGAGGTGATCAGCGCCGGTTTGCTCAAGCTGGCCGGGTCGATGACCGGGCCGGCGGATGACGTGCAGAGCATGATCACGTCCGCGTCTGTGAGGGCGACATCGCGGCTGTCGGCAATCTTCACCCCCGGGTAGATCTCTTTCAGCAGCGCCCGGGTTTCAGCGTCTTCAGACAGGCTCGGCGAATACACGCTGATGTTCTGCCAGTCGCGCAGACCTTTCACGTAATGCAAATGAGCCTGGGCAACCTTGCCGCTGCCGATGATCGCCAGCCGTTGGGCTTTCAACGGCGCGAGGGCATCGATCGCTACGGCGGTGGTCGCTGCAGTGCGTGCGGTGGTCAGCTCGCCGGCATCGCAAAGCAACAGCGGTTGGCCGGTTTTCATCGACATCAATAGTGTCCACGCCGTGACCAGCGGCCCTTGTTCACGGACGATGTAGGGCGAGGTCTTGACCCCGTACACGCCGTCCTCGGCCAGCACCCCCAGATAATTGATGAAGTCGCCGGCGCCCTGCGGAAACTCCACCAATTGCTGCGCCGGTTGCACGGCGTGGCCGGCGGCGAGGTCGCGAAACAGTTTGCGCAGGATCTGCGGCACATCGATGCGCGCCAGCAGCTCGCGGGCCTGGGTGTGGTCGATCACGTAGGGTGTACTGGACATGTCAGGCTCCACGGTCTGGATATAAACTAATTTGTCTATTATGGACTTTTAGTTGTCTATCGCAAGCGCCTGCTTAAACGCCGGGCAAAAAAAAGCGCAGTCCGTCACCGGCTGCGCTTTTTCGTTACAGATCGCTTACTGCGGCTGCGGACGCTTGCGTTCCACTGCACGCAACAGGTGCGTCGGCGGTGTTTCACAGCTGATCTTGCGACCCAGTTTTTCTTCGATCGACGGCAACTGGTAGGAGTCGTCCTCACCGGCGAAGCTGATCGACACGCCGTCAGCGCCTGCGCGACCGGTACGGCCGATGCGGTGCACGTAATCGTCCGGCACTTCCGGCAGGGTGAAGTTGATCACGTGGCTGATGCCGTCGATGTGGATGCCGCGACCGGCGACATCGGTGGCCACCAGCACGCGGATCTTGCCTTCGCGGAAGCCTTCGAGGGTCTTGATGCGCTTGTGCTGCGGCACGTCGCCGGACAGTTGCGCGGCGTTGATGCCGTCGCGCACCAGGCGCTCTTCGATGCGGCGCACTTCGTCCTTGCGGTTGGCGAAGACGATCACGCGTTCCCAGCCGTTATCGTTGACCAGGTTGTAGAGCAGTTTGTATTTGTCAGCCGCGGCCACGGCATAGATGTGCTGCTCGACGTTTTCGTTGGCCACGTTGGTGACTTCGATTTCGACGATTGCCGGATCGGTGGTCCATTGCTTGGCCAGGTTCATCACGTCTTCGGTGAAGGTCGCGGAGAACAGCAGGGTCTGACGCTCGGACTTCGGCGGGGTCTGACGAATGATCTGCCGCACTTGCGGGATAAAACCCATGTCGAGCATGCGGTCGGCTTCGTCCAGCACCATCACTTCGACCATGTCCAGGTGCACGTCGCCGCGCTGATTGAAGTCGAGCAGACGGCCCGGGGTGGCGACAAGGATGTCGCAGTGGCGTGCTTCGAGGTGCTTGAGTTGCTTGTCGAAGTCCATGCCGCCAACGAACGTCATGACGTTGAGGCCGGTGTACTTGGTCAGGTCGGCAGCATCCTTGGCGATCTGCACCACCAGCTCACGGGTCGGCGCGATGATCAGCGCACGGGGTTCGCCCATGTAGCGTTCTTTCGGCGGAGGTGTCTGCAGCAGCTGGGTGATGATCGAGATCAGGAACGCGGCGGTCTTGCCGGTGCCGGTCTGCGCGCGACCGATGGCGTCTTTGCCGGCGAGGGTAAAACCCAACACCTGCGCCTGGATCGGCGTGCAGTACGGAAAGCCCAGGTCCTGGATGGCGTGCATCAGTTCCGGAGCGAGCTTGAAATCGTGAAAGCGGGTTTTGCCTTCCTGGGGTTCGACAACGAAATCTTCGAGTTTCCAGGGAATGACCGGTGCCTTGGGCTTCGGTTCGCGGCGCGGCCGGGGTGGTTTTGGCGCTTCGGCGCGGACCGGTTCGGTAGCGACGGCAGGTTGCGGCTCAGGCTGGGGTGTCGCTACCGGAGCCGGACGTTCAGCCTTGGGCGCAGCGCTGCGAGGGCCGGGGGCGTGCGACGGCGCACTGGGGACTGGCGCGAGCTGCTCAGCCTCGCTTTTACCGAACATTTTCTTGAGTGCTTTGAGCACGGTCATCTCATCAATTGGTTAAGGAATGTACGCCGGCCAGTGTAATGCAAGAAACGGGCGCGGCGTAGTGGGATGATCAAAGCGGTCCGCCAAGCGGCCGAATCAACGCAGGCGTTCGCTCAGCCAGACGCCGATGTCACGAATTTCTTCGGGTAACACTTCGTGCTCCATTGGGTATTCCTGCCATGTCACGGTGACACCATGCTTCACCAAATGCTCATAGGCGCTGCGCCCCATCGAGTTCTGCACCACGCCGTCGAACTGGCCGTGCAGGCACAGCGCAGGAATACGCTGCTGACTGGCTGAAAGCTCCATCTCGTCAGTGAAAGTCGGGGCGTAGGTGGACAGGGCAAGTACGCCACCCAACGGGCCTTGCCACTTTATATAAGCGGTGTGCAGAACGACGGCGCCGCCTTGGGAAAACCCGGCGAGAAAAATCCGCGAAGCGTCTATTCCGCTGGCGCGCTCCTTTTCGATCAATTCAATAATGCGATCCGCCGACGCTTCCAGCTGCTCACGATCAATCGACCGCGCCGGGCTCATGGCCTTTATGTCGTACCAGCTCGGCATCTCGTAACCACCATTGATGGTGACGGGCAGGGTAGGCGCTTGCGGCAATACGAAGCGCGTACTCAGCAGGCTTTCCTGCAGCGCTTCGGCGACCGGCAAGAAGTCATAGCGGTCCGCGCCGAGGCCGTGCAGCCAGATTACGCAGGCGTCTGCAGGCTTTACGGGTTGAAGAATCAGGGGCTCGGTCATGGCTGCTCCAAAAATGTGCGGGCGCTCTCATTAAGTGCGTGATTGAGGTGCGCGTCCGGTCGATCCGTTAAGAAGATGTCGCAAGGCTACAAGTTTTGCTATTGACCTGTCGCGCAACCGCTTCAGCAAGCGGTGTGGTACGGGCTTTGCTATGGAGGATTCTGTACGAAGCGTCCTACGTCTTGCGGTAACACTATCAGTGTACGTCTTGCGGCGGGATTGCAAAGAATCCGGTGATGGATGTTCGCCAATGGCCGCTACGGGCAAAGCGAACGTGAAAGGGCTACAGCCCGTTCGGCCGATTGGTGAGAAGTGAGTTGTCCATGATGTGGATTTTCTCCTACTAGACTCATAGCGAAGGTCTTACGTCGGTTGACCCCAAAAAAAGCCAACACGGGTCAACAACGCCTCAAAAGGGTGCGACTGGACTCAAGCTCCGACACAACAAGAGCAAAACTGGAGGTTTGAATGAAGATGTTGAAATCCACTCTGGCGGTCGTGACTGCAGCAGCAGTACTCGGCGTCAGCGGGTTCGCTCAGGCGGGTGCAACCCTGGATGCCGTGCAGAAGAAAGGTTTCGTGCAATGTGGCGTGAGCGACGGTCTGCCGGGTTTCTCGGTGCCGGACGCTTCGGGCAAGATCCTCGGGATCGACGCTGACGTCTGCCGCGCTGTGGCCGCTGCCGTATTCGGCGACGCCAACAAGGTCAAGTTCAGCCAGTTGAACGCCAAGGAGCGCTTCACCGCGCTGCAGTCCGGCGAAATCGACCTGCTCTCGCGCAACACCACCATGACCAGCTCGCGTGACGCCGGCATGGGCCTGAAATTCCCGGGCTTCATCACTTACTACGACGGCGTGGGCTTCCTGGCCAACAACAAGCTGGGCGTGAAAAGTGCCAAGGAACTGGACGGTGCAACCATCTGCATCCAGGCCGGTACCACCACCGAACTGAACGTGTCCGACTACTTCCGCGCCAACGGCCTGAAGTACACCCCGATCACTTTCGACACCTCCGATGAAAGCGCCAAGTCGCTGGAATCCGGTCGTTGCGACGTGCTGACCTCCGACAAGTCGCAGCTGTACGCACAGCGCAGCAAACTGGCTTCGCCAAAAGACTACGTGGTGCTGCCGGAAACCATCTCCAAAGAACCACTGGGCCCGGTCGTGCGTAACGGCGACGACGAGTGGCTGGCGATCGTTCGCTGGGTTGGCTACGCGCTGCTGAACACTGAAGAAGCCGGCGTGACCTCGAAAAACGTGTTGGAAGAAGCCAAATCCACCAAGAACCCGGACGTCGCTCGTCTGCTGGGTGCTGACGGTGAATACGGCAAAGACCTGAAACTGCCGAAGGACTGGGTTGTGAAAATCGTTTCGCAGGTCGGTAACTACGGTGAAATCTTCGAGAAAAACCTCGGCAAGAGCACTCCGCTGGAAATCGACCGTGGCCTGAACGCGCTGTGGACCAACGGCGGCATTCAGTACGCACCACCAGTGCGCTAATGGTTCTATCACCCGGCGGGCCAACCGCCGGGTGATGTTCTGTTCCATTTCTTCCGGGGCACTTCATGCAAAATTCAATCGGCGCACCAAAGCAGAGGCTCAGCCTCAGCGATCCGCGAGTGCGTGCGTGGCTGTTTCAGATCATCACCGTCGTGGCGGTGGTCGCCATGGGCTGGTATCTGTTCGATAACACCCAGACCAACCTTCAGCACCGGGGCATCACCTCCGGTTTCGACTTTCTGGAGCGCAGTGCCGGGTTCGGCATCGCTCAGCACCTGATCTCCTACACCGAAGCGGACAGTTACGCTCGGGTGTTCGTGATCGGCCTGCTCAACACCCTGTTGGTGACCTTCATCGGCGTGATCCTGGCGACCCTGCTGGGCTTCATCATCGGTGTGGCGCGGCTGTCGCCGAACTGGATCATCAGCAAACTGGCGACCGTGTACGTGGAAGTGTTCCGCAACATTCCGCCGCTGCTGCAGATCCTGTTCTGGTACTTCGCGGTATTCCTGACCATGCCGGGACCGCGCAACAGCCACAACTTCGGCGACACCTTCTTCGTCAGCAGCCGTGGCCTGAACATGCCGGCCGCGCAAATGGCTGACGGCTTCTGGGCGTTCTTCATCAGCGTGGTGCTGGCCATCGTCGCCATCGTGCTGATGTGCCGCTGGGCCAACAAGCGTTTCGAAGATACCGGCGTCCCGTTCCACAAGTTCTGGACCGGCCTGGCGATCCTGCTGGTGATCCCGACCTTGTGCGCGCTGATCTTCGGTGCCCCCCTGCACTGGGAAATGCCGCAACTCAAGGGTTTCAACTTCGTCGGCGGCTGGGTGCTGATCCCGGAACTGCTGGCGCTGACCCTCGCCCTGACCGTGTACACCGCGGCGTTCATCGCCGAAATCGTGCGTTCGGGGATCAAGTCGGTCAGCCATGGTCAGACCGAAGCGGCGCGTTCGCTCGGCCTGCGCAACGGCCCGACCCTGCGCAAGGTGATCATTCCGCAAGCCTTGCGGGTGATCATTCCGCCGCTGACCAGCCAATACCTGAACCTGGCGAAGAACTCGTCGCTGGCCGCCGGTATCGGTTATCCGGAAATGGTTTCGCTGTTCGCCGGCACCGTGCTCAACCAGACCGGTCAGGCCATCGAAGTCATTGCCATCACCATGAGCGTGTACCTGGCGATCAGTATCAGCATTTCCCTGCTGATGAACTGGTACAACAAGCGCATTGCGCTGATCGAGCGGTGAGGAAACGCGCATGACAACCCATACTTTCAAACCCGACATGCCACCGCCGGCCAAGGTCTTCGGCCCGATGGCATGGATACGCGCGAACATGTTTTCCAGCTGGCTCAACACCCTGCTGACCCTGTTTGCGTTTTACCTGATCTATCTGGTGGTACCACCGATCCTCAGTTGGGCGATTCTCGATGCCAACTGGGTCGGCACCACCCGCGCCGACTGCACCAAGGACGGCGCCTGCTGGGTGTTCATTCAGCAGCGTTTCGGCCAGTTCATGTACGGCTATTACCCGGCGGAACTGCGCTGGCGCGTTGACCTGACCGTGTGGCTGGCGGTGATCGGCGTGGCACCGCTGTTCATCAAACGCGTGGCACACAAAGCTGTGTACGGCCTGAGCTTCCTGGTGATCTACCCGATTGTCGCCTGGTGCCTGCTGCACGGTGGCGTGTTCGGCCTCGACGCCGTGGCGACCAGCCAGTGGGGCGGTCTGATGCTGACCCTGGTGATCGCCACCGTGGGTATCGCCGGCGCCTTGCCGCTGGGGATCATTCTGGCGCTGGGCCGTCGCTCGAACATGCCGGCGATTCGTGTGGTCTGCGTGACCTTCATCGAGTTCTGGCGCGGCGTGCCGTTGATCACCGTGCTGTTCATGTCCTCGGTGATGCTGCCGCTGTTCCTGCCCGAAGGCATGAACTTCGACAAGCTGCTGCGGGCGCTGATCGGGGTGATCCTGTTCCAGTCGGCCTACGTTGCCGAAGTGGTGCGCGGCGGTCTGCAAGCGATCCCCAAAGGTCAGTACGAAGCGGCAGCGGCGATGGGCCTCGGTTACTGGCGCGCGATGGGCCTGGTGATTCTGCCGCAAGCCCTGAAGCTGGTGATTCCGGGCATCGTCAACACCTTCATTGCGCTGTTCAAGGACACCAGCCTGGTGATCATCATCGGCCTGTTCGACCTGCTCAACAGCGTCAAGCAAGCCGCTGCCGACCCGAAATGGCTGGGCATGGCCACCGAAGGCTACGTGTTCGCCGCTCTGGTGTTCTGGATTTTCTGTTTTGGTATGTCGCGCTATTCCATGCATCTGGAACGCAAGCTCGACACTGGCCACAAGCGTTAGGAGTTCTCTGTAAATGAGCGAAGCAATCAAAAAGCCTGTCGGCCCTGAAGGCATTATCCAGATGCAGGGCGTGAACAAGTGGTACGGCCAGTTCCACGTGCTGAAAGACATCAACCTCAACGTCAAACAGGGCGAACGCATCGTCCTGTGCGGCCCGTCGGGTTCCGGCAAATCGACCACCATCCGCTGCCTCAACCGTCTGGAAGAGCACCAGCAGGGGCGCATCGTTGTCGACGGCGTGGAGCTGACCAACGACCTCAAGCAGATCGAAGCGATCCGCCGCGAAGTCGGCATGGTGTTCCAGCACTTCAACCTGTTCCCGCACCTGACCATCCTGCAGAACTGCACGCTGGCGCCGATGTGGGTGCGCAAGATGCCCAAGCGCAAGGCCGAGGAAATCGCCATGCATTATCTGGAGCGCGTACGCATTCCGGAGCAGGCGCATAAATTCCCGGGGCAACTGTCCGGCGGTCAGCAACAGCGTGTGGCGATTGCCCGTGCGCTGTGCATGAAACCGAAAATCATGCTGTTCGACGAACCGACTTCGGCACTCGACCCGGAGATGGTCAAAGAGGTGCTGGACACCATGATCGGTCTCGCCGAGGACGGCATGACCATGCTCTGCGTGACCCACGAAATGGGCTTCGCCCGCACCGTGGCCAACCGGGTGATCTTCATGGACAAGGGCGAAATCGTCGAACAGGCGGCGCCGAACGACTTCTTCGACAACCCGCAGAATGACCGTACCAAGCTGTTCCTGAGCCAGATCCTGCATTGATTGCCTGAAAAGCTCGCCTGACAAAAAGCCCTGCCGGTATGCCGACAGGGCTTTTTTCATGGAGGCGAATCAGCCCGCATTTGTTTTGCGTTCAAGTGCCAGGTGCACGGCACGCAGCGCGTTGAGTCGGCCGTGCCCGTAGTAGTGACTGTGGCCGTTTTCGTCGTACTGGCCGCGCGGCCCGTCATCGGGGTGGCCGATCTTGTCGCAGCAATCGGCAAGGATCTGGCGTACCGCAGAGCGATCAAGCTCGGGATTGACGCCGAGCACCAGCGCAGCGATGCCCGCGGCGCCGGGGCAGGCGCTGGAGGTACCGCTGAAGGTGTCGGTGTAGGCCGGCAATGTGGCGGCGGCAAACTTTGCGCTCAAATCAGTGGTACGGATACCCCGGGTCTGCGGGATCGAGGTTGCAGGTTTGAACTTCGGATCGGGGTGTTGCTGATCGCCGCTGGGAAAGCAGCACCAGAGTGACTTGCCATAATCACTGTAGGCACTGCGCCGGTTCTGATCGTTGCAGGCACCTACCGCAATGACGTGGGGGTGGCTGGAATAGCCATCGTTATCGGCGCACTCGTTACCGTTTCCCGCGCCAAAAAAGATCACACAGCCTTTGCCATTGCGGCCCTTGGTGGCGGCGTATTCGATTGCCAGCCGTGTGCTGGCGGCCAGGGGAAACACTTGCGTGTGACGCGGGTCCGCCGGGTCGGCCCAATGCCCTTCAGCCGGCCCCCAGCTGCAGGAAATGACGTCGGCTCCCTGATCGGCCGCCCAGAAAAAGGCGTCGGCCTCCGCGCGGGCTCCCAAGGGTTTGGTGAGTTTCAACGGCATCAGGCTGGCTTTGGGGGCGACACCGCTGGCGCCGTCCTTTCCATTGGCGCAAGCCACGCCGGCGGCGGCCGTACCGTGGCGCTCCAGGGCGTTCTGTGGGCGCGGGCCGCCTTTGGCGTTGCGTCGGTCAAAGTTCTGTGCACCGACCACTTTGCCTTCTCCGGAAAATTCGGGATGGTCAATATCGAACGCGTCATCGATGACTGCGATGACGATGCCTTCGCCCTGCGCGAGCTCATGTGCGGCTTCGACGTTGGCGCTGGCATCGATTTCAACCTGATAGGTCACGGTGGTTTTCTTCAGGTGCCACTGATTGGCATGGATCGCTCGGCGTTGACCCTGGCGCAGCAGCTCCGGGTGGCAGTATTCGATCTCGTCGCGTTCCAGCCATTCACTCGTGAGGGTGCAGATATCGATGCCATGGATGGCGGGGTGATGCACAAAAAAGGCATTTTTTGCATACGGCACCTGTTGCTTGATCATCAGGCCCAGCGCTTGAAGTATGACCATGCACTCGGTGGCTTTCAGCGAGTCGATGAACTTCAAAAAGATATTTTCGGTATAGAGCACCGGCTCCTGAGTGATGGGATCCACCAGCACGCTGCCCGCGAAGCGCACGTCGGGCAATTCGCGTAACAGCGCCTTGCGTTGCGAGGCGTCCGAGTGCTCAGGCAGTTTGAAAATCTGCACATCAGCGTCCTCGACATGCAGCAACAGTTCGCAACCTTCCAGCGCTGCGTGAGCAGATTCGCAGCAAAGCGTTTGCGCCAACTGCGCTCCCGCGTGGCTGCGGATTGCCAGCAATCGGCGATTTTTCTGCAGAACAAAAGGGCGGTCGTGCCGCTTGCCAAAATTGACTTCTACCATGAACGTTGCATCTTCCTTTGGATAAAGACGGGGCAAAACGCCCCTGGATCAATTTCCAGAGTCTGCAGTCCAGCGTCTGCAAGTGATGTCGGCAGTATTACTGCGGACTGTGGGAAATCACTTCGCCTGTCAGCGGTTTTTACAACTCGTCGGGTAGGACTGATGTCTCGGTTGGGGTTGTGTGCGGCACTTCAGCTGACTACCATGTCAAAAAATTCATCCTATGATTGGATGAAAGGGCGAATTTCATGACAGACATCTCACCTTTGATCAAGCGATCTCTGGTCGATCAGGCCCTGGATCAATTGCGTCAGCGCATTACCGATGGCGTGTGGCAGGTCGGCGAACGGCTGCCGACCGAGCCTGAGCTGTGCGCCGAGCTGGGCATCAGCCGCAACACTGTGCGCGAGGCCATGCGTGTGCTGGCGTTTTCCGGGTTGATCGAAATCCGGCAGGGCGACGGCAGTTATCTGCGCGCAGTGGTCGATCCGATGGACACGCTCAAAGCGTTGTCCCGTTGCTCGCTGGAGCAGGCGCGCGAGACCCGGCACATCCTCGAAGTTGAGGCGATTGGCCTGGCCGCGCTGCGTCGCACCGATGAAGACCTGCTCGCGCTGCGCGAAGCGCTCGGCACCAGCGGCAGCCACTACCATGGCGATCTCGATACTTACATTGCCTGCGATCTGGTGTTCCACCGCCGTCTGGTGGACGCCGCGCACAACCCGACCCTCAGCGAGTTGTATCGCTATTTCTCCAGCATCGTCGGCGCGCAATTGCGCCAGACGCTGAACATCGTCCCGCGCCGTCAGGAAGTGTTCGACCTGCACATCGAGTTGCTCGATGCCGTCGAACAACGCGACCCGGAACGGGCCAAAGCCATATCGAGACAGTTGATCAATGAACCTTGAAAGCGAGAAAAACTTTTCAACCCCCAAGCGCACGGCGGAGCTCGAGGAGCTGCTGATCGACGCCGAGGCTGACGACGAACAAGTGCAGCAAAGCCATCCGCTGGTGCGCCGGCCGTGGCTGTTGTTGCTGGGACTGATTCTGGTGGCGCTGAACCTGCGCCCGGCGCTGTCGAGCATGGCGCCGCTGCTCAGCGAAGTGTCGAAAAGCCTTGGCCTGTCTGCGGCTCAGGCCGGTTTGCTGACCACGTTGCCGGTGTTGTGCCTGGGACTGTTCGCGCCGCTGGCGCCGATTCTGGCGCGGCGTTTCGGCGCCGAACGGGTGGTACTGGGGATACTGCTGACCCTGGCCGCCGGGATCATTGTGCGCAGCAACTTCGGTGAGATCGGGCTGTTTGCAGGCAGCGTGCTTGGCGGTGCGAGCATCGGCATTATCGGCGTGCTGCTGCCGGGCATCGTCAAACGCGACTTCGCCAGACACGCCGGGACCATGACCGGCGTGTACACCATGGCCCTGTGCCTGGGCGCGGCAATGGCCGCGGGTTCCACCGTGCCGTTGAGCGAACACTTCGACCACAGCTGGGCACTGGGCCTGGGCTTCTGGGTAATCCCGGCGCTGGTGGCGGCGTTGTTCTGGCTGCCGCAGGTCGGGCAGAAACACGGCGCGCACAACGTCGCCTATCGGGTGAAAGGTCTGCTGCGCGATCCGCTGGCGTGGCAAGTGACCTTGTACATGGGCCTGCAATCGTCGCTGGCGTACATCGTGTTCGGCTGGTTGCCGTCGATTCTGATCGGCCGCGGCCTGACTCCGACCCAGGCCGGCCTGGTGCTGTCCGGCTCGGTGATCATCCAGCTCGCCAGTTCGCTGGCTGCGCCGTGGCTGGCGACCCGTGGCAAGGACCAGCGCCTGGCGATCGTGGTGGTGATGGCGCTGACCCTCGGTGGTCTGTTCGGTTGCCTGTATGCGCCGATTGAAGGGCTGTGGGGCTGGGCGATTCTGCTGGGTCTGGGGCAGGGCGGTACGTTCAGCCTGGCGTTGACCTTGATCGTGCTGCGCTCGCGGGATTCGCATGTGGCGGCGAACCTGTCGAGTATGTCCCAGGGCTTCGGCTACACCTTGGCGTCGATGGGACCGTTCGCGGTCGGCGTGGTGCATGACTGGACCGGCGGCTGGAATGCCGTGGGCTGGATCTTCGGCATCATTGGCACCGGTGCGATCATTGCCGGGCTGGGTGCGGGCCGGGCGCTGTACGTGCAAGTGCAAAGCGAGAAAATCTGACACGGTTCAACTTGTAGGAGTGAGCCTGCTCGCGATAACGGTGTGTCGGTCAACATTGCGCTGACTGATACACCGCTATCGCGAGCAGGCTCACTCCTACAGTGGTTCTGTGTGTTGCTGATATTCGGTGCACGAATGCCGATAGTGTTTCTGCGATTTGCAGCTTATCGTGCTGGCAATCTGTCCATTTCCCGGAGTTTGCCCATGAGCGAAGCCCACGCCGCCCTGATCACCCGCTTCTACCAGGCCTTCCAGCGCCTCGACGCCGAGGCCATGGCCGCCTGCTATACCGACGATGTGGTGTTCAGCGATCCGGCCTTCGGTGAACTGCGCGGGCGCGATGCCGGCGACATGTGGCGCATGCTCACCACCCGCGCCAAGGACTTCTCCCTGACCTTCGACAATGTCCGCGCCGACGAGCGCAGCGGCGGCGCGCACTGGGTGGCCACTTACCTGTTCAGCCAGACTGGCAACGTGGTGATCAACGATATCCAGGCGCGCTTCGTCTTTCGCGACGGCAAGATCTGCGAGCACCACGATCACTTCGACCTGTGGCGCTGGTCGCGGCAGGCGTTGGGCTTCAAAGGCCTGCTGCTCGGCTGGACTCCGCTGGTGCGCAACGCGGTCCGGGCGCAGGCGCTTAAAGGTCTGAAGGCATTTCAGGCTACTCGCTGATAAGATCGCGGCCTGTTTCCTACACGTCCAGATCCCGAAGTGACCAGCCTCAGCGAAAAACCGGTTGAAGTCGTCGAGCCAGTGAGCAAGGCCTGGTTCGTCTACCTCGTGCGCGCGGCCAACGGTTCGCTGTACTGCGGGATCAGCGACGACCCGGTGCGCCGCTTCGCCAAGCATCAAAGCGGCAAGGGCGCACGCTTCTTCCTGTCCAGCCCGGCGATGGCGCTGGTCTACACCGAGCGTTGCCGCGACAAGAGCGACGCGTTGCGTCAGGAACGGCTGATCAAAAAACTGCGCAAGAGCGCCAAGGAATGCCTGGTCGCGTCTTATCAATCTGACTGATTGGTTCTCATCAGGCAGATCTGTAGGCTGCTAATCAAATGCACGCTAAGCTGCGGACTCACTTTCTGTGCGGCGGAGCCGAGCATGTCCGAGTTGATTCTGCATCATTACCCGACCTCTCCATTTGCCGAAAAGGCTCGTCTGCTGTTGGGCTTCAAAGGCTTGTCGTGGCGCTCGGTGCACATTTCGCCGGTGATGCCCAAGCCGGATCTGACCGCGCTGACCGGTGGCTATCGCAAGACTCCGGTGTTGCAGGTCGGCGCCGACATCTATTGCGACACTTCGTTGATTGCCCGTCGTCTGGAGCAGGAAAAAGCCCTGCCGGCGTTTTTCCCGGAAGGGCAGGAAATGACCAGCGCCAGCTTCGCCGCTTGGGCCGATTCGGTGGTGTTCCAGCACGCGGTCAGCCTGGTGTTCCAGCCAGAATCGGTGGCCGTACGTTTCGGCAAGTTGCCGCCGGAAGCGATCAAGGCGTTTATCGCTGACCGTGCCGGGCTGTTCAGTGGCGGCAGCGCCACCCGGCTGTCGGCCGAACAGGCCAAGCATCAATGGCCAACGATCATGGCGCGGCTGGAGCAGCAGTTGCAGCGCGAGCAGGGCGACTTCCTCTTCGGTGAACCGTCGATTGCCGACTTCGCCCTGGCGCATCCGCTGTGGTTCCTCAAGGCGACGCACGTCACTTCGCCGTTGGTCGATGAATATCCGGCCGTGACTGCCTGGCTGGGGCGTGTGCTGGGCTTTGGTCATGGTGCCGCGAGTGAGATGACTGCCGAGGAGGCGCTGGAAGTCGCGCGCAGTTCGACGCCGGCGGCGCTGCCGGATGAGCAGTTTGTCGATCCGAACGGCTTCAAGGCCGGGCAGCAGGTGGCGATTGCCGCGACAGATTACGGCGTTGATCCGGTGGTGGGCGAGTTGCTGTTTGCCGGCCGCGAAGAGCTGATCCTGCGTCGCGAAGACCCGCGTGGCGGCGTGGTGCATGTGCACTTTCCGCGCTTTGGTTTCCGCATCGAAGCTCGCTGATCTCGCAAGTCAGATACAAAACCTGTGGGAGCGGGCTTGCTCGCGAATGCGGTGAATCAGTCGCGATCATTATTGACTGGCACACCGCTTTCGCGAGCAAGCCCGCTCCCACAGTTGTTATTTCAGGGCGGCGAGGATCTCGTCCGGGTCGAATCCGCGAATCAACGTGCCATTCACGTCGATCAGCGGAATCCCGCGTCCGCCCAGCGCCTCGTACGCCTTGCGCGCCTCGGCGTCCTTCTCGATGTCGAATTCCCTGAAAGGAATCCCCTTGCTGTCGAGAAAGCGCCTGGTCTGTTTGCAGTAGCCGCACCAGTCGGTGGCATACAGCACGACATGGGCCTGCGCCCGCGTTTGCTCAGAGACCATCTGCGACGGGTTGAACACCCGCTCGATCTTGCCCCAGTTCTGATAGATCACGACCACCAGCAGAACCAGCGCAACCTTCTTCAGCACATTGCCGAGCATCAGTTGCGGCGCTTGAGCTGATCGGTGAGCGAAGTTGGCAGGCCCTTGATGATCAGGGTGCCAGCCTCTTCGTCGTACTCGATCTTCGAGCCCAGCAGGTGCGCTTCAAAGCTGATCGAAAGGCCTTCGGCGCGGCCGGTGAATCGGCGGAACTGATTGAGGGTGCGTTTGTCTGCCGGAATCTCCGGCGACAGGCCGTAATCCTTGTTGCGGATGTGATCGTAGAAGGCTTTCGGCCGTTCTTCGTCAATCAGCTCCGACAGCTCTTCCAGGCCCATCGGCTCGCCGAGCTTGGCCTGACTGCTGGCGTAATCGACCAGGGTCTTGGTTTTTTCGCGGGCGGAGTCTTCCGGGAGGTCTTCGCTTTCGACGAAGTCGCTGAAGGCCTTGAGCAGCGTGCGGGTCTCGCCCGGGCCATCGACGCCTTCCTGGCAACCGATGAAGTCGCGGAAGTATTCAGAAACCTTCTTGCCGTTCTTGCCCTTGATGAACGAGATGTACTGCTTGGACTGCTTGTTGTTCTGCCACTCGGAAACGTTGATCCGCGCCGCCAGGTGCAGCTGGCCGAGGTCGAGGTGACGCGATGGGGTCACGTCCAGCTCATCGGTCACCGCCACGCCTTCGCTGTGGTGCAGCAGGGCGATCGCCAGGTAGTCGGTCATGCCTTGCTGATAGTGGGCGAACAGCACGTGGCCACCGACCGACAGGTTCGACTCTTCCATCAGCTTCTGCAGATGCTCGACCGCAACCTTGCTGAACGTGGCGAAGTCCTTGCCGCCTTCCATGTATTCCTTCAGCCAGCCGCTGAACGGAAACGCGCCGGATTCCGGATGGAACAGGCCCCAGGCTTTGCCCTGTTTGGCGTTGTAGCTCTCGTTGAGGTCGGCGAGCATGTTCTCGATGGCCGCGGACTCAGCCAGTTCGGAGTCACGGGCGTGCAGAACTGCGGGCGTGCCGTCGGGTTTTTTGTCGATCAGGTGGACGATGCAATGACGGATCGGCATGGGCTTCTCGGCTGGTGGAAGGGAGGAGGGCAGGCTCCCCCGAAAAAGCGCCCAGTGTACCGCAACCACTGGTTTTGGCGCGGGGTGAAGGGCAAATCCAGGGCGGGTGGGTGCCCTTATGCAGTTTTTTACCGATTTAGAGCAATAAAGCTGACCAAATGGGTAGCTAGAGGCGGATATTTCCCCGTCTCTGTGCTAGTTTTGCCCGGTCTTACGCGAAGTCACTGCGTTAAGCGTGCAATCAGCATTTGTCAGGTCGAACCAAACCCTGATTTCGGCATCTATAACCCGACTCGTCGTGGTTATCGCCGAGGGTGCCAGATCCAGAAGATCGGGCTCGATGGCTGACACTGCACTCTGCAATCCATATGAATTTGATAGGGAAGGAACACTACATGGCTCTTACTAAAGACCAACTGATCGCCGACATCGCTGAAGCTATCGACGCGCCGAAAACCACCGCGCGTAACGCTCTGGACCAACTGGGCCAAATCGTTGCCGATCAGCTGGAAAACGGCGGCGAAATCACCTTGCCAGGTATCGGCAAGCTGAAAGTGACCGAGCGTCCTGCCCGCACTGGCCGTAACCCTTCGACTGGCGCTGCCATCGAAATCCCTGCCAAGAAAGTGATCAAGCTGGTTGTGGCCAAAGGCCTGACCGACGCTGTGAACAAGTAAGACGCAGCGATAAAAAACCGTGCACCGGAGTGATCCGGGCACGGTTTTTTTGTGTCTGCGATTTAGCGATGCACCTCGAACCTTTGTAGGAGTGAGCCTGCTCGCGATAGCGGTGTGTCAGTCACCCTGATGTCAGCTGATATACCGCTTTCGCGAGCAAGCCCGCTCCCACAAGTAGCTCAGTGTCAGCGAACCCAGCGCTCGCGCCGCCAGATCTGCTGCTCGGACTTGGTCTGGAAGGTCCAGGCCACGAAGCGGCTCTGTTTCTGCCCTTGCGACATCTCCACCACTTGGCTTTCCAGCACACCGGCCTTCTTCAGCGCGGTTTCGATGGCGGGCAGGTTCGAGGCTTTCGACACCAGCGTGCTGAACCACAGCACCTTGTGCTGGAAGTGCGCGCTTTCGGCGATCAGTTGCGTCACGAAACGCGCTTCACCGCCTTCACACCACAGCTCGGCGGACTGCCCACCGAAGTTCAGCACTGGCAGCTTGCGTTTTGGATCGGCTTTGCCCAGTGCGCGCCATTTGCGCTCGCTGCCCTTGGTCGCCTCTTCCATCGAAGCGTGGAACGGCGGGTTGCACATGGTCAGGTCAAAGCGCTCGCCCGGCTCCAGCAAGCCGATCAGGATGTGCTTGCGGTTTTCCTGCTGGCGCAGCTGGATCACTTTGTTCAGCCCGTTGGACTGGACGATGGCTCGGGCGGCAGCCACGGCGGTCGGGTCGATTTCCGAACCGAGGAAGTGCCAGCGGTATTCGCTGTTACCGATCAGCGGATACACACAGTTGGCACCCATGCCGATGTCCAGCACGTTGACGATCGCACCGCGCGGAACCTTGCCGTCGTTCATGCTGGCCAGCAGGTCGGCGAGGAAATGCACGTAATCGGCACGGCCCGGGACCGGTGGGCACAGATAATCCGCCGGAATGTCCCAATGCTCGATGCCATAGAACGCCTTGAGCAGCGCCCGGTTGAACACGCGCACCGCGTCGGGGCTGGCGAAGTCGATGCTTTCCTTGCCGTACGGGTTGGTGATCACGAATTTTGCCAGTTCCGGCGTGGTCTTGATCAGCGCCGGTAAGTCGTAGCGACCCTGGTGGCGATTGCGCGGGTGCAGGCTGGCCTTTTCACGCGGCTCGACGGCTTTGGCCGGGGTCGCGGCATCAGGCTTCTTGCGCGCAGGTTTGGGTGTGCGGGGGGCGTTCATGGGTGTGATCGATTCGGGTATGGCTGAAAGTGGCGGGTATTGTCCCACATCTAAAGGCAACACCGTTCAAACTGTGGGAGCGGGCTTGCTCGCGAAAGTGGTGTGTCCGCCAACACATAGGTTGAATGACACACCGCATTCGCGAGCAGGCTCGCTCCCACAGGGGATTCGTGGCGATTCTTGAATAAAAAAGGGAGGCCTTTACGGGCCTCCCTTTTTCATTGCGGCTTGCCCTTACAGGCTGGAAATCCGCGCGTGCTGCTCGGCCAGTTTGCCCAGGGCCTGTTCAGCCTCGGCCAGTTTGGCGCGTTCCTTCTCGATGACTTCGGCCGGGGCCTTGTCGACGAAACCGGCGTTGGACAACTTGCCACCAACCCGCTGGACTTCGCCCTGCAGACGCAGGATTTCCTTGTCCAGACGTGCCAGCTCGGCGCCCTTGTCGATCAGACCGGCCATCGGCACCAGCACTTCCATCTCGCCCACCAGTGCGGTGGCGGACAGCGGCGCTTCTTCGCCAGCAGCGAGTACCGTGATCGATTCCAGACGCGCCAGTTTCTTCAGCAGCGCTTCGTTCTCGGTCAGGCGACGCTGATCTTCAGCGCTGACGTTCTTCAGGTAGATCGGCAGCGGTTTGCCCGGGCCGATGTTCATTTCGCCACGGATGTTGCGCGTGCCGAGCATCAGGCCCTTGAGCCATTCGATGTCGTCTTCGGCGGCCGGATCGATGCGCTCCTCGTTGGCCACCGGCCAAGGCTGCAGCATGATCGTCTTGCCCTGAATGCCGGCCAGCGGCGCGATGCGCTGCCAGATTTCTTCGGTGATGAACGGCATGAACGGGTGCGCCAGACGCAGCGCCACTTCCAGTACGCGCACCAGGGTGCGACGGGTGCCGCGCTGACGCTCGACCGGAGCGTTTTCGTCCCACAGCACTGGCTTGGACAGTTCCAGGTACCAGTCGCAGTACTGGTTCCAGATGAACTCGTACAGCGCTTGCGCGGCGAGGTCGAAACGGAACTGATCCAGTTGACGGGTCACTTCGGCTTCGGTGCGCTGCAGTTGCGAGATGATCCAGCGATCCGCCAGCGACAGCTCGTAGGCTTCGCCGTTCTGGCCGCAGTCTTCGCCCTTGTCCAGAACATAACGCGCGGCGTTCCAGATCTTGTTGCAGAAGTTGCGATAGCCTTCGACGCGGCCCATGTCGAACTTGATGTCGCGACCGGTGGACGCCAGCGAGCAGAAGGTGAAGCGCAGGGCGTCGGTGCCGTAGCTGGCGATGCCGTCGGCGAACTCGTCGCGGGTCTGCTTCTCGATCTTCTTCGCCAGTTTCGGCTGCATCATGCCGGAGGTGCGTTTCTGCACCAGGGCTTCCAGCTCGATACCGTCGATGATGTCCAGCGGGTCCAGGACGTTGCCCTTGGACTTGGACATCTTCTGGCCCTGGCCATCACGCACCAGGCCGTGCACGTAAACGGTCTTGAACGGTACTTGCGGAGTGCCGTCCTCGTTCTTGATCAGGTGCATCGTCAGCATGATCATCCGGGCAACCCAGAAGAAAATGATGTCGAAACCGGTGACCAGCACGTCGGTGGAGTGGAATTTTTTCAGGAACTCGGTCTTTTCCGGCCAGCCGAGGGTGGAGAACGTCCACAGGCCCGAGCTGAACCAGGTGTCGAGCACGTCGTTGTCCTGTTGCAGCGCAACGTCCGGGCCGAGGTTGTGCTTGGCACGCACTTCGGCTTCGTCGCGACCGACGTAGACCTTGCCCGACTCGTCGTACCAGGCCGGAATCCGGTGGCCCCACCACAGCTGACGGCTGATGCACCAGTCCTGGATGTCGCGCATCCACGAGAAGTACATGTTTTCGTACTGTTTTGGCACGAACTGGATACGGCCGTCTTCAACGGCTGCAATCGCCGGTTCAGCCAGAGGCTTGGTCGACACGTACCACTGGTCGGTCAGCCACGGCTCGATGACGGTACCGGAGCGGTCGCCTTTCGGCACTTTCAGGTTGTGATCGTCGACGCTGACCAGCAGGCCGGCGGCGTCGAACGCAGCGACGATCTGCTTGCGCGCTTCGAAACGCTCGAGACCGGCATACTCGGCCGGGATCTTGCCATCGATGCTGTCATTCAACGTGCCGTCGAGGTTGAACACCTGGGCGGCGGGCAGCACGTTGGCGTTCTTGTCGAAGATGTTCAGCAGTGGCAGGTTGTGGCGCTTGCCGACTTCGTAGTCGTTGAAATCGTGGGCCGGGGTGATCTTCACGCAGCCGGTGCCGAATTCTGGATCGCAGTAATCGTCGGCGATGATCGGGATGCGGCGGCCAACCAGTGGCAGCTCGACAAATTTGCCAATCAGGGCTTTGTAGCGCTCATCGTTCGGGTTAACCGCGACGGCGGAGTCGCCGAGCATGGTTTCCGGACGGGTGGTCGCGACGATCAGGAAATCGTTGCCTTCAGCGGTTTTCGCGCCGTCAGCCAGCGGGTACTTGAGGTTCCACAGGAAACCTTTCTCGTCGTGGTTTTCCACTTCGAGGTCGGAAATCGCCGTGTGCAACTTGGTGTCCCAGTTGACCAGACGCTTGCCGCGGTAGATCAGGCCGTCTTCGTGCAGGCGTACGAAGGCTTCTTTAACCGCTTCCGAGAGACCGTCGTCCATGGTGAAGCGCTCGCGGCTCCAGTCCACGGACGAACCGAGGCGGCGGATCTGACGGCTGATGTTGCCGCCGGACTGATCCTTCCACTCCCAGACTTTCTCGAGGAATTTCTCGCGGCCCAGGTCGTGGCGGTTCTGGCCGGTGGCTTCCAGTTGACGCTCCACCAGCATCTGCGTGGCGATACCGGCGTGGTCGGTGCCCGGCTGCCACAGGGTGTTGCGACCCTGCATGCGGCGGAAACGGATCAGGGCGTCCATGATCGCGTTGTTGAAACCGTGACCCATGTGCAGGCTGCCGGTGACGTTCGGCGGCGGGATCATGATGGTGTAGGAATCGCCCGCGCCTTGCGGTGCGAAATAGTTCTCGGACTCCCAGGTGTTGTACCAGGAAGTTTCAATGGCGTGCGGCTGGTAGGTCTTATCCATGCGCGGCGGGACCCTATTGGCATTTATTCAGGAAAAGCCGGGAAGTATAGCGGGGCATGGGGCCGAGGGCGAGCGGGGGAGGTAGTGCGCGGTTCAAATGTGGGAGCGGGCTTGCTCGCGAATTCGGTGTGTCAGCCAGCGATGATGGTGCCTGACATACCGCATTCGCGAGCAAGCCCGCTCCCACAGGGGATTTGTGGTTATTCGTATTGGCTCAAAAGCCGTTCCATCCGCGCCTCAAGGCGGCGTTTGATTTCGGTTTCGATGTGCGGCGCGAAGTCGTCGATCACGTCCTGCATGATCAATTGCGCGGCGGCGCGCAGTTCGCTATCGAGGTGCAGCAGGGCGTCCGGGCCTTTATCCACAGGTGCTGCCGGTTTGGCAGCAGGCGCCGGGGCCGGAGCTTGGTGCGGTTCGATGGCGGGCGGCGTGGCGTCGACGGCCTCGAACAACATCGGAATCTGTTCCTGTTCGCCGTCCTCGACCGTGTCGGTCAGCAAGGGCGGTTGCAGGTTGTCATCGCCGAGCAACTGGCGGATCGACTCGAGATCGTCCAGCAGGTGCGCAGGCTTTTGCAGCGGTTTTGGAGTGTCCATCGGCGTACTCAGAGTCGCTGTAAACGGTGATCTTGCAGAGGATAGCCCTGTTCGCGGTAGAAACGGAAACTCTCCCGTGCCGCCGCGCGAATCGCCGGATCTTCCACCACCACTTCCGCCACGCGGGCGAATTGGCTGGCGAAGGCCGGGACTTTCAGGTCGAGGTTGACCAGCAGATCCTGATGCTCGCCGCAGTCAGCGCCAAGTCCCAGCACGATCAAACCGTCCGGTTCGCTATCGGCAGGGCCGTGCGGCACGAAGGCTTCGCCCTTGAACGCCCACAGGCGCGCATCGAGATCGTCACGCTGAGCAGCATCGCTGCAATGCAGGTAGATGCGATGGCCCATGCGCCAGGCTTTCTCGGTGAGCTTGCAGGCAAAGTCCAGGCGAGCCGATGGGTCGGCGCTGGGCAGGATATAGAAGTCGACTTTGGTCATTGCGGTTCCTGAGCCTTGAGCGGCGTCACCGTAGAGTGACGCCGCCCAGGTTCATCGGTTTCAGGCTTTGGCGCGGTCCAGCAGGTATTGGGTCAGCAGCGGAACCGGACGGCCAGTGGCGCCCTTGTCCTTGCCGCCGCTGGTCCATGCGGTGCCCGCGATGTCCAGGTGCGCCCAGTTGAGGTTCTTGGTGAAGCGCGACAGGAAGCACGCGGCGGTGATGGTGCCGGCCTTCGGCCCGCCAATGTTGGCGATGTCGGCGAACGGGCTGTCCAGTTGCTCCTGGTATTCGTCGAACAGCGGCAGTTGCCAGGCGCGGTCGTCAGCAGCTTTGCCGGCGCTGAGCAGTTGCTCGATCAGCTCGTCGTTGTTGCCCAGCAAGCCAGACGTGTGTGCACCGAGTGCAACCACACAGGCACCGGTCAGGGTGGCGATGTCGATCACTGCTTGAGGCTTGAAGCGTTCGGAGTAGGTCAGGGCATCGCACAGCACCAGACGGCCTTCGGCGTCGGTGTTGAGGATTTCCACGGTCTGGCCGCTCATGGTAGTGACGATGTCGCCCGGACGCGAGGCGTTGCCGCTCGGCATGTTTTCGGCGCAGGCGAGGATGCACACCAGGTTGATCGGCAGTTTCAGTTCGAGCACGGCACGCAGGGTACCGAACACGGAGGCCGCGCCACCCATGTCGTACTTCATTTCGTCCATGCCGGCGCCCGGCTTGAGGCTGATGCCGCCGGTGTCGAAGGTGATTCCTTTACCGACCAGCGCGTAAGGTTTCTCGGATTTCTTGCCACCGTTGTATTGCATGACGATCAGGCGCGGCGGTTGGGCGCTGCCTTGGCCGACGGCGTAGAACGAGCCCATGCCCAGGGATTTGATCTTCTTCTCGTCGAGGACTTCGACTTTCAGATCCTTGAACTCTTTGCCGAGGTTCTTGGCTTGCTCGCCGAGGAAGGTCGGGTGGCAGATGTTCGGCGGCAGGTTGCCCAGATTACGGGTGAAGGCCATGCCGTTGGCGATCGCGGTGGCATGGTTCACGGCGCGCTGCACTTCGGCCTGCGCAGCCTTGATGGTCAGCAGGGTGATTTTCTTCAGGGCGCGCGGTTCGGCTTTCTGGCTCTTGAACTGGTCGAAAGTGTATTCGCCGTCCACCAGGGTTTCCGCCAGCAGACGGGTCTTGCCGTAGCTGTCGCGGTTCTTGACGATGATTTCATCCAGGGCCAGCACGGCATCGCTGCCACCCAGACCTTTCAGGGTATTGAGGATGCCAGCCACGATTTTACGGAACGGACGGTCGCCCAGTTCTTCATCCTTGCCCACGCCGACCAGCAGCACGCGCTCGGCTTTCAGGTTCGGCAGGCTGTGCAGCAGCAGGCTCTGACCGACCTTGCCGGCCAGATCGCCACGCTTGAGCACGGCGCTGATCGCGCCACCGCTCAGCTCGTCGACCTGTCTGGCGGCGACGCCGAGTTTGCGGCCTTCGCCGACGGCAACCACCAGGGTGGCGGTTTTCAACGTTTCTGGGCTAACGCTTTTTACAACCAGTTCCATGTCCGGATCCCTGAATGAATGGTCAACACACAGGCGTTCGACGGTGTCCGCAGTCGCCTGCTTATAGATAGAAGAGGCGCAGGTCTGTGCCTGCGACGAAGGCGGCAGTTTGAACCTCGCTCACCGCGCCTGACAACCCTCGGTTGTGCGATCTTCAACGGAATCTACGCTTGGGTGAGTGTGCGCAGTGACAGGCGCCCTCAATCACAGGATAATGCCGCATCTTTTTTCGACGGCTCTGCCTTGCGGGTCGCTCGAAACGTTTGCTTGTTTGGCCGCCTTAGCCTGACAACCCTGGAGTGTCTGGTTTGATCGTCTTCCGTTATCTGTCCCGTGAAGTGATGTTGACCCTGAGCGCCGTCAGCGCCGTGCTGCTGGTCATCATCATGAGCGGTCGCTTCATCAAATACCTTGCCCAGGCCGCTGCGGGCCAACTCGATCCGGGATCGCTGTTCCTGATCATGGGTTACCGTCTGCCGGGTTTCATGCAACTGATCCTGCCGTTGGGTCTGTTTCTCGGGATCCTGCTGGCTTACGGCCGGTTGTACCTCGAAAGCGAAATGACCGTGCTCTCGGCCACCGGCATGAGTCAGCAGCGTCTGCTGCGCATGACCCTGTTCCCGGCGACGCTGGTGGCACTGGTGGTGGCGTGGCTGAGCCTGAGTCTGGCCCCGCAGGGCGCCAACCAGTTCCAGCTGCTGCTGAACAAACAGGACGCCTTGACCGAATTCGATACCCTCGAACCTGGCCGTTTCCAGGCGTTGCGTGACGGCACTCGGGTGACCTACACCGAAAGCCTGACCGACGATCGCGTCAACCTCGGTGGCGTGTTTATCTCGCAGAAAAACCTCGGCTCCGATCAGAAGGACCGCGGGATTTCCGTGCTGGTGGCCGAGAAGGGCCGTCAGGAGATCCACTCTGACGGCAACCGCTACCTGATCCTGCACAACGGCTATCGCTATGACGGCAGCCCGGGTCAGGCCGATTACCGCGCGATCAAATACGACACCTACGGCGTATTGCTGCCAAAACCCGATGCCAGTGACGAAGTCACCGACCGTGACGCGATCCCGACTTCGACCCTGCTGGGCGCCAACGACGAGCGTTCCAAGGCCGAACTGCAATGGCGGATTTCCCTGCCGTTGCTGGTGTTCATCGTGACCCTGATGGCGGTGCCGCTGTCGCGGGTCAATCCGCGTCAGGGCCGTTTCCTGAAGCTGCTGCCGGCGATTCTTCTTTATATGGCTTACCTGACCATCCTGATTGCCGCCCGCGGCGCCCTCGAAAAAGGCAAGATTCCAGCGGCGCTGGGACTGTGGTGGGTGCACGGGATCTTCCTGGTCATCGGTCTCGGCCTGCTGTACTGGGAGCCGTTGCGCCTGAAGCTGGCCAGCCGTCGCAGCGCTGCGCTGGAGGTGGCCCGTGGTTAAACTCGACCGCTACATCGGCAGCAGCGTATTCGTGGCGATCATCGCCGTGCTGGCGATCATTCTGGGTCTGGCGACCCTGTTTGCCTTCATCGACGAGATGAGCGATGTCAGCGATACCTACACGCTGACCGACGTGCTGAGCTTCGTCCTGCTCACCGCGCCGCGTCGCCTGTATGAAATGCTGCCGATGGCCGCGCTGATCGGCTGTCTGATCGGCCTTGGCAGTCTGGCCAGCAGCAGCGAGCTGACGGTCATGCGTGCCGCGGGTGTGTCCATCGGGCGCATCGTCTGGGCCGTCATGAAGCCAATGCTGGTGCTGATGCTGGCCGGCGTGCTGATCGGCGAATACGTGGCCCCGGCCACTGAAAGCATGGCCCAGGCCAATCGCTCGCTGGCGCAAGGCAGCGGCGACGCGCAGAGCGCCAAGCACGGCATGTGGCACCGTCAGGGTGAGGAATTCATCCATATCAACGCCGTGCAACCCGACGGCCTGTTGTATGGGGTGACCCGCTATCACTTCGACAAAGAGCGCCACCTGCTCAGCTCCAGCTTCGCCAAGCGTGCGGAGTTCGACGGCAAGCGCTGGCTGCTCAGCGACGTGACCACCACGGTGTTCCACGAGCGCAGCACCGAAGTGGTGAATGCGCCGAGCGAGGAGTGGGACGTGTCGCTGAGCCCGCAACTGCTCAACACGGTGGTGATGGCGCCTGAGTCGCTGTCGATTTCCGGTCTGTGGGGCTACATCCACTATCTGGCGGATCAGGGCCTGAGCAATGGCCGCTACTGGCTGGCATTTTGGGTCAAGGTGTTGCAGCCGCTGGTCACCGCCGCGCTGGTGCTGATGGCGATCTCCTTCATCTTCGGCCCGTTGCGCTCGGTCACCCTCGGTCAGCGAGTGTTCACCGGTGTGCTGGTGGGCTTCACCTTCCGCATCGTCCAGGATCTGCTCGGCCCGTCAAGCCTGGTGTTCGGCTTCTCGCCGCTGTTCGCGGTGCTGGTGCCGGCCACGGTCTGTGCGCTGGCGGGTGTGTGGTTGCTGCGACGGGCCGGTTGATGGCCGCGTTGTTGCCAACGCTTTAACCGCGAAAACGCCTCGGTCGACAGATCGGGGCGTTTTCGTATGCAATCGGGGTGACAGGCGAACGTGACGCTTGCGCCGTGTATCAGGTACAATTCCCGGCTATTTTTCGGCGGGCCAAGCCTGCAGCCTTTTTGAGTGTTGATCCGTGAGTGATTTGAGTCATATCCGCAATTTCTCCATCATCGCCCACATTGACCATGGCAAGTCGACGCTGGCTGACCGTTTCATCCAGATGTGCGGTGGCCTGGCCGAGCGTGAAATGGAAGCCCAGGTACTGGATTCCATGGATCTGGAGCGCGAACGCGGGATCACCATCAAGGCCCACAGCGTTACCCTCTATTACAAAGCCAAAGATGGCGTCACCTACCAGCTGAACTTCATTGACACCCCGGGTCACGTCGACTTCACCTACGAAGTCAGCCGTTCCCTGGCCGCGTGTGAAGGCGCGTTGCTGGTGGTCGATGCCGGTCAGGGTGTTGAAGCCCAGTCCGTGGCCAACTGCTACACCGCCATCGAGCAAGGCCTCGAGGTCATGCCGGTGCTGAACAAGATCGACCTGCCACAGGCCGAGCCGGACCGCGTCAAGGACGAGATCGAGAAGATCATCGGCATCGACGCCACCGACGCCGTCACCTGCAGCGCCAAGACCGGCCTGGGTGTCGACGAAGTGCTCGAGCGTCTGGTCGCGACCATTCCTGCGCCGACCGGCAACATCGAAGATCCGCTGCAAGCGCTGATCATCGACTCCTGGTTCGACAACTACCTGGGCGTTGTCTCCCTGGTGCGCGTGCGTCATGGCCGCGTGAAGAAGGGTGACAAGATCCTGGTGAAATCCACCGGCAAGATCCACCTGGTCGACAGCGTTGGTGTATTCAACCCGAAGCACACCGCTACCGCTGACCTCAAGGCTGGCGAAGTGGGCTTCATCATCGCCAGCATCAAGGACATTCACGGTGCACCGGTCGGTGACACCCTGACCCTGAGCTCGACCCCGGATGTCCCGGTTCTGCCCGGTTTCAAACGCATCCAGCCACAGGTTTACGCCGGTCTGTTCCCGGTCAGCTCCGACGACTTCGAGGACTTCCGCGAAGCGCTGCAGAAACTGACCCTGAACGACTCGTCGCTGCAGTACACCCCGGAAAGCTCCGACGCACTGGGCTTCGGCTTCCGTTGCGGGTTCCTCGGCATGCTGCACATGGAGATCATCCAGGAGCGCCTCGAGCGCGAATACGACCTGGACCTGATCACCACCGCGCCAACGGTAATTTTCGAGCTGGTACTGAAAACCGGTGAAACGATTTACGTCGACAACCCATCCAAGCTTCCGGATGTGTCGGCCATCGAAGACATGCGCGAGCCAATCGTGCGGGCCAACATCCTGGTTCCGCAGGAGCACTTGGGTAACGTCATCACCCTGTGCATCGAGAAACGCGGCGTACAGGTCGACATGCTGTTCCTCGGCAATCAGGTCCAGGTGACCTACGACCTGCCGATGAACGAAGTGGTCCTGGATTTCTTCGACCGCCTCAAATCCACCAGCCGCGGCTATGCTTCGCTGGATTACCATTTCGATCGTTACCAATCGGCTAATCTGGTGAAACTGGACGTGCTGATCAACGGTGACAAGGTCGACGCCCTGGCGTTGATCGTGCACCGTGACAATTCGCACTTCAAAGGTCGCCAGTTGACCGAGAAGATGAAAGAACTGATTCCTCGTCAGATGTTCGACGTGGCGATCCAGGCGGCCATTGGCGGTCAGATCGTTGCCCGGACAACCGTCAAGGCACTCAGAAAGAACGTATTGGCCAAATGCTACGGCGGTGACGTAAGCCGTAAGAAAAAGCTGCTTGAAAAGCAAAAGGCCGGTAAGAAACGCATGAAGCAGGTCGGCAACGTGGAAATTCCACAAGAAGCCTTCCTTGCCGTGCTCAGGTTGGAATAGTCAGGTCCTATGTCACTAAATTTCCCGCTGTTGCTGGTCATCGCCGTGTTCGTCTGCGGCCTGTTGGCGTTGCTCGATCTGCTGTTCCTGGCGCCGCGTCGGCGTGCTGCCATTGCCTCTTACCAAGGCAGTGTCAGCCAGCCCGAGCCCGTGGTGGTCGAGAAGCTGAACAAAGAGCCGTTGCTGGTCGAATACGGCAAGTCGTTCTTTCCGGTGCTGTTCATCGTGCTGGTGCTGCGTTCGTTCCTGGTGGAACCGTTCCAGATCCCGTCCGGCTCGATGAAACCGACTCTGGACGTGGGCGACTTCATTCTGGTGAACAAGTTTTCTTACGGGATCCGCCTGCCGGTGATCGACAAGAAAATCATCGAAGTCGGTGATCCACAGCGTGGCGATGTGATGGTGTTCCGCTACCCGAGCGACCCGAACGTCAACTACATCAAGCGTGTAGTCGGTCTGCCGGGCGACACGGTGCGTTACACCGCCGACAAGCGTCTGTTGGTCAATGGCGAGTCGATTGCCGAGCAACTGGTCGGCTCCGAGCCAGGCACGCTGGGCAGCGCCGAGCTCTACAAGGAAAAACTCGGCGCCGCCGAGCACCTGATCCGCAAGGAAATGAGCCGCTACCGCGCCACGCCGGACCATACCTGGACCGTGCCGGCCGGGCACTACTTCATGATGGGCGACAACCGCGACAACTCCAACGACAGTCGCTACTGGGATGACCCGAACATTCCCAAGGACCTGCTGGGCATGGTTCCCGACCAGAATATCGTCGGCAAAGCCTTCGCTGTCTGGATGAGCTGGCCGGAACCGAAACTCAGCCACCTGCCGAATTTCTCGCGGGTTGGCCTGATCAAGTAATCAATCACGGCGCTGTTGACCACAGCGCCGAATGCATTTCTGGAGTCGACACAAATCGGCACCAGGGCATGAAGCCACGATATTCAGGACGTCATTTTTGAACACAGCGTTAATTGTCCCAGGCCTGCGCCGTACCCCGGCGATGGCAGTGGAATCCAGCCACGAACTCAGCGTGGGTAAACCGTGAGCGTTTCTCTAAGCCGTCTCGAGCGCCAGCTCGGTTACACCTTCAAGGATCAGGAGCTGATGCTGCTGGCCCTCACGCACCGCAGCTTTGCCGGGCGTAACAACGAACGCCTGGAATTCCTCGGCGATGCCATCCTCAACTTCGTTGCCGGCGAGGCGCTGTTCGATCGCTTCCCGCTGGCCCGCGAAGGCCAGTTGTCGCGTTTGCGCGCACGTTTGGTGAAGGGTGAGACACTGGCCGTGCTGGCCCGTGGTTTCGACTTGGGCGACTACCTGCGTCTGGGCTCGGGCGAACTGAAAAGCGGTGGCTTCCGTCGCGAATCGATTCTGGCCGATGCCCTGGAAGCGTTGATCGGCGCGATCTACCTCGATGCCGGCATGGACGTCGCTCGCGAGCGCGTACTGGCCTGGCTGGCCGGTGAGTTCGAAGGCCTGACGCTGGTCGACACCAACAAGGATCCCAAGACCCGTCTGCAGGAACACCTGCAATCGCGCGGTTGCGAACTGCCACGCTACGAAGTGGTGGACATCCAGGGTGAGCCGCACTGCCGTACCTTCTTCGTCGAGTGCGAAGTGGTCTTATTGAATGAAAAAAGCCGAGGTCAGGGTGTGAGCCGTCGTATTGCCGAACAGGTAGCGGCCGCCGCAGCACTGATTGCCCTGGGCGTGGAGAATGGCAATGACTGATACAAACGCAACTCGCTGTGGCTACGTTGCCATCGTCGGCCGTCCCAACGTCGGCAAGTCGACGTTGCTCAATCACATCCTCGGCCAGAAGCTCGCGATCACCTCGCGCAAGCCGCAGACCACCCGTCACAACATGCTCGGGATCAAGACCGAGGGTGACGTGCAGGCGATCTACGTCGACACCCCCGGCATGCACAAGGGTGGCGAAAAGGCCCTGAACCGCTACATGAACAAAACCGCTTCGGCGGCGTTGAAAGATGTCGACGTGGTGATCTTCGTGGTTGATCGCACCAAGTGGACCGAAGAGGACCAGATGGTGCTGGAGCGCGTGCAGTACGTGACCGGGCCGCTGATCGTCGCACTGAACAAGACCGACCGCATCGAAGACAAGGCCGAGCTGATGCCGCACCTGTCGTGGTTGCAGGAACAGCTGCCGAACGCACAGATCATCCCGATTTCCGCGCAACACGGGCACAACCTCGACGCGCTGGAAAAGGTCATCGCCGATCACCTGCCGGAGAACGATCACTTCTTCCCGGAAGACCAGATCACCGACCGCAGCAGCCGTTTCCTCGCCGCTGAACTGGTGCGCGAGAAAATCATGCGTCAGATGGGCGCCGAGCTGCCGTACCAGATCACCGTCGAGATCGAAGAGTTCAAGCAGCAGGGCAAGACCCTGCACATCCACGCGCTGATCCTCGTCGAGCGTGACGGCCAGAAGAAAATCATCATTGGCGACAAGGGCGAGCGCATCAAGCGCATCGGCACCGAGGCGCGCAAGGACATGGAGCTGCTGTTCGACTCCAAGATCATGCTCAACCTGTGGGTCAAGGTGAAGGGCGGCTGGTCCGACGACGAGCGTGCACTGCGTTCGCTGGGTTACGGCGACCTGTAAATAGCGGTTTTCCGAAACACCGGAGAACCCCCTGTGGGAGCGGGCTTGCTCGCGAATGCGGTGTAGCATTCAGCATTGATGTTGACTGTTACACCGCATTCGCGAGCAAGCCCGCTCCCACATTTGGTTTTGGGTTGTTTACAAAGCTGCGTTTCTTCATCGAGAACTCCATGTCGCAAACCCCACCTCCCGCCCAGCTCGCCTACGTCCTGCATTCGCGCGCCTACCGCGAAACCAGCGCGCTGGTCGACTTCCTTACGCCGCAAGGGCGGCTGCGGGCGGTGTTGCGCAGTGCGCGGGGCAAGGCCGGGACACTGGCGCGACCGTTTGTGCCACTGGAAGTCGAGTTTCGTGGCAAGGGTGAATTGAAGAACGTCGGGCGCATGGAAAGTGCCGGCAACGCGACCTGGATGGTCGGTGAGGCGCTGTTCAGTGGCCTCTATCTCAATGAGCTGCTGATCCGCCTGCTGCCTGCCGAAGACCCGCACCCGGCGGTGTTCGACCATTACGCTGCAACACTGCTGGCCCTGGCCGAGGGTCGCCCGTTGGAGCCGCTACTGCGTTCTTTCGAATGGCGCCTGTTGGACGATCTCGGTTACGGCTTCTCCCTGAACACCGATATCCACAGCGAACCGGTCGCGCCGGACGGTCTGTATCGTCTGCAAGTGGATGCCGGACTTGAACGGGTGTTTCTGTTGCAGCCGGGCCTGTTCAACGGCACCGAACTGCTGGCCATGGCCGACGCCGACTGGACCGCTCCCGGCGCACTGTCGGCGGCCAAGCGCCTGATGCGTCAGGCACTGGCCGTGCACTTGGGCGGTCGTCCCCTCGTCAGCCGCGAGCTATTTCGCAAGCCCTGATATGCTGTGCGCCGAATCTTTCCCTTCAGGAGCGCATCCGTGACCACCAGCAATCGCATTCTTCTTGGCGTGAACATCGACCACGTCGCCACCCTGCGTCAGGCCCGTGGCACACGCTACCCGGATCCGGTCAAGGCAGCGCTGGACGCGGAAGAGGCGGGCGCCGATGGCATCACCGTGCACTTGCGTGAAGACCGCCGGCACATTCAGGAGCGCGACGTGCTGCTGCTCAAGGATGTGCTGCAGACCCGCATGAATTTCGAAATGGGCGTCACCGAAGAAATGATGGCGTTCGCCGAGCGCATCCGTCCGGCGCACATTTGCCTGGTCCCGGAAACCCGTCAGGAACTGACCACTGAAGGCGGTCTGGATGTAGCGGGGCAGGAAGAACGCATCAGGGCAGCGGTCGAGCGCCTGTCGAAGATCGGCAGCGAGGTGTCGCTGTTCATCGATGCTGACGAGCGCCAGATCGCTGCTTCGAAGCGCGTTGGTGCGCCGGCCATCGAACTGCACACCGGGCGTTACGCTGATGCCGAAACCCCGACCGAAGTTGCTGAAGAGTTGAAGCGTGTGGCGGACGGTGTGGCGTTTGGTCTGGCGCAGGGCCTGATCGTCAACGCCGGGCATGGCCTGCATTATCACAACGTCGAAGCCGTGGCGGCGATCAAAGGCATCAACGAATTGAACATCGGCCATGCGCTGGTGGCGCATGCGTTGTTCGTCGGGTTCAAGTCTGCAGTGTCCGAGATGAAGGCGCTGATCTTGGCTGCCGCCAAGCCCTAAGCAACACCCCAGAACCCAATGTGGGAGCGGGCTTGCTCGCGAATGCGGTGTATCAGTCAAAGAACATGTCGACTGACACACCGCATTCGCGAGCAAGCCCGCTCCCACATTGGATTTATGCTGTTGGTTAGAGCGGGGCAGGCTCCTGAGCCGGTTTTGACTTGTCGATACCGGGCACATGCAGATTGCCCTCGGCCACCTGATCGCCTTCAAGCTGCGGTTGGGTCACCCAGGTCAGGATGTCGTAGTAGCGACGGATGTTCGCCACGAAATGCACCGGCTCGCCGCCCCGGGCGTAGCCGTAGCGGGTCTTGCTGTACCACTGCTTCTGCGACAGGCGCGGCAGCATCTTCTTCACGTCCAGCCACTTGTCCGGGTTCAGGCCTTCGCGGGACGCCAGTTTGCGTGCGTCATCGAGGTGACCGCTGCCGACGTTGTACGCCGCCAGGGCAAACCAGGTGCGGTCCGGCTCCTGAATCGATTCGTCGAGCTGATCCTTCATGTAGGCCAGGTACTTGGCGCCGCCCATGATGCTTTGCTTGGGATCTAGACGGTTCGACACGCCCATCGCCTGAGCGGTGTTCTGGGTCAGCATCATCAAACCGCGCACGCCGGTTTTCGAAGTGACTGCCGGTTGCCACAGCGATTCCTGATAACCGATGGCCGCCAGCAGGCGCCAGTCGACTTTCTCTTTCTTGGCGTAGGTTTTGAAGTGCTGTTCGTATTTGGGCAGGCGCTGCTGCAAGTGCTGGGCGAAGGTGGTGGCGCCCATGTAGCCGAGGACATCGACATGGCCGTAATAGCGGTCTTTCAGGCGCTGCAGGGTGCCGTTTTTCTGCACCTTGTCGAGGTAGGCGTTGATCTCGTTGAGCAGGCTGTTGTCTTCGCCAGCGGCAACGGCCCAGCTCTGGCTGCGCGCATCGCCGAGGTCGAAGGCCACGCGGATGTTGGTGAAGTACACCTGGTTCATCGCCACTTCGTTGGAGTCGACCAGCGTCAGGTCGATCTGGCCTTCATCGACCATGCGCAACAGGTCGACCACTTCAACGGCGTCGGATTCTTCGTATTCGATGCCTGGAAATTTCTTTTTCAGCTCCGCCAGTTGTTCGGCGTGGGTGCTGCCCTTGAGCACCATGATCTTCTTGCCGACCAGATCACCTGGATCGGTAGGGCGCGACTGGCCGTTGCGGTAGATGATCTGCGGGGTGACTTCGAGGTAGGAGTGGGAAAACCGCACCTGCTTCTTGCGATCCTCGCTGCTGACCAGACCTGCCGCCGCCAGCACCGGGCCGTTCGGCTTGCCGATCTGGTTGAACAGGTCGTCGAGGTTGTCGGCGGTCTCGATCTTCAGTTCAACCCCCAAATCGTCGGCGAAGCGCTTCACCAGCTCGTATTCGAAGCCGGTTTCACCGCTGCGATCCTGAAAGTAGGTGGCGGGGCTGTTACGGGTAATCACCCGCAGCACACCATCCTCCTTTACGCGCTCGAGTGTGTTGGGTTTATCAACACAGCCACCGAGCATCAGGAAGAGTCCGGTTGCGATCAGCCATTTGGCGTACCGCGGACGCAAAGCCGTTGGGAAAAACATCTGCGCAGTATACGCAAACGGCTGCGGGCGCCATATCTCGACAGTGAGCGGCTTGTCTGCTAGAGATCACAAAACCGCACGAAACCCCGCAGGAATAGGGCTGAACGGCATTTTGTGACAGAAAAAATAAGCGCTGCTCGCACACCCTTGAAATTTGACTTCAAAGGCAGAAACACAGATTGATATCCGAGTGCAACCGTGCGTAGCGTTTCGGGTGATGTTGAGGGCGGTTTAGGCTAGAATGCACGGCCTCAAAGCACACCCCTTCCCGAGGCTGTCCCGAAGATGTTGATCCTGCGCGGCGCTCCTGCCCTTTCTGCCTTTCGCCACAGCAAACTCCTTGAGCAACTGAGCCAGAAGGTTCCAGCTGTCAGTGGCCTGTATGCTGAATTCGCTCACTTCGCCGAAGTCACCGGCGTCCTGACCGGCGACGAACAGCAGGTGCTTGCGCGCCTTCTGAAGTACGGCCCAAGCGTTCCGGTACAAGAGCCGACCGGCCGTCTGTTTCTGGTGTTGCCGCGTTTCGGCACCATCTCGCCATGGTCGAGCAAGGCCAGCGACATCGCCCGCAACTGCGGCCTGAGCAAGATCCAGCGCCTGGAGCGCGGCATCGCGTTCTACGTCGCTGGCCAGTTCAGCGATACCGAAGCCCAGCAAATCGCCGACGTGCTGCATGACCGCATGACCCAGATCGTTCTGGGCAATCTGGAACAGGCCGCCGGTCTGTTCAGCCACGCCGAGCCGAAGCCGCTGACCGCGATCGACATCCTCGGTGGCGGCCGCGCCGCGCTGGAAAAGGCCAACACCGAGCTGGGCCTGGCCCTGGCCGAAGACGAGATCGATTACCTGGTCAACGCCTTCAACGGTCTCAAGCGCAACCCGCACGACATCGAACTGATGATGTTCGCCCAGGCCAACTCCGAGCACTGCCGCCACAAGATCTTCAACGCCAGTTGGGATATTGACGGCGAGAGCCAGGAAAAGAGCCTGTTCGGCATGATCAAGAACACCTATCAGATGCACAACGAAGGCGTGCTGTCCGCTTATAAGGACAACGCCTCGGTGATCGTCGGCAACGTCGCCGGCCGCTTCTTCCCGGATCCGGAAACCCGCCAGTACGGCGCGGTGCAGGAGCCGGTGCACATCCTGATGAAGGTCGAAACCCACAACCACCCGACCGCGATCGCCCCGTTCCCGGGCGCGTCCACCGGTTCCGGTGGCGAGATCCGCGACGAAGGTGCAACCGGTCGTGGCGCCAAGCCAAAGGCCGGCCTGACCGGTTTCACCGTATCGAACCTGCAGATCCCGGGCTTCGAACAGCCGTGGGAAGTGCCGTACGGCAAGCCTGAGCGCATCGTTACCGCGCTGGACATCATGATCGAAGGCCCGCTGGGCGGCGCCGCATTCAACAACGAATTCGGTCGTCCGGCCCTGACCGGCTACTTCCGTACCTTCGAACAATCGATTAGCACCCCGCACGGTGACGAAGTTCGCGGTTACCACAAGCCGATCATGCTCGCGGGCGGCATGGGCAACATCCGCGAAGAACACGTCAAGAAAGGCGAGATTCTCGTCGGCTCCAAGCTGATCGTGCTCGGCGGCCCGGCCATGCTGATCGGTCTGGGCGGCGGTGCCGCTTCTTCCATGGCCACCGGCACCAGCTCGGCGGATCTGGACTTCGCTTCCGTTCAGCGTGAAAACCCTGAAATGGAGCGTCGCTGCCAGGAAGTCATCGACCGTTGCTGGCAACTGGGCGACAAGAACCCGATCAGCTTCATCCACGACGTGGGTGCGGGCGGTCTGTCCAACGCCTTCCCGGAACTGGTCAACGACGGCGACCGTGGTGGCCGTTTCGAACTGCGCAACATTCCAAATGACGAGCCGGGCATGGCCCCGCACGAAATCTGGTCCAACGAATCCCAGGAACGTTACGTTCTGGCGGTCGGCCCGGCCGACTTCGAGCGCTTCAAGGCGATCTGCGAACGTGAGCGTTGCCCGTTCGCCGTGGTCGGCGAAGCCACTGCCGAGCCGCAGCTTACTGTCACGGATAGCCACTTCGGCAACAACCCGGTGGACATGCCACTGGAAGTGTTGCTGGGCAAGGCCCCGCGCATGCACCGTTCGGTGGTTCGCGAAGCCGAGCTGGGCGACGATTTCGATCCGTCGAACCTCGACATCAGCGAATCCATCGAACGCGTCCTGCATCACCCGGCCGTGGCGAGCAAAAGCTTCCTGATCACCATTGGCGACCGTACCATCACCGGCCTCGTGGCCCGTGACCAGATGGTCGGCCCATGGCAGGTTCCGGTGGCCGACGTCGCAGTTACCGCCACCAGCTTCGACGTCTACACCGGTGAAGCGATGGCCATGGGCGAGCGCACTCCGCTGGCGCTGCTGGACGCTCCAGCGTCGGGCCGCATGGCCATCGGCGAAACCCTGACCAACATTGCCGCTTCGCGCATCAACAAGATTTCCGACATCAAACTGTCGGCGAACTGGATGTCCGCCGCCGGCCACCCGGGCGAAGACGCGCGTCTGTACGACACCGTGAAAGCGGTCGGCATGGAACTGTGCCCTGAGCTGGGCATCACCATTCCGGTGGGCAAGGACTCGATGTCCATGGCCACCCGCTGGAACGACAACGGTGAAGAAAAAACCGTGACCTCGCCGATGTCACTGATCGTGACCGGTTTCGCCCCAGTGGCTGACATCCGTCAGACCCTGACCCCGGAACTGCGCATGGACAAGGGCACCACCGACCTGATCCTGATCGACCTCGGTCGCGGTCAGAACCGTATGGGTGCTTCGATCCTTGCTCAGGTTCATGGCAAGCTCGGCAAGCAGGCGCCGGACGTCGACGACGCCGAAGACCTGAAAGCCTTCTTCGCGGTGATCCAGGGCCTCAATGCCGACGGTCACCTGCTGGCTTACCACGACCGTTCCGACGGTGGTCTGCTGACCTCCGTGGTGGAAATGGCCTTTGCCGGCCACTGCGGTCTGAGCCTGAACCTGGACAGCGTTGCCGAAAACTCGGCAGAAATCGCCGCGATCCTGTTCAACGAAGAGCTGGGTGCCGTTATCCAGGTTCGTCAGGACGCCACCCCGGACATCCTCGCGCAATTCAGCGCGGCCGGCCTGGGTGACTGCGTGTCGGTGATCGGTCAGCCGATCAACAACGGCCAGATCAACATCACCTTCAACGGTGACACCGTGTTCGAAGGCCAGCGCCGTCTGCTGCAACGTCAGTGGGCCGAGACCAGCTATCAGATCCAGCGTCTGCGCGACAACGCCGACTGCGCCGAGCAAGAGTTCGACGCGCTGCTGGAAGAAGACAACCCGGGCCTGAGCGTCAAGCTGAGCTACGACGTCAACCAGGACATCGCCGCGCCTTACATCAAGAAAGGCATCCGCCCACAGGTTGCCGTGCTGCGTGAGCAGGGCGTCAACGGTCAGGTGGAAATGGCCGCCGCGTTCGACCGTGCCGGTTTCAACGCGATCGACGTGCACATGAGCGACATTCTCGCTGGCCGCGTCGACCTGAACGAGTTCAAAGGCCTGGTGGCCTGCGGTGGTTTCTCCTACGGCGACGTACTCGGCGCCGGTGAAGGCTGGGCCAAGTCGGCGCTGTTCAACAGCCGTGCCCGCGATGCGTTCCAGGGCTTCTTCGAGCGTAACGACAGCTTCACCCTCGGCGTGTGCAACGGTTGCCAGATGATGTCCAACCTGCACGAGCTGATCCCGGGCAGCGAGTTCTGGCCGCACTTTGTGCGCAACCGCTCCGAGCAGTTCGAAGCGCGCGTGGCGATGGTGCAGATCCAGGAATCGAACTCGATCTTCCTGCAGGGCATGGCCGGTTCGCGTATGCCGATCGCCATCGCTCACGGTGAAGGCCATGCCGAGTTCTCCAGCGAAGAAGCCTTGCTGGAAGCCGATCTGTCGGGTTGCGTGGCGATGCGTTTTGTCGACAACCACGGCAAGGTCACCGAAGCCTACCCGGCCAACCCGAACGGTTCGCCGCGCGGGATCACCGGTCTCACCAGCCGCGACGGTCGCGTGACGATCATGATGCCGCACCCGGAGCGGGTGTTCCGCGCGGTGCAGAACTCGTGGCGTTCGGAAGACTGGACCGAGGATGCTCCTTGGATGCGCATGTTCCGTAATGCTCGCGTCTGGGTGAACTAAGCGTCGTGTACAAGCTCGGGTTTTTTGTTCCTGACAGTCATGTCGAGGTGGTCAAGGACGCTGTATTCGCTGCCGGTGGTGGGCGGATCGGGGACTATGACCACTGTGCTTGGCAGGTGCTTGGGTCTGGTCAGTTTCGGCCTTTGGACGGCAGTCAGCCGTTCATTGGTGAGGCGGGGCAGGTTGAGCGGGTCGAGGAATGGAAGGTTGAGCTTGTGGTTTGTGACGCGTTGATTGGTGATGTGGTGGCTGCTCTCAAGTTGAGCCACCCTTACGAGACGCCGGCTTATGAGGTGTGGCGGCTGGAGGATTTCTGATCTTTCTGCCGCTGGAATGAGAAACCCGCAGATGAGTGATTGTCTGCGGGTTTTTTGTTGCCTGCGATTTGCTTTTCTGTAGGAGTGAGCCTGCTCGCGATGGCGCCCTGACAGGCGACCATGCTCTGGCTGACTGTGTGAATATCCGTTGCTTCGGGTGCAGCGGCTGGCGGTTTCGCCCTTACGGCGAGTCACTTTTTACAAACGCCTAAAAAGTAACCCAAAACGCTTGCTCCTGCGTTCGGCCCGCTCGCTGGGGCTCGGGATCCCTTCGCTGCGGGATTGATCCGGGCGCAGCGCCTCCGGTTTGCTTCGCTGCACCTCCTCTCGCTGTGTTTGGCTGCGCCAAACGGTCGCTGCGCTCCCACCCCCGGATCAATCCCTCCACTCAGCCTTCCGACGTCGCCCGTGGATCAAGATCAAGAGCGACAGCCGAGCTTGCGCTCATCCTGGAGTGGGGCGGCTTCGCCGCATGGGGTGTGCGCTTGCTAAATTGCAGGAGCCAGGATGCTGGCGATGGTGGCCTGACAGCCGACCAATCTCTACCTGAATACACCGGGTTCAAACTGTGGGAGCGGGCTTGCTCGCGAAGGCATCCTGATAGCTCACTGATCCATTGCAGATGCCCACAACCCCTGTGGGAGCCTGGCTTGCCAGCGATGGCGGCCTGACAGCCGACCAGTCTCTATCTGAATAAACCGGGTTGAAACTGTGGGAGCCAGCCTGCTGGCGATGGGGCCAGTCTGGTCACCAAGGGCATTGGGCTTGTTTAAATCTGTGTCAAATAACCAGAAGCTTCCCACAAGGTTTTCAGGTTGTCCCTCGGACGTCCGGTCTCTAGGCTTCGTCTGTCGCTGCCAATTCAGCGACCGGGCGTGAGATCCCCGGAATGCTTGCAACTAGCGCCAACACCACGATAATTGGCGCCAGCTCAATCTGCTGCCTGCTTTATGGCGGCTGTGTGCGGGCAGACTTCGGTCTGGCCGGTTGCCTGCTCCGGTGGATCTCACCCTGCACATAGCTGCCACCTCTTTGCCGCGTGAGATCCGGCGAAGATGGCATCTTCACACGCCGTAGCAGGAGTTGAATTTTGGACAAACTGATCCCCGACCCACCCCACAAAGTCACACTTCCACCCGCCGACGCCATCCGGGTTGAAGACTTGACGAAAGACCGTGAAGCCATCAAGCGCGCTGTCGATTTCTACTTCACCCCGCAATCCGCTGAGGCGCATCAGCCCAGCACGATGTTCCTGGTCAACCCCAGCATCGAAACAGAAACCCTGCTGGCCCACGCCTACGAATCGTTGGCCTGCGCCAGTGCCATGGCCAGCAACTTCGCCAGCGAACTCAGCGGCCTGCAACGCAGCACCGCACTGGCGATCCAGCAAATCGTCATGCTCGCCGAACTCGCGGTAAACCGGGCGCTGGATCGGGTCGATCCACAAACCTGACGAGCGCCCATCGTTCATCGCCAGCAGGCTGGCTCCCACATTTGAAATGCTTCACTGTGGAAGTGAGCTTGCTCGCGAAAGCATTTTTCTAGCTGTCGGAATACTTCCTGTACCTCATCAATTAGTAGATTTTTCCTACCAGATGTTCAGGTTGTCCCTCGGAAGCAGCCTCTCTACCTTGGGTTGTCTCTGGCAAACAGCGAACTTGGCAATAGACCGAAAACGGGATGTTGCTCTTTCACTGAGCCGTCGCTATGACTCTGAGGTTTAAAATGGAATTGCTTCCCGTCGTTACGCCCCGTATCAACACGAACACCGCGTTGGGGCGGGCGCTGGTATCGATGTTCAAGTCAGTCGAGACGGAACTGATTCAAGAGAACGCTGCGCCGGGGGCGGTCAAGATCATCGTGTTTGGAGGATGCGCGGTTCACCTCTACACCAATCACCGCATATCGTTGGACGTCGACGCGGAAATCTATGAGGCTTGTATTCCGGCAGGATTCGACCTGCGTACGCTGCTTGCCGAGGTGCCGGAGCCGTTTGTCGATGAGCGTTCTGCGCGAAAGATGGAGTTGAACTACGACTTGCAATACAACACTAGCTTTGGCCCGATCCACGAAGATTATTGGTCTCGAAGTATTCCCCTGCCAGAGTTTTCGCGGGTGTCCCCTCTCCGTGTACATATTGCTGCACCCGTCGACATAGCCATTACAAAACTGGGCAGGGCTACCGATCACGATATCGCCGACATCAATGCCCTTCTCAGGTTTGGATTCATACTGACCAGCGAGCTTCGGCGTCTGGCATTGCAGGCCATTGATGTATATGTTGGCAACAAAGAGGCGCCGACTTCGGTGCTGACTAACATATTGCAAGACTATCTGGAGAAGGGAGATGACGAAGGTGAATGACGCGCACGTCCTCTCATCCGCGTTGGATACTCTCGTCAGGAGCCCTCTCAATCAGGCCGATGACGTCGCGCTGGTGAACGCCGCGAAAGAAGTGTGGTACTCGAATTCTAGTGTTGAAAGCGAGGTTAAGGCGTTTCTGAAAAATCACAGTGACGATATAGAACGCCGTCGCGCGGCTTACCTGTTGGAGCGGTTTACGCGCTTCTCTTGTGTGTCTGATAGTCGCGTGCTGGAAACGCTGCATGCGTTGCAGCTTTTCGCGCACTCGACGCCGAAGCAGGATGTTGCACCTCCAAAGATGGTTTCGTTACGAAATCGCAAGGATCAATTAGCCGTCTCTTGGGGGTTAGCAGAAAGCCTTGGATTGAAGGTTCAAACGCTGATGCCATTCCAGACTCGCCATTACCAGGCAGAACAGCATTTACCCTGAGCTGAACGTGCCAGCGATAAAAAAAACCGGCCTGAGCCGGTTTTTTTGTGTTGATTAAACCTTGGCGCTGACCTCACTCCGATTAACCAGCGCCTCAATCGCCCCACTCAAACTCGCCGCTTTCTCGCCAATCAACAAATGCCAGACCCCACCCTCCAGCGGGCTGACACCCTGGCAACCCAGCTCTTTCAACTGAGCCTCGGACAACGCTTTACCATCGGCCAGTTGCAGGCGAATGCGGGTCAGTGCGATGCAGTCCAGCTGCAGCACATTGTCGCTACCGCCCAACGCCGTCAGCCATTGTTGGGCTTCCGGTGCAGCGACCATTGCAGCTTTTGGTTCCTCGACCACCACCGCAGGCGCAGCCACCAACGCACGCCCCAGCGCCGGCATGGCGAGGCGGATTTCGTCGGCGATGCTGTCGGCCAATGGCCCGACCACCACCTGCAAGCTGCCGCCCTTGCCCGGGCGTACCACGGCCATCGCACCCAGTGCTTTCAAGTCAGCGTCGGAAGCCTTGTTGCGATCAACCATTTCCAGACGCAGACGAGTCGTGCAGGCGCCCACGGTAAGCAGATTCTCGGCACCGCCCAAGGCCTTGATGTACGCAGCGGCACGTTCGTTTTCCGTAAGCACCGACTTCTCGGTGGCGGCCACGTCCTCACGCCCCGGCGTCTTCAGATTGAAGCGGCGGATACAGAAATCAAACACCGCGTAATACACCACGGCGTACGCCAGCCCGACCGGAATCACCAGCCAGCCATTGGTCGAGCGCCCCCAACCGAGCACCATGTCGATGAAGCCGCCGGAGAAGGTGAAACCGAGATGGATGTTCAGCGCATTGGTGATCGCCATCGACAGGCCGGTCAGCAGCGCATGCAGCAGATACAACAACGGCGCCAAAAACATGAAGGCGAATTCGATGGGCTCGGTTACCCCGGTCAAAAACGAGGTCAGCGCCATCGACAGGAAGATCCCGCCCATGACCTTACGGCGCTCCGGCAACGCGTTGCGGTACATTGCCAGGCACGCGGCGGGCAGGCCGAAGATCATCATCGGGAACATGCCGGTCATGAACTGGCCGCCCTTTGGATCGCCGGCGAAGTAGCGTGACAGGTCGCCGGTTACTAACGCTCCGGTGGTCGGGTCGGTGAAGTTGCCGAACACGAACCACGCCATGTTGTTGAGGATGTGGTGCAGGCCGGTGACGATCAGCAGGCGGTTGAACACGCCGAAGACGAACGCACCGATGCTGCCGCTTTCCATCATCAAGGCGCCGAAGCTGTTGATGCCGTGCTGGATCGGCGGCCAGATGTAGCCGAACACCACGCCCAGCGCGACGGCTGCGAACCCGGTGACGATCGGCACGAAGCGCCGGCCGCCGAAGAATGCCAGGTACTCCGGCAGCTTGATGTCTTTGAAGCGGTTGTACAGCGCGCCGGCCATCAGGCCGCTGACGATCCCGGCGAGCATGCCCATGTTGATGCTCGGGTCGAGCACCTTGAGCGTGGAGATCATCACCAGGTAACCGATCACCCCGGCGAGGCCTGCGGTGCCGTTGTTGTCCTTGGCGAATCCGACGGCGATGCCGATGGCGAAGATCATTGCCAGGTTGGCGAAGATCACTTGCCCGGCATCGTGGATGATCGCGATGTTCAGCAGGTCGGTGTCACCCAGACGCAGCAGCAGGCCGGCAATCGGCAGGATCGCGATCGGCAGCATCAGCGCACGGCCGAGGCGTTGCAGGCCTTCGATGAAGAGTTGGTACATGGTGGTTCTCCCTGCTCTTTATAGAGAGCTTGTTGTTAGTGCAGAGGCCAATGCTGATGGCAGGCGTGACGAACCGCAGCGGCGCTGTTGAGTTTCAACAGGTCGCGGCTGAGGCGTTGGCATTCGGCCTCGTGCAACTGGCGCACGCGATCCTTGATTTCACCGATCTGCACCGGGCTCACCGACAACTCGGTCACGCCCAGGCCGATCAACACCGGTGTCGCCAGCGGATCGGAGGCGAGGGCGCCGCACACGCCGACCCAGCGCTTGTGCACCGCCGCACCTGCGCAGGTCATGGCGATCAGCCGCAGTAGCGCCGGGTGCAGGGCATCGACGCGAGCGGCGAGGCCGGCGTGGTCGCGGTCCATGGCCAAGGTGTATTGCGACAGGTCGTTGGTGCCGATCGACAGGAAATCGGCGTGCTCGGCCAGTTGTTCGGCTTGCAGCGCGGCGGCGGGGACTTCGATCATCACGCCGATTTCCGGGCGCTGATTAATGCCCAACTCCAGGCACAGCGCATCGACCCGTTGGCGGATGTGCAGCAGTTCGTCGACTTCGGTGACCATCGGCAACAGGATCCGGCAACGGCGCAGCGGGCTGACTTGCAGCAGTGCGCGCAGTTGCTGATCGAGGATTTCCGGACGGGCCTGAGCCAGACGAATGCCGCGCAGACCCAAGACCGGGTTGGCTTCAGCGGGCAGCGGCAGGTAGTCGAGTTGCTTGTCGCCACCGACGTCGATGGTGCGGATGATCACCGAGTGCTCGCCCATGGCATCGAGCACGGCTTGATAGGCGGCACGCTGCTCTTCGATGTCCGGCGCGGTCTGCCGGTCGACGAACAGAAACTCGGTGCGCAGCAGGCCGACGCCATCGGCACCGTTGGCAAAAGCGTCTGCCGCTTCATGGCTGGAGGCGACATTGGCGACCACTTCGATCGCCACGCCATTGCGGGTTTCAGCGGGCAGATGCGCCTTGGCCTGTTGCGCATCGCGGCGTTGCTGACGCTCGATTTGCGCCTGTTGTACTTCGGCCAGGCGTTCGGTGCTCGGCGCCAGTTCGAGGCGACCGCCATCGGCATCCAGCACCACCGACTGACCTTGTGCTTGATCGAGTAAAGCGGCGCCCAGTGCAACCAGGCACGGCAGGCCTTTGCCGCGCGCCAGAATCGCCACGTGCGAGGTCGCGCCACCCTCGGCCATGCACAACCCGGCGACACCTTGCGCGCTGAGTTGCAGCAGATCCGACGGCGTCAGTTCATGCGCAGCGACAATGGAGCCGGCCGGCACGTCGTAATGCCAGGCTTCGCCGAGCAGGGCGCGCAGGACACGTTGCTTGAGGTCGCGCAGATCGTTGGCGCGTTCGGCCAGCAGCGCGCTGCCGGTGTGTTGCAGTACTTCGCACTGCACGTCGATCGACTGGCTCCAGGCGTGGGTCGCCGCCGTGCCTTGGTCGATGGAATGCTGCGCGGTGTCGAGCAGGGCCGGGTCTTCGAGCAGGGCCAGGTGCGCGGCGAAGATCGCTTCTTCATCGATGTTCTTGTGCTTTTTTGCTTGGGTGAGCGTGGCGTTGATTTCGCCGCGAACCTGATTCAGCGCGGCTTCAAGTTTCTGCAGTTGCTCAAGCGGAGCATGATTGCCCGCATCTGCCGGCAGGCTGATCGCGTTCAGGCGAAACAGCGGCCCGCCGACCAGTCCCGGCGCGGCGCACACACCCTGCAGTACGCCAGCTTCGGCCGGGCGCTTGCGCGGTGCGGCGCTGACCGGTGCAGCGGCGTGATGATCGTCGAGCAGGGCAGTCGCCAACGCATTGAGCAAGGCTTGCAGCGCGGCTTCGGCGTCCGGCCCCTGACAACTGACGTGCACTTCATCCTGCTCGCCAATGGCCAGTCCCATCAGGCCGATCAGGCTGTTGCACGGCGCCGATTTACCGGCGAAGTGCAGCTGCGACTGGCTCTTGAAACCTTGTGCGGTCTGGCGAATCAGCGCGGCGGGGCGCGCATGCAAGCCGCCGCGATGCGCCACCAGCACCTGACCCTGAACCTCTGGCCCGCCAACCGCTTCGGCAGTCGCCGCAGAGCTGTTGCGTGCAATGATGTGCAGCAGCGGCTCGCCGACCTTCACCGCTTTGAGCGTGATCGGGCGCACCTGGAAATCCTGGCTGTTGGTCAGGATCAACAGGCTGACCAGGCTTTTGCACTGCTGGCCGACCTTGTCCAGGTCATAGCGCAACAACGGCTGGCCGTTGCTGACCCGCGTGCCTTGCTTGACCAGCATCGAGAAGCCTTCGCCGTTCAGTTCAACGGTGTCCAGGCCCAGATGTAGGAGGATTTCCGCGCCGTTATCGGCACGCACGGTCAGCGCGTGGCCGGTGCGGGCGACGTGGATGATCTCCCCGGCGCAGGGCGAATACAGGGTGTCATTCAGCGGGTCGATGGCGATGCCGTCACCCATCGCGCCGCTGGCGAACACCGCGTCCGGGACTTTGGCGAGCGTGAGCACCGGGCCGCTGAGCGGGGCGCTGAGGGTCAGCTCTTTATTGTTGTTGTGCATGGCTCGGTCTCATCAGGTGTGCAGTCATTCGGACTTAGTGCGTACGGGTCACTTTGCTCAGGTGGCGCGGCTGATCCGGGTCCATGCCGCGGGCCACGGCGAGACCTGCGGCCATCACGTAGAAACTCTGGATCGCCAGAATCGGATCGAGGGCCGGGTGTTCGGCGCGGCTCAGGGTCAGGTCGCGTTCGAGGATGTCGTCCGGCGCGGCCAGCAGCACGCGAGCGCCGCGTTGACGCATCTCTGCCGCAAGACTGATCAGACCGGCCTGTTCGGCACCGCGTGGAGCGAACACCAGCAGCGGGTAGTGTTCGTCGATCAGCGCCATCGGGCCGTGACGGACTTCGGCACTGCTGAACGCTTCGGCCTGAATGGCCGAGGTTTCCTTGAATTTCAGCGCGGCCTCTTGGGCGATGGCAAAACCGGCACCACGGCCAATGACCATCAGCCGTTCACAGTCGCGCAAGGCGTCGATCGCGGTGCTCCAGTCCTGTTGCGCCGCGTCGCGCAGTCCTTCGGGCAGGGCGTTGTGCGCTTCCAGCAGTTCGCTGTCTTCTTTCCAGTGCGCGATCAGGCGGGCGCTGGCGCTGAGGGTGGCGATGAAACTCTTGGTCGCGGCGACGCTGCTTTCGATACCGGCGAGCAACGGCAGGCTGAATTCACACGCCGCTTCCAATGGCGAATCGGCGGCATTGACCATCGATACGCTCAGTGCGCCGCGCTTGCGCAGCAGACGCAGACTGTTGACCAGATCCGGGCTCTGACCCGATTGCGAGAACGCGAACGCCACCTGACCGCTGACCTTCAGCGGCGCCTGCTGCATGGTCACCACCGACATCGGCAACGACGCCACCGGTACGCCCAGTTGCTGCATGGTCAGGTAGGCGAAGTAGCTCGCCGCGTGGTCGGAGCTGCCGCGCGCAACGGTCATCGCCACTTGCGGCGGCTGACGGCGCAGGCGCCCGGCGATTTCGATCATCTGCGGGTCGAGCTGTTGCAATTGGGCTTGCACGGCCTCGAACGAGGACAGCGCCTCTTCAAGCATTTTTGAAGTCAATGTCTTCTCCTTCGACCATGACGGCGGTCAGTGTGAGTGAGCGATCCAGCCGCACGCAGTCGGCCCAGGCCCCCGGTTGCAGGCGCCCGCGTTCAGTGATGCCGAGGTAGTCGGCGGGGAATTGCGAAAGACGTTGCGAGGCCTCGGCGATCGGCAATCCGATCTTCACCAGATTGCGCAGGGCCTGATCCATGGTCAGGGTGCTGCCGGCCAGCGTGCCGTCGGGCAGGCGCACGCCGCCCAGGCATTTGGTCACGGTGTGGCTGCCGAGCTTGTATTCACCGTCGGGCATGCCGGCGGCGGCGGTCGAATCGGTGACGCAGTACAGGCACGGGATCGAACGCAGGGCCACGCGGATCGCACCGGGATGCACGTGCAGCAAGTCCGGGATCAGTTCGGCGAATTTGGCGTGGGCCAGCGCGGCGCCGACGATCCCCGGTTCGCGGTGATGCAGCGGGCTCATGGCGTTGTACAAATGGGTGAAACTGGTCGCGCCAGCCTCCAGAGCGGCGACGCCTTCCTCGTAGCTGCCGAGGGTATGGCCGATCTGCATGCGGATGCCCCGGCTGCTCAGTTCACGAATCAATCCGTCGTGACCGGCGATTTCCGGGGCGATGGTGATCACCCGGATCGGCGCCAGCGCGAGGTATTGCTCGACCTCGGCCATCAACGCGGTGTGGGCGAAATTCGGTTGCGCGCCGAGTTTGCCGGGGTTGATGTACGGGCCTTCGAGATGCACACCGAGTACCCGGGCGGCGCCTTGCGGACGCTGTTCGCAGAACTCGCCGACTTCTTTCAGCACGCTGGAGATCTCAGCACTCGGCGCGGTCATGGTGGTGGCCAGCAGCGAAGTGGTGCCGAAGCGCACGTGGGTGCGGGTGATGGTCTCGAAGGCACTGGCACCTTCCATGATGTCTTTGCCGCCACCGCCGTGGACGTGCAGGTCGATGAAACCCGGCAGCAGGTAGGGCAGATCATTGTCGGCCGGATCGCAGGGCACGCCTTCGATCGACACGACTTTGCCGTGTTCGTGGATCAGCCGGCCGCGAACCCAGCCGCTGGCGGTGAGGATGTTGTCTTCGGACATTTCGGTTCTCTCGTTTGGCCTGGCTGCTGATCAGCGGCGAAGCTCTGCAACAAAGTCGTAGTAGTCGTTGCGGCAATAAGTGTCGGTGACTTCGATCGGCGTGTTGTCTTCCAGATAGCCGACCCGGGTCATCAGCAGCATGGCGGTGCCGGGGGCGATGCCGACCAGCGCGGCGAACTCGTCCGAGGCGTTGATTGCCTGGATGTGCTGCAGGGCGCGGACGATCGGTTTGCCGATGCCGTCGAGGTACTCGTAGAGTGAATCGCCGACCAATTGCGGCTTGGGCATGATCTTGGCGGGCAGGGTGCTCATCTCGATGGCCATCACCGTGTCGTCGGCCTTGCGCAGGCGTTTCATGCGCGCGACCTTGTCGTTCGGCGACAGGCTCAGGCGGATCAGTTCTTCGTGAGTCGGCAGGGTGATTTCGCGTTCCAGCCACTGCGAGCTGGGGACAAAGCCCTTGAGGCGAAGCATTTCGCTGAAGCCCGAGAGGCGTGACAGCGGTTGTTCCAGACGGGGTGTGATGAACGTGCCGGAACCTTGCAGGCGGCGGATCAGACCTTGATCGAGCAGCACTTCCAGCGCTTTGCGTGCGGTGACCCGGGAGATACCCAGTTGCTCGCTGAGGTTGCGCTCGGACGGCATCGCCTGCTCGGCCTTCCACTGCCCGGAATGGATCGCCGATTCCAGATTGCGCGCCAGCTGCAGGTACAGCGGCGTCGGCTGGGAGTCATCTGGGCGTAGGGCCTGGAGGTCGTTCATGTAGGTCATTTCCGACGCGAGTATAGGATTGTTGTTGCTCGCTTGTGGGGCGGAAATTAATACCACTTGAATACCATGTCAACGCGGGGAAATGGCGTTTAGCCCAACGAAATGGCGGGTTTCGGGGGTTGTGGATTGAAGTGGTATTAGGGGTGGGCTGTAAAAAGCAAAAGATCGCAGCCTGCGGCAGCTCCTACAGTGGGAAGTGGTATCAACCCTGTAGGCGCTGCCGAAGGCTGCGATCTTTTGATTTATTTTTTTCAGGTGACCAGTGGTCGCGGGCTAAGGACGGATCTCGATCATCGTGCCGTCCGGCACCAGACCCCAGACTTCACGCATGTCCATGTTGCGCATGGCGATGCAGCCGTCGGTCCAGTCCAGGGTGTGGAACAGGTCTTCCGGGGTTTCTTCCGAATCCGGGGTGCCGTGGATCATGATCATGCCGCCAGGCTCGACGCCTTCGCGGCGGGCACGGGCCGAATCGCTGATGTTCGGGTAGGAGATGTGCATCGCCAGGTTGAATTTTTCACTGACCTTGCGCCAGTCGATCCAGTAGAAACCTTCGGGCGTGCGTTTGTCGCCTTCAATCAGTTTCGGGCCTTTTTTCGCGCCCTTGCCCAAGGAGATTCGATAGGTCTTGATCGGCTTGCCGTCGGCGATCAATTGCAGTTGATGAGCCGATTTGAGCACCAGGATTTTTTCGATCATCGGGGTATTCGACGGCGTCACGGTGGTCACGAATGACGCTTGGGACACGGTGACGAACGACAGGCAAAACAGGGCAAGCAACCAGCGCATTGAAACGATTCCCCAGGGAGTGACGCAGATATTTTATTTATAGAAGCTTTTAGGTGATGGCAGGCTGCGTCAACGGCGGAATCGATTCGGAGCGAACCGGGTAGCTTTCGGCGCGGCGATCAGCGAAGAAGCATTCTAAGGTACGCCCCACGGTGCGGAAAGCCAGCTCGTCCCACGGGATGTCGGCTTCGTCGAATAGTTGTACTTCGAGGCTTTCGGGCCCGGCAGCAAAGTCCAGATCGGCCAGTTCGGCACGGAAGAACACGTGTACCTGGCTGATGTGCGGCACGTCGATCAGCGTGTAGATGCTCAGATTACGCACTCGGGCGCAGGCTTCCTCGGCGGTTTCGCGGATCGCGGCTTGCTCGATGGTTTCGCCGTTTTCCATGAAACCGGCGGGCAGCGTCCAGTAACCGAGGCGTGGCTCGATGGCGCGGCGGCAGAGCAGCACTTTACTGCCCCAGGTCGCGACGCAACCGGCGACGATATTGGGGTTTTGATAGTGAATGGTCTGACAGCTGTCACAGACAAATCGCAGCCGCGAATCGCCTTCGGGAATGCGCTGGGTCACCGGGTTGCCGCACTGGCTGCAAAATTTCATGCTGGGGTTCCTGAATGCTGCGCCTATCTTGGCGTGCAGCGGTGCCGGTCGGCAAGTTGTCGTTTCGCGACATGGCCCGGCGAGGGGCTTGGGCGGCTGCAATGATTGGTGCATGATGCAGGGTAAGGCACAGATCGAGAACACTCATGCTGGACGAGCTACTGCATAGGGTAAGCAACCACACACCGCGCACGCTGGAGACCGATAAACGTTTCCCCGAGGCCGCTGTTCTGGTGCCGATCACCCGCAGTGACGAACCCGAGCTGGTGCTGACCCTGCGCGCCAGCGGCCTCTCGACCCATGGCGGCGAGGTGGCCTTCCCCGGCGGACGCCGTGACCCGGAAGACCCCGACCTGATCTTCACCGCTCTGCGCGAAGCCGAGGAAGAAATCGGCCTGCCACCGGGGCTGGTCGAGGTGATCGGCCCGCTCAGCCCGCTGATCTCCCTGCACGGCATCAAGGTCACGCCGTATGTCGGGGTGATCCCGGACTTCGTCGAATACCAGGCCAACGATGCCGAGATCGCAGCGGTATTCAATGTGCCGCTGGAGTTCTTCCGCAAAGACCCGCGCGAACACACGCACCGTATCGATTACCAGGGCCGTAGTTGGTATGTGCCGAGTTATCGCTACGGCGAATTCAAGATCTGGGGTTTGACCGCTATCATGATCGTCGAACTGATCAATCTGCTCTATGACGAACAGATCAGCCTGCATCATCCGCCCAAAAGCTATATCAACACCTGAAGCCATCGCTCGAATGGCCCGTCATCGTGAGCCCTGAGGAAAACAAGATGAAATACCGCCTGGGCGACGCCCGCGTCGACACCCATCCACAGAGCTGGGTCGCGCCCAATGCCGTGCTGGTGGGCAAGGTCAGACTGGAAGAGGGCGCCAACGTCTGGTTCAACGCCGTATTGCGCGGCGACAACGAACTGATCCTGATCGGCAAGAACAGCAACGTCCAGGACGGCACGGTGATGCACACCGACATGGGCTATCCGCTGACCATCGGCACCGGCGTGACCATCGGTCACAACGCCATGCTGCATGGTTGCACCGTCGGCGATTACAGCCTGATTGGCATCAACGCGGTAATCCTCAACGGCGCGAAAATCGGCAAGAACTGCATCATCGGCGCCAATTCGCTGATCGGCGAAGGCAAGGAAATTCCCGATGGCTCGCTGGTGATGGGCTCGCCGGGCAAGGTCGTGCGTGAGCTGACCGAGGCGCAGAAGAAAATGCTTGAGGCCAGCGCCGCGCACTACGTGCACAATTCCCAGCGCTATGCGCGTGATCTGGTCGAGCAGGAAGAATGAGTACTCCCGAAAGACCGGTTGCCTCGCCGTGTGTGAATATCTGCGCACTGGATGAAGACGATATTTGTACCGGTTGCCAGCGCACGGTCGCGGAGATCACGCGCTGGGGACGCATGACCAATGACGAGCGGCGGGTGGTGCTGGGGTTGTGTCATGAGCGGGCGAAGGCGAGCGGGTTGGTGTGGATGATTCCCGGAAAATCAGGCGCCTGACAGCCCGCCTTCGCGAGCAAGCCCGCTCCCACATTTGAAATGCATTCCCCTCTGGGAGCGGGCTTGCTCGCGAAGAGGCCAGAACAGTCGCCACTTCTTATTGGCCCGACTCCAAGCCTGAAGTAACCTGTGCGCCAATTTGACAGGTCGCCCCCATGATTTTCCTCATCGCCTACATCAGCAGCGTCGTGCTGATCAACTTCGCTTTCTCCACCGCGCCACACCTGGACATCATCTGGTCGGCCTGGGGCGGGTTGGTGTTCGTGTTGCGCGACATGGTGCAAACCCGTTTCGGCCACGGTGCGCTCGTGGCGATGCTGGCGGCGCTGGTGCTGTCTTACGTCACTTCTGATCCATCCATCGCCTTGGCCAGCGCCACGGCGTTCGCGGTGTCGGAAATCATCGACTGGCTGGTGTTCAGCGTCACCAAACGGCCGCTGCGCGACCGCCTGTGGATCAGCTCGGCGCTGAGCATTCCGCTCGATACCTTCATCTTTTTCGGCATGATCGACCTGATGACGCCACCGGTGATCATCACCGCACTGGTCTCGAAGTTTGCCGGCGTCACTGCCGTTTGGCTGATCATGGCCTGGCGCGAGCGCAAACAGGCTGTCGCCAGCTGAGCCAAACCCTGCGGTTCATGTAAAATGCCGCGCTTTCTCCCCATGGAAAGCGCGTCTGGCGTTGCTTTCCTCGATGATCCGCTTCTTTGAGGACCTGAGATGACCCGTATCGGAACTCCATTGTCGCCGACCGCGACCCGCGTATTGCTGTGTGGCTGTGGTGAGTTGGGCAAGGAAGTGGTGATCGAGCTGCAACGCCTGGGCGTTGAAGTGATTGCCGTCGACCGTTACGCCAACGCGCCGGCGATGCAGGTGGCGCACCGCAGCCACGTGATCAACATGCTCGACGGCGCCGCGCTGCGTGCAGTCATCGAAGCCGAGAAGCCGCACTTCATCGTGCCGGAAATCGAAGCCATCGCCACCGCCACGCTGGTCGAGCTGGAAGCCGAAGGCTTCACCGTGATTCCGACCGCCCGCGCCGCGCAATTGACCATGAACCGCGAAGGCATCCGCCGCCTGGCCGCTGAAGAGCTGGACCTGCCAACCTCGCCGTACCATTTTGCCGACACCTTCGAGGACTACAGCAAAGCCGTTCAGGACTTGGGCTTCCCGTGCGTGGTCAAGCCAGTCATGAGCTCGTCGGGCAAAGGCCAGAGCCTGCTGCGCAGCGCCGATGACGTGCAGAAAGCCTGGGATTACGCGCAAGAGGGCGGTCGCGCCGGCAAAGGTCGGGTGATCATCGAAGGCTTCATCGATTTCGACTACGAAATCACTCTGCTGACCGTGCGCCACATCGGCGGCACCACGTTCTGCGCACCGGTCGGTCACCGTCAGGAGAAGGGCGACTATCAGGAATCCTGGCAGCCGCAAGCCATGAGCCCGATTGCTCTGGCTGAGTCCGAGCGCGTGGCCAAAGCCGTGACCGAGGCCTTGGGCGGTCGCGGTCTGTTCGGCGTCGAGCTGTTCATCAAGGGCGATCAGGTGTGGTTCAGCGAAGTTTCGCCGCGCCCGCATGACACCGGTCTGGTGACCCTGATTTCTCAGGATCTGTCGCAGTTCGCCCTGCACGCGCGCGCCATTCTCGGTCTGCCGGTGCCGCTGATCCGTCAGTTCGGCCCATCGGCTTCGGCGGTGATTCTGGTGGAAGGGCAGTCGACCCAGACCGCGTTCGCCAACCTGGGCGCAGCGCTGAGCGAGCCGGATACGGCGTTGCGTCTGTTCGGTAAGCCTGAAGTCAATGGTCAGCGCCGGATGGGCGTGGCGTTGGCGCGGGATGAGTCGATCGAAGCTGCGCGTGCCAAGGCGACCCGTGCTGCTCAGGCTGTTGTTGTAGAGCTGTAAACCGAGGCGCGGCATTCGCGAGCAAGCCCGCTCCCACAGGTTCGGCGGTGTTCACAAATTTTGTGTACTGCACGGACACTGTGGGAGCGAGCCTGCTCGCGAAGCTTTTGATCTTCCGTCAGGCAACCTGATTCAGATCGTTATTGCGCGTTTCCTTCAGGCACAGCACAGCAATCAGGCTGAGCACCGCTGCCGCCGACACATACCCGCCGACATAACTCAAACCACCCATTGCCACCAGTTTCTGCGCGAAGAACGGAGCCGCCGAGGCGCCGACGATCCCGCCGAGGTTGTAAGCGGCCGATGCGCCGGTATAGCGCACGTGGGTCGGAAACAGTTCCGGCAGCAGCGCGCCCATCGGGGCAAACGTCACGCCCATCAGGAAAAGCTCGATGCACAGGAACAGCGCCACGCCCCAGGTCGAACCTTGCGTCAGCAACGGCTCCATCAGAAACCCGGACAGAATCGCCAGCACGCCGCCAACGATCAGCACCGGTTTGCGCCCGTAACGGTCACTCGCCCAGGCGGACAACGGCGTTGCGGCGGCCATGAACAGCACGGCAAAACACAGCAGTCCAAGAAACGTCTCACGGCTGTAGCCGAGGGTGGACACGCCGTAGCTCAGAGAAAACACCGTCGAGATGTAAAACAGCGCATAGCACACCACCATGGCCGCTGCGCCAAGCAGTGTTGGCGCCCAGTATTGGCTGAACAACTCGACCAGCGGCACTTTCACCCGTTCCTGACGAGCAATGGCGTTGGCGAACACCGGGGTTTCATGGAGCTTGAGGCGCACATACAGGCCGACCATCACCAGTGCCGCGCTGAGCAGAAACGGAATCCGCCAGCCCCAACTGCGAAACTGCTCGTCATCGAGTGTCATGGCCAGGGTCAGGAACAGGCCATTGGCTGCAAGAAAGCCGATTGACGGGCCAAGCTGCGGGAACATGCCGAACCACGCCCGTTTGCCCTTGGGCGCATTCTCCGTGGCCAGCAACGCCGCGCCACCCCATTCGCCACCCAATCCCAAACCCTGACCGAAACGCAGCACACACAACAGAATCGGTGCCCAGGCGCCAATGCTGGCGTAACCCGGCAGCACGCCGATCAGCGTGGTGCACACGCCCATCAGCAAGAGCGAGGCGACCAGTGTCGACTTGCGCCCGATGCGGTCACCGAAATGGCCGAACAGTGCCGAACCCAGCGGGCGGGCGAGGAAGGCGATGCCGAAGGTGAGAAACGCCGAAAGCATCTGCGCGGTGCCGGACGTCTGCGGAAAGAACACCGGACCGATAACCAGCGCGGCGGCCGTGGCATAAACGTAGAAGTCGTAGAACTCGATGGCGGTGCCGATGAAACTCGCTGTCGCCACGCGAGTGGCGGAGTTGGTCGGCTGGGCAGGCGCGGTGGCGCTGTAAGCGGTACTGGTCGTCATGCGGTGATCCCTGACAGTCATGGCTCCATTGGAGCGAATTATTATGGTTGAACACCCAGGGATGTGGGATGAGACGCGAGCGCTGTTTCGAGTAGGAACAGTCGTCGGGGTGATGCGGAAATTGCCGAAACCTGTCTTGTGCGGGGTAAGCACGAGGTTCGGTGGCGCTTGGGTGAGCACCTCGATTATAGGAAGGGGGCTAACGATCAAACAAGAGCAAAAGATCGCAGCGGATTGACGTCGATTGATCTTCCTGTGGCGAGGGAGCTTGCTCCCGCTGGGTTGCGAAGCGACCCCAACACATTTACGGCCGCTGCGCGCCCGAGCGGACGCAAGCTCCCTCGCCACAAAAGCGCCTAAACCTTGGCAGGCACAGCGCTCGTATGCCAGATCAGCACCTTGCTCACCCGGTTGTCCTCGGTCTCGAGAATCTCCAGCCGATAGCGCCCGATCTTCAGACACACCGCGCTGTCCGGAATGGTCTCCAGCGCTTCGGTCACCAGACCGTTGAGGGTTTTTGGCCCGTCGCTCGGCAAATGCCAGCCGAGGCATTTGTTCAACTCGCGGATCGACGCGGTACCATCGATCACCATGCGCCCGTCGGGCTGCGGATGGATGTGCGGGTTGTCGAGGCTGTGCTCGCTTTCGAATTCGCCGACGATTTCTTCGAGAATGTCTTCCAGAGTGACGATGCCCAGCACTTCGCCGTACTCGTCCACCACCATGCCCAAGCGGCGCTGCTGCTTGTGGAAGTTCAGCAGTTGCAGTTGCAGCGGCGTGCTTTCCGGAACGAAGTACGGTTCGTAGCTGGCGGCCAGCAGCGCTTCGCGGGTCAGCTGGCCATCGTTGAGCAGATGGCGGATCTGCCGGGTATTGAGCACCGCTTCGACCTGGTTGATGTCGCTGTGAAACACCGGCAGGCGCGTGCGTTTGTTCTGGCGCAGTTGTTCGATGATCTCCTCGATCGAATCGTCGAGGTTGATGCCGTCGACGTCGCTGCGGGGCACCAGAATGTCATTGACCGTGATGTTGTCCAGCGCGTGAATCCCTGACACCGGGTGTGTGCGAGACGGGTGTTCCGGGTCTTCGTTCGGGTCGGCAGGTTCTTCGTCTTCGCTTTGCTGCACCACTTGGGGTTTGCGCGCGAAGGGGCGCAGCAGCAAACCGCTGATGCGGCTCAGCAGCCACGCCAGCGGGTAAAGAATCTTCAGCGGAACCGCCAGCAGGGTATTACCGAACGACAGCACCGCATCCGGGTAGCGCTGGGCCACGGTGCGCGGAAAGTAATCGGCAAACACCAGCAATACGGCGCCGGCGACGAGGCAGGCGGCCCACGGGCCGTTCTCCTCGCAAAGGAAGATCGCCAGCAACGTGGCAATGATTACCGCGAGGGCGCGGCACAGGGTGTTGCACAGGATCAGACTGTCGAGCGGGAAGCTCAGCTTCGCCAGCGGTTTATCGCTGGCGCGCGAGGCGGTGCGTTGCGCGAGCAAGTGCTGCTGCGCGATTTCGACGGCGGTAAACAGCCCCGACCATAAAATCAGCAGGACAAATACCGCGAGCATCGGCCCTATGGGCAAACCGTCCATTTATGCCGCCCGTCAGATGTGCAGGATGTATTCACGAACCAGCTTGCTGCCGAAATACGCCAACATCAGCAGGCAGAAACCGGCGAGAGTCCAGCGAATCGCCTTGTGGCCACGCCAGCCGAGGCGATTGCGGCCCCACAGCAGCACGCTGAACACGATCCAGGCCAGGCACGCCAGCAGGGTCTTGTGCACCAGATGCTGGGCGAACAGGTTCTCGACGAACAGCCAGCCGGAGATCAGCGACAGCGACAGCAGCGTCCAGCCGGCCCAGAGGAAACCGAACAGCAGGCTTTCCATGGTTTGCAGTGGCGGGAAATTCTTGATCAGGCCCGACGGGTGCTTGTGCTTGAGCTGGTGATCCTGCACCAGCAGCAGCAAGGCCTGGAACACCGCGATGGTGAACATGCCGTAGGCGAGGATCGACAGCAGGATGTGGGCGAGGATGCCCGGTTCTTCGTCGATGATTTGTACCGTGCCGGCCGGGGCGAACTGCGCCAGCAACACCGTCGCCGCGCCGAGCGGGAACAGCAGCACCAGCAGGTTTTCAACCGGGATCCGCGAGCAGGCCAGTAGCGTCAGGGCGATGACAGCCGCGGCGATCAGGCTGGCGGCGCTGAAGAAGTCCAGGCCCAGGCCGATCGGCGTCAGCAGGTGAGTGAGCAGGCTGGCGCTGTGGGCGAGCACGGCGAGGATGCCGAGCGTAACCAGCAGGCGCTTGTTCGCCTTGGCGCCGGAGGCCAGGCGGGTGCCCTGATAAAGGGTCGCAGCGGCATAAAGAAGCGCGGCGGCGATGGTAGTCAGCAAACTGGGTGACAAGGGGAGCATAAATCCTGTTAGGCAGGCCCGAAAGGCGCTGAGTTTGGCATAGAACCGCCACACCACGAAAGTGCGAGGTGTCCGCCCGACGCAGTCTTCGCTATAATCCGCGACCTGCCCACGCCGCAGGCTCGCCGAGCACATGTTGAATCCGGTCTGGGCCGCCATTATCCCGGTCTACACAGGGCCTGAAAGGATCGCGCAATGTTTGAAAACTTAACCGACCGTCTCTCGCAGACGCTGCGCCATGTCACCGGCAAGGCCAAGCTGACTGAAGACAATATCAAAGACACCCTGCGCGAAGTGCGCATGGCGTTGCTCGAAGCCGACGTCGCCCTGCCGGTGGTCAAGGACTTCGTCAATTCGGTCAAGGAGCGCGCTGTCGGCACCGAGGTGTCGCGCAGCCTGACGCCGGGCCAGGCCTTCGTGAAGATCGTCCAGGCCGAACTCGAAAGCCTGATGGGCGCGGCCAACGAAGACTTGAACCTGAGCGCCGTGCCGCCCGCCGTCATTCTGATGGCCGGTCTGCAGGGTGCCGGTAAAACCACCACCGCCGGCAAACTCGCGCGCTTCCTTAAAGAGCGCAAGAAGAAGTCGGTGATGGTCGTGTCGGCGGACATCTACCGTCCGGCTGCGATCAAACAGCTGGAAACCCTGGCCAACGACATCGGCGTGACGTTCTTCCCGTCCGATCTGAGCCAGAAGCCGGTCGACATCGCCAACGCGGCTATTAATGAAGCAAAACTGAAATTCATCGACGTGGTCATCGTCGACACCGCCGGTCGTCTGCACATCGACGAAGAGATGATGGGCGAGATCAAGGCGCTGCACGCCGCGATCAACCCGGTGGAAACCCTGTTCGTGGTCGACGCAATGACCGGTCAGGACGCCGCCAACACGGCCAAGGCCTTCGGTGATGCGCTGCCGCTGACCGGTGTGATCCTGACCAAGGTCGACGGCGATGCCCGTGGCGGTGCCGCGCTGTCGGTGCGCGCGATCACCGGCAAGCCGATCAAGTTCATCGGTATGGGCGAGAAGAGCGAAGCGCTCGATCCGTTCCACCCTGAGCGTATCGCTTCGCGGATCCTCGGCATGGGCGATGTGCTCAGCCTGATCGAACAGGCTGAAGCGACCCTCGACAAGGACAAGGCCGACAAACTGGCCAAGAAGCTGAAGAAGGGCAAGGGCTTCGACCTCGAAGACTTCCGCGATCAGCTGCAACAGATGAAGAACATGGGCGGCCTCGGCGGCCTCATGGACAAGCTGCCGAGCATCGGCGGCGTCAATCTGTCGCAAATGGGCAATGCCCAGAACGCGGCAGAGAAGCAGTTCAAGCAGATGGAAGCCATCATCAACTCCATGACCCCGGCCGAGCGCCGCGACCCTGAATTGATCAGTGGTTCGCGCAAACGCCGGATCGCCATGGGTTCCGGCACTCAGGTGCAGGACATCGGTCGCTTGATCAAGCAGCACAAGCAGATGCAGAAGATGATGAAGAAATTCACCGCCAAAGGCGGAATGGCGAAAATGATGCGCGGCATGGGCGGTATGTTGCCCGGCGGCGGCATGCCGAAAATGTGATTCAGGACACCATGACTTCGCCGGTCGTCGCACCGGCGCAGACCCTGCAAGGACGCAGGATCAACAGCAAACCCGCACTCGGCGGGAGCTGACTGGCCGTTTTCATCGACGGCTCTATATGCAAATCCGCACGGCATGCCATAGGCGCCGGAAAAAGTCATTTGCAAAAGTCCGGATATTCCTTAGAATATGCGGCCTTTCGGGCACCCATGCCCGCTGTGCATTTAGATTTGCAGCACCGACTACAGGAACGATGTTCACATGCTAACAATCCGTCTTGCCCTTGGCGGCTCCAAAAAGCGCCCGTTTTACCACCTGACCGTAACCGACTCGCGTAACCCGCGTGACGGCTCCCACAAAGAACAGGTTGGCTTCTTCAACCCTGTTGCCCGTGGTCAGGAAATCCGTCTGTCCGTGAACCAAGAGCGCGTAGCCTACTGGCTGAGCGTTGGTGCACAGCCATCTGAGCGTGTTGCTCAGTTGCTGAAGGAATCTGCCAAGGCTGCAGCCTGAGCAGTATGAGCGCGACGCCAGAAAAAGCTGATGACCTGATCGTTGTCGGCAAGATTTTTTCGGTTCACGGCGTTCGCGGCGAGGTGAAGGTCTTTTCCTTTACCGATCCGATTGAAAACCTGTTGGACTACCGCAACTGGACGCTTCGGCGCGAAGGCGTGGTGAAACAGGTCGAGCTGGTCAGCGGCCGATCCACTCAAAAGGATCTGGTTGCCAAGCTCAAAGGCCTCGACGATCGCGATGAAGCCCGTCTTCTGAGCGGTTACGAGATTTGCATCTCACGAAGCCTTTTGCCCAACCTGACAGGCGACGAGTACTACTGGTACCAGTTGCAGGGTCTGAGCGTCATCAACCAGGACGAGCAATTGTTCGGCAAGGTTGATCACCTGTTGGAGACCGGCGCGAACGATGTATTGGTGGTCAAGCCCTGCGCAGGCAGCCTGGATGATCGCGAGCGGTTGTTGCCCTATACGGAGCAATGCGTGCTGGCAATCGACCTGGAAGCAGGCGTGATGCGGGTGGAATGGGACGCGGACTTCTAAGCAATGGCCAGCCTGCGCGTAGACGTCATTACGCTGTTCCCCGAGATGTTCTCGGCCATCAGTGAGTACGGCATTACCAGTCGTGCGGTCAAACAGGGGCTCTTGCAGCTGACCTGTTGGAATCCGCGGGATTACACGACGGATCGGCATCACACTGTGGACGATCGCCCGTTTGGCGGTGGTCCGGGCATGGTGATGAAGATCAAGCCCCTGGAAGATGCTCTGGTTCAGGCCAAGGCAGCAGCCGGGGAGGCGGCGAAGGTGATTTACCTGTCCCCCCAAGGCCGTCAACTGACTCAGTCGGCGGTACGCGAGTTGGCAAAATCGGATGCATTGATCCTGATTGCCGGCCGCTATGAAGGCATTGACGAGCGCTTTATTGAGGCTCATGTCGATGAAGAGTGGTCGATTGGTGACTATGTACTGTCTGGCGGCGAGCTGCCGGCCATGGTCATGATCGATGCGGTTACACGACTGCTGCCCGGAGCTTTAGGGCATGCGGATTCCGCTGAGGAAGATTCCTTTACGGATGGTCTGCTGGATTGCCCGCACTACACCCGACCTGAGGTGTATGCGGATCAGCGTGTTCCCGACGTGTTGCTGAGTGGCAATCACGCGCATATCCGGCGTTGGCGTTTACAGCAGTCCCTTGGTAGGACCTATGAACGACGCGCCGATCTTCTGGAAAGCCGCTCGCTTTCTGGAGAAGAGAAGAAGCTGCTCGAGGAATACATCCGCGAGCGGGACGATAGTTAACAACGTATCGATGGTAGATCAGTTGATTTACCTTAGGAGCACAGCATGACCAACAAAATCATCCTTGCACTCGAAGCAGAGCAGATGACCAAAGAAATCCCTACCTTTGCCCCAGGCGACACCATTGTCGTTCAGGTGAAAGTGAAGGAAGGCGATCGTTCCCGTCTGCAAGCGTTCGAAGGCGTTGTCATCGCCAAGCGTAACCGCGGCGTGAACAGTGCGTTCACCGTTCGTAAAATCTCCAACGGTGTTGGCGTAGAACGTACTTTCCAGACCTACTCCCCGCAGATCGACAGCATGGCTGTTAAACGTCGCGGTGACGTACGTAAAGCCAAGCTGTACTACCTGCGCGACCTGTCGGGTAAAGCAGCTCGCATCAAGGAAAAACTGGCTTAAGTCCAGCTTCCGATGCAGAAAAAAGCAGCCTACGGGCTGCTTTTTTGTTGCCTGTAATTTATCCACAGCATTTTTGTTTCAGGCCAGAACCATGACCACCCGCGACCAGGAAATCCAGCGCCGTACCGAACTCTCGGTAACCCGCGTGACCAAAGCCGTCTTCCCGCCGACCACCAACCACCACAACACCCTGTTCGGCGGCACCGCGCTGGCATGGATGGACGAAGTGTCGTTCATCACCGCCACCCGCTTCTGCCGCCTGCCGCTGGTGACTGTTTCAACCGACCGCATCGACTTCAACCACGCGATCCCGGCCGGCTCCATCGTCGAACTGGTGGGACGGGTGATCAAAGTCGGCAACACCAGCCTCAAGGTCGAGGTGGAAGTGTTTGTCGAGAGCATGAGTTGCGATGGCCGCGAGAAGGCGATTCATGGGCAGTTCAGCTTTGTCGCTATTGATGATGACAAGCGGCCGGTGCCGGTGCTGCCTGGGTTTCCTGCCTGATCCGGAACCGAGTCGCGGCCTTCGCGAGCAAGCCCGCTCCCACAGGTTTTGTGTCGTCTACAACGTTTATGTACGACACGGACATTGTGGGAGCGGGCTTGCTCGCGAAGCGTCAGCTCAGGCGCCGCTGGCCTCCGGCTGAATCAACGCCAACAACGTCCACCCGGATCCCGGTTTCAAAGCAGTCTCCGGCGTCACCACATGCACCCAGCCACTGTCATCGCGCATGAACAGCAGCGTCGCCCGATTGCCATGCAATGCCTGGTAATCCTCCCAACCGAAACCGTCCGTCAGCGTCGTGCTGTACAGCTCGGCGCCGTTGCTGATCAGGCTGGCCAGCTTGGCGTAGGTCAGCGCCTCGCTCCCCAGCTGATTGCCGCGATGTTCCAGACTCGCCCGATGCTTGTCACTGCGACGACTTTCCTGACCGCTGGCCAGACCGAATAAACGCTGATGACCAAAGTCGTGTCGAAAGCGCATCGCCGCCAGGGTGTTCAGTTCGCCCGACGGCGATAGCGCCAGCAGATGCCCCAGCCCCACCAGATCCAGATGCGCATCGGCATGCTGCGATGCCGGGTTGCCAAAGTACGTCGGCAACCCCTCCATGCGCGCCGCACGAATATTCTCCCAGCTCGAATCGGTCAACAGCACGCGGCTGCCCAGTTGCTGCAACGATTTGCCCAACAGACGCGCCGGGCCGTTGGCCCCGACGATCAGGAAGCCGCTCGGCGCCGGTTCGGCGACGTTAAGCAAACGTGCCAATGGTCGAGCGGTTGCACTTTGCAGCACCACGGTGCCGATGATCACCGCGAAAGTCAGCGGCACCAGCAGCAGCGCACCTTCGTGCCCGGCTTGATCCAGACGAATCGCGAAAATCGCCGACACTGCCGCCGCCACGATCCCGCGCGGGGCGATCCAGCACAGCAGGGCGCGTTCACGCCAGCTCAGGCTGGAGCCGGCAGTGCTCAACAGCACGTTCAGCGGGCGCGCGATCAGTTGAATCACCAGCAACAGAATCAGCACCAACGGCCCGAGGCCGATCAAGGCATGCAGATCCAGGCGCGCCGCGAGCAGGATGAACAGTCCGGAAATCAGCAGCACGCTGAGGTTTTCCTTGAAGTGCAGGATGTGCCGCACATCCACGCCCTTCATGTTCGCCAGCCACATGCCCATCAGCGTCACCGCCAGCAGGCCGGACTCGTGCATCACCTGATTCGACGCAATAAAAATCCCCAGCACGGCTGCCAGCGAGGCGAGGTTGTGCAGGTATTCCGGCAGCCATTGGCGACGGATGATGGTGCCGAGCACCCAGCCGCCGACTACCCCGAATACGCTACCGCAGACAATCACGCCGCCAAAGGTCAGCAGGCTCTGTTCGAGGCCGTTTCCTTCGGAGCGGGCAATGATGAAGCTGTAGACCACCACCGCGAGCAGGGCGCCGATCGGGTCAATGACGATGCCTTCCCAGCGCAGGATGTTGGCGATCGATGCTTTCGGCCGCACCACCCGCAGCATCGGCACGATCACCGTCGGCCCGGTCACCAGCGTCAGGCTGCCGAACAGGATCGCCAGCAGCCAGTCGAAGCCGAGCAAAAAATGGGTGGCGACGGCAATCACCACCCAGGTCGTGAGCGCGCCAACTGTCACCAGCCGATGCACGACACTGCCGATCTCGCGCCATTCCGACAGGTGCAGGGTCAGACTGCCCTCAAACAGGATCAACGCTACCGCCAGCGACACCAGCGGCATCAGCAGCGGGCCGAACATTTCCTGCGGGTCGAGCCAGCCCAGCACCGGCCCGGCGAGAATCCCGGTCAGCAACAGAAACAGAATCGCCGGCAGCTTCAGGCGCCATGCCAGCCACTGGCAACCCAGCGCAGCGGCGCCGATCCCGCCAAATGCCAAGAGAATTTGCTGCTCGTTCATTGATGCTCCCTGTTCCTTGAATTAGCGGGCTATGAAAGACTAGCGGCCATTCCTACAGTTCACTCTACATTTGCGCACAGCCTCGGAGGTTGTGTGTCTTGAGCGCCCATGCCTGCCATCGACCATCCGCTGATTGACCAATTCCTCGACGCCCTGTGGCTGGAAAAAGGCCTGTCCGACAACACCCGCGGCGCTTACCGCAGCGATCTGGCGCTGTTCAATGGCTGGCTGCAGGAGAAAAACCTCGAGCTGATCAATGCCGGTCGCGAGTTGATCCTCGATCACCTGTCCTGGCGTCTGGAGCAGAACTACAAACCGCGTTCCACCGCCAGATTTCTTTCCGGTGTGCGTGGCTTTTATCGCTATCTGCTGCGGGAAAAGCTGATTACGGTCGATCCGACCTTGCGCGTCGACATGCCGCAACTCGGTCGGCCTTTGCCCAAGTCGCTGTCGGAAGCCGACGTCGAGGCGCTGCTCAAGGCGCCGGATCTGAGCGAAGCCATCGGCCAGCGTGACCGCGCCATGCTTGAGGTGTTGTATGCCTGTGGTCTGCGGGTGACCGAACTGGTCAGTCTGACGCTGGAGCAGGTCAACCTGCGTCAGGGCGTGTTGCGGGTGATGGGCAAGGGCAGCAAGGAGCGGCTGGTGCCGATGGGCGAAGAGGCGATTGTCTGGGTCGAGCGCTATATGCGTGATGGCCGTAGCGAGCTGCTCGGCGGGCGCCCCAGCGATGTGCTGTTCCCCAGCCAGCGCGGCGAGCAGATGACCCGCCAGACCTTCTGGCACCGGATCAAGCATTGGGCCAAGGTCGCCGGGATCGGCAAATCGCTGTCGCCGCACACTTTGCGTCATGCATTCGCCACGCACCTGCTTAACCACGGCGCCGACCTGCGGGTGGTGCAAATGTTGCTGGGTCACAGCGACCTTTCCACTACGCAAATCTACACCCATGTGGCCCGCGCGCGGTTGCAAGATCTGCACGCCAAACACCACCCAAGAGGCTGATGAAAAACCTGTGGGAGCGGGCTTGCTCGCGAAGAGGCCGTCACAGACGAGATATTTGTCGCCTGCCAGGACGCCTTCGCGAGCAAGCCCGCTCCCACAGGGTTTGCGTCGCCCACAATCTCTGGCGACAGGCGCATTCGGCCATGCGAGCCTTATGTGGTAGGCTTTGCCGGTTTGCACGATGGACGGTTATGACCCGGTGTTCCGGCACGGGCGTTCTGACCGTTTCATTTGTCCGCCTTCAGGAGTTCTCATGCGTCTGACCCAGATTTTCGCCGCCGCAGCCATTGCGTTGGTCAGCACCTTTGCCGTCGCCGATGACGCGGCCGACAAAGCCATTCGTCAAAGCCTGGAAAAACTCGAACTCGAGGTTCCGGTAGAAAGCATCAGCGCCAGCCCGTTGCCGGGCATGTATGAAGTCAAGCTCAAGGGCAGCCGCGTGCTGTACGCCAGCGCCGACGGCCAGTACATCGTTCAGGGCTACCTGTTCCAGCTCAAGGACGGCAAACCGGTCAACCTGACCGAGAAGACCGAACGCCTGGGCATCTCCAAACTGATCAATGCCATTCCAGTTGCCGAAACCGTGGTGTATCCGGCGGTGGGCGAAACCAAATCGCACATCACCGTGTTCACCGACACCACCTGCCCGTACTGCCACAAGCTGCACGCCGAAGTGCCTGAGCTGAACAAGCGCGGCATCGAAGTGCGTTACGTGGCGTTCCCGCGTCAGGGCCTCGGCTCTCCGGGTGACGAGCAACTGCAAGCCGTGTGGTGCTCGACCGACAAGAAAGCCGCCATGGACAAAATGGTCGATGGCAAGGAAATCAAGGCCGCCAAGTGCGCGAACCCGGTTTCCAAACAGTTCGCTTTGGGTCAGTCGATTGGCGTGAACGGCACACCGGCCATCGTTTTGGCTGACGGACAAGTCATTCCGGGCTACCAGCCGGCGCCACAAGTCGCCAAACTGGCGCTGGGCGCCAAGTAATTCGCATCGTCACGGTCCGCCGTTGACGATCATGGTCCGGCAGCAACATCGCCGGGCCATTAATAGAGAGCCGCGAACACGCGGTTGTTTTCCGGCCGACCTTGCGTCGGCCGTTTCATGGGGAGTTCACAGTGAATCCGGTCAAAGTAGGCATCTGTGGGTTAGGGACCGTCGGTGGCGGTACCTTCAACGTACTTCAGCGCAACGCCGAGGAAATTGCTCGTCGTGCCGGGCGTGGGATCGAAGTGGCACAAATTGCCATGCGCACGCCAAAGCCTCAGTTCCAGACGACCGGTATTGCGATTACCAACGATGTCTTCGAAGTGGCCACGAACCCTGAGATCGACATCGTCATAGAGCTGATGGGCGGCTACACCGTTGCCCGCGAGCTGGTACTCAAGGCCATCGAGAATGGCAAGCATGTGGTCACCGCGAACAAGGCACTGATCGCCGTTCACGGTAATGAGATTTTCGCCAAGGCACGCGAGAAAGGCGTGATCGTGGCGTTCGAAGCGGCCGTGGCCGGTGGCATTCCGGTGATCAAGGCGATCCGTGAAGGCCTGTCCGCCAACCGCATCAACTGGGTCGCCGGGATCATCAACGGCACCGGTAACTTCATCCTCACCGAAATGCGCGAGAAGGGTCGCACCTTCGAAGACGTGCTGGCCGAAGCGCAAGCGCTGGGCTACGCCGAAGCCGATCCGACCTTCGACGTAGAAGGCATCGACGCCGCGCACAAACTGACGATTCTGGCTTCCATCGCGTTCGGCATTCCGCTGCAATTCGACAAGGCCTACACCGAAGGCATCACCAAGCTGACCACCGCTGACGTGAACTACGCCGAGGCGCTGGGCTACCGCATCAAGCACCTCGGTGTGGCGCGCAGCACCGCTGCCGGCATCGAGCTGCGCGTACACCCGACGCTGATCCCGGCCGATCGTCTGATTGCCAACGTCAACGGCGTGATGAACGCCGTGATGGTCAACGGTGACGCTGCCGGTTCGACGCTGTTCTACGGCGCCGGTGCCGGCATGGAGCCGACCGCTTCGTCGGTGATCGCCGACCTGGTGGACGTGGTTCGCGCCATGACGTCCGATCCGGAAAACCGCGTGCCGCACCTGGCCTTCCAGCCCGACTCGCTGTCGGCGCATCCGATCCTGCCGATCGAAGCCTGCGAAAGCGCCTACTACCTGCGCATCCAGGCCAAGGACCATCCGGGCGTACTGGCTCAGGTGGCGAGCATCCTCTCGGAGCGCGGCATCAACATCGAGTCGATCATGCAGAAGGAAGTCGAGGAACACGACGGTCTGGTTCCGATGATCCTGCTGACCCACCGCGTGGTCGAGCAGCGTATCAACGATGCGATCGCTGCCCTCGAAGCCCTGGCCGGCGTGAATGGTCCGGTTGTACGGATCCGCGTCGAGCACCTGAACTAAGTCGTTGTCCTGCAATGGCCCCGTGAAAGGGGCCACTGTTGTGCACACTCTCCATTGGAGTCAGTCATGCGTTACATCAGTACCCGCGGCCAGGCACCGGCCCTGAATTTCGAAGACGTCCTGCTGGCCGGTCTGGCCACCGACGGCGGTCTGTACGTCCCGGAAAACCTGCCACGTTTCACCCAGGAAGAAATCGCTTCCTGGGCCGGTCTGCCGTATCACGAGCTGGCTTTCCGGGTCATGCGCCCGTTCGTCACCGGCAGCATCCCGGACGCCGATTTCAAAAAGATCCTCGAAGAAACCTACGGTGTGTTCTCGCACAGCGCCGTTGCGCCGCTGCGTCAGCTCAACGGCAACGAGTGGGTGCTCGAGCTGTTCCACGGCCCGACCCTGGCGTTCAAGGATTTCGCCCTGCAACTGCTCGGTCGTCTGCTCGATTACGTGCTGGAAAAGCGCGGCGAGCGCGTGGTCATCGTCGGTGCCACCTCGGGTGACACCGGTTCGGCCGCCATCGAAGGCTGCAAGCACTGCGAAAACGTCGACATCTTCATCCTGCACCCGCACAACCGCGTGTCCGAAGTGCAGCGTCGGCAGATGACGACGATTGTCGGCGAGAACATCCACAACATCGCCATCGAAGGTAACTTCGATGACTGCCAGGAAATGGTCAAGAACAGCTTCGCTGACCAGAGCTTCCTCAAGGGCACGCGCCTGGTAGCTGTGAACTCGATCAACTGGGCGCGGATCATGGCCCAGATCGTCTACTACTTCCACGCAGCCCTGCAGCTGGGCGGCCCGGCGCGTTCGGTGGCGTTCTCGGTGCCGACCGGCAACTTCGGCGACATCTTCGCCGGTTACCTGGCGCGCAACATGGGCCTGCCGATCAACCAGTTGATCGTCGCAACCAACCGCAACGACATCCTGCACCGCTTCATGAGCGGCAACCAGTACGTCAAGGAAACCCTGCACGCCACGCTGTCGCCGTCGATGGACATCATGGTTTCGTCGAACTTCGAACGCCTGCTGTTCGACCTGCACGGTCGCAACGGCGCGGCGATTGCCGGGCTGATGGATTCGTTCAAGCAGGGCGGTGGTTTCAGCGTCGAGCAAGAGCGCTGGACCGAAGCCCGCAAGCTGTTCGACTCGCTGGCCGTGGATGACGCGCAAACCTGCGAAACCATCGCCGAAGTCTACGCGCAATGCGGCGAAGTGCTGGACCCGCACACCGCCATCGGCGTCAAGGCCGCGCGCGAATGCCGCCGCAGCCTGGACATCCCGATGGTGATCCTGGGTACCGCACATCCGGTGAAATTCCCGGATGCCGTGGAGAAAGCGGGTGTAGGAAAAGCTCTCGAACTGCCTGCACATCTTTCTGATTTGTTTGAGCGAAACGAGCGCTGCACCGTTCTGCCAAACGAGCTGAAAGCCGTACAGGCCTTTGTCAGCCAGCACGGCAACCGCGGCAAGCCGCTGTAAGCCGAAAAAGCTGTCACATTTTGAAGCCCGTCTCCTGACGGGCTTTTTTGTTTCTGCTGCCACACTGCTCGGGTTTTCGCCCATGAAGGACGGGTGAGTCGATCACGAAGGAAGTGGCAATGCTGTTTGAAAGAGGATGGAAACACGCCCTGAAGCGGGTTTTTCTGTTGTGCCTGTTGGTTGGCTGGCGCGTGGGCGTTGCGGCGCATCTGGCGCATGATGAAGAGCAGTTGAACATCGGCACCGTTGTGCTGAGTGAAGCCGAGCGGCAATGGGTTCGCGATAACCCGACGGTGATCGTGGCGGCGGAGCAGTACCCGTTGTACCTGTTTCTGGATGAGCATGGTCATTGGAGCGGCTTGAACAACGACGTGCTCAAACGCATCAGTGCCATGACCGGGTTGCAATTCGTTTACCGGGAGTCGTTTTCCACCGCGCAGATGCTCGAGCGCCTGGAAACCGGTGCCGCAGACATGAGCACGACCCTGGCGATGAATGATGAGCGCCGTTTGAGTCTGGATTTCAGTCATGCCTTTGGCGGTGCCGGTTGGGTATTTGTCGGCCGCGCCGGCGAGCCTGGAGTGCAATCGCTGGAGCAGTTGGCCAAACGGGTGCTGGTATTGCCGGGTCGGCACGCGCTGGAGGGGGTGATCCGACGCGATTATCCGTCCATCGAATTACGTTCGGTGAAAACCTATGCCGAGGCACGGGCGCTGGTCGAAAGCGGTGAGGCCTATGCCACCATCGAAAACGAAATCGGTGCGCAGCTCTATCCCTCAGGCTTGCTGAAGGTTGGCGAATTGCTGGAGGGAAAATGGGAGGCGGATCTTCTGGCCGTGCGCAAGGGTCAGCCGCAATTGCTGAGCATCCTGAACAAGGCGCTTGAAGCGTTCCCGGCTTCCGAACTGCGGGCCATTCGCCTGAACTGGCTGGGCGGCATCGGGCCGAAACCAGCTGCTGCGGGCTGGCAACACTGGTCGCGTTTGGGCTACTGGGGTGTGTTTGTGGTGGGGGCTTTTTGTGGGTTGTCGCTGTTATGGCATCGGCGAATGGCGGCGCTGATCAAACAGCATCGAGACGTGCAAAGCCAACTCGGTGATCAATTGGTCTTCCAGCGCGCGCTGATAGACGCCATGCCTGACCCGGTGTTCGTTCGCGACCTGGAAGGGCGTCTGATCCTCTGTAACAAAAGCTACGAAGAGGCGTTGTCGATCCGCTTTGAGCAGGTGCAGGGGTGTCGCTTGATCGACGTCGATGCCCTGCCGCGTGCCACCGCCGGCATGCTGCATGAGGAGTTCATGATTCAGCTGAGAACCCGCCGAACCCGCTTCAGCAGACGTCGCCTGCAATTCAAGCAGGGTAATCGCGACATCTATCAATGGACGGTGCCGTTTTACTGTGCCAGTGGGGAGTTGCGAGGCCTGCTCGGCGGGTGGACGGATATCACCCGGCGTGATGCGGCAACGACGGGACATCCGCATTGATATAGGGAAATTTCCTATATCACGCGCTTCCTTTTCCGATGGGGGACTGAAGGAGGCTGCCCTAAAGTGGGCAGCAACTGCGGACGAGTCCGCGATTGCCGTTTCAGAGGTCGTCCATGCGCTCGCTCAAAGTACTGATTCTCGAACCCGATCCTTATCGAATGATGGCGTTGCACCAGATGCTCAATGCGGTCGGTATCTACGACGTGCTGACAGCGTCGTCGCTGGCGTCCGCAAAGTGCTCGCTGGAGCGCCGCACCCGGGTCGACATAGCGATTTGCGATCCGCAACTGCGCGGCGGAGAGGGCCTGGCGCTGATCCGTCATCTGGTGGCCGGGCGGGAAGCGCGGGCGCTTATCCTGCTGGGGCGTGTGGCACCCGGCCTGCTGAGTGATCTCGAAAGCCTGCTGCACCAGCAGGAGCTGAAACTCCTGGGGCGTTTGCAAACGCCGGTCTCGGCAGTGCTGATGCGCGGGCTGCTGGACAGCTACCTGCAAGCGGCAGCTCATCCGGCGGGGGCTTGAGCCGATGGTTATGTTTCTGTCATCTTCACCGTGCATGCTCTGACAGACCGCTAACTGCTCCGGGAGCAGCGCGGTATTCAGAACTTTCTTCTCGGGCCGGTGGTCATTTATTGTGAACACGCCCCAGGCACAATGTTTTCGGACTATTGAGTGGAGATCGAGATGGAAAGTATCAGTCTATTGCTCGGTGAGGCTCTGAGCCCGTATCAGGTGACGTTGACTCCGTGTGGCGCCCATGGCGAATGCCTGGTGACGCTGAAGAACAGCAACGGCGCCCTCGTGGTGGAGCGCGAATTCAATCAGGCGCAGTTGAGCGACAAACGCCTGCTGACAGATGTGGTTGACGGTTTGCACCGTGACGTCCTGATCGCCGAAGGGCGGCTGGAGCCCTGTGTGATTGCGGCATTGCGCAATGCGGCGCTGGATAAGCGTGCGGCCCTGTAAAGATGAAATATTTTTTGTGGGAACCTTCCTGCATCCCCGTCAGTCAGACCCCGTAACAGCAGGATCAAGCATTGTGCTCCGGTGCTTGTCGCTTGCTGCTACGGGTCTTTAAGCAGACCGCGTTTAACCCCGAGTTGTCTCCCCACTGCTCGGGGTTTCTTTTTGCCCGCAGGTTTTACTGCGTGGCCTGTTGCTCGAAAAAAATCCGCGCCTGTTGCAGGTAATCCGTGCGCATTTCAGGGTCCAGCCAGTCGGCATACGACTGGTTCAGTTGCTCGTGGGGCAGGGTACGCAGCAGTTGGTTGATCTCACTGATCGCCTGACGGCCCTGAGAAGTATCGGAACACCCGACAAAGCCAGACAGATACTTGCCGGTGCCGCGAATCGGAAAGAACACCAGTTCGTCTTCGGCAATTTGCGCCTGCTGCGCCTGATAGCGGATCTCCGGCCAGTAACCCAGCACCACTTGCAGACGCCCCAGGCGCTGCATCGACAGCAGGCTGCTCAGGGCGTCGTTGCCATAATGCGGCGTCAACGCACCGCCGGGAGCCTGCTTGAGCAGACTGTCGAGATACTCGCCGTAACTGCGTTCCGCGACAACTCCGACCTTGATCTCGCCATTGGCCAGAAATGCCGGCAGATCGACTTCACCGTCGATCAGGTACGGCGCCAGTACGTCGCGATCTTTCTGACGCACCACCAGACCATTACTGACAGCGCGAAACGCCGGGATAGAGAAAGTGATCCATTGCGTGCGCTCCTTGCTCCAGATCAGCGACGGATCGCAGGTGAAGGACGGCTCGTGCAGCATCTGCATGCCACGGGCGCGATTGACCCGCATCAGCGTGTGTTCGTATTGCGGCATGCCGGCGATCAGCATCGGCATCAGTTGATCGATCACACCCTGGCCCTTTTTCGGGCCTTCGAAGATGGTCAGCGGCGGCAGGTCGCGCAACAGCCAGACCAGCGTGGGTTTCGCTTGCGCCCAGGTGGGCAGGGCGAGCAGAAACAACAGGCCGAACAGCCGCCACGTCCACCAGTGGTGGGCGCGGTTGGCGTCCGATGTCTGCCGATGTTTCAGCTTAGATAGCTCCGTCTGCGCGCAACCGGGCGATCTGCTGTTCGTCGTAGCCAAGATCGTGCAGTACCTGCGCATTGTGTTCACCGAGCTGCGGCCCGACCCATTCGGAAGTACCCGGTGTCTCGGAGAGTTTCGGCACGATGCCCGGCATCTTGAAAGGCTTGCCGTCCGGCAGTTTCGCCTGCAGGAACATCTCCCGGGCGAGGTACTGCGGATCGCTGAACATGTCCTCGGCACTGAAGATCCGGCTGGCCGGTACTTCTGCCTGATTGAGCAGGTCGAGCACGCTTTGCAGCGGCAGCGAATTGACCCAGCGGTCGATCACGCCATACAACTCGTCGCGGCGACTGTCGCGCCCGTCGTTGCTCGCCAATGTCGGGTCGTTGGCCAGATCCTCGCGGCCGATGATCAGCATGAAGCGCTTGAAGATCGCGTCACCATTGGCGCCGATCTGCACATGCTTGCCGTCGGCGCTGGTGTGGATCGATGACGGCGTGATGCCCGGCATGATGTTGCCGGTGCGCTCGCGGATGAAGCCGAACACGTCGAACTCCGGCACCATGCTTTCCATCATGGCGAAAATCGCCTCGTACAACGCGACATCGACCACCTGGCCGAGACCGCCGTTGACCTCACGATGACGCAGCGCCATCAGCGCGCCGATCACGCCCCACAAAGCGGCAATCGAGTCACCGATGGAGATCCCGGTGCGCACCGGTGGCCGGTCTTCGAAGCCGGTGATGTAGCGCAAACCGCCCATGGACTCGCCGACCGCGCCGAAACCCGGTTGATCCTTCATCGGCCCGGTCTGGCCGAAACCCGAGAGGCGCACCATCACCAGTTTCGGGTTCAGCGCATGCAGGGTTTCCCAGCTCAGCCCGAGTTTTTCCAGCACGCCGGGGCGAAAGTTTTCGATCAGGATGTCGGCTTCGCCCAGCAGTTTTTTCAGGATCGCCAGGCCTTCCGGATGCTTGAGGTTCAGGGTCAGCGACTTCTTGTTGCGCGCCTGGACGAACCACCACAGCGAGGTGCCTTCATACAATTTGCGCCACTTGCGCAGCGGATCACCGCCGTCGGGCGATTCGATCTTGATCACTTCGGCGCCGAACTCGCCGCAAATGCGCGAGGCAAACGGCCCGGCAATCAACGTACCCAATTCAATGACTTTCACACTGCTGAGCGGTTTGTTGGCGAACGGCATACTGAATCCTGTAGGACAAGGCTGAGCGGATACAGCGTTTTAACATAGCCGGCTGTCAGACGCCGCAGGTTGATCGCCATCAATTCGATGATTGCCTACGGCATCGGTTAGACTTGCCGACTTTCCTCGTATCAAGAAGCCCGTTCATGGCCCAGCCGTCTACCACGTACAAATTCGAACTGAACCTCACTGACCTCGACCGCAGCGTCTACGAGAGCGTCAAGCAGACCATCGCCCGTCACCCTTCGGAAACCGAAGAGCGCATGACCGTGCGGCTGCTGGCCTACGCCCTCTGGTACAACGAGCAGTTGTCGTTTGGCCGTGGTCTGTCGGACGTGGATGAACCTGCGCTGTGGGAAAAAAGCCTGGATGACCGCGTTCTGCACTGGATCGAAGTCGGCCAGCCAGACGCTGATCGCCTGACCTGGTGCTCGCGTCGCACCGAACGCACCAGCCTGCTGGCCTATGGCAGTCTGCGCGTGTGGGAAGGCAAAGTGGTGCCGGTGGCGAAGAACCTGAAAAACGTCAACATCGCCGCCGTGCCGCAGGAAGTACTGGAAACCCTGGCCAAGGACATGCCGCGCGTCATCAAGTGGGACGTGATGATCAGCGAAGGCACGATCTTCGTCACTGACGACCGTGGTCAGCACGAAGTCCAGCTGGAATGGCTGGCCGGTGAACGCGGCTGATCCTGCGCCGCTTACTGATTAATCCCACGTATTCAAGAGAAGTTTCCGTTAGCCCATGCGTATTGATCCTCGACCGTTGCCTGCCACGCTGCCGTTTCTCGGTGACCTGCCACCTTTGCTGACCCGATTGTACGCGGCACGGGGTGTGCAGTCCGAGGCGGAGCTGGATAAAAGTCTGGCGCGGCTGATTCCGTTCCAGCAGCTCAAGGGCATCGAGGCAGCGGTGGATCTGCTGGTGACGGCGCTGGAGCAGCGTCAGCGGATTCTGATCGTCGGTGACTTTGACGCCGATGGCGCGACGGCCAGTACGGTCGGCGTGCTTGGCTTGCGTCTGCTGGGCGCGGCGCATGTCGATTATCTGGTGCCGAATCGCTTCGAATACGGCTATGGCCTGACCCCGGAAATCGTCGAGGTTGCCCTGGCGTGCGAGCCGCAGTTGTTGATCACTGTCGACAACGGCATCTCCAGCGTCGAAGGTGTGGCGGCGGCGAAAAAGGCCGGGCTCAAGGTGTTGATCACCGACCACCACTTGCCCGGCGATGAACTGCCGCTGGCCGATGCGCTGGTCAACCCGAACCAGCCCGGCTGCGAGTTTCCGAGCAAGGCGCTGGCCGGGGTCGGGGTGATTTTCTACGTGTTGATGGCCTTGCGCGCGCGCCTGCGCAGCCTCGGCTGGTACGAGAGCAAGCCGCAGCCGAACATCGGCGAACTGCTGGATCTGGTGGCGCTGGGCAGCGTTGCCGACGTGGTGCCGCTGGACGCCAACAACCGGATTCTGGTGCATCAGGGCCTTGAGCGGATTCGCGCCGGGCGCGCACGACCGGGGATCAAGGCGATTCTTGAAGTGGCCAAGCGTGACGCGGCGCGGATTACCTCCACCGACCTGGGTTTCATCGTCGGCCCGCGCCTGAATGCGGCGGGGCGCCTGGATGACATGAGCCTCGGCATTGAATGCCTGCTCACCTCCGATGCCAATCTGGCGCGGGAAATGGCCGCGCAACTGGACGGCATGAACCAGGATCGCAAATCCATCGAGCAGGGCATGCAGCGTGAGGCGCTGGCGCAGCTCAAGGACTTGCCGGTGGAATCGATGCCGTTTGGCCTGTGCCTGTTCGATCCCGAGTGGCATCAGGGAGTGATCGGCATTCTTGCCTCGCGGATGAAAGAACGTTATTTCCGTCCGACCATCGCCTTCGCCGATGCCGGTGACGGTTTGCTCAAGGGCTCGGGGCGTTCGGTGCAGGGTTTCCACATTCGCGATGCTTTGAGCGTGGTTGCGGCGCAGCATCCGAACCTGATTGCCAAGTACGGTGGCCACGCGATGGCGGCCGGTCTGACCTTGCCGCAAGAGAATTTTCCGCTGTTCGCCGAGGCTTTCGATGCCGAAGTGCGTCGGCAACTTCGTGAGGAAGACCTGACCGGGCGCATGCTTTCGGATGGCACGCTGGCGGTCGAGGAATTCCATTTGGAACTGGCCCGCGCCCTGCGCCATGCCGGGCCTTGGGGCCAGCACTTTCCGGAGCCGCTGTTCCACGGCGTGTTCCAGTTGGTCGAGCAGCGGGTGGTCGGCGAGCGGCACCTGAAAGTGGTGCTGAAAAGCGAGTGCGGGTCGGTGAAGCTGGATGGCATCGCTTTCGGTATCGACCGTGATGTCTGGCCGAACCCGACCATTCAGTGGGTCGAGCTGGCCTACAAACTCGACGTCAACGAATTTCGGGGCAACGAGACGGTGCAACTGATGATTGCCCACATCGAACCGCGCTGACGCCATTCGCGAGCAAGCCCGCTCCCACAGGGATATGCATTCCAAAATGTGGGAGCGAGCCTGCTCGCGAAAGCACCCTTTCACACACTGAATCACTCTGAACCCTCCCTCATCCCCGGTTGTCGACTAGGCTCTAAGCACTGCTTGATTGGCCTTGTGACGTCTTGTCGAATGTTTTGCCCGCGGGGGCGGGTGCTGCACCTTTTCCTGTCACTCGTCGACTTTTCAAACAGAACCCTGGAGCCTGCCCACTGATTTGAGAGGTGCCCCATGAGTCTGCTGCTCGAACCCTTTACCCTTCGCCAACTGACCCTGCCCAACCGCATCGCCGTCTCGCCGATGTGCCAATACTCCAGCGTCGACGGTCTGGCCAACGACTGGCATCTGGTGCACCTGGGCAGCCGCGCAGTGGGCGGTGCCGGCCTGATTTTTACCGAGGCCACGGCGGTCACCGCCGACGGGCGAATCACCGCTGAAGACCTCGGTTTGTGGAACGACGAACAGATCGAACCGCTGCAACGCATCACCCGTTTCATTACGGCTCAGGGCGCTGTCGCCGGCATTCAACTGGCCCACGCCGGGCGCAAGGCCAGCACCCATCGGCCATGGATCGGCAAACACGGCAGCGTCAAACCGGAGGATGGCGGCTGGATTCCGGTCGGGCCGTCACCGATTGCCTTCGACCCGCAACACACGCAACCCAAGCAGCTGGATGAAGGGCAAATCGCCGAAGTCATCCAGGCCTTCGTTGCTGCGGCCAGACGTGCGTTGACCGCAGGTTTCAGCGTGGTCGAGGTGCATGCCGCCCATGGTTATCTGCTGCATCAGTTTCTGTCGCCATTGAGCAATCAGCGCCGCGATCAATACGGTGGTTCGTTCGAAAACCGTATTCGGCTGGTGTTGCAAGTCACCGAGGCCGTGCGCGAGGTCTGGCCACAAGAGTTGCCGGTGTTTGTCCGGGTTTCGGCCACCGACTGGGTGGAAGACGGCTGGAACCCGGATGAAACCGTGGAACTGGCGCGCCGCCTCAAGGCACTGGGAGCGGACCTGATCGACGTCTCCTCCGGTGGTACCGCCGCCAACGCCGAGATTCCGGTGGGGCCGGGTTATCAGACGCGCTTCGCCGAACGGGTGCGTAAGGAGTCGGGCATCGCCACCGGCACCGTCGGCATGATTACCGAGCCGGCGCAGGCCGAGCACATTCTGCGCACCTGTCAGGCCGACATCATCTTCCTCGCCCGCGAGCTGCTGCGTGACCCGTACTGGCCGCTGCATGCCGACGATGATCTGGGTGGGCGCAAAGCGGTATGGCCGGCGCAGTATCAGCGCGCGACCCATCGTGATCAGCCGATTCACGAATCCGATCTGCGCGATTGATTTCAAACCGGCGCAACGTCTATAAACCCGCCATTGAACCGGCGGGTTTTTTCTTGCCTGCCATTTGCCAAGGAAGTCGAGCATGTTGATCGAGCGAGAACTGACCGAACACGACTTGCCGTTGCTGGCGCAGATCGACCGCAGCGAGCTGGTGGAGGAATGTTATCGGCTGGAAAAAGGTGAGCTGATTCTGTATCCGGTGCATTTCGATATGCGTGGCTGGCCGGAAGGCGAAGCTGAGGAAAACGCGCTGGCGCTGGAGAAGTGCTTGCGGCGCGGTGGCTGGTTGTACGGGGTTTTCGATGGGCAGGCGCTGGTCGCGGCGGTGGTTGTGGATAACCGGGTTATTCACAATCAGGGGTTGAGCATGCGCCAGTTGAAGTTTCTGCACATCAGCCGTGATTACCGCGGGCAAGGGCTGGGGGCGAAGTTGTTTGCGCTGGCCTGCGAGCAGGGCCGGCGATTCGGTGCCGAGGCGTTGTATGTTTCAGCGACTGAATCGCGCAACACTGTGGAGTTTTATCAGAGACAGGGTTGCCGGTTGGTTGATCAGGCGGATCCAGAGTTGTTTGATCAAGAACCCAGAGACATTCATCTGTATTGCCCACTGACCTGACGCAGTTTCTTCAATATCCGATGTTGAATGTTCTGACGCATTCGCGAGCAAGCCCGCTCCCACCCTGGTTCTGTGTCGGTCGCAAACTGTGTGATCGACCGGGATCCAGGGTGGAAGCGGGCATGCTCGCGAAGAGGCCCTTACAGGCGCCTCAAATCATCAAGGATATTTGCGCTTGTCCGGCGCCGGCGGGAAGTACTGGTACAGCCAGGTCTCGCTCAATGTGCGGTCATTGGTGCGGATGAACAGGCGCAGTTCCACCGGGTCGACGCTGTCGCTGGTCGGGTACCAGTCGAACAGGATCCGGTAACCCTTGATGTCATCGAGCACCAGCACGCTGAAGTCCTGCACCTTGCCGTTGGAGCAGGTGACCACCGGTTCGATCCCGGTGCCCTGCGGCAGGCGATCCAGGCCACCACCGGTGAAGTCCACGGCAAAACGACGGGCCCAGACCGGCGGGTAATGCTCGCCTGGTGCCCAGCCTTCGACGAAACCACCCATACCCGACCGGGTCGCATGCACTCGCGCCAGCGGCGTGCCGACCGGTGGCAGGGCGCTCCAGTAGAGCTTGTAGCCATAGTTCAGCGAGTCGCCGGCAGCCACTGGCTTCTTCGGGGTCCAGAACGCGACGATGTTGTCGAGGGTTTCGCCGGTGGTCGGAATTTCCAGCAGATCGATCGAGCCTTCGCCCCACGCGGTGGTCGGTTCAACCCACAGGCTCGGGCGCTTGCTGTACCAGTCAACGGTGTCCTGATAGTTGGCGAACTCGTGGTCGGTCTGCACCAGACCGAAGCCTTTCGGATCGGTATCGGCGAACGCGTTGAACTGCAGGGTCGCCGGGTTGTTCAGCGGGCGACAGATCCACTCGCCGTTGCCGCGCCACATCGCCAGGCGATCGGAGTCGTGAATCTGCGGGTGGATGGTGTCGCACATGCGGCGTTCGTGGGTGCCGCAGCTGAACATGCTGGTCATCGGTGCGATGCCCAGTTGTTCGATGGCGGTACGCGCGTTGATATGGGCATCGATCTCCATCACCACGCGCTCGGCCTGGCAATCGATGTCGAAGCGGTAGGCACCGGTGGCGCTCGGCGAGTCGAGCAGCGCATAGACCACAAAACGCGTGGCGTTCTGATCCGGGGTCTCGAACCAGAATTTGGTGAAGTCAGGGAATTCTTCGCGCTTTTTCGCGTAGGTGTCGACGGCCAGACCACGGGCCGAGAGGCCATATTGGCCAGTGGCGTCCACCGCGCGGAAATAACTGGCGCCGAGGAACGACACCACGTCATGGCGATCCAGCTCCGGCGCCTTGAACAGCTTGAAGCCGGCAAACCCCAGGTCACCCTTGAGCTGCTGGGTGTCGACTGAGGTGTTCTCGTAGTTGAACAGCGTCGGGCGGAAATGCACTTCGCGGGCGGTGCGGGTCTTCGGATCGACGCTGTACATGCGCACCGGCTGGCGGAAACCCATACCGACGTGGAAGAACTGCACGTCCAGCTGACCCTTGTTTTCTTTCCACAACGAATGATCGCCGTCGTAGCGGATCGCGTTGAAGTTCTGCGGGGTCATGGTCGCCAGCGTTGGCGGCAGCACCTGTTTGCTGTCCTGATAGGCCGAGCCGGCCAGTTGCTTGGCCTGGCGCTTGAGCGCTTCGAAATCGAAGGCCTGTGCTTCACCATCGGCAGCGCCACCATTGGCGGCCCAGGCACGGGCGGCCAGCAGGCCGGAAGCCGAGAGACCGGTGTAAGCCGCAATGGCCATCGACGCTTTGAGCAAATTCCTGCGGTGCATAAATACAACCTGTCGTGAGCAATCCCGCGCCTTTCCTGGCACGTGCTGGATCAGAAATAACGGTTCGGACAAGCCTTCGGCCAAACGCAACGGACTATAAACAGATGCCGGCTAGCTTAAACGGTTCGCTCGCCGAGCAAAATTCGTTGATTCACAGTGACAGAGTGTCAATGAAACAAGACATGTCGGTTAAAAATCTGACAGGGCGTTCTGATTTATGCGGCATATCTGCTTTTTTCGACTAATTACTCTAAAAACCGCTTTTCAGCGCCGATTTAATTTCTATTCTATGGGCATGACCGGTGCTGACCGGTAGGGCACACGGCGCTGCTGTAAGGGGCAGGGCGATGTGGTGGTTTAGCAATTCTTTGAAGTATTGAAGGACATCGTCCATGGCAAAAATACAAGGTATCGCCGAAATGCTCGGCATCTTTCCCTGCCTCGGCAGCGGCCGCAGAAGGCGTCGATTGAGTTCTGAAGAGCTGAAGCTGGTGGAGCGTTATCGCGAGTTGTCGGAGAGTGACCGGATAGCGATGCGGTATCTGGTGGATGCGATGCGCAGTGTTTCGCGGTTTTGAGTGGAAATAAAAAGGGGCGGACTGAAAGGTCCGCCCTTTTTTATTTGGATCAGCTACACGTTCCCAGGACTGGATACGGCCGCTGGCCGCGCATCAACTCCGGCACATCCCGCCATTTGACCCACGCCTGCTGTTGCCAGTGCAGCAACGGCACGTAACGCCTGCCCAATGCATTGAGCTCAAGCTCGGGTGGTTTTCCACAGGGCTTGATTGAGTTTCGCGCAGCATCGGGATGACTTCATGGCTCAGCCATTGGCGCAGGTGTCGGTTTTCCGGGACGAAGTGATGGACGAGCAGGGCGAACAGGCCGGACTCGCTGACCATCGCGCAATCGATGATTTCGCCGTCCCGACGCAGGAGGACATGGCGACGCTGGTCGGGATCGAGTTTCAGGGTAAGGCGTTCGTTCAGGGGGTAACCCATCAAGCGACCGAGATCTTGCACGCAGAACCAGGCTTCGTGGTCTTGCATGAATGCGTGGAGGAAGCGGTTGTGGCGGGTGAAGACGGTGGGGGTGAAGTGGGTCGACGATGAGTTTTGGATTTGTGCAGACATGTAGTGACTTCCGATTTGAGTAGGAAAGTCGCCATCAACTCTTCGACAAGTTGGGTGGCGAACCGTATGGCGTTCGAAGTCGGGATACTTCCAGTCAAACACGGAAAAGCCAGAAGGCCCGCGCCACACGGCCCGCCATAAAGCAAAACTGAAGCTGCGAAACAGCCACAATTCAATGGAGGGCATGCAAGCACCGCGTTGACAGTTTCCGGCTTCGACCCCGGGTCGCTGAATGAACAGCGACGGGATAAAGCCTATCGGTCAGGCGCTTGCGGCGACAAGTCTACCCTTTCGCCCCACATCGTAGGAAATGGGGCTTTTTCAGGCAGGCTTTAGCTGTAGGAAATGCCTGTTTTTTTAGATTCCGCTGCTAAACCATCCCTGCACCGAAGATTTTCCTTTATGAGTTAGCAATCGGGAAAAGGGAGAAGCAATTCTGTGAGCAAAGATGAAGCGAAGGGTAAAAAGAGAAAGGTGATCGATCTGGATCGCTTCGAAGCTGTTAGAGGTAAAGCCGATATCAAATGGCGTACTGATGAATTGATGACAGTGCTTCGAGGAGACCCCGGAATCAAATCTCGATTCCGGGGTGATTCTTCTTAGCGACTCACCTTCCAAGCATCCCCAGCCGGCGCCTTCCCATGGTCATACGGCTTGCCGATCCACATGTAAACCAGCCCCAACCCAATCACGATCACCGTGCTTAACACCATCGCATAGTTCACATACCACGCCGCATCCGGCGTACGTGGCCAGGCCATGTTGATGATCGCGCCGACGCCATACACCAGCGCGCCGATGTTTACCGGCCAGCCCCAGGCGCCGAGGGTGAATTTGCCGCTGGGTTTCCAGCCTTTCATCCGCGCGTACAAAGCGGCCAGCACGATCATCTGGAACGCGAGGTAGATGCCGATGGCGGCGAAGCTGACGATGGTGGCCACGGCGTCTTGCAGGAAGAAGCCGAGGGCGATGATCAGGGCGGGCAGGACGCCGGACACGAACAGCGCGGCAACCGGCACCTGAGTGGTAGGAGAAATCTTTTTCAGCAGTCGGCTGCCGATGACCATTTCGTCGCGAGCGTAGGAATACAGCAGACGACTCGCCGCAGCCTGCAGGCTGATGACGCAGGAGATGAAGGAAATCATTACCACGCCCATCACCACTTTCGAGCCGACCGGGCCGAAGGCGTTGTTGAGGATGGTGGTGACCGGGTCCTTGTCGGTGCCGTTGATCACCGCTTGCATGTCCGGCACGGCGAGGATCAGCGCCAGGCAGGCGAACATCGCCGCGATGCCGCCGATGTAGATGGTCATGCGCATGGCCACCGGGATTTTTGCGCTGGGGTTCGGGGTTTCTTCGGCAACGTCGCCGCAGGCCTCGAAGCCGTAGTAGAGGAACATCCCCGCCAGCGAAGCGGTGAGGAACGCCGGCAGGTACGAGCCGTCGACGCGGATGTCGAAGGTGTTGAACAGCACGCTAATCGGCTGATGACGTTCGAAGATCAGCAGGTACACGCCAACGATCACCGCACCGATCAGTTCGCAGAGGAAGCCGAACATGGCGATACGCGCCAGCACTTTGGTGCCGCTCAGATTGACCAGCGTGGCGAACAAGGTCAGCACCAGCGCGATGACGATGTTGGTGTTGTTGCTTGGCTCAAATCCGAGCATCGCCGCCAGATACGGGCCGGCACCGACAGCCACCGCAGCAATGGTCACGCACAGGGCGATGGAGTAGATCCAGCCGACCATCCACGCCCATTTCTTGCCGACCAGACGCCGCGCCCACGGATAAACGCCACCGGAAATCGGGAACTGCGAAACCACTTCGCCGAAGATCAGGCACACCAGCAGTTGGCCGCAACCGACCAGCAGGTAAGCCCAGAACATCGGCGGGCCGCCAGCGGCGAGGCACAGACCGAACAGGGTATAAACCCCTACGACCGGTGACAGATAAGTGAAGCCCAAAGCGAAGTTTTCCCACAGGCTCATGCTGCGATTGAAGTTCGAGGTGTAGCCGAGTTTGCGCAGTTGTTCGGCATCGCTGTCGGCAATGGCGGCCGAGAATTCGGGTGAGGCACTCATGGGTGTTTGCTCCGTGAAATCGGCAGATTTCGGATGGCCGAGGCCGTGGCGGGGCTTTGTGGGCACCGCCCGGGTCGGTAGTTATTGTTTTGGGATCCTGGTGGTGCGTAATGCCGGTTTCCTTCCTGAAACCGAGGTGACGCCTTCGCGAGCAAGCCCGCTCCCACAAGAGCTGCACCGAACCTTGTGGGAGCTGGCTTGCCAGCGATGCTTTTAGTGCTTGAACATCACATGCCGAACCGTGGTGTAGTCCTCCAGTCCGTACATGGACATGTCCTTGCCGTAGCCGGACAATTTCTGACCGCCATGGGGCATTTCGCTGACGAGCATGAAGTGGGTGTTGACCCAGGTGCAGCCGTACTGCAATCGCGCGGACAAGCGATGCGCGCGTCCGACATCCGCCGTCCACACCGAGGACGCCAGGCCGTAGTCGGAGTCGTTGGCCCACTCCAGCGCCTGCGCTTCATCGGTGAACTTGGTTACTGACACCACCGGCCCGAACACTTCGCGGCGGACGATCTCGTCATCCTGTTGCGCGTCGGCCAGCACCGTCGGTTCGAAGAAGAAACCGTTGCCTTCCACAGCCTTGCCGCCGGTGATCAAGCGAATGTGCGACTGCGCCACGGCGCGTTCGACGAAAGCAGCGACGCGGTCGCGATGCTGCGCGGTGATCAGCGGCCCCAGCTCGGTCGACGGATCATCCTGCAAGCCGTACTTGATTGTGCTGACCGCCGCGCCGAGCTTCTCGACGAACTGGTCGTAGATGCCTTGCTGCGCGTAGATCCGGCACGCGGCGGTGCAGTCCTGCCCGGCGTTGTAGAAACCGAAGGTGCGGATGCCTTCGACGGCGGCATCGATGTCGGCGTCGTCGAAGATGATCACCGGCGCTTTGCCCCCCAGTTCCATGTGCATGCGTTTGACGCTGTCGGCGGTGCTGGAAATGATGTTCGAACCGGTGGCGATGGAACCGGTCAGCGAGACCATGCGCACTTTAGGATGCGTGACCAACGGGCTGCCGACGCTAGGACCGCGACCGAATACCAGATTGAGTACACCGGCCGGGAAAATTTCCGACGCCAGTTCGGCCAGACGCAACGCGGTCAGCGGGGTTTGTTCCGACGGCTTGAGCACCACGGTATTACCGGCAGCGAGGGCCGGGGCGATTTTCCAGGCGACCATCATCAACGGGTAGTTCCACGGCGCGATGGAGGCAATTACGCCCACCGGGTCGCGGCGGATCATCGAGGTGTGGCCGGGCAGGTATTCGCCACCGGCCGAACCGCTCATGCAACGGCTGGCGCCAGCGAAGAAACGGAACACGTCGGCAATCGCCGGGATCTCGTCGTTCAATGCAGCGCTGTAGGGTTTACCGCAGTTGTCGGATTCGAGTTTCGCCAGTTCCTCGCCGTGGGCTTCGATGGCGTCGGCGAGTTTGAGCAGCAGCAGCGAACGGTCTTTCGGTGTGGTTTGCGACCACTCGGCGAACGCATTATCGGCGGCGCGCACGGCGGCATCGACTTGGGCCTCGGAGGCCTCGTTGATCTCCACCAGTACGCTGCCGAGCGCCGGGTTGAGCACCGGTTGGGCCGGGCCTTCGCCGTTGACCAGGTGGCCGTTGATCAAGAGTCTGGTTTGCATTTCATTGTCCTCGCTAACACTTTTATTGTTCTGTCGAAACCGATTCCCAATGTAGGAGTGAGCCTGCTCGCGATAGCGGTCTTACAGTCGACTCCCCTGTTGAATGACAGTCAGTCATCGCGAGCAGGCTCACTCCTACAGGGATCCGGTTTCTTCAGTTATTCGGTTATTTCCCACCACTGCCCGCGACACTCTCGCCACCCCGGGTCAGGTAATACGCGCCGAGAATCGGCAGCATGGTCACCATCATCACCAGCATGGCGACGACGTTGGTCACCGGCACATCCCGTGGGCGGCTGAGCTGGTTGAGCAGCCACAACGGCAACGTGCGCTCATGCCCGGCGGTGAACGTGGTGACGATGATTTCGTCGAACGACAGCGCAAAGGCGAGCATGCCGCCGGCCAGCAACGCCGAGCCGAGGTTCGGCAGGATGATGTAGCGGAAGGTCTGCCAACCGTCGGCACCAAGATCCATCGACGCCTCGATCAAACTGTGCGAGGTGCGGCGCAGACGGGCGATGACGTTGTTGTAGACGATCACCACGCAGAAGGTCGCGTGGCCGACGATGATGGTGAACATCCCCGGCTCGATCCCCAGTGTCTTGAACGTCGCCAGCAGCGCGATCCCGGTGATGATCCCCGGCAGGGCGATCGGCAAAATCAGCATCAGCGAAATGCCCTGCTTGCCGAAGAAATCGCGACGGTACAACGCGGCTGAAGCCAGCGTGCCGAGCACCATCGCGATCAACGTGGCGATGGCGGCAATCTGCAGCGAGAGCTTGATCGCCTCCAGCACATCCGGCCGTGAAAACGCCACGCTGAACCAGTGCAGGGTGAAGCCCTTCGGCGGAAAGCTGAATGCGGCTTCCTCGGTGTTGAAGGCGTAAAGGAAAATGATCAGGATCGGGAAGTGCAGGAACACCAACCCGCCCCAGGCGGCGATGCGCAGACCCAGTGAAGCGCGCTCAGAGTGCATCGAAGGCCCCCAGTCGTTTGACGATGGACAGGTAAACCGCGATCAACACAATCGGCACCAACGTGAACGCCGCCGCCATCGGCATGTTGCCGATCGCACCTTGCTGGGCGTAGACCATGCTGCCGACGAAGTAGCCCGGCGGGCCGACCAGTTGCGGCACGATGAAATCGCCCAGAGTGAGGGAAAAGGTAAAGATCGAACCGGCCGCAATCCCCGGCACCGACAGCGGCAAGATCACCTGCATGAAGGTCTGACGCGGCTTGGCGCCGAGGTCGGCAGAAGCCTGCAACAGCGATGGCGGCAGACGCTCCAGCGACGCCTGAATCGGCAGGATCATGAACGGTAGCCAGATGTAGACGAACACCATGAACCGTCCCAGATGTGAGGTCGACAAGGTACTGCCGCCCACCCCGGGAATGCCGAGGATGAACTGCAACACCGGCTCCAGTCCCAGATGCTGGACGAACCATTGCGCGACGCCGCCCTTGGCCAACAGTAACGTCCAGGCGTAGGCCTTGACGATGTAACTGGCCCACATCGGCAGCATCACCGCGATGTAGAAAAACGCCTTGGTCTTGCCCGTGGTGTAGCGCGCCATGTAGTAGGCAATCGGGAACGCGACGATGGCGCTGGCGATCGATACGACGACGGCCATGCTCAGCGTGCGCAGGATGATGTCGAAGTTCGACGGCTGGAACAGCGCGGCAAAATTCGCCAGCGTCAGGTCAGGGGTGACCGCCATGGTGAAGTCGTCGAAGGTGTAGAAAACCTGCCACAACAGCACCAGCAGCGAGCCGAGGTAGATCGCGCCAAACCACAGCAACGGCGGCACCAGCAGCAGCGACAGATAAAGATTCGGCTTGCGATAGAGCAGGTTGGAAAACCGCCGCAACGGCGGTGCCTGGGTCATTGCGAGCGTGCTCATTTCAGACCCCGCTCGCGACGGTGTCATGCAGCGGGATCATCGCTTCCCGCGCCCAGCGTGCGCTCAGGCGCTGACCGGGCTGGTGCTGCGCGCTGCTGTCGATCCACTGATTGTTGGCGTGGCTGATGCTCAGGGTCTGGCCGTTTTCCAGCGTCAGTTCATAGCGCGTGGCGCTGCCCTGATACTGGATGTCGTGGAGCAGACCGCTGACTTCGATTTCATGGCTGGCGAGCGGCCCTTCGGCGAAACGCACGTGTTCGGGGCGAATCGAAAACGGCTGCGGATGGCCGCTGAGCTGGCGGGCCAGATCGCCGCGAATCACGTTCGAGGTGCCGACGAATTCGGCGACGAACGTGGTGGTGGGTTTCATGTACAGATTGCGCGGGGTGTCGACCTGTTCGATGCGGCCCTTGTTGAATACAGCGACGCGATCGGACATCGACAGCGCCTCGGTCTGGTCGTGAGTGACGAAGATGAAAGTGATGCCGAGCTGGCGTTGCAGCTTCTTCAGTTCGCTCTGCATCTGCTCGCGCAGTTTCAGGTCGAGCGCGCCCAACGGTTCATCAAGCAACAGCACCCGTGGGCGATTGACCAAGGCCCGGGCGAGGGCGACACGCTGGCGCTGACCGCCGGACAACTGCACCGGTTTGCGTGCGCCGTAGCCACCGAGGGCGACCATGTCCAACGCCTCTTCGGCGCGCTTGTGGCGCTCGGTTTTGCTCACGCCTTTGACCTTCAAGCCATAGGCGACGTTGTCCAGCACGTTCATGTGTGGGAACAGTGCGTAATCCTGGAAGACGGTATTCACATCACGTTGATACGGCGGCAGACCGGCCGCTTCAGCGCCGTGAATGCGGATCGAGCCGGCGCTCGGTTGTTCGAAACCGGCGATCAGGCGCAGGCAGGTGGTCTTGCCAGAGCCGGAAGGGCCGAGCATGGAAAAGAACTCGCCGTCCTGGATATCGATGGAAACCCGGTCAACGGCTTTCACTTCGCCGAACTGCCGGGAAACGTTGGTGAACTGGACTGCAAGCGTCATGGTGCGGTGCTCCAAAAAGGCGTGGGCCGTCGCCTGGACTTCTGAAAAAGCTGAAACGAATGCGATCTACCGGTGATGGAGATCAAATGTGGGAGCGGGCTTGCTCGCGAATGCGGTCTTTCATTCGACTTTGATGCTGACTCACCTGGCGCTTTCGCGAGCAAGCCCGCTCCCACAGGGAGAGCGGAGTCAACTCAAAGGCTAACGGCCGCCCATGATCGCAATGTAGTCCTGAGTCCAGCGGCTATAAGGCACGAACTTGCCGCCCTCAGCCTGCGGGGTTTTCCAGAAGGCGATCTTGTCGAACTGGTCGAAGCCATTGGTCTTGCAACCCTCGGCGCCGAGCAGTTCGCTCTCCTTGCACGCCGCCGGCACGGCTGGCAGCGAACCAAACCACGCCGCCACGTCACCCTGGACTTTCGGCTGCAACGACCAGTCCATCCACTTGTACGCGCAGTTCGGGTGCTTGGCTTCGGCGTGCAGCATGGTGGTGTCGGCCCAACCGGTGGCGCCTTCTTTGGGGATGGTCGAGGCGATCGGCTGTTTCTCGTTGATCAGGCCGTTGACCTGATACGGCCACGCGCTCGACGCGACAACACCTTCGTTCTTGAAGTCGCTCATCTGCACCGTGGTGTCGTGCCAGTAGCGGTGGATCAGCGGCTGCTGCGCGCGCAACAGATCAAGCACAGCCTTGTACTGCGCTTCGGTGAGTTGATACGGATCCTTGATCCCCAGCTCAGGTTTGGCGGTCTTCAGGTACAGCGCCGCGTCGGCGATGTAGATCGGGCCGTCATAGGCCTGCACGCGACCCTTGTTCGGTTTGCCGTCGGGGAAATTCTGCGCGTCGAACAGTACGTTCCAGCTGGTCGGCGGCGTCTTGAACACGTTGGTGTTGTACATCAGCACGTTCGGGCCCCACTGATACGGGGTGCCGTAGGTCTGGTTGTTGACCACGTACCACGGCGCATCTTTCAGCCGTGGATCGAGGGTTTTCCAGTTCGGGATCAACGCGGTGTTGATCGGTTGCACACGCTTGCCGACGATCAGGCGCAACGAGGCATCGCCCGAAGCGGTGACCAGATCGTAACCACCCTTGGCCATCAGGCTGACCATCTCGTCGGAGGTCGCGGCGGTCTTGACGTTGACCTTGCAGCCGGTTTCTTTCTCGAAACCGCTCACCCAGTCGTAAGCCTTGTCGCTCTCGCCACGTTCGATGTAGCCCGGCCAGGCCACGATATCCAGCTGACCCTCGCCGGCGCCGACCGCCTTCAGCGGCTCGGCAGCTTGCAGGCTGGCGCTTGCCAGCAAGGCTGTGGTGATTGCACTGAGCAGTGCGGTCTTGTGCACGAACATGGTTGAACCCTCTTCTTTAAATTATGGTCGGGGCAGTTGTGAACGCGGTGCAGCATGCCGTTGGCGGCTTGTTATTAGCGTAGTCAGAGATGCTGGCCGTGGCGGGCCATGATGTGCCGCACCACGCTGTAGTCCTGCAGCGAATCACTGGATAAGTCTTTGCCGTATCCGGAGCGTTTCAGCCCGCCGTGGGGCATTTCGCTGACCAGCATGAAATGGCTGTTGATCCACGTGCAGCCGTACTGCAAACGGGCGGCGACCTGCATTGCCTTGTCCAGATTCTGCGTCCACACCGACGAGGCGAGGCCGTATTCGGAGTCGTTGGCCCAGTCCACGGCTTGCGCGAGTTCGTCGAAGCGGGTCACGGTGACCACCGGGCCGAACACTTCGCGCTGGACGATTTCATCAGTCTGTTTGCAACCGGCCAGCAACGTCGGCTGGTAGAAGAACCCGGCGCCGGAATGCACCGCCGCGCCAGTCACGCGCTCGATGTGCGGCTGGCCGAGGGCGCGCTCGACGAAACTGGCCACGCGGTCGCGCTGGCGGGTGCTGATCAGCGGGCCGATCTCGTTGTCGGCATCGCGCTTGCCGGCGAAGCGCAGGCTGCTGACCGCTGCGCCGAGCTCGGCGACCAATTTGTCGTGAATGCCTGTTTGCGCGTAGATCCGGCACGCGGCGGTGCAGTCCTGCCCGGCGTTGTAGTAACCGTAGGTGCGCACGCCGTCGACCACCGCTTGAATGTCGGCATCGTTGCAGACGATCACCGGGGCTTTGCCGCCGAGTTCCAGATGCGTGCGCTTGAGGGTTTTTGCTGCCGCCTGAAGGATCTTCTGCCCGGTGACGATATCGCCGGTCAGCGAGACCATGCGCACCTTGGCGTGCCCGACCAGATGGCTGCCGACGCCTTCACCGCCGCCGCAGATGATGTTGATCACCCCGCGCGGCAGGATCTCGGCGAGTGCTGGCGCCAGTGCGAGGATCGACAGCGGTGTGTGTTCCGACGGCTTGAACACCAGCGTATTGCCGGCGGCGAGGGCCGGGGCGATTTTCCACGCGGCCATCATGATCGGGTAGTTCCACGGGGCAATCGACGCCACCACGCCAATCGGATCGCGACGCACCATGCTGGTGTAGCCCGGCAGGTATTCGCCGCTGAGCTGACCGGTCTGGCAGCGCACGGCACCAGCGAAGAAGCGGAACACGTCGACGGTGGCGGTCAGATCGTCCTGCCGCGCCAAGTGCAGCGGCTTGCCGCAGTTCAGCGCTTCGAGGCGGGCGAGGTAATCGGCGTGTTTTTCGACGGCGTTGGCGATGTCCAGCAGCAGACTGGAACGTTGTTGCGGCGTGGTGCGCGACCATTCGCCAAAAGCGCGATGGGCGGCGAGGATCGCGGTTTCGACCTGCTCGGTGCTGGCCTCGGCGATGTGGGTGAGGATTTCACCGCTGGCCGGGTTGAGGATCGGTTCGACAAAACCCTGCCCGGCGACCAGTTCGCCGTCGATCAACAACGCGGTACACATCGGGGTCTGCACGCCAGCCATTTTCCGCGATCTCTTTTCTTGTGTGGTCATTGTGGCTCCCGTGTCCGGGAGCCGACCGTCTTATAGATGCAGCAAGACTAGTGCGCGGCTCCGAGGTCGACAAATTCTAAATACTGAAGGTGGCATTCGATTAAATAGATGGCTTGCGTCCGCCGTGCGGTTGTTCGCGGGCTACGGTCAGGAATGGATCAACCAGGGCAGGGCGCGCGGTCCCTCGGCGCCAGGCCAGACCGACGTCGAGGGTCTGGTTGAGGTCGGCAATCGGCCGCGCTTCGATGATGTCGCCCTCCAGTGACCACGGGCGGTAAGTCATGTCCGGTTGAATCGATACGCCCAGACCTGCCGCCACCAGACTTCGCACCGCCTCGGTGGATGCGGTTCTGAGAGTGATCTTCGGTTGCAGCCCGGCGCCGCGCCAAAGTCTTTGGGCGTTGCGATCCATTTCATCAACATTCAGTTGAATCAGCGGCTCGCGCGCGACATCGGCGAGGTTGATGCTGTCGTGTTCCAGCAGCGGATGCTGGGCCGGCAGCCACAGACGGTGCGGTGAGTGGGTCAGCACTTCGGTCTGCAGGGCGTGACGGTCTTCGAGGTTGGAGAGGATCAGCACGCCGACATCGATCTCGCCGCTGACCAGCAAATGCTCGATGTACGGCCGCTCGTCCTCCATCACCCGAATCTCGACGTTGGGATAGGCGCGCTGGAAGCGGGTGAGCAGATCGGCGAGGTAATAACCGGCGACCAGGCTGGTCACGCCGACAATCAACTGACCGGCGACCTGATCGGTGCTCTGTTGCAGGCTGCGCTTGGCGTTATCCACCGTGGCCAGGATCAGGTGCGCCTGCCGCAGGAACTGGTGGCCCTGGTGAGTCAGGGTCATGCCCTTGGCGTGGCGGCTGAACAGGCTGACGCCGATTTCCTCTTCCAGTTGCTGGATCGCCAGGGTCAGGGTCGATTGGGAAATGAACGCGGTTTGCGCGGCGGCGGAAATCGAGCCGGTCTCGGCCACCGCGATGAAGTGACGGATCTGACGCAGGGTCATCATGAGGAGGGGTACCCGGTGGGCGGCTTTTATAGATTGGCCTGAGTGTATATCTATTTTCGCGAAGGGCCTGCGCCTGCTGAGCAACATCTGGAAGTACACTTGCGGGCAGGGCCGGGGCACTTTCGAACTAGGCTGAGGGCCTGATAGATCCGGATAACCCCTGTTTTGGAGGCGGAACATGAACACCCGTGGATTGCTCGATCAACTACTCAAGTCTGGCCAGGATCTTTTGCAGAACAAGGCCGGTGGCGCGCAGAACAAACCGGCGGCTGGCGGGCTGGGCGGTTTGCTGGGTGGGTCTTCAGGCTCCGGTGCGCTGGGCGGCCTGCTCTCGGGGGCGGGCGGTGGTGCTCTGGCGGCCGGGGCCATGGGCCTGCTGCTCGGCAGCAAAAAGGCGCGCAAGGTCGGCGGCAAAGTTGCGGTCTACGGTGGCCTCGCTGCCCTTGGTGTGCTGGCCTATAAGGCTTACGGCAACTGGAACGCCCAGAAAGGCACCGCCCCACAAACCGAACCGCAAACCCTGGATCGTCTGCCCCCCGCGCAAGCCGAACAACACAGCCAGGCCATTCTCAAGGCGCTGGTCGCCGCCGCGAAGGCTGACGGCCATATCGATGACCGCGAACGTCAACTGATTGAAGGCGAATTCACCAAACTCGACAACGATCAGGAATTGCGACACTGGCTGCACGCCGAACTCAACAAACCCCTCGACCCGGTCGACGTCGCCCGGGCCGCGAGCACGCCGGAGATGGCTGCCGAGATGTACATCGCCAGCGTGATGCTGGTGGATGAGGAGAGCTTTATGGAAAAGGCGTATCTGGAGGAGTTGGCCAAGCAACTGAAGCTGGAGCCGGGGTTGAAGGTGGAGCTGGAGAAGCAGGTGCGCCTGGCATCGCAATAGAACTGCCTGAACACGGTACTCATGTAGGAGCTGCGGCACGCTGCGATCTTTTGATGTTGGCTTTAAAAATCAAAAGATCGCAGCGTGCCGCAGCTCCTACAAAGTTTTGGACTGGACGCCGAAATGTGTAGGAGTGAGCCTGCTCGCGATTGCTTTCCAGCCTCACAACAACAGCAATGGCTGATCCAGCGCCCCTTTTTGCCATTCCATCACTGGCACGCCAGCCCCGGATTGTCGGACAGTCCCACCCCAGAGCCTTCCCGCGAACCAAGTCGGGCCGGCCCGAGGGTTAAAAAGCGTCTTATAAATGAAACACCGCCCTCGGCTATACTCCCCGCATTTCGACTTAGGCACGAGGAATCACTGTGAAGAACTGGACGTTGCGCCAACGCATTTTGGCGAGCTTTGCGGTGATTATCGCCATCATGTTGCTGATGGTCGTTGTCTCGTATTCACGCTTGCTGAAGATCGAGGCCAGTGAAAGCAGCGTGCGTGACGACGCGGTTCCCGGCGTCTATTACAGCTCGATGATCCGCGGGGCGTGGGTTGACAGCTATCTGCAGACCCAGGAACTGCTGGGCCTCAAGGAAGGGCAGGGCATCAGCAGCGAAGATGCGGCGGACTACAAGGCGTTCGAGACGCGCCTGCAGGAGCAGATGACCAACTACCGCAACACCGTCACCACCGACGAAGACCGGGTCGAGTTTGCCGCGTTCGAGAAGGATCACGACACCTACATGCAGATTCAGGATCAGGTACTCGATCTGCACAAGCGCAATCTGGAAGCCGACGCGGTCAAGCTGTTCACCGAGAAGCTGACCCCGGCCTGGTACACCGGTCGCATGAAACTCAATGACATCATCGGCGAGAACAAGCGGGTCGCCGATCAGGCCATGGCCAACATCGACGAAGCCGTGGCGGCGGCCAAGGTCAGCATGTTCGTCTCGCTGCTGGTGGCCGTGCTCGCAGCCGGCGCCTGCGGTCTGTTGCTGATGCGCGCGATCATGGCGCCGATGAACCGTATCGTGAAAATCCTCGAAATCATGCGTACCGGCGACTTGAGCAGCCGGCTGAATCTGGACCGCAAGGACGAGTTCGGCGCGGTGGAAACCGGCTTCAACGACATGATGACCGAGCTGACTTCGCTGGTGTCCCAGGCCCAACGCTCCTCGGTGCAGGTGACCACTTCGGTGACCGAAATTGCCGCCACCTCCAAGCAGCAACAGGCCACCGCCACCGAAACCGCGGCCACCACCACCGAAATCGGCGCGACCTCACGTGAAATCGCCGCCACCTCGCGGGATCTGGTGCGCACCATGACCGAAGTGTCCACCGCCGCCGATCAGGCTTCGGTGCTCGCCGGTTCCGGCCAGCAAGGCCTGGCGCGCATGGAAGACACCATGCACTCGGTGATGGGCGCAGCCGATCTGGTCAATGCCAAACTGGCGATCCTCAACGAGAAGGCCGGCAACATCAATCAGGTGGTGGTGACCATCGTCAAGGTCGCCGATCAGACCAACCTGCTGTCGCTCAACGCTGCCATCGAGGCCGAGAAGGCCGGCGAGTACGGGCGTGGTTTTGCCGTGGTCGCCACCGAAGTACGGCGTCTGGCGGATCAGACCGCCGTCGCCACTTACGACATTGAGCAGATGGTCCGCGAGATCCAGTCGGCGGTGTCTGCTGGCGTGATGGGCATGGACAAGTTCTCCGAAGAAGTGCGCCGGGGCATGGCCGAAGTGCAGCAGGTCGGCGAGCAACTGTCGCAGATCATCCATCAGGTGCAGGCGCTGGCGCCGCGGGTGTTGATGGTCAACGAAGGCATGCAGGCCCAGGCCACCGGTGCCGAACAGATCAACCATGCGCTGGTGCAGTTGGGCGACGCCAGCAGCCAGACCGTCGAGTCGCTGCGTCAGGCCAGTTTCGCCATCGACGAACTGAGCCAGGTGGCCGTCGGGCTGCGCAGCGGCGTTTCGCGATTCAAAGTCTGATGAGCGAAGTCACCGCCAAACGCAGCGCTGCGCCGGTGGCGAAGCAGGCGTTGTTCCTGCTGTTTCGCATCGGCAGCGAGCGTTACGCCTTGCGCGCCACCGAGGTGGCGGAAGTGTTGCCGCGCCTGCCGTTGAAGCCGATTGCCCAAGCGCCGAACTGGGTCGCCGGGGTGTTCGCCTATCGCGGTGCGGTGGTACCGGCCATCGACCTCAGCGCGCTGACTTTCGGCCATCCCGCCGAGGCGCGCACCAGTACGCGGCTGGTGCTGGTGCATTACCGTCCGGATGAACAGCAGCCGTCGCGCTGGCTCGGGCTGATCCTTGAGCAGGCGACCGACACCCTGCGCTGCAATCCCGAGGATTTTCAGCCGTATGGCCTGGACAATCGTCAGGCACCGTACCTCGGCCCGGTGCGCGAAGATGCTCAGGGGCTGGTGCAATGGGTGCGGGTCAACGACTTGCTGGATGACGCGGTGCGCAGCCTGCTGTTCCCGGCGCCACTTGGGGCGCAGTCATGAGCAGCGACCAGCGTTTTTTCGATTTCCTCAAGGAACGCATCGGCCTGGATGTCACCTCGGTGGGGCCGGCGATCATCGAGCGCGCGGTGCGCCAACGCACCACGCTCTCGCAAGCCGCGCACAGCGATGAATACTGGCAACTGCTGCAAGGTTCTCGGGACGAACAGCAGGCGTTGATCGAAGCGGTGATCGTCCCCGAAACGTGGTTTTTCCGTTATCCGGAATCCTTCGCCACCCTCGGCAAGCTGGCGCGCAAGCGTCTGGACGAATTGAACAACATGCGCGCGCTGCGCATCCTCAGCCTGCCGTGCTCGACCGGCGAAGAACCCTATTCGATTGCCATGGCCTTGCTCGATGCCGGGCTCAAGCCGCATCAGTTCAAGGTCGACGGCATGGACGTCAGCCCGCTGTCGGTGGACAAGGCGCGACGGGCGTTGTACGGCAAGAACTCGTTTCGGGGGCAGGATCTGGATTTTCGCGAGCGTCATTTCACCGCCGAGCAGGACGGCCATCGGGTCAGCGAAGCGGTGCGTGAGCAGGTGCGCCTGCAGGCCGGCAATGTGCTGGATCCGACGCTGCTGGCGGGTGAACCGCCGTTCGATTTTGTGTTCTGCCGCAACCTGCTGATCTATTTCGACCAGCCGACGCAGAAGCAAGTCTTCGAAGTGCTCAAGCGTCTGACGCACGTTGATGGCGTGTTGTTCATCGGCCCGGCCGAGGGCAGTCTGCTTGGGCGCCTGGGCATGCGCTCGATCAGCATCCCGCAGTCGTTTGCCTTCAGTCGACACGCTGAACTCATGCCCGAACCTGTGGCATTGCCCACCCCGACCCCTTTGCCCGTGCGCCAACCGCTGCGCAGTCCGCCGCCAGTATCGCCGCCGGTGCGTCCGCGGCCGTTTGCCAGCGTTGCACCGTTGCCCGTCAGCAGCAAAAGCGCCAACCCGGACGCGGCGACCTTGCTCGCCAACATCGCCGCGCTGGCCAACGAAGGCAAAAGCGCCGAGGCCCGCGCGGCATGCGAGCAGTATCTGCGCAGTCACGAACCGGTGGCGCAGGTGTTTTACTGGCTCGGTCTGCTCAGCGATGTTGCCGGTGCCGCGCTCGAAGCCCAGAGTCATTACCGCAAGGCCTTGTACCTTGAACCGCAACACCCCGAAGCGTTGATGCACCTGGCCGCCTTGCTGCAGGCCCAGGGCGACAGCGCCGGTGCCAGACGATTGCAGGAACGTGCCGCCCGCAGCGGCCGCACCGCCGACAGTGAGCGTAAACGATGATCCCGTCCGACACCTTGAACGTCACCCACGAAGACGCCCGGGCCATCGATGATTGCTGGAACCGTATCGGTATTCATGGCGACAAGTCGTGCCCGTTGCTGGCCGAGCATATTCACTGCCGCAACTGCGCGGTGTATTCCGCCGCCGCCACGCGCCTGCTGGACCGTTATGCATTGCAGCAGGACGAACGCGATCCGGTCGCCGTGGCGGTCGAAACCGATGTGAAAACCCGTTCGCTACTGATGTTCCGCCTCGGCGAGGAATGGCTGGGGCTGGCCACCCGCAGTCTGGTGGAAGTGGCGCCGCTGCAGGCGATTCACTCGTTGCCGCATCAGCGTTCGCGGGCCTTGCTTGGCGTGGCGAACGTGCGCGGCGCGCTGGTCGCGTGCCTGTCGCTGGTCGAGTTGCTCGACCTTGATGGCAACGCCGCACCAGCCACCGGCGCGCGGATCATGCCGCGCATGCTGATCATCGCCGCCCACGGCGGACCGGTGGTGGTGCCGGTGGACGAGGTCGACGGCATCCACGCCATCGATGAAAAAATTCTCGACGCCGCGTCGCGTGCCGGCGGTGAGCACAACAGCACGGCCAGCGCCAAATACACCCGTGGTGTCCTGCAATTTCGGGGGCGCAGCCTGCGCTGGCTGGATGAAGAACAGCTGCTGTCCGCCGTGACCCGGAGCCTCACATGACCCCCGAGCAAATGCGCGACGCCTCGCTGCTGGAGCTGTTCAGCCTGGAAGCCGAAGCCCAGACCCAGGTGCTCAGCAGCGGGCTGCTGGCGCTGGAGCGCAACCCGACTCAGGCCGACTATCTGGAATCGTGCATGCGTGCGGCGCACTCGCTCAAGGGCGCGGCGCGGATCGTCGGCATCGACAGCGGTGTCAGCGTCGCCCATGTGATGGAAGATTGCCTGGTCAGTGCGCAGGAAGGTCGGCTGTTGTTGCGTCCCGAGCACATCGATGCGCTGTTGCAAGGCACCGATCTGTTGATGCGCATCGCCACGCCGGCCAATGCTCCGCAAGCGCCGGACATCGAAGCGTATGTGGCGTTGATGGGACTCCTGCTCGACCCTTCGGCAGCGCCCACAGTGGCGCCACCGCCGATGGCCGAGTTGCAGATGCAGGCGCCGCCGCCTGCGCCTGCACCGATTGAAACCCCGGCGCAAGTGATCGAGACACCGCTGGAAACCTCCGACCCGGCACCGCGCAAGAACAAGCGCACCACCGAGGGCGGCGAGCGCGTGCTGCGGGTCACCGCCGAACGCCTGAACAGCCTGCTCGACCTGTCGAGTAAATCGCTGGTCGAAACCCAGCGCCTCAAGCCGCATCTGGCGACCATGCAGCGTCTCAAACGCATGCAGAATAATGGCCTGCGGGCACTGGAAAGCCTCAACGTGCATCTCAAGGAACATGCGCTGAGCCTTGAGGCCCAGGAAGCCCTTGAAGATGCGCGGCGCTTGCTGGCCGAGTCTCAGCAATTGCTCGCGGAAAAGAACGCCGAGCTCGACGAGTTCGCCTGGCAAGCCAGCCAGCGCGCCCAAGTGCTCTACGACACCGCGCTGGCCTGCCGCATGCGCCCGTTTGCCGACGTGCTCACCGGTCAGGTGCGCATGGTTCGAGACCTGGGGCGCAGCCTCGGCAAACAGGTAAGGCTGGAGATCGAAGGCGAGAAGACCCAGGTCGATCGCGACGTGCTGGAAAAGCTCGAAGCGCCGCTGACTCATTTGCTACGCAACGCGGTCGATCACGGCATCGAAACCCCGGAACAACGCTTGCTCAAGGGTAAGTCCGAAGAAGGCCTGATCCGCCTGCGTGCCTCGCATCAGGCCGGTTTGCTGGTGCTGGAGTTGAGCGATGACGGCAATGGCGTCGATCTGGAAAAGGTCCGCCGCAGCATCGTTGAACGCCAATTGTCACCGGCAGAAACTGCCGCGCAGTTGAGCGAAGAAGAACTGCTGACCTTCCTGTTCTTGCCGGGCTTCAGCCTGCGCGACACGGTGACCGAAGTGTCCGGGCGTGGCGTCGGTCTTGATGCGGTGCAGCACATGGTGCGGCAACTGCGCGGCGCGGTGGTGCTGGAGCAGACGGCGGGCGAGGGCAGCCGCTTTCATCTGGAAGTGCCGCTGACCCTGTCGGTGGTGCGCAGTCTGGTGGTCGAAGTCGGCGAGGAGGCTTATGCGTTTCCGCTGGCGCACATCGAGCGCATGTGCGACCTGGAGCCACAGGACATCGTGCAGATCGAGGGCCGTCAGCATTTCTGGCACGAAGGTCGGCATGTCGGGCTGGTCGCGGCCAGTCAGTTGCTGAATCGTCCGGCCAGTCAGAGCAGCGGCGAAACCCTCAAGGTCGTGGTGATCCGCGAGCGTGACGCGGTCTACGGGGTGGCGGTCGAGCGGTTTGTCGGCGAGCGCACGCTGGTGGTGCTGCCGCTGGATGAGCGACTGGGCAAGGTTCAGGATATTTCCGCCGGGGCGCTGCTCGACGACGGTTCGGTGGTGCTGATCGTCGATGTCGAAGACATGCTGCGCTCGGTGGACAAACTGCTCAACACCGGGCGTCTGGAGCGTATTGCTCGCCATGGCAATCAGGCCGCCGAAGTGGCGCGCAAACGGATTCTGGTGGTCGATGACTCGCTGACCGTGCGCGAGTTGCAACGCAAGTTGCTGCTCAATCGCGGCTATGACGTGGCGGTCGCGGTGGACGGCATGGACGGCTGGAACGCGCTGCGTTCGGAGGACTTCGATTTGCTGATCACCGACATCGACATGCCGCGCATGGATGGCATCGAACTGGTCACCCTGTTGCGCCGCGACAACCGCCTGCAATCGCTGCCGGTGATGGTGGTCTCGTACAAGGATCGTGAAGAGGACCGGCGTCGTGGACTGGACGCTGGCGCCGACTATTATTTAGCCAAGGCCAGTTTTCATGACGACGCCCTGCTTGATGCAGTGGTTGAGCTCATTGGAGGAGCGCGGGCATGAAAATCGCAATCGTCAACGACATGCCCCTGGCGGTGGAGGCTTTGCGCCGTGCGCTGGCCTTCGAGCCGGCGCATCAGGTGGTCTGGGTCGCCAACAACGGCGCCGAGGCGGTGCGTCTGTGCGCCGAAAACACCCCGGATCTGATCCTGATGGACCTGATCATGCCGGTCATGGATGGCGTCGAGGCCACGCGACGGATCATGGCCGAAACCCCGTGCGCGATCGTCATTGTCACGGTCGACCGCCAGCAGAACGTGCACCGGGTCTTCGAGGCCATGGGCCACGGCGCGCTGGACGTGGTCGACACCCCGGCCATTGGTGCGGGGAACGCGCAGGAAGCGGCGGCGCCGTTGCTGCGCAAGATCCTCAACATCGGCTGGCTGATCGGCGAGAAAACCCCACGCTCGCGCCCGGTGCCGACGCCCCACCGCAGTTCGGCGTCGTGCAAGCGGCTGGTAGCGATCGGCTCGTCGGCCGGCGGACCGGCCGCGCTGGAAGTCCTGCTCAAGGGCCTGCCACGCCATTTCTCGGCCGCCATCGTGCTGGTGCAGCACGTGGATCAGGTGTTTGCCGCGGGCATGGCCGAATGGCTGGCCAGCGCCAGTGGCCTCGATGTACGCCTGGCCCGCGAGGGCGAGCCACCGCAGGCAGGCGCGGTGCTGCTGGCCGGCACCAACCACCATATTCGTTTATTGAAAAACGGCACGCTGGCCTACACCGCCGAGCCGGTCAACGAGATCTACCGGCCTTCGATCGACGTGTTTTTCGAAAGTGTCGCCAGTTATTGGAACGGCGATGCCATCGGGGTTTTATTGACCGGGATGGGACGCGACGGGGCGCAAGGGCTTAAGCTCATGCGCCAGCAGGGTTATCTGACCATCGCGCAGGATCAGCAAAGCAGTGCGGTGTACGGCATGCCCAAGGCAGCAGCGGCGATCGATGCGGCCGTCGAAATCCGTCCACTGGAAAAGATAGCGCCACGATTGCTGGAGGTATTCCCCAAATGAACAGGCTATTCCGCAATCCTGGCCCCCGCAGTACTCAGGTGACCGCCCATGAATGATTTACAGATCGACGACATTAAAACCGACGAAAACGCCGCCATGGTGTTGTTGGTGGACGATCAGGCGATGATCGGCGAAGCCGTGCGCCGTGGGCTGTCGAATGAAGAGAACATCGACTTCCACTTCTGCTCCGATCCGCACCAGGCCATCGCCCAGGCGGTACGGATCAAGCCGACGGTGATTCTGCAGGACCTGGTGATGCCCGGCCTCGACGGCCTGAGCCTGGTGCGCGAATACCGCAATCATCCGGCGACCAAGGACATCCCGATCATCGTGCTGTCGACCAAGGAAGACCCGCTGATCAAGAGCGCGGCGTTCTCGGCCGGGGCCAACGACTATCTGGTGAAACTGCCGGACACCATCGAGCTGGTGGCGCGCATCCGCTATCACTCGCGCTCCTACATGACCCTGCTGCAGCGGGATGCGGCGTACCGTGCGTTGCGCGTCAGCCAGCAGCAGTTGCTCGACACCAACCTGGTGCTGCAACGGCTGATGAACTCTGACGGCCTGACCGGGCTGTCCAACCGCCGGCACTTCGACGAGTACCTGGAGCTGGAATGGCGCCGCTCGCTGCGCGACCAAAGCCAGTTGTCGCTGCTGATGATCGACGTCGATTACTTCAAGTCCTACAACGACAGCTTCGGCCACGTCGAAGGCGACGAGGCGCTGCGCAAGGTCGCCACGGCGATCCGCGACGCCAGCGCCCGACCGTCGGACCTGCCGGCCCGCTACGGCGGTGAAGAGTTCGCCCTGGTGCTGCCGAATACCTCGCCGGGCGGCGCACGCCTGGTGGCGGAGAAACTGCGCCAGACCGTGGCGGCGCTGAAGATTCCGCACAACACCCCGGGCGACGGGGCGAGCCTGACCATCAGCATCGGCCTGGCGACCATGGTGCCGCAGGCGGGCAGCGATTGCCGGCTGCTGATTTCGGCGGCGGATCGCGGGTTGTATCTGGCGAAGAACAACGGGCGTAATCAGGTGGGTATCGAATAGGTCTCTCGAACCTGCAAATCCCCTGTGGGAGCGGGCTTGCTCGCGAAGGCGGAGTATCACTCGACATCAATGCTTAATGACACACCGCCTTCGCGAGCAAGCCCGCTCCCACAGAGGATGCGCATCAGGCCATGTCAAGTGAATCGCCTTAACAGCCGCCAGACGGGCTGCCGTCACAGCCTGATTACGTTATACTCGCCGGCTTTCAAAAGTTCGCCAACGAGTGCTGCCCGTCATGGAAATCAACCCGATCCTGAACACCATCAAGGACCTGTCCGAGCGCTCCGAAACTATTCGGGGGTATCTTTGACTACGATCAAAAGCATGAGCGTCTGATCGAAGTCAATCGCGAGCTTGAAGATCCTGCAGTCTGGAACAAACCTGAATACGCCCAGGAACTGGGCCGCGAGCGAGCATCGCTGGCGCAGATCGTCGACACCCTGGATGAGCTGTCCAGCGGTCTGGCCGATTCCCGCGAGCTGCTCGACATGGCCGTTGAAGAAAACGACGAAGGCGCGGTAAACGACGTCGTTGAACTGCTTCAAGGGCTTGAAGAGTCACTGGCCAAGCTTGAATTCCGCCGCATGTTCAGCCACGAGATGGACCCGAACAACGCCTACCTGGACATCCAGGCCGGCTCCGGCGGCACCGAGGCCCAGGACTGGGCCAACATCCTGCTGCGCATGTACCTGCGCTGGGCGGACAAACGCGGTTTCGACGCGACCATCATGGAATTGTCGGCCGGTGAAGTCGCCGGTATCAAAGGTGCGACCGTGCACATCAAGGGCGAATACGCCTTTGGCTGGCTGCGTACCGAGATCGGCGTGCACCGTCTGGTGCGCAAGAGCCCGTTCGACTCCGGCAACCGTCGCCACACCTCGTTCTCTGCGGTTTTCGTCTCGCCAGAGATCGACGACAAGGTCGAAATCGAAATCAACCCGGCAGACCTGCGGATCGACACCTATCGTTCCTCCGGTGCCGGTGGTCAGCACGTAAACACCACCGACTCGGCCGTACGTATTACTCACGTACCGACCAACACCGTGGTCAGCTGCCAGAACGAGCGTTCCCAGCACGCCAACAAGGACACCGCCATGAAAATGCTGCGGGCCAAGTTGTACGAGCAGGAAATGCAGAAGCGCAACGCCGCTTCCCAGGCGCTGGAAGACACCAAGTCGGACATCGGCTGGGGTCATCAGATCCGTTCGTACGTGCTCGACGCGTCGCGGATCAAGGACCTGCGCACCAACATTGAACGCAGCGACTGCGACAAGGTGCTCGACGGCGACATCGATGAATACCTGGAAGCCAGCCTGAAGTCGGGGCTGTAAAAGACGCACGCAGGGTCGCTGATGCAACGCGATCCCTGTAGGAGCCAGCCCTGCTGGCGATTCCCGGGCCGCCAGGCCCGGGGGCAACGAACCTGATGGAATATCTGAAGACATGAGCGACCAACAACTCGACCCGCAAGCCCTGCAACAGGAAGAAAACTCCCTGATCGCCCTGCGCAAGGAAAAGCTGGCTGCCGAGCGCGCCAAGGGCAACGCCTTCCCGAACGACTTCCGCCGCGAAAACTACTGCGAAGATCTGCAGAAGAAATACGCGGACAAGACCAAGGAAGAGCTGGCCGAGGCTGCAATCCCGGTCAAGGTTGCCGGTCGCATCATGCTCAACCGTGGCTCGTTCATGGTGATCCAGGACATGACCGGTCGCATCCAGGTCTACGTCAACCGTAAAACCCTGTCCGAAGACACCCTGGCCGCCGTCAAGACCTGGGACATGGGCGACATCATTGCCGCCGAAGGCACCCTGGCGCGTTCCGGCAAGGGCGACCTGTACGTCGAAATGACCAACGTGCGCCTGCTGACCAAGTCGCTGCGCCCGCTGCCGGACAAGCATCACGGCCTGACCGACACCGAACAGCGCTACCGTCAGCGTTACGTTGACCTGATCGTCAACGAAGACGTGCGCCAGACGTTCCGCGTGCGTTCGCAAGTGATCGCGCACATCCGCAGCTTCCTGATGAAGCGCGACTTCCTCGAAGTCGAGACGCCGATGCTGCAGACCATTCCTGGCGGCGCCGCAGCCAAGCCGTTCGAAACCCACCACAATGCGCTGGACATGGAAATGTTCCTGCGTATCGCGCCTGAGCTGTATCTGAAGCGTCTGGTGGTTGGCGGTTTCGAGAAAGTGTTCGAGATCAACCGCAACTTCCGTAACGAAGGCGTTTCGACCCGTCACAACCCTGAATTCACCATGTTGGAGTTCTACCAGGCTTACGCCGACTACGAAGACAACATGGACCTGACCGAAGAACTGTTCCGTGAACTGGCACAACTGGTGCTGGGCAGCACCGACGTGCCGTACGGCGACAAGGTGTTCCACTTCGGCGAGCCGTTTGCCCGTCTGTCGGTGTTCGACTCGATCCTCAAGTACAACCCTGAGCTGACCGCCGATGACCTGAACGACATCGACAAGGCGCGCGCCATCGCCAAGAAGGCCGGCGCCAAGGTGCTGGGCTTCGAAGGTCTGGGCAAGCTGCAGGTGATGATTTTCGAAGAGCTGGTCGAGCACAAGCTGGAGCAGCCGCACTTCATCACTCAGTACCCGTTCGAAGTGTCGCCGCTGGCCCGTCGTAACGACGAGAACCCGAACGTCACCGACCGTTTCGAGCTGTTCATCGGCGGCCGTGAAATCGCCAACGCCTACTCCGAGTTGAACGACGCGGAAGACCAGGCCGAGCGCTTCATGGCGCAGGTGGCCGACAAGGACGCTGGCGACGACGAAGCCATGCACTACGACGCCGACTTCGTGCGCGCGCTGGAGTACGGCATGCCGCCAACGGCCGGTGAAGGTATCGGCATCGACCGTCTGGTGATGTTGCTGACCAACTCGCCGTCGATCCGCGATGTGATCCTGTTCCCGCACATGCGACCGCAAGCGTAAACGTTTCAGTTGAAAAGCCGCCTAAAACAGGCGGCTTTTTATTGCCTGTCTGGTACAAATGTATCAATTGGTTAATTTTGCAATAGCAGAGGAAGTCCAGTCGTGATGGTTGCAATCGCTCAAGAAGGTGCAGCGGGTATCGCCACTGCGGTCGCTGAAAGTGTTCAGTACCAGGGCCGCAAGGCCAGCCGACAGGGCAGTGAGCAGCGTCGACAGGACATTCTCGACGCGGCGATGCGCATTGTCGTGCGTGACGGCGTGCGCGCCGTGCGCCACCGTGCGGTGGCGGCCGAGGCCGGTGTGCCACTGTCGGCCACTACTTATTACTTCAAGGATATCGATGACCTGCTCACCGATACCTTCGCCCAATACGTCGAACGCAGCGCGGCCTACATGGCCAAGCTGTGGATCAACAACGAAGGCCTGCTGCGCGAGATGGTCGTCAGTGGTGACGGCAGCCCCGAGTCGCGCTCGCAACTGGCCGACGACATCGCGCGGCTGATGGCCGACTATGTGCACCGGCAACTGGTCAATCGCCGCGAACACCTGATGGCCGAGCAGGCGTTCCGCCAGGAAGCGCTGCTCAACCCGCGTCTGGCGGATCTGGTGCGCTCGCATCAGCAGATTCTGCTGCAAGGCACCTGCCAGTTGTTCCAGGTGCTGGGCTCGCGTGAACCGCAGCAGGATGCCAAGGTGTTGACGGCGATTATCGGACGGATGGAATATCAGGGCCTGCTCAACGACGCCGAGCCTTTGGCCGAACAGGACATGCTCGGGATTCTGACGCGGTATATGCATCTGGTCCTGGCCTCGGTCTGATAGCCGACGCAGATCCCCTGTGGGAGCGGGCTTGCTCGCGAAGGCGGTATCACATTCAACGCTTCAGTTGACTGACCCACCGCCTTCGCGAGCAAGCCCGCTCCCACAAGGGACTGAGCCGATCATCAGGGCGACGCATGTTCATAGGGAGTATTGAATGAAAGCCTGGCGTGGCGTGCTGATCGCCTTGTCGTTCCTGCTGCTCAGTGGCTGTCTGGTGACCTTCAAGGATCCGCTGCCTGCCAGTGACCCGGCGCCCAAGGGCCTGCTGGGCACGTGGTCGAGCACCAATGCCTGGGGCGAGCCGATGAACCTTGAGCTGACCCGCGTCGGCAATGATCGCTATCAGGCCATCACCTGGTTCAAGGCCCGGCCTCACGAGCGCGAGGCGTACCCGTTCACCGTGTCGCGCCATGGCAGTCGCTGGTACCTGTCGGCGAAAGTGCCGGCGCGTTACGGTGGCCAATACACCATCGCCGGTTTCGAACTCACCGACAAACACGAGCTGGTGGTGTACAACCTCGACCTCGAACAGATCAATCAGGCGATCAAACAGCAAGCCCTCGACGGCAAGGCTTTCCAGACTGAAGACGACGGCGACGGCGTGCAAGTCGACAGTAGCCTCGACAAGGTCTTTGCTTATCTCGACGATCCGGCCAATTCCGATGTATTCGTCGAGGCCGCGCGCTATCAGCGCCAGGCCCGCGCCAAATAATTCAGTTTTCTACAGGAGTTTCGGGTGGACGATTACCAGCAGACGATACGCACGCTGTCCGATCGCATTGTGCTGGCGCAGACGCCGATCCGCGTGCTCGATGCGGTGAAGTGGGACGAGAACATCCGCAAGGGCTTTCTCAAGGCCAAGGGCAAGGAAATGCCGGCGGTGGATCGCGACTACTACCTCAATCGGCCGCTGTCCTTCGATTCGAGCAAGGTCAAACTGGAATTCCAGAACATCGAGCGCGACATCACCCGCCAGCTCGGCCAGTTCAATCCGGTCGGGCAGATCATGCGGCGCATGTGCAAGGAATACCGCATGGTGGTGCGCATGCTCGAAGCGCGCGGCACCGAGGATTTCGGCCTGATCTCCCAGGAACTCTACGGCGCCGCCTCCGATGCGTTCCACGCCGGTGACCCGACCCTGGCCGACCTCGGCCTGATGATGTCCGACTACCTGAACAACATCGATGGCCGTGGCGACCTGAAGGACGAACCGAAGATCCTCACCGCCAAGGATGCCGTGCACCTGCTGCAAACCCGGTTGAACAAGGTGTTCGGCGAGGCCGAGGAAACCATCCGCGTGTTCGAGTCCGACGGCATCGTCGCCGACGCGGCGGCAGGCGCCGACTACATCAAGATCCGCACCGACGCGCTGTTCAACGACCGCGACGTGCGTGCACTGGAAGTCCACGAAGGTCTGGTGCACGTCGGCACCACGCTCAATGGCTTGAACCAGCCGATCTGCACCTTCCTGTCCAAAGGCCCACCGTCTTCGACGGTGACCCAGGAAGGCCTGGCGATCCTGATGGAAATCATCACCTTCGCCTCCTACCCGAGCCGCCTGCGCAAACTGACCAACCGCACCCGCGCCATTCACATGGTCGAGGAGGGCGCGGACTTTTTGCAGGTGTTCGAGTTCTTCCGCGAGCAGGGCTTTGAAATGGCCGAAAGCTACGGCAACGCCAGCCGGGTGTTCCGTGGTTCGACCCCGACCGGTCTGCCATTCACCAAAGACTTGTCCTATCTCAAGGGCTTTATCATGGTTTACAACTACATTCAGTTGGCCGTGCGTAAAGGCAAGCTTGAGCAGGTGCCGCTGCTGTTCTGCGGCAAGACCACCCTGGAAGACATGCGTACCCTGCGTCAGTTGGTCGATGAAGGTCTGGTGGTGCCGCCGAAATATCTGCCGGAGCAGTTCCGTGACATGAACGCGCTGTCGGCGTGGATGTGCTTCTCCAACTTCCTCAATCACCTGAGCCTGGACCGGATCGAGGCGGATTACTCCAACATCCTCTAATCCACACACAAATCCCTTGTAGGAGTGAGCCTGCTCGCGATAGCGGTGTATCAATCAACATAAATATCGACTGACACACCGTTATCGCGAGCAGGCTCACTCCTACAGTTTTTGACGGTATTCCAATTCGAATTCTGCGAGGTTTCACCGGATGAGAATCCTCGGCATCCTTTGCCTGCTCCTGACCCTCAGTGGTTGCAGTTCGTTGTTGTTCTACCCCGAGCCGGGCCAGATCTTCACCCCGGAAAAGGCCAGGCTCGAATACCGCACCGTCACATTGGTCACGGCGGATGGCTTGAAGCTGAACGCCTGGTGGCTACCGGCCAAACCTGGCGTCGAAGTCAAAGGCACAGTCCTGCACCTGCACGGCAACGGCGGCAACCTGCCGATGCACCTCGGCGGCAGTTGGTGGTTGCCGAAAAACGGCTATCAGGTGCTGCTGGTGGACTATCGCGGATATGGCTTGTCCGAGGGCAAGCCGAGCCTGCCGGCGATCTATCAGGACATCGACGCTGCGTTCGCCTGGCTCGACAAGGCGCCAGAGGTCAAAGGCAAACCGCTGATCCTCCTCGGCCAGAGCCTCGGCGGCTCGATGGCCGTGCATTGGCTGGTGCAGCACCCGGAGCGGCAGAAACAGCTCAAGGCTTTCGTGCTCGACGGTGTGCCCGCCAGTTACCGCAGTGTCGGCCAATATGCCCTCAGCACGTCGTGGCTGACCTGGCCGTTCCAGGTACCGCTGTCGTGGCTGGTGCCGGACGGCGACAGCGCGATCAACTCGATGCCGCAGGTCACGGGCGTGCCGAAACTGATCTTTCACAGCATCGATGACCCGCTGGTGCCGATGGCCAACGCCATTCGCCTGTATCAGGCGGCGCCACCACCGCGCGTGCTGCAGCTGACCCGCGGCGGCCACGTGCAGACCTTCGGCGACCCGGTCTGGCGCCAGGTGATGCTGCGCTATCTGGAAGATCCCGAACATTTCAACGGCCTGCGCCGCCTCGGCGAGATCCCGAACTACCCGCAACCCCCGAATTCTGAAGATGAGAGTCCGCAATGACTGAAGAACGTAACGCCATCCCGCTGATCATCACCGGTATCTGCAGCATCCTCGGCACCGTCGGCGCCCTGTGGTACTACGGCTACCTGCACTTCGCCAAACCCGAGGATGCGCTGCTGCTCAACGAATTCACCATGCTCAAGACCGTGCCGGGCGAAGACTACAAAGTCTCACTGGACCCGGCGCCGCAAGTGGCGCAGTGCATCGATGGCGTGCTGGTGCTGTTCGACACCGAGCAGAAAGGCCTGACCGGGGTGCTGATCAATGCGCAGAAAAAAGCCGTGCGCTGCATGGGCCAGGAAACCCCACAAAAACTCGAACCATAACCCGATAAAAACTGTGGGAGCGGGCTTGCTCGCGAAAGCGGTGTCTCAGCCACTCTATATTCCGACTGATCCACCGCTTTCGCGAGCAAGCCCGCTCCCACAAGGGGGGAATGTGTAAGGCCAAAAAAAGCCCCGCCTGATCACTCAGGCGGGGCTTTTGCGTTAGCGCGTGCTGCTTAGTTCGAGCTGACCGCCGAACGTGGCATCACTGGCTGGTTGTCGTTGGAAATGGTCACTTCCACACGACGGTTCATCGCACGACCGGAAACGCTGCTGTTATCAGCAACCGGGTATTCCTTGCCATAACCCTGAACCACGATGCGCGAAGGATCTACGCCCATCTTGATCAGAGCGACTTGCACCGAGGTGGCACGACGCTCGGACAGCGACTGGTTGTACGAAGCCGCGCCGGTGCTGTCGGTGTAACCCTCGACGATCACTTTGCGATCAGGGTTTTCCTGAAGGAATTGCGCCAGTTTGTTGATGTTCACCAGACCGCTGGATTTCAGGTCAGCCTTGTTGGTGGCGAACAGCACGTCACCGAAGGTCACCAGGGTACCGCGATCGGTCTGCTTGGCGTTCAGGCTCTGCTGCAGTTGTTTGATCTGCTGATCACGAGCGTCCAGACGCGCCTGAGCACGTTGCGCGGCAGCGTTTTTCAGGTTGTTTTCAGCGGTGCGCAGGGCGATGGTCTGCTTGGCCACTTCCACGCGCTGGTTGGTCAGGTAGGCCAGTTGGTCAACCTTGGCTGCGTCTTGCTTGTCCAGATAAGCCTTGTCGGCCTTGTCCAGGTAATCGCTGGCGTCCTTGGTTTCCAGGGCAGCGACTTTGCTCGCCTGTGGGTTGGCCTGCAGGCCGGCGTAGTTGGTGCGCGCCTGTTCCAGGTTCGGGTTAGGCGGAGTAGAGCAGGCAGCCAAGGCAACGCTTGCGGCCAGAAGAGCGGGGATCATCAGTTGCTTACGCATAATTTGTCGTCCTTTCTATCGATAAAAGTTTCAGCTTTGCGATTCGGGATGCGCGCTTACTGCACGGTGCGCTGACTTTCCTGACGCAGTTCCTGAACACCTTTCTGGGAATCCTTCACAGCCTGTTCGGCCTTGGCAGCCTGAGCCTTGCGTTCTGCTACGCGAGCGTCCCATTCGGCTTGCTCGGCGAGGGTGCGAGCCTGTTCATACTTCTTGTCGTGCATGGCAATTTCGGCTTGCTTGAGCTTGTCCTGAGCCTGCTTCATTTCCACTGCAGCGAACTCGGTACCACCGGCGCTGACGGCGCTGTTGACGGCCGATTGAGTCACGGCGTACTGCTCGGTCGGCGGGTTACCGGCGCAACCGGCCAGAACGAAGCTGGTACCGATAGCCAGAGCAGCCAGTTTCAGACCGCGCAGGTGGGAGAACGAGGTTTGGGTCTTCATGGTCTTCAACTCCATTGTTTAACTCCTGATAAAACCGAAAATCCATCCTGGTCGAGGAGCCGCAAGCGTCGTGTAAAAGCGCGTTTTTGAAACGCTCGTTCCAGGCGTGGTTACAGCTTCCGACCGGAGGCGTTTTTCAAAAGTTCAGAAAAGATGGCCTATCGCCAAATTTTTTTTTGACCAGATGGACAAGGCTCTAAACCGGGAACTTTGGAGGCGGGGAGAGGTACGCGCGGGGAAAAGTCAGACAACTTTTCAAAAGGAAACACGACCCTGTAGGAGTGAGCCTGCTCGCGATAGCATTGTGTCAGTCAGCATCAAAAGCTACAGATACACCGCTATCGCGAGCAGGCTCACTCCTACAGTTTGATCTTTGTTGTGTCAGTGTTTTTGCTTTCCGGCAGCAGTCGACAAATCCTGCAGATGCCGCCTCGACAGCGCCAGAAACCGCGGTGTCGGCCCGACATCTTCGTACAGCGGATCACCTTCCTCATCGGTGGCGACCACGGTCGAACCTTTCACATACGGCAGGCTCGCCTCGAACTCTTCGAGCGCGGCGCCGATCAGTTCGCCGAGCAGTTCTTCCGGGTGGCGTTTGGGGTACATCTCGGCGATCGCCGCCAGTCGCGCAGCGGCCTCGACGTCCAGATGAATCGTGTAGCCGGTGTCGGTCAGGCGACCCTTGGCGTTTTCTTCCCAATGCTGGGCGAGTTCACGAATTTTCATGATGACCTCATTTCGCGCCTGCTCGTGGCAGGCCTGGGTGAGTGTCCGGCGGGGCCGGCGGCAAGCCGTTGTACGGCTTACTGTTGAGACTAGCTTCAAGCCACAAGGTTTAAAGTCCCTTCGTCGTCTGCTTGTAAGAAGCGCCGTAGAGCGGCACTCTCTGGGCAAAGCATTCGTTTCTGCGCCGTCCCGATTAACGCTGGAGAACTGCTGATGACCGATATTGATGCACGCTTGCGCGAGGACGTTCACCTGTTGGGTGAGCTGTTGGGCAATACCATCCGCGACCAGTACGGCGAGGAATTTCTCGACAAGATCGAGCAGATCCGCAAGGGCGCCAAGGCCGACCGCCGTGGCTCGATGGACGCCGAACTCAGCGCCAGCCTCAATCAGTTGAGCGAAGACGAACTGCTGCCGGTGGCGCGGGCGTTCAACCAGTTTCTCAACCTGGCGAACATCGCCGAGCAGTATCAATTGATTCATCGCCGCGAAGAGTCGCAACCGGCGCCGTTCGAGTCCCGCGTGCTGCCGGAACTGCTAGCGCGCCTGCGCAATGAAGGCCACAGCGCCGAATCCCTGGCGCGGCAACTGGCGCGCCTGGAAATCGAACTGGTGCTGACCGCGCACCCGACCGAGGTGGCGCGGCGCACGTTGATCCAGAAGTACGACGCGATCGCTGCGCAACTGGCCGCGCAGGATCATCGCGATCTGACCAGCGCCGAACGCGAACAGATCCAGAACACCCTGCAACGACTGATCGCCGAAGCCTGGCACACCGAAGAAATCCGCCGCACCCGGCCGACTCCGGTCGATGAAGCCAAATGGGGTTTTGCGGTGATCGAGCATTCGCTGTGGCAGGCGATTCCCAACCATATGCGCAAGGCCGACAAGGCGCTGTATGAAGCGACGGGCCTGCGCTTGCCACTGGAGGCGGCGCCGATTCGCTTTGCCTCGTGGATGGGTGGCGACCGCGACGGCAACCCGAATGTCACGGCCGCAGTGACCCGCGAAGTGCTGTTGCTGGCGCGCTGGATGGCTGCCGACCTGTATCTGCGCGATGTCGATCACCTGGCGGCCGAGCTGTCGATGCAGCAGGCGAGCGATGCGCTCAAGGCCAAGGCCGGCGACAGCGCCGAACCTTACCGGGCGGTGCTCAAGCAATTGCGCGAACGCCTGCGCGCCACGCGCAACTGGGCGCACGCCTCGCTGAGCGCAACAACGCCACCGCCAGCCGACGTGTTGCACAACAACCGCGATCTGCTCGATCCGCTGGAACTGTGTTTCAACTCGCTGCACGAATGTGGCATGGGCGTGATCGCCGATGGGCCGTTGCTCGATTGCCTGCGTCGGGCGGTGACCTTCGGCCTGTTCCTGGTGCGCCTCGACGTGCGCCAGGATTCGACGCGGCACAGTTCGGCAATGACCGAAATCACCGATTACCTCGGCCTCGGTCGCTACGAAGACTGGGACGAAGAGCAGCGCATCAGCTTCCTCACCCGCGAATTGAGCAATCGTCGCCCACTGCTGCCGGCGCATTTCAAACCGTCCGCCGACACCGCTGAAGTGCTCGCCACCTGCAAGGAAATCGCTGCCGCACCGGGCGCCTCGCTGGGTTCCTACGTGATCTCGATGGCGGGCGCCGCCTCCGACGTGCTGGCGGTGCAACTACTGCTGAAAGAGTCCGGCGTGCTGCGGCCGATGCGCGTGGTGCCGCTGTTCGAAACCCTCGCCGACCTCGACAACGCCGGGCCGGTGATGGAGCGTCTGTTGCTGCTGCCGGGCTACCGCGCGAGGCTGCAAGGCCCGCAGGAAGTGATGATCGGTTATTCCGACTCGGCCAAGGACGCCGGCACCACCGCGGCGGCGTGGGCGCAATATCGCGCGCAGGAGCGGCTGGTGGAGATCTGCCGCGAGCAGCAAGTCGAACTGCTGTTGTTCCATGGTCGCGGTGGCACCGTGGGCCGTGGCGGCGGTCCGGCGCACGCGGCGATCCTGTCGCAGCCGCCGGGGTCGGTGGCGGGGCGTTTCCGCACCACCGAGCAGGGCGAAATGATTCGATTCAAATTCGGCCTGCCGGACATCGCCGAGCAGAACCTCAATCTGTATCTGGCTGCCGTGCTCGAAGCGACGTTGTTGCCACCACCGCCACCGACGCCCGAATGGCGACACCTGATGGATGAACTGGCCGCCGATGGCGTCGCCGCGTACCGCGCCGTGGTGCGTGAAAATCCGCAGTTCGTCGAGTATTTCCGCCAATCGACGCCGGAGCAGGAACTGGGGCGCTTGCCCCTTGGCAGCCGTCCGGCCAAGCGCCGTGCCGGTGGGATCGAGAGCCTGCGGGCGATTCCGTGGATCTTCGGCTGGACGCAAACGCGGCTGATGCTGCCGGCGTGGCTCGGCTGGGAAACTGCGTTGAGCAAGGCGCTGGAGCGCGGCGAAGGCGAACTGCTCGGGCAGATGCGCGAACAGTGGCCGTTCTTCCGCACCCGTATCGACATGCTGGAAATGGTCCTGGCCAAGGCCGACGCTGACATCGCGCTGTCGTACGACCAGCGTCTGGTCGAGCCGGACTTGCTGCCGTTGGGCGCGCAGTTACGCGACCTATTGTCGCAGGCGTGTGCGGTGGTGCTCGGCTTGACCGGGCAGTCGCAGCTGCTGGCACATAGCCCGGACACCCTGGAATTCATCCGTCTGCGCAACACTTATCTTGATCCGCTACATCTATTGCAGGCCGAGCTGTTGGCCCGATCACGGCAGCAAAATGTCGAGCAGGGCAGCCCGGTGGAGCAGGCGCTGCTGGTGTCTGTGGCGGGGATTGCCGCCGGGTTGCGCAATACCGGCTAAGGTTTTTGCGGTGGCATCAGGCACCCGGTGCACAGGCCGGGTGCCGCTTTGTACACAGAGAGAAAGTGCGGTCAGGCGACAGTTAGTGATGGGGTTGCGACTTGGGTTACCGCGTCGCGAGGTCGCGGCGGGCGCCGGTTTCTCCGACTTTTGGCGTCTTGTGTGGGCGCAGCCTGCTGTGTATCTTGATCAGCCTTTGGCCGTTTGTGCGGCCACGACCCGTTTTTTAAGATTGGCCCAAAGAGGCGAATCCCGTTGTTTTCTATATAAAAAATTGAGGAGCACATCGATGCGCGTCATTCTGCTGGGAGCTCCCGGGGCCGGTAAAGGTACTCAGGCTAAGTTCATCACCGAGAAATTCGGCATTCCGCAAATCTCCACCGGCGACATGCTGCGTGCAGCGGTCAAGGCTGGCACTCCGCTGGGCGTTCAAGCCAAGAGCATCATGGATGCCGGCGGCCTGGTGTCGGATGACCTGATCATCGCGCTGGTGCAGGATCGCATCGCTCAACCAGACTGCGCCAACGGCTTTCTGTTCGACGGTTTCCCGCGCACCATTCCACAGGCCGAAGCGCTGGTAACTGCCGGTGTCGAGCTGGACGCCGTGGTTGAAATCGCGGTTGAAGACGAAGAAATCGTTCAGCGTATCGCCGGTCGTCGCGTTCACGAGGCCAGCGGCCGCGTTTACCACATCGTCTACAACCCGCCGAAAATCGCTGGCAAAGACGACATCACTGGCGAAGAGCTGGTGCAGCGCAAGGACGACACCGAAGAAACCGTGCGTCATCGCCTGTCGGTCTACCATTCGCAGACCAAGCCGCTGGTGGAGTTCTATCAGAGCCTGTCCGCCAAAAACGCTGGCAAGCCAAAGTACAGCCACATTCCGGGCGTTGGTTCGGTTGAAGCGATCACCGCCAAGGTGCTTGAAGCGCTGAGCTGAAAAAGCTGATTGGCTGCATCATCCACGGCCCGCTTGCGGGCCGTAGTTGTTTATACTGACGCACTTTTTCCCTCACCTGTTTTGGATACATCGATGAGCACCTTGCTGGCCCTGGACACCGCGACCGAAGCTTGCTCCGTTGCCTTGCTGCATGACGGCAAGGTCACGAGCCATTACGAGGTGATCCCGCGTCTGCACGCGCAGAAGCTGCTGCCGATGATCCAGCAACTGCTGGCCGATGCCGGCACCACGCTGCAGGCGGTGGACGCGATCGCGTTCGGTCGCGGGCCGGGTGCGTTTACCGGTGTGCGGATCGCCATCGGTGTGGTGCAAGGTCTGGCGTTCGCGCTGGATCGTCCGGTGCTGCCGGTGTCCAACCTCGCCGTCCTGGCGCAGCGTGCGTATCGCGAGCACGGCGTGAGCCAGGTCGCGGCGGCTATCGATGCGCGGATGGATGAAGTGTATTGGGGCTGCTACCGCGAAACGGCTGGCGAGATGCGTCTGGTCGGCGTCGAGGCGGTACTGCCGCCGGAAGTCGCGGCGCTGCCGGGCGATGCCAGCGGTGAGTGGTTCGGTGCAGGTACCGGTTGGGGCTATGGCGAGCGGATCGCGGTCAACCTCACCGGCTCCGATGCCGGCATGCTGCCTCACGCCGAAGACCTGCTGACCCTGGCGCGGTTTGCCTGGGAACGCGGCGAGTCGATCCCTGCCGATGATGCGCAACCGGTTTACCTGCGCGACAAAGTCGCCACCCCCAAGGCTCGCTGATTCACCACAAAACCTGTGGGAGCGGGCTTGCTCGCGAAGAGGCCATGTCAGTCTCTATCCAGGTGCCTGACACACCGATTTCGTGAGCAAGCCCGCTCCCACAGGTCCGGTGTTCACTTAAAGTCACTGCCAATCGTCAGTTTCCAACCCCGGGCTTTAAACCTTTTGCGCTTTATGTGTTCTAGTTATCACTCGGCAATTTGCTAAGTCGGTCAAGTGCCGCTAAATTGCCATCATCGATACCGAGCATGAAATTATGCGTATAGACGGCCTCTCCTCTCAGTCCTACCCCATCAAGCGCAAGCCTCGCAAAGGCAATGTGGCGCTGGATGAATCCGTCGACGATATCGACGGCGAGCTGGAATTTCCGACTGAAGAGCAACTGGCCGCCCGCGCTGCCAAAGCCTCCGCACAACGCCTGGCCAATCTGCCCGCCCGTCAGCAAGACATGATTTATCACCGCGCCATGAGCAAAAGCGTAGCGATGGCCTTGGCCAGCTACCTGAGCACCGCCGGTTTTGTCGATTGGGATGCGGACGTGCTGGGCCTCGATCTGTACATCTGATGGATCTGCCTTACTACCTCGGTTGTCCGTCCTGGAGCGAAAACGCCTGGCGCGAGTATCTGTACCCCGAAGACGCCAAGACCTCCGACTTCCTCGCTCTCTACTCCCAAGTATTCAATGCCGTCGAAGGCAACACGACCTTCTACGCCAGCCCCTCGCCGGCCACCGTGCAGCGCTGGGCCGAGACCATGCCCGAACACTTTCGCTTCACCGCCAAGTTTCCCGGCGACATCAGCCACAGCGGTGATCTGCGCGATCAACTGACCGCCGCCGAAACGTTCGTAAACCTCCTCAGCCCGCTCGGCGAACGTGTTTCGCCGCTGTGGCTGCAATTGTCGAAAAGCTTCACCCCGCATCGTCTGCCGGAGCTGACCGCGTTCATCGACGCACTGGACCGGCCACTGGCGGTGGAAGTGCGCCACGAACAGTTCTTCGCCAAGGGCGAGAGCGAACGCCTGCTCAATCGCTTGCTGCTCGACCGTGGTGTGGAGCGCATCTGCCTCGATCCACGGGCGCTGTTCAGTTGCCTGTCGACCGAGTCTTCGGTGATCCACGCGCAATCGAAAAAGCCGCGGGTGCCGACGCGGCCGGCGGCGTTTACCCAGTTCCCGCAGGTGCGCTTTATCGGCCACCCGGAGCTGGAAGCCAATGATCCGTTCCTGGTGCCGTGGGTGGCTAAAATCGCCGAGTGGATCGAAGAGGGCCGCACGCCGTACATCTTCCTGCACACCGCCGACAACGTCATGGCGGCGAAGCTGGCGCAACGTTTTCACGCACAATTGATGCAACGTTTGCCTGGCCTGCCATCCCTGCCTGAGCTATACAGAGAACCCGCCGCCGAGCAACTCGGCTTGCTCTGAAGGCGGATTTTTCCCCTGCCCAGGAGCCTGCCGATGGACGCCCACGCCCTTCAAGAACAAACCCGCAAAGCCCAGGCCTTCAAGGCCCTGCATGAAGGTGCGGGGATTTTCGTCATTCCCAACCCGTGGGATGCCGGCTCGGCGAAGATGCTCGCCAGTCTGGGCTATCAGGCGTTGGCGACCACCAGCGCCGGTTACGCGTTTTCCCAAGGCAAGGCTGACGGCGCCCTGAGTCTCGATGACACTTTGGCCAACGTCCGGGCGATTGTCGCGGCCACGGATTTGCCGGTAGCGGTGGACCTGGAAAACGGTTTCGCCGATGACCCGGCCGAGTGCGCCAAAAGCTTGCTGCGTGCGGCCGAGGCCGGCGCGGTGGGCGGTTCGATCGAAGATGCCACGGGCCGTGCCGACGCACCGATCTACTGCTTCGAACACGCCGTTGCACGCATCGAGGCCGCCGTCGCTGCGGTGCGCACGCTGCCATTTCCCTTCATCCTGACTGCCCGCGCGGAAAACTACCTGCACGGCAATCCCGATCTCAACGACACCATTCGCCGCCTGCAAGCCTTTGCCGAGGCGGGTGCCGACGTGCTGTATGCGCCGGGTCTGCGCAGCGCCGAAGAGGTGTTGGCGGTGGTGCGCGCAGTGGCGCCGAAGCCGGTCAATGTGTTGATGTCCGGCGGTTTGAAACTGACCGTACGGGAGTTGGAAGAAATGGGTGTGCGCAGGATCAGCACCGGCTCGGCGCTGGCCTTGGCAGCGTTCGGCGAGTTCTTCCGCGCGGCTGAAGAGATCCAGCAGCGCGGCACCTTCGGCTTTACGTCGCAGTCGATGCCATACGCCAAGGCCAATCAGTTTTTCAAAGGCTGAGCATGGGTCGCTGGATCGCGCTGTCGCTACTGCTGATCATCGCGGGTGCCGTGTTCAGCGTCTGGCGCGGCTGGCTCGATGTGCCGGCCGAGTGGAACCCGTGGGCGCCGCTGGACGTGAAGGCCGCGCCGAACTGGCTGACCGGTTTCAAGCTGATGCGCCTGCGCGGCAATCCCGAATTATGCGCACAAGTCCTGAGCAACTCGGGTCTGCGCGTCACCGCGCAAGCCGACAGTCCCGATGCCAAGTGCCCGCTGATCGGCACCGTGCGCGTGCAGGGCGGTGGTGAGGTGGCGCTGAGCAGCAGCTTCCTCGCCAGTTGTCCGCTGGCGGTGGCTTACGCGATGTTTGAACGGCATACCCTGCAACCCGCCGCGCAATCTGTTTACGGGCAGAGGGTGGCGCGCCTTGATCACCTCGGCAGCTTCGCCTGCCGCAATGTCTATAACCGCGAGAGCGGGGCGCTCAGCCGGCATGCCAGTGCCGATGCGCTGGACATTGCCGGTTTTCGTCTGGCGGACGGGCGCACTATCAGCGTGCTCAAGGACTGGCCGAAGCAGAATCAGGATGCGCAGTTTCTGCGGCAGGTGCGCGATGGCGCCTGTGAGGCGTTCAGTGTGGTGTTGAGTCCGGATTACAACGCCGCCCACCGCAATCACTTTCATGTCGATGTCGGGCGCTGGAGCGTGTGTCGCTGAGGGATCAGGCGGCGAGGCGCAGGTTCTGCAGGACGATCGGGCGCGCCCAACCGTTATCGAAGTCCAAAGCCTTCTGCTGCTCGACGATTTCTTCCGGCGGGAACGGCGGATAAGGTTTTTGCAGCAGGTCGAGGTCGAATTCGGCAATCGGCAGGTACAGCGGCTTCTTCTGCGGCGCCGGGCCAGGCTCGGGAAGCGGCTGACCGTTGTTGATCACGATCGGGCGAACCCAGCTGCTATCGAAGTCCTGCTGCTCTTGCTGAGCTTTGAGTTCTTCTGGCGGGAACGGTGGGAACGGCTTGTCCAGCAGATCGGTTTCGAACTCGGCGATCGGCAGGAACAGCGGCTCCGGCGGGCGCACTTCGGTCTCGACCACGTCGCACTGACGCTGCTCGACGATGTGCGCGTGCAACTCGCTGCCCAGGGTCGGTTCTTCCGGGCTGTTCAGGTCAACCGGTGGAAAGGTGCCACAGGCCGGCACCACATCACTCGTCTGTTCGGCCATCGCCTGGGCAAAGAAATCCTGCCACAGGTGACTGACGCCGCCCAATGCTTGAGTGTTATGACGGCTGAAGTCGCCCTTGGGCGAAATGTAGCCAATCGATGTGGGAAGAATGCCTGACATTTTTTTCGGTTGACGCTCAGCTCTGGCAAAATGCGCGTTGATTGGTTTATCGGCCACTTTTTGCCGATCCTTAACTTTTTTGAGCGTGTTTTCATGATTGAGCAACCCGCGGCCTGCCGCATCCATGTCCAGGCCCTCGGCCCGACGTTTGAAGCGCAAGCCGAGCAGTGGGCCGAGCGTCTGGGCCTGCCGCTGCAGGTGGACGGCGGCGAGTTCGCCTTGCAGGTCGGCGAGCAGGGTTTGCAGCTGCAGCAGCTCGGCCCGGATGCACCAGGGCCGGTGCGGGTGGATTTTGTCGAGGGTGGCGCGGCGCATCGGCGTCTGTACGGCGGCGGCAGCGGGCAGATGATCGCCAAGGCGGTCGGCATCGCCCAAGGCGTGCGCCCTCGGGTGCTGGATGCCACGGCGGGGCTGGGCAAGGACGCGTTCGTGCTGGCCAGTCTGGGCTGCGAGATGAGCCTGATCGAACGCCAGCCGTTGATCGGCGCGTTGCTGGAGGATGGTCTGGCGCGGGCGGCGGAAGATTTTGATGTGGCGCCGATTGTCGCGCGGATGAAGCTGCTCAAGGGCAACTCGATCGAGGTCATGCGCAACTGGGAGGACGAGCCGCCGCAGGTGATCTACCTCGACCCGATGTTCCCGCACCGCGAGAAAACCGCGCTGGTGAAGAAGGAAATGCGCCTGTTTCGGCCGCTGGTCGGGGATGATCCGGATGCGCCGGCGCTGCTCGAAGCGGCATTGGCACTGGCGACGCATCGGGTGGTGGTCAAGCGTCCGCGCAAGGCGCCGTGCATCGAGGGGCCAAAACCGAGCCATGCGCTGGATGGCAAGTCGAGCCGGTATGACATCTACCCGAAGAAAGCGCTCAAGGCTTGAGACCGCGTCGCCCCCTTCGCGAGCAGGCTCGCTCCCACATTGGAATGCCTTTCAAATGTGGGAGCGAGCCTGCTCGCGAAGGGGGTAGACCAATCACCAGGTCACTAGGGTCTGTAAGCCCGCATGAACAACCCCACCACCTCCTGCACATGACTCTCTGCAGCTTCTTCGCTCAGCGGCTCACCGCAGCAATACAGCAAACGAAAATTCCCCGCACCCTTGAGCAGGCAGAAGAAATGCTCGGCCGCATTACGCGGCAGGTCGATGCTCAGCGCGCCGGTCTCGTCGATGCGTTTGAGCAACCGTTCCATGCCTTGCACCATGCGCTCGGGACCGGCGTCGAAGAAAATCTGTGACAACTTCGGATCCTGCGTGCCCAGCGCCATCATCAAACGGTGCAGATTCACCGACTCGTCGCTGTTGATCAGTTGATGAAAGCCTCGGGCAATGTTCAGCAACACATTTTCCACGGGGATTCCGGCGGGCAATTCGAAGAACAACGGCGGTAACTGCTCCTCGCATTTGGCCATCACCGCGGAGGAGAACAGCGTCTCCTTGTCGTTGAAGTGGCTGTAAACCGTCAGTTTCGACACGCCAGCCTCGGCGGCGACTGCGTCCATGCTGGTGTTGGCGTAGCCGTGACTCAGAAACAGGGTTTTCGCCGCGTCGAGGATCGCCCGGCGCTTGGCCGGATCCTTCGGACGGCCCGGGCCGTTTGGAGCTGCAAGATTGTTCGACATTCTTCGCTTTTAATACTGGACTGGTGAGTTTGCTATTAATACCATACCGGCCAGTATAAATATTCCAAGCACCATTAGCGAAAGGTCCGTCACCATGTTCCGCCATGCGTTGTCGTTTGCCGTGCCAGTCAGCCTGGCTGTTTTATTGTCCGCATGCGGTCAGGAAGAGGCGACGCAAGTCAGCGTTCGACCGGCCATGGTGGTGCAGCCAGAGCCTTCAGCGCAGGCGATGGAAAGTTATCCGGGCGAGGTGCGCGCCCGTTACGAACCGGATCTGGCATTCCGCATTGGTGGCAAAGTCAGCCGACGACTGGTCGAGGAAGGTCAGCGCGTGAAGGCCGATCAGCCACTGGCCGAGCTCGATCCGCAGGATGTGCGCCTGCAACTGGAAGCCACCCGCGCACAGGTCGCTGCCGCTGAAGCCAATCTGAATCTGGTACGCGCCGAGCGTGACCGCTACAAAACCTTGATGGAACGGCAGATGGTCAGCCGTTCGGCCTACGACAACGCGGAAAACCTCTACCGTTCCGGCGAAGCGCGCCTCAAGCAGATCAAGGCCGAATTCAACGTCTCGACCAACCAGGCCAGTTACGCCGTGTTGCGCGCGCCGCAGGACGGCGTGGTGGCCAAGCGTTCGGTGGAAGTCGGGCAAGTGGTTGCCGCCGGGCAAACCGTGTTCACCCTCGCCACCGATGGCGAGCGTGAAGTGTCGATCAGCCTGCCGGAGCAGAGCTTCGGACGGTTCAAGGTCGGCCAGCCAGTCACCGTTGAACTGTGGACTCAGCAGAACCAGCGCTTCGCCGGGCAGATTCGTGAGCTATCGCCGGCAGCCGACCCGAAATCCCGCACCTTCGCCGCGCGCATCTCGTTCACCAGCGGCAAAGTACCGGCTGAGCTCGGGCAGAGTGCCCGGGTGTTCGTGCAATCGGCAGAAAGCGTGCCGCTGTCCGTGCCGCTCTCGGCGCTCACCGCGGAAAACGGCGCGACCTACGTCTGGGTCGTCAACGCCAACAACACCCTGAAAAAGACTCCGGTGCGTATCGGCCCGTTTGGCGAGAAAAGCGTGCCGGTGCTCGAAGGCCTGAATGCCAGCGACTGGGTAGTCGCCGCCGGTGTTCACGTATTGCTCGAAGGCCAGCAGGTGCGTCCAGTGGATCGCTCCAACCGTGTGGTCAATCTGGCGGACAAGGAGTAAGTCCCGATGCGCTTCAACCTTTCCGAATGGGCGCTGCGTAATCGCCAGATCGTACTGTTTCTGATGCTTTTGCTGGCCATCGTCGGCGCCTTGTCCTACACCAAACTCGGCCAGAGCGAAGACCCGCCGTTCACCTTCAAGGCTATGGTCATCCAGACCCGTTGGCCGGGGGCGACCGCGCAGGAAGTCTCGCGCCAGGTCACCGAACGCATCGAAAAGAAACTGATGGAAACCGGCGAGTACGAACGCATCGTGTCGTTCTCCCGCCCGGGTGAGTCGCAGGTCACGTTTATTGCCCGCGATTCGATGCATTCCAAGGAAATCCCCGACCTCTGGTACCAGGTGCGCAAGAAGGTCAGTGACATTCGTCAGACCTTGCCGCCGGATATTCAGGGGCCATTCTTCAACGATGAATTCGGCACTACGTTCGGCAACATCTATGCGCTGACCGGCGACGGTTTTGACTACGCGGTGCTCAAGGATTACGCCGACCGTATCCAGATTCAGCTGCAACGAGTCAAAGATGTCGGCAAGGTCGATCTGCTCGGTTTGCAGGACGAGAAGATTTGGGTCGAGTTGTCCAACGTCAAACTCGCCACCCTCGGTTTGCCACTGGCGGCCGTGCAGCAAGCGCTGCAAGAGCAGAACGCGGTGTCCACCGCCGGCTTCTTCGAAACCGGCAGCGAGCGTGTGCAACTGCGGGTCTCGGGGAATTTTCAGACGGTCGAGGAGATCAAGAACTTCCCGATCCGCGTCGGTGACCGGACGTTCCGCATCTCCGATGTCGCCGATGTGCATCGCGGTTTCAACGATCCACCGGCGCCGCGCATGCGCTTCATGGGTGAAGATGCCATTGGCCTCGCAGTAGCGATGAAGGACGGCGGCGACATTCTGGTGCTGGGCAAAGCGCTGGAAGGCGAGTTCTCGCGCCTGCAGAAAAACCTTCCGGCCGGCATGCAATTGCGCAAGGTGTCCGACCAACCGGCGGCAGTGAAAACCGGGGTCGGCGAGTTCGTCCAGGTGCTGGTCGAGGCACTCGCGATCGTGTTGCTGGTGAGCTTCTTCTCCCTCGGCGTGCGCACCGGCATGGTGGTTGCGCTGACCATTCCGCTGGTGCTGGCGATGACCTTCGCCTGCATGTATTACCTCGGCATCGGTCTGCACAAGATCTCGCTCGGCGCGCTGGTGCTGGCGCTGGGCTTGCTGGTGGACGACGCGATCATCGCCGTGGAAATGATGGCGATCAAAATGGAACAGGGCTTCGACCGGATCAAGGCTGCGAGCTACGCCTGGACCAGCACTGCGTTCCCGATGCTTACCGGTACGCTGATCACCGCCGCCGGCTTCCTGCCGATCGCCACCGCGCAGTCCGGCACTGGCGAATACACCCGTTCGATCTTCCAGGTGGTGACCATCGCGTTGCTCGCCTCATGGGTGGCAGCGGTGATGTTTGTGCCGTATCTGGGGGAAAAACTCCTGCCGGATCTGGCGAAGATTCATGCGGCCAAACATGGCACGACTGACGGGCAAGCCGACCCGTATGGCACGCCGTTTTATCAACGGGTTAGACGTCTGGTGGAGTGGTGCGTGGCGCACCGCAAAACCGTGATTGTGCTGACAGTGGGGCTGTTTATTGCGTCGGTGATGCTGTTCCGTTTCGTCCCGCAGCAGTTCTTCCCGGCCTCCAATCGATTGGAGTTGATGGTCGATCTGAAACTCGCTGAAGGCGCGTCGCTGGCCAACACCACGGCCGAGGTCAAACGCCTGGAGGCGATGCTCAAGGATCACGCCGGCATCGATAACTATGTGGCGTATGTTGGCACCGGTTCGCCGCGCTTCTACCTGCCGCTGGATCAACAACTGCCGGCGGCGAGCTTCGCTCAGTTTGTGGTATTGGCGAAAAACATCGAAGAGCGCGAGACCCTGCGCACCTGGTTGATCGAGACCCTTAACGAGCAATTCCCGACCCTGCGTTCGCGGGTTACGCGTCTGGAAAACGGTCCGCCGGTTGGCTATCCGGTGCAGTTCCGCGTCACCGGTGAACACATCGAGGAAGTCCGTGCGCTGGCGCGCAAAGTGGCGGCCAAGGTGCGCGAAAACCCGCATGTGGTCAACGTGCACCTGGATTGGGAAGAGCCGAGCAAAGTGGTGTACCTGAACATCGATCAGGATCGTGCGCGGGCGCTCGGTGTGAGCACGGCCAATCTGGCGAAATTCCTCCAGAGTTCGCTGACCGGCTCGAGTGTCAGCCAGTACCGCGAGGACAACGAGTTGATCGAGATTCTGCTGCGCGGCACGGTGCATGAGCGCACCGAGTTGACGTTGCTGCCGAGTCTGGCGGTGCCGACCGATAACGGTCGCAGTGTGGCGCTGTCGCAGATTGCCACGCTGGAGTACGGGTTTGAGGAAGGGATCATCTGGCACCGTAATCGTCTGCCGACCGTGACTGTGCGTGCCGACATTTACGGCAAGGAGCAGCCGGCGACGCTGGTCAAGCAGATCGAGCCGACGCTGGATCCGATCCGTGCCGAATTGCCTGACGGGTATCTGCTGGATGTTGGCGGTACGGTTGAAGATTCGGAGCGTGGACAGAAGTCAGTGAATGCCGGGGTGCCGATGTTCATTGTGGTGGTGCTGACGTTGCTGATGGTGCAATTGCGCAGTTTCTCGCGCACGGCGATGGTGTTTCTGACGGCGCCGCTGGGGTTGATCGGGGTGGTGTTGTTTCTGATGGTGTTCCGCCAGCCGTTCGGGTTTGTGGCGATGCTGGGGACGATCGCGCTGTCGGGGATGATCATGCGCAACTCGGTGATTCTGGTGGATCAGATCGAGCAGGATATTGCCTCTGGTCTCAAGCCTTGGCAGGCGATTATCGAGGCGACGGTGCGGCGGTTTCGGCCTATTGTCTTGACGGCTTTGGCGGCGGTGCTGGCGATGATTCCTTTGTCGCGCAGTGTGTTTTTCGGGCCGATGGCGGTGGCGATTATGGGGGGGTTGATTGTGGCTACGGCTTTGACGCTTTTGTTTTTGCCTGCTTTGTATGCGGCCTGGTTCCGGGTGCGTCGGGAGGGGTGAGGCTTTTGGACTTGGCGGCCTTTGGGCCGACCAGGTTCTGGGTGTTCTTTGTGAATATCCGTTTCTTCGGGGGTTGCGGCTGGCGGTTTCGCCCTTACGGCGACTCCCTTTGGCAAACGCCCCAAAGGAAGCAAAGGTCTTGGCCCCGGCGTACGGCCCTCGCTTAGGCTCGGGTTCCTTCGTTGCGAGGTTCATCCGGGGGCATCGCCTCCGGTTTGCTTCGCTGCACCTCCTCTCGATGTGTTTGGCTTCGCCAAACGGTCGCTGCGCTCCCACCCCCGGATAAACCCCTCCACTCAGCCTGCCGAAGGGGCCGGCACGGCAAGATCAAGAGCTTTCGGCGAGCTGACACTCGGCCATTTGAGTGGTGAAAAGCATGCGGTTTGTCTGGACTGCTTTGCTTTTCTGTAGTAGTGAGCCTGCTCGCGATGGCGGCCTTCGAGCCGACCAATCTCCAACTGCCTGCACCCAATCCAAATGTGGGAGCTGGCTTGCCAGCGAAGGCGGCCTGACTGCCGACCAATCTCCAACTGCCTGCACCCAACCCCACTGTAGGAGTGAGCCTGCTCGCGATGGCGGCCTGACAGCCGACCAATTTCCCACTGACCGCAGCCAATCCCACTGTGGGAGCGGGCTTGCTCGCGAAGAGGCCCGCCCAGCCACCCAACCTCTTTGGTCTGTTTAAAAATGTTCCAGATAACCAGAACCTTCCCACAAGGTTTTCAGGTTGCCCGTCGGAAGCGCGATCTCTAGCCTGAGTCTGTCGCTGCAAAAATCAGCGACCGGGTTTCGCAGCCCGGTTAAACTTCAGACGCACAGCGTCCATCATCCGAAAGCGGGCGCTTTTTTATGCCTGTGTCATGGCGGTTGTGCGCGGGATACCTTCGGGTATGCCGGGTGCCTGAAGTCCCGGTCTGCGAACCTGCGTACAGCTGCCACCCTACATTCGTTTCGCAGCGAACGGTGGCGGCTCCACTACTTCAGGAGTTCCACCATGTTCAAACACACCCCGAATCCCCCCGAATCCGCACCCGAAACCACCCCCGAACGGCCAACCGACCCCGTCTCGCCCTACGCCTTCCTTGACTCGCGCAAGCTCCACGACGCAGCCCTGCATGCGCTCGATCACTACCTCCTGCCCCAGCCTGAAAAACAGCCCAAACCCGTCACTCAGCCCAGCACAATTTTCACTGTCCTCCCCGAAGTCGATTCCGAAACCCTGCTGGCCCATGCCTGTGAAACGCTGGCCTCGGCCAATGTCATGGCCAGTGAGTTGGCGTTTACCCTGAGCGGCCCGACGTGCAGTCAGCTTCTCGGTATCCAGCAGATGATTTCGCTCGCGGAGCTGTCGGTTAACCGCGTCCTCGATCAGGTGGATCCGCAAGGCTGACCCACAATAAAAAGCCCGCTGACCTTCACCGGTTCAGCGGGCTTTTTCGTGCCGCGGCAAAAATTACAAGGTGCCGAACACTTTCTTCGCCAGACCCGTCGCTGCAGCAGCCGGATTCTTGCGGATGGTTTCTTCCTGTTTGCCGATCATTTCGAACAGGCCATTGAGCGCTTGTTCGGTGACGTAGTTTTCGACGTTGGCGCTCTTCGCATCCACCACGCCGAGGGTCGCGGCCTGGCCGGCGAAGGCGTTGTACTTTTGTGCGACGCCGACTTTGTCGGTGGCTTGTTTGACGATGGGCAGGAACTTGGCGCGGATCTGTTCGCGGCTGGTTTTGTCCAGGTATTGGGTGGCCGAGTCGGTGCCGCCGCTGAGGATGCCCTTGGCGTCGGCCACGGTCATTTTCTTCACGGCGTCGACGAGGATCGGTTGGGCCTGGGTTACGGCGCTTTCTGCGGCCTTGTTCATCGCGGTTTCGAGTTCGTCGACCTGGGCGCCCATGCCGAAGGCTTTCATCTTGCCGGCGACTTTGCCGAGTTTGCCCGGCAGTTCGATTTTCACTTCCGGGTTGTTGCTGAAGCCGCCCGGGGTGCCGAGTTGTTTGACGGCGATTTGCGCGCCTTGGGTCAGGGCGTCCTTGAGGCCGCCGGTGGCATCTTGTTGCGAGAGGTCGCTGAGCGACAGTGCCAGGGCGCTGGCAGAGATCATCAGGCCCGCGCACAGGCCGGCGAAGCGAAGGGTAGGGCGGAGCATGGCAGCTTCCTTGAAAGACAATTAGCGAATGGCGTCGACGCGGATTTTCAGCGGCTGCGGATCGTTGCCGTCCAGTTTCACGGCGTGGTTTTCGGTGGTGATGAACATCAACTCGCCGTTGACTTCGATGCGCGCGCTGACCGAGTAGCGGTGGCCGGGTTTGACCTGGGCCGGATCGTAACTCAAGTGGAACGGCAGCGGCACCTGGCCTTTGGCCGGGCCTTTCTGTTCGTCGAGGACCACCGCCGGGGCGTCGGCCAGCGATACGTCCTGCAGGCTCACGCTCAAAGTCGCGCTCGGTGGCAGGGCGATGCGTTGCAGGTAGAACACTTCGCCGTCGAGGCCGACTTTGCCGGCGGGGGTGGTCGACTGGCAGGCGCTCAACAGGGTGGCTGCGGCGAGAAGGGTGAGTTTTTTCATCGGGGCCTCTGAGACGGTTGCGCCGGAAGAATCCCGGCGCCGAAGGAAATCTAGCGGATTTTGGTGCCAGCGTCAGTGAACAAACGTAAGGGTTTTTCCAGCCACTGCATCAATTTATGAAACGACAGCGCGCTTGTGCTGGGCATCGCGGGAGCCAGTTCGACTTGTTCAGGTGAGATCACAAGACGTTGATGGTAGCGGTTTTCAATACCCGTCAGTGCATAGCGTTTACCGGGTATAACGCTGTCAGGATCATATTTCAGATAAAAACCGGAGACTGACTGTTCGTCTTGTTTGACATGCACCAGCTCAACTTCGGGAGACTCTGCTTCATGCAGACTGATGGTGACCGCTTCTTCTGGCGCAACAATTTCGGCTTCTTGAGCCTCGACATATAGAAAACCGATCGGGCTCAGGTGCAGGGTTTGGCGATGGGGAGTGTTGTTGACAGTGACGAAGTAGTCCTGCTCGATCAGCAAGGGTATTTGGTCATGAAGGATCTGCACATTGACTTGGTACCTGACGCCTACATCGCCGTAGTGATGAGGGAAGTCAAATTTCCAGCCGGCGTCGAAGATCGCAGCACGGTGCCAGTCCTTGATGTTAATAGGCGATTGGGAATTGAATACTTTGACGCTGACAATGGTTTCATTGACACCATCGGCAGGCGCGTGGAATTCGGGCGGTAGACGGAAGTCCAGGATTACTGCGCAAGTTTCTTCGTTTAACAGGCTCATCTCGATATCCGTATCGTGATTGGTGGGTTGCGCCTATTAATCCATGAATCAACTAACGGGGCCATTGAAGTGCGCGCCCGTTAGTTGTCAGCAAGTTTCAGACTTGTGGTGTATCCGCTGTTTCGGCGGCATCTTCACTGCGATGCAAGGCCACTTGACGAATCGACAGACGAATCTCCGCCGGCAACACCCGTTTGGCAGCGCCTTCGGCCAGTTCGCCGAGCAGTTCGTGGTAGCTCAGCTTGCCCGCTTCGTCGCGGCGCAGCACGTCGAGGTCGAGCAGGGTCTGGATGAAGTGGCGGAACAGGCTCTTGTCGAAGAACTCCGGGGCGTTCAAACCGTGGAGGATCGACAGGCGCTGGGCCATGACCGTGCACAGATCCTCCAGCTCTTCGGCGCTGATGCTGTTCTGGCCGCTGTTGAGCAGCAGGGACACGGTCATGTAGAAGCGCTGCAGGGTCTGCGCGATGCTTTTCGACAGCAGGGTCAGCAGGACAAAGTGCCGCGAACTTGGCGCCGGACGCATGTATACGTCCTTCTCGAAACGCAGCAGGCCTTGCTCGACGAAAGCTTCCAGCCATTGATCGACCACGCCGTCCAGTTCCTCCAGGCTCCAGCGAATGAACAGCTCCGATTGCAAGTACGGATACAACGCGCGGGTGTAGCGCAGGATCTGTTCGCGGCTCATGCGCGAGGTGCTCTGGAAGAAGCTCGCCAGCAGCGCCGGCAAGGCGAAGATGTGCAGCACGTTGTTGCGGTAGTAGGTCATCAGGACAGCGTTCTGCTCGTCCAGATAGAGAATCTTGCCCAACGCATCGTTCTGTTCGGACAGCAGATCCATGTCCTTCACATGCTCTATCAGCGCACGGCCATCGCCTTCCGGCAGGGTCGTGTGCGGCGAGTAAGGGACTTTGCGCAGCAATGCCAGATACAGGTCCAGCACCCGCGCCATGGCTCGATCGTCCAGCGCCAGGCGGGTGGTCGACAGCAGCGCCAGCGCCACCAGGTTGACCGGGTTGATCGCCGCTGCTTCGTTCAAGTGCTGCGCGACTTTCTCGCCAAGGCGGTTGGTGGTCTCGTTGAGCCACGCCGGTTTGTACTGCGGGCCGAGTTCCTGCTGGCGCCAGTCTGGCTGTTCGCTGTCGAGGAATTCCGCGAGTTTGATCGGCTCGCCGAAGTTCACCGCGACCTGACCGAAGCGTTGCTTGAGCGCACCGATGACTTTGAAAATGTCGAAGATCGACTCTTTCTTCTTGCTCGCGCCACGCAGTTCGCCGAGGTAGGTCCGGCCTTCCAGCACGCGCTCGTAACCGATGTACACCGGCACGAAGACAATTGGCATGCGCGACGAGCGCAGGAAGCTGCGCATCGTGATCGCGAGCATGCCGGTCTTCGGTTGCAGCATGCGTCCGGTGCGCGAGCGGCCGCCCTCTACGAAGTATTCCACCGGGAAACCTTTGGTGAACAGGGTGTGCAGGTATTCGTTGAACACCGAGGTGTACAGCGGATTGCCCTTGAACGTGCGGCGCATGAAGAACGCGCCGCCACGGCGCAGCAGGCTGCCGATCACCGGCATGTTGAGGTTGATCCCGGCGGCGATGTGCGGCGGGGTCAGGCCGTTGCGGAACAGCAAGTACGACAGCAACAGATAGTCGATGTGGCTGCGGTGGCACGGCACGTAGATCACTTCGTGACCCTGGGCGACCTTCTGCACGCCTTCGATGTGGTTGACCTTGATCCCGTCGTAGATCTTGTTCCAGAACCAGCTCAGCACCACTTCGAGAAAACGGATCGCGGTGTAGGTGTAGTCCGAGGCGATCTCGTTGCCGTAGCGCAGGGCCTGAGCCTTGGCTTTTTCCGGGGAGATGTTCTCGCGTTCGGCTTCGTCGAGGATCGCTTGCTTGACCAGTGGCTGGTTGAGCAGGCCTTTGACCAGGTTACGACGGTGCGAGATGTCCGGGCCGATGACGGCGGCTTTCAGATTGCGGAAGTGCACGCGCAGGATGCGCTGGGCCATGCGCACGGTGCGTTCGTGGCCCTTGTTGTGCTCGATCAGTTCGCGCAGGTGAATCGGCGCGGAGAACTGCACGCGGGTCTTGCGCCCCAGAACGATGATGCTCAGCAGTCGACGCAAGCGCCCGGTGACCGCCCAGCTGTCGGCGAACAGCAGCTTCCACGGACTGTTTTCGCTGTCCGGCGACTGGCCCCAGAACACGCTGACCGGAATGATCTGCGCATCTTCGGCGGCGTTCTGGGTCAGGGCGCTGACCAGACGGGTCAGGGTCGGCGGTGCGCCGCGCTTGTCCTGACGACCGAGCCAGTCCGGATCCGGCGTCAGGTAGAAAAACGCCGCCGGTTCGATCAACGGCCCCACCGACACCGGCAGCACCGGACGCGGCAGACCGGCCTTGGTGCACTCGGTGTCGACCACCGCCAGATCGGTGAGCGAAGGGTTTTGCAGGACGTAGAACACCGGACGACTGCGGTCGAGGTTGAGGGTGAACGACGACTGGTTGATCGTCTCCGAGCGAACCCAGAGGTACAACAGTCGGCGCAAGGTGCCAAACACAAGACGGCGGAACGGGGAACGGGTCATACGGCTTCTGCGTGAGTGAATAAAACCGAGCGTTTGCTCGGGAGGTCGACAGTTTGCCGTATTCACCGAAAATCGGCAAAAAAGCGGCGAAGTAATCTCCTGTTGAGACTTTTTGCGCCTGTCATATACTCGGCAATCTGTCGCCGGGGCCCTTTATGGACGTCGGGCGCAGTCTGACGTTCCGCAAAGGCTTTCCTGCGAAAAGCCTGTTCAATAATAAAAAAGGAGTATGAACAGATGGCAACACGTGAAACCGGCAACGTGAAGTGGTTCAACGACGCCAAGGGCTACGGCTTCATTCAGCGCGACGACGGGGTGGACGTGTTCGTGCACTACCGCGCGATTCGCGGGGAAGGGCATCGGTCGCTGACTGAAGGTCAGCAGGTTGAGTATGCGGTGGTGACGGGGGAGAAGGGATTGCAGGCTGAGGATGTGGTAGGTCTGTAACACAACCCTCCAAAACATCCCAAAACCACTGTGGGAGCGGGCTTGCTCGCGAATGCGTCGTGTCATTCAGCACATCTGGAGCTGATACACCGCATTCGTCGGAACGCCGCCCGGAGCAAGCCCGCTCCCACATTTGGATCTGTGTTGCCCGGGATTACGCGGTTTTCCAGGTGATCTCTTCTTCACCGTCGGCGCTGATGCGAATCCAGCGATCAGCCGTTTCCTCACCCTCTTCCTCGACCCACGTGCCCGGTGCGCAACGCACCTCGACGTTCAGCGCGGCGAAAGCTGCACGGGCGCAGGCGATGTCGTCGCCCCATGGGGTCGCGTCGCTTTCCAGGTACAGGCTGTTCCACTTGCCCACGGCTTTCGGCAGCCAGGTCACCGGGATGTTGCCGGCCTTGCACTTGTAGGTCTGACCTTTCTGTACCCAGTCGCTGCACGGGCCCAGAGCCTCACCGAGCCAGGCGGAAATCGCCTTGTGGTCGACGTCGGCGTCTTTCAGGTAAATCTCGATATCCGGTTGGCGCATGGATGTCCTCACTGCGGGTCTGAAAAATCCATTCGCGGATTTAGCCGGCCCCGGGCACTTGCCCGAGACCAAAAGTTATTGAAGAACGAAATAATCGTAGCGCATCGATACGGTGGTCACGAACGGCTCGGCCTGTTCGATCACGGCGGCGCGGCGTTCGGCACTGGCGCGCCAGCCGTGGGGCGTCATCGCCAACAGGTTGGCGCGATCCTCGGGCTTGTCCAGCGTCAGTTTGAATTCCAGGGTTTCGCTGTGCGCCAGCGCCATACCTTCGGGCACTAATGCCAGATGCTTGTCGTCGGTGTATTCGCGCACTTCGTCGTACAGGCGTTCGCGCAGTTCCATCAGGTGGCCGCTGGTCGGGCCGACCTTCATCAGGCCGCCGCCGACGCTGAGCAGGCGCTTGGCTTCTGCCCAGTCCAGAGGGCTGAAAACGCTGGCGAGAAACTGGCAACTGCCCGACGCCAATGGCACGCGGGCCATGCTGGCGATCAACCAGGTGATTGCCGGATTACGCTTGCAGGCGCGTTTGACCGCCTCGCGGGAGATGTCCAGCGCGTAGCCATCGGCGTCCGGCAGGGCATCGGCAATCTGTGCGGTGTAGTAACCCTCACCGCAACCAATATCGACCCAACGTGCCGGCGTATAACTTGCCGCCAGCTCGGCCAGACGCTTGGCCACCGGCGCGTAATGCCCGGCGTTCAGGAAGTCGCGGCGCGCCTCGACCATCGCCTGATTGTCGCCAGGATCACGGCTGTTCTTGTGTTGCACCGGCAGCAGGTTCAGATAACCCTGCCGCGCGCGGTCGAAGCGGTGGCCGGCGGGGCAGACCACACCGTTATCGACGCTGTTCAGCGGTTCACTGCAGATCGGGCACGCGAGCATCAGGCGAGCAACTTGATCAGGGTCTGGTAGTAGATCTCGGTCAGCACGTCGAGATCGGCCGCCAGCACACGTTCGTTGACCTGGTGAATGGTTGCGTTGACCGGGCCCAGCTCAACCACTTGCGTGCCCATGGTCGCGATGAAACGGCCATCGGAGGTACCGCCACTGGTCGACGCCTTGGTCTCGCGGCCGGTGATGTCCTTGATGCTCGACGACACCGCGTCGAGCAGCGCGCCTGGCTCGGTGAGGAACGGCAGGCCGGACAGCGCCCAGTCGATGTGCCAGTCCAGACCGTGCTTGTCGAGGATGTCGGCCACGCGTTTCTGCAGGCCTTCGACGGTGGATTCGGTGGAGAAACGGAAATTGAACACCGCCACCAGATCACCCGGGATCACGTTGGTCGCGCCGGTGCCGGAGTTGAGGTTGGAAATCTGGAAACTGGTCGGCGGGAAGAAATCGTTGCCGTGATCCCAATGCTCGGCAGCCAGTTCGGCCAGTGCCGGGGCGGCGAGGTGGATCGGGTTTTTCGCCAGATGCGGGTAGGCCACGTGACCCTGCACGCCGCGCACGGTGAGTTTGGCGCCCAGAGAGCCACGGCGACCGTTTTTCACCACGTCACCGACCAGCGTGGTGCTCGACGGTTCGCCGACGATGCACCAGTCCAGACGTTCCTTGCGCGCCACCAGACGTTCAACCACCGCTTTGGTGCCGTGGTGGGCCGGGCCTTCTTCGTCGCTGGTGATCAGAAACGCGACCTTGCCCTTGTGGTTCGGGTAGTCGGCGACAAAACGCTCGGCGGCCACGGTCATCGACGCCAAGCTGCCTTTCATGTCCGCTGCGCCGCGACCGCAGAGCATGCCGTGCTCATCGATCAGCGCGTTGAACGGGTCGATCTGCCAGGCGGTCACCGGACCGGTCGGCACCACGTCGGTGTGGCCGGCGAAGCACAGCACCGGGCCGTCGTCGTTGCCGTGGGTGGCCCAGAAGTTATCCACATCTTCGATGCGCATCGGCTCCAGGGTGAAACCGGCATCGCCCAGGCGCTGCATCATCTGCTTCTGGCAATCGGCGTCGACCGGCGTCACGGACGGACGGCGGATCAGGTCGATGGCGAGTTGGAGGGTCGGCGAAAGGTCGGCGTGGGCCGTCATGGAAAACTCCGGAGTCATGAATGTGGGCGCGGATTGACTGTAGGAGTGAGCCTGCTCGCGATTGCGGTGTGTCAGTCAACTTAAACATTGATTGTTACACCGCAATCGCGAGCAGGCTCACTCCTACAGGGGATAGTGTTCGGTCAGTCAGACCGTTATCACGCCAAGCCCCGCAAAATGGCGGTTATCTTAAAGCAAAACGGCGACCATTGGCCGCCGTTTAGTGGATCAAAGAGGAATTAGACGACAGGCGCCGGTTCAGGCGCTGTCGCAGGTTTTGGCAGCGACGAGAGGAACGCCATGATCAGCGCGGCCAGGTATGGCAGCGACTGCACCAGCAGCATTGCGACCCAGAAGCGCATGTCGTTGCTCGGAATGCCCTGCACCAGGTAGATCCCCAGCGCCGCGCCCCACAACAGCAGCATGATGAACAGCTCTTCGCGCGCTTCGGAAATCGCCACCCAGAAACCATGGTTGTCGGCGTTTTTCGGCGTGCGGAAGAACGGAATGCTGCTGGTGAAGAAGCCGTACAGCACCGCTTTGGCGATGGTGTGCGACAACGCCAGGCCAGCCAGTGCGGCGCAGAACGCATCCTTGAGGTTCACGCCGACGGCGCGACGGTAGAGGAAGATGATCTTGCCGACCTTGAACACGAACAGCGCCAATGGTGGGATGGCGAAAATCAGCAGCGGCGGATCGACCCGTTGCGGCACGATGATCATCGCCGCCGACCACAGCAGGGCGCCGACGGTGAAGAAGATGTTCATGCCGTCCGCGACCCATGGCAGCCAGCCCGCGAGGAAGTGGTAACGCTGGCCACGGGTCAGTTCGGTGTCCTTGCCGCGCAGCAGGCTGCGGGTGTGGCGCTTGATGATCTGGATCGCGCCATAGGCCCAGCGGAAACGCTGCTTCTTGAAGTCGATGAAGGTGTCCGGCATCAGACCCTTGCCGTAGCTGTCGTGGTAATACGCCGCGGACAGGCCTTTTTCGAACACGCGCAGGCCGAGTTCGGCGTCTTCACAGATGCACCAGTCGGCCCAGCCCAGCTCTTCCAGAACCGAACGGCGGGTCATGGTCATGGTGCCGTGCTGAATGATCGCGTCGCGGTCGTTACGGGTGACCATGCCAATGTGGAAGAAGCCCTTGTATTCGGCGTAGCAGAGCTTCTTGAAGGTGCTTTCGTTCTGGTCGCGGTAATCCTGCGGCGACTGCACCACGGCGATTTTCGGATCGGCGAAGTGCGGCACCATGTGCTTGAGCCAGTTCGGATGCACGCAGTAGTCGGAGTCGATCACCGCGATCACTTCGGCGTCCTTGGCGGTGTGCGGAATCAGGTAGTTCAGCGCACCGCCCTTGAACCCGGCCAATGGCGCAACGTGGAAGAACTTGAAACGCGGACCAAGAGTCGCGCAGTAGTCGCGCACCGGCTCCCACACGGCCGGGTCTTTGGTGTTGTTGTCGATGATCAGGACTTCGTAGTCCGGGTAATCGAGGGCGGCCAGGGCATCGAGGGTCTGTTTGACCATCTCCGGCGGCTCGTTGTAGCAAGGGACGTGGATCGAGACTTTCGGCCTGTAGTCCGAGTCGCCCACCACCGGCAGGAATTCACGCCGGCGCTTGTGGGTCCAGACCGCTTCGGCCAGTTCATGCGCCTCGGTCAGCAACACGATAAACACCCCGAGCGCACCCAGTGCCAGGAGGAAACCCACCGTCAGGCTGAACCACGTGCTGTATTGCTGGCTGTAGTCGTAACCGATCCACACCAGCACCGAACCGCAAAGGAACGCGATAAAGGTCAGGAAGGTGCGGCCACGCTGGCGCAGGGCCGAGCCGTCGATCATCAGCAGGGTCAGCGACAGCAGCGCCAGCACCACCGAACCGATGGCCAGCACGCGCCATTGCGGGATGGCGACCACCGGGCCTTCGAAGTTGAATTTCTGCTGGCGCGCGGCGTTGAACACGCCCCAGTAGGCGCCCACCGAACCTTCGTCACTGGCCTTCCACGGCTGGTCGAAGGCTTCGATCACGAAGTAGTTGAAGCCCTGACGGTTGAGTTTGTTGACCAGCGTACGCAGATAGATAGCCTGATCCGCCGGCGACGCATCGGCGCCACCGCGCATGCGCCCATTGCTCGGCCAGCCGACTTCGGACAGCAGCAACGGTTTTTTCGGGAACAGCTTTTTCAGGTCGCGGGCACGGTCGAAGACGAACTGTCCGGCCTTGTCCACGGGGATGAATTCCCAGTACGGCAGCACGTGCGCAGCGATCAGGTCGACGTGCTTGGCCAGTTCCGGGTGTTCTTCCCAGACGTGCCACTGCTCGGAGGTGGTCACCGGCACTTTCACCGCCGCGCGCACGCGATCCAGCAGCACGCTCAGTTGCTCGGCAGTGATTTCCTTGCGGAAGATCGCCTCGTTACCGACCACCACGCGAACCACGCTGCGCGAAGTATTGGCCAGTTCGATGGCGCGCTGGATCTCGCGCTCGTTGCGTTCCTGATCGGGGCTGATCCAGATCCCGAGGGTCACGCGCAGACCGAACTCTTCCGCCAGTTTCGGGATGTCCTGCAGCGAACCGTCGACCGAGTAGATGCGGATGTTGTCCGTCAGCTTGCTCATGATCTCCAGGTCGCGACGCATTTCGTCGTCAGTCGGATACTGATCCTTCTGCGGGAACTGGCCCTGCTGGAATGGCGAATAGGAAAAACCGGAGATCTGTTCCGGCCAGTTGGGCGCGGAGACCGGGCGGTTGATCAGCGCCCAGAAACCGGTGAACAGGGCGGCGATTGCCAGAACCACCACCAGGTTGAGACCAAATTTACGCGATGACATAGCTATTTCGGGTTCCAAAGGCTGTGGAACGAAGGAACGGATCGGCTTACGCCAAAAGGGCGCGAATCCTACACCGGCAGTTCACTGCTCGTACACCGGGCAGGAAAATGCCCGACATTGGGCAGCCGACTTTGACTTAAGTTCTTACACTTGTAGCTCGAAGCTTAAAACTTGTCGCTGCGTAGCCCTATAATGCGCGCCGGTTTTTGGGGTAATGGTCATGAGTACAGAAGATCCGCGGTTTGCAGGCATCGCCCGTTTGTATGGCATCGAAGGCATGGAGCGCTTGCGCGCGGCCCATGTGGCGATTGTCGGCGTCGGTGGCGTCGGTTCCTGGGCGGCGGAAGCCATGGCCCGCTGTGGCGTCGGCGAGATTTCGCTGTTCGACCTCGACGACGTCTGCGTCAGCAACGCCAACCGCCAGTTGCACGCATTGGACAGCACTGTCGGCAAGCCCAAGGTCGAGGTGATGGCCGAGCGTCTGCGCGGGATCAATCCGGATTGCAAAGTGCATGCGGTGGCGGATTTCGTCACCCGCGACACCATGGCCGAGTACATCACGCCGAACATCGACTGCGTGATCGACTGCATTGACGCGGTCAACGCCAAGGCGGCGCTGATCGCCTGGTGCAAGCGCCGCAAGATCCAGATCATTACCACCGGCGGTGCGGGCGGGCAGATCGATCCGACGCTGATTCAGGTCTGCGACCTCAACCGCACGTTCAATGACCCGCTGGCCTCGAAAGTGCGCTCGACGTTGCGTCGTGATTATGGCTTTTCGCGCACCGTGACCCGGCATTACAGCGTGCCGTGTGTGTTTTCCACGGAACAGCTGCGTTATCCGAAACCGGATGGCAGCATTTGTTTGCAGAAGAGTTTTGTCGGCGATGGCGTGAAGCTGGACTGCGCCGGCGGGTTTGGCGCGGTGATGATGGTCACGGCGACGTTCGGCATGGTCGCGGCGACCAAGGCGGTGGACAAGATTGTGGCGGGTGTGCGGCGGCCAGCGGATCGGGTGAAGCCTCAGGTTTGATTCTGGGGCTGATGGCCTCATCGCGAGCAGGCTCACTCCTACAGGGGGACGCATTCCAATTGTAGGAGTGAGCCTGCTCGCGATGGCTGCGAAGCAGGCGCTTTATTTAGCCAACTTATTCATCCGCTGGAGCACGGCATTCAAGCCATTACTGCGCGACGGCGACAACTGCCGCGAAAGTCCCAGCTGATTGAACCACTCGGGCAAATCCACCTGCCGCAACTCGGCAGCGCTCAAGCCGTTGACCCGCAACAGCAGCAACGCCACCAACCCACGAATCATCCGCGCATCGCTGGCAGCGCTGAACTGCCAGTGACCGTCCTGCAACTCACCCATCAGCCACATTTGGCTCTCACAGCCATGCACCCGGTTGGCTTCGCATTTGTCCGCGTCATCCAGCGGCGGCAGACGATCGCCAAACTGCATCAGCAACCGCGCCCGTTGTTCCCAACCGGCGGCATTCTGAAAGGTCTGCAGCGCTTCGGCGGCGGCGAGCGGCAGGCTCATCGCAGCAACTCCAGGGCCTGATCCAGCGCTTCGAAGAAACGCTCCAGATCCTCGGAGTCGTTGTACAGCGCCAGTGACACGCGAATAGCCCCGGCCAGTTCGAAGCTTTTCAGCAACGGCATGGCGCAGTGATGCCCGGCGCGCACGGCGATACCTTGCTCGGTCAGCAAGTGCGCCAGATCGGCGTTGTGCACGCCCTCGACGACGAAACTCGCCAGCGCCAATTGCGGCTTGCCCAGCAGACGAATGCCGTTGCGCGCGGCCAGGCCTTGCAGCAGGTAAGCGTGCAGCGCAGCTTCGTGGGCCGACACCGCGTCCTGATCCAGGCCAGCCAGATAATCGAGGGTTGCGCCGAGGCCGATCACGCTGGCAATCGGCGGCGTGCCCGCCTCGAAACCCAGCGGGGCAGGGCGGAAGCGTGCATCGTGATAGTTGGCTTCCAGCACCATTTCGCCGCCGAACTGCCACGGCCGCAGTTGCTCAAGCGCCTTGTTGCGCCCGAATAGCACGCCGAGGCCATCGGGGCCGTATAGCTTGTGGCTGGAAAACACATAGAAGTCGCAACCCAGCGCCTGCACATCGTGGCGACCATGCACCACACCCTGGGCGCCATCGACCACGGTCAGCGCGTTCTGCGCCTTGGCCATCGCCAGCAGCGCCGGCAATGGTTGCCAGGCACCGAGCACGTTGGACAGCTGACTGACCGCCAGCAAGCGAGTGCGCGGGGTGATCAAACGCACGGCGGCGCCGAGGTCGATCACGCCGTCGGCGTCCAGCGGCAGGATCACCAGTTTCAGCTCGCGACGCTGTGCCAGTTGCTGCCACGGCAGCAGGTTGGCGTGATGCTCCAGGGCGCTGATGACAATTTCATCGCCCGGGTGGAAAAGATGTTCCAGGCCATAGGCCAGGAGATTCAGCGCACTGGTGGCGCCATGGGTGAAGATGATCTGCCCGCTGTCACCGGCATTCAGCCACTGGGCAACCTTGAGCCGACTGTCTTCGAACGCCTGCGTCGCGTGGGCGCCGGGCAGATGCTGCGCACGGTGCACATTGGCTGCGCCGTTGGCGTAGTAATGCGTCAGTGCGTCGAGCAGGGCCTGGGGTTTTTGCGTGGTGGCGGCGTTGTCCAGATAGGTCTGGTCTTGCCGTTGCAGGGCGGCGATGGCCGGAAAGTCGGCGCGCCACGGGGAGGGAATCATCACAGTTTTCAGCCCTGGTGAAGAGGGGCGGGATGTACGCCGAACCTTGTGGGAGCGGGCTTGCTCGCGAATGCGTCCTGTCAGTCAATAAGTTGCTGAATGACACTACGCCTTCGCGAGCAAGCCCGCTCCCACAGGGGGGATCATGTGGCTGCTTAGTTGTGCGCGTGCAGCGCTTCGTTCAGCTCGATCGCCGATTTGTGGGTCTTGCACTCCACGGCACCGGTTTCCGAGTTGCGACGGAACAGCAGGTCGGTCTGACCGGCCAGCTCGCGCGCCTTCACCACCTTGACCAGGTTGTTGTGCTCGTCCAACAGCGCGACCTTGGTGCCGGCGGTCACGTACAGGCCCGACTCGACGGTGTTGCGGTCGCCCAACGGGATACCGATACCGGCGTTGGCGCCGATCAGGCAGCCTTCGCCCACCTTGATCACGATGTTGCCGCCGCCCGACAGGGTGCCCATGGTCGAGCAGCCGCCGCCAAGGTCCGAACCCTTGCCGACGAATACGCCAGCGGAAACGCGGCCTTCGATCATGCCCGGGCCTTCGGTGCCGGCGTTGAAGTTGATGAAGCCTTCGTGCATCACGGTGGTGCCTTCGCCCACGTAAGCGCCCAGACGCAGACGTGCAGCGTCAGCGATACGCACGCCGGCCGGAACCACGTAGTCGGTCATTTTCGGGAACTTGTCCACCGAGAACACTTCCAGCAGCTCGCCGCGCAGACGCGCTTCCAGTTGCATTTCGGCCAGTTCGCTCAGGTCGATTGCACCCTGGCTGGTCCAGGCCACGTTCGGCAGCAGCGGGAAGATCCCGGCCAGGCTTACGCCGTGTGGTTTGACCAGACGATGCGACAGCAGGTGCAGCTTGAGGTACGCCTCAGGCGTCGAGGTCAGTTGTGTGTCTTCGGCCAGCAGGGTGGCGACCAGTGGCTTGTGGCTCTCGGCCAGACGGGTCAGCAGCTTGCCTTGAACGGCGTCGATGCCTTTGACCGCTTCAGCCAGTTGCGCAGCCTGCGCAGTGGTGAAGGTGATGGCCTGGTTGCCTTCGGTGTAACCGAGGATCGGCGCAACAGCGGCGACCAGTTCGGCCGACGGGTTGAGCAGTGGCTGAGCGTAGAACACTTCCAGCCAGGCGCCTTGACGGTTTTGCGTGCCGACACCAAAGGCGATGCTGAACAGAGAGTTGGACATGTGAATACCTCTAGCAATAAGTGACGGGCTGCTTACTTGAGTGCGGCCGCGTAGATGTCTGGCTTGAAGCCAATCAGGGTTCGGTCACCGAGATCGAGCACCGGGCGCTTGATCATCGAGGGTTGAGCGAGCATCAGTTCGATGGCTTTCGACTGGTCGAGATCGGCTTTACGTTCGTCGTCGAGTTTGCGAAAGGTCGTGCCTGCACGGTTCAACACCGTTTGCCAGCCGTGCTCGTCACACCATTGGGTCAGGTGCTCACGGTCGATACCGGCGGTTTTGTAGTCATGGAAGTCGTAGCTGACAGCGTGTTCATCGAGCCAGGTGCGCGCCTTCTTCATGGTGTCGCAGGCTTTGATGCCGAAAAGGTGCAACGTTTTACTTGAAACGGTCAAGGAATCGCCCCCTTTACAGGTGCTGGAAAAAAATGGTGTCGGATTATGCCATGACCAAACGGTTTCGCGGCGCCTGAGGTTTATATGCTTGCAGATTACCCTGTGGGAGCGGGCTTGCTCGCGAAAGGGCCGTTTCTGTCGAAATCATTACTCAATGACCCACCGCCTTCGCGAGCAAGCCCGCTCCCACAGGGGATCTGCGACAGGGCTGCGACATAGGTGCAAACGCCAGACGCATCCTAAGCGGCTAATATGGCAGTTCAACGCTGTCGATTGTCTGAGATTTCCGCTTTATGCAAACCGCTTATACCGTCCTGATCCTGCTGATGCTGGTCAGCGTTTCGCGGCTGGTCGGACGGGTCGTCCCGCTGCCGCTGCCCCTCGTGCAAATCGCCGCCGGTGCCTTGCTGGCCTGGCCGACACTGGGCCTGCACGTCGCGCTGGACCCCGAATTGTTCCTGTTTCTGTTCTTGCCGCCGCTGCTGTTTTCCGACGGTTGGCGCATGCCCAAACGCGAATTCTGGCATCTGCGCGGGCCGATCCTGACGCTGGCGGTTGGCCTGGTGCTGTTCACCGTGGTCGGCGCCGGTTACTTCATTCACTGGCTGTTGCCGAGCATTCCGCTGCCGGTGGCCTTCGCGCTGGCCGCCGTGCTCTCGCCGACCGACGCCGTGGCGGTCTCGGCGATCTCGCAGAACCGCTTGCCGACACCGCTGATGCACATCCTGCAAGGCGAGGCGTTGATGAACGATGCCTCGGGTCTGGTGACGTTCAAGTTTGCCTTGGTGGCGGCGGTGACCGGGGTGTTCTCGCTGGCCAATGCCAGCCTGACGTTCGTACTGGTGGCGGTCGGGGGCTTGGCCGTCGGCGTCGCGCTGAGCTGGCTGGTCGGGCGCTTGCGCGCGTGGATGATTGCCCGGGGCTGGGACGATCCGGCCACCCACGTGGTGTTCATGTTGCTGCTGCCGTTCGCCGCCTATGTCTTGGCCGAGCGACTGGGCGCTTCGGGGATTCTTTCGGCTGTCGCGGCGGGGATGATGCAGAGCTGGCTCGATCTGCTGCCGCGGCAGACCAGCACCCGGCTGCTCAATCGCAGCGTCTGGTCATTGCTCGAATTTGCCTTCAACGGCCTGATCTTTCTGCTGCTGGGTCTGCAATTGCCGGACATCATCAAGGCCGTGGTCAGCCACGAACCGACGTTGTGGCCGACGCTGATGTATCGCGGCCTCGACGTGGTGGCGATTTTCCTCGCGCTGGTGCTGTTGCGCTTTATCTGGGTACAGAGCATCTGGCGTTTGTCGGTGCTGCTGCGACGGCTGCGCGGCAAGGGCGACCTGACGCAAGTGCCGACCGCTCGATCCTGCTGGTTGCTGACTGTCGGCGGAGTGCGCGGGGCGGTGACGCTGGCCGGTGTGATGTCGGTACCGATGTTGATGGGGGCCGAGGCGTTCCCCGAGCGTGATCTGCTGATTTTCATCGCCGCCGGGGTGATTCTGTTGTCGCTGATTTGCGCCTGCATAGCCTTGCCGTTGCTGTTGCGCGGCATCGAGAAAAGCCCGGACGACAAGCGCCGTCAGGAAGTGCGCGACGCCTGGCGCAAGACCGCCGAAGCGGCGATCCATGCGCTGGAAACCGAAGAGGTCGGCCCGCAGGATGCGGCGCAGGCCGCACTCTCGGCGGAACTCAAGGCGCGGATCATGTCCGAGTATCGTCATCAGCTCGACGTGTTCAATGATTCGGCCGAAGCCCAGGCGCTGGCGTTCCAGATGGATCTGCTGGAACGCCGCTTGCGCTTGAAGGCGTTGCGGGCGCAGCGCCTGGAGTTGTATAGCCTCAGTCGTCAGCACCAGATCGGTGATGACGTGTTGCGTGAGGTATTGGGTGAGCTGGATTTGAGTGAGGCGAATCTGGGTCAGGTCAAATAGCCTGACACGGACCTGATGCGCTCACTCACTCGCGGGGCAGGGATAAGCGTTCGCCATGAAGATTTTGTCCTTTTCGCTGAGATCCAGATTAATGAAGAGCTGGAAGTCTCCGATGGTCCAGGACTGGCTGATGCGATAGTGCATGATCGACTTTGGATCGTATTCCGAATAAATGCTTTCGTCGGGATTGCCGCGGTCAAAGTACCAGTCGTGCAGGCGTTTGCGCGTCACGCTGGCCTGGGAGTCGTCTTCTTCCGGGTCGGCGGTGATTCCAAATTGTGCATAGATGGCTGGCTTGTCCCAGGGAATATCTGCCGTGGGATTGGTCTGTTCATGCTCCGCGCCCAGCATGTGACCGAACTCATGCATGACATTGGCTGCGAAGTAACGTGGCAGACTCGGATGCGGCCACAGTGTCATGGTCGGCTCATCGGGGTGTAGCAGAGCATCCGTACCTATCCGGGAGGAAAACGTTCCTTCCTGACTGAGTATGCGGATGTCGCCCACTTCACCTTCAACGAAATCGAATTTCAAGTTGATGTGCGGCAACCAGTTGCTGGCAGCGGCAATGGTCGCGTCCTTGAATTCCTGCGTACCGTTGAGGAAGGCGATGCGGAGAGTGCTGCCGGGAGTCCAGAATTTTGCCGGATTGTTTTTAGCCCACATTTTACTGAACCTCCGAAGTGCATTTGATGTTGCGGGAGGTGCGTGTGGTTTCGGTTTTTTTGTTTGGCTGAAGCCGGGTTGAGTGCATAACTGAACATCCATGTTTTCGTTCGTCATATGTAACTTCTCGGGCTGCTTTTTGTTCCCGAAAAGTCGCTTTGAATGAAGGATGCTAGTTGCTGCGCCTGAGCAGGTAAATTGGATATGTGTACGATTTTATGACGGATTACCGTGCCAACAGAACTGGCACGGTAAAGATGTGATTCAACGTGGGTAAATCAACCGCATGAGCTGTTTGTCTTTATCACTGATTTCGCGATTGATCGGATTCGCCCAATTGCCAAGCGTCAAATTGTTGGGAACAGGATGGTGCATGATGGATTTTCGATCGTATGGCAAGTAAAGCGCGTCGGCATCGTCAAAAGGCGTAAATATATTGTCGTCAACTTCGGCTCGCGACAGTGGATTCATCGGTCTGTTCTGGTAGTAGTTGTAAACATTTTCTTTATTCCAGGGGATTTGCGCCTTGGGGTGCTGGTGTTCGTGCATCGCGCCGAGTGCGTGGCCAAACTCGTGGATGACGACCGTCTCGAAGTCTTCGTGTTCGGGGTCGATGCCAAGGTTCATGGTTGGCGTGTCAGGAAACATATCCAGTGCATCGGTACCCAGAAATGAGCTGTTCACCACACCCTCGGTGGCGATTCGGATCTCACCCTCTACGCCTTCAACGAACTCAAACTTCAAACTGATATAAGGAAGCCATTTTTCGGCGGCGGCAATGATTTTATCTTTGTGTTCCGGAGTTGGGTTGTCCATGAAAGCTATTTTCAGAGTGTGTCGGCTTGGCCAAAGTTTGTCGTAGTGTACCAACGAGCGTTTTTTTCGGCTGTTGTTAAGGGCGCTGGATTTGAGTTCTTTAGCCGGTTTTTGCAGCGTGCAATATTGAAAGTTGTCCATGCTTTGTCTTGCTCCTTGATTTGTCTTTTTGGTTGTTTCGCGCATGCAAAAAACCACTGCGCGAGATTAAGCTTCGGGCAGTGTCTGGAGTAGTCGTAAAGTGGTTTTAAATGTAACTTGAGGGGTATGTCCGTGCCAGATGACTGGCACGGATATTAAAAACTCAGTGTTGGCGGGTGATGAAGTCGCGGATCCGTTCTGCAGCTTCAACACATTCAGCCAAAGGCGCAACCAGTGCCATGCGCACGCGCCCGGCGCCCGGATTCACGCCGTCGACCTCGCGCGACAGATACGAGCCTGGCACGACAGTCACATGTTCCTGCTCGAACAGGTCGCGGCAGAATGCGGCATCGTCACCGGCCACGTTCGGCCAGAGGTAGAAGCTGCCGTCCGGACGCTGTACGTCCATCACCGGGCTGAGAATTGCCAGCACTGCGTCGAACTTCTCGCGGTACAGCGCACGGTTGGCGCGTACATGCACTTCGTCATTCCACGCCGCAACGCTGGCCAGTTGGGTTTGCACCGGCATCGCGCAACCGTGGTAGGTGCGGTACAGCAGGAAACCCTTGAGGATATCCGCGTCACCGGCGACGAACCCGGAGCGCAGGCCCGGCAGATTGGAGCGCTTGGACAGGCTGTGGAACACCACGCAACGCTTGAAGTCCTTGCGGCCCAGTTCGACGCAGGCGCTGAGCAGGCCCGGCGGCGGGGTCTGTTCGTCGAAGTACAGTTCGCTGTAGCACTCGTCGGCGGCGATCACGAAGTCGTATTCGTCGGCCAGGGCGATGAGTTTTTTCAGTACATCAACCGGGATCAGTGCGCCGGTCGGGTTGCCTGGCGAGCACAGAAACAGGATCTGGCAGCGTTTCCAGATGTCCGGTGACACGGCGTCGAAATCCGGGTTGAAGCCGTTTTCGTCCAGGCAAGGCAGGTAGTGCGGCTTGGCCCCGGCGAGGAACGCTGCGCCTTCGTAGATCTGATAGAACGGGTTCGGGCTGACCACCAGTGCATCGTCGCCACGGTTGACCACAGTCTGGGTGAAGGCGAACAGCGCTTCGCGGGTACCGTTGACCGGCAGCACATTGCGCGCCGGATCGATCCAGCCGCTCGGTACGCCAAAACGACGTTCGCACCAGCCGGCGATGGCTTCGCGCAGGGCCGGGATGCCGAGGGTGGTCGGATACACCGCCATCTGATCCAGATTGTTCGCCAGCGCTTCGGCGACAAAGCTTGGCGAGCGATGTTTCGGCTCGCCGATCGACAGGGCGATCGGGCGTTTGTCCGGGTTCGGCGTGACCGTGCCAAGCAGCGCGCGGAGTTTTTCGAACGGGTAGGGCTGGAGCTGGTTCAGAGCGTTGTTCATGGGGGCCTCGTTCAATGTGGGAGCGGGCTTGCTCGCGAAAGCGGTGTGTCAGTGAATGATGTGTTGCCAGACACACCGCTTTCGCGAGCAAGCCCGCTCCCACAGGGGGGGAATTGCTGGATCAAATACTAATGCGCGAAAGCTTGATATCCGGTTCCTGATTGACGCTCAGTTGCTCGACGATTGCGTCCTGCAGGCGACTGCACAGCAGCGGGTCGGAGAGCGGCTGGTTGTGGGCGTCGGTGATGAAGAACACGTCTTCTACGCGTTCGCCCAGGGTCGCAATCTTGGCGTTCTGCAGCGACAGGTCGAACTCGAGGAAGATCCCGCCGATCCGTGCCAGCAGGCCCGGGCGATCCGGTGCCGTCAGTTCCAGCACTGTCACCGGACGCTGGGCGTCGTTGTGGATCGTCACCTGCGGCGCGAAGGCGAAGTGCTTGAGCTGGCGCGGCACCCGGCGCTGGATGATCGTCGGGTAATCGTCAGGATTGCGCAGCGCTTCGGTCAGACCGTCGCGAATCTGTTTGACCCGCGCCGGGTTGTCGCCGATCGAGTCGCCGTCGGTATCGAGCACGATGTAGGTGTCGAGGGTGAACTGGCTGCTCGAAGTGATGACCCGGGCGTCGTGAATGTTCAGGTTGAGCTGGTCCATCGCGGCCACGGTCACGGCGAAGAAGTCGTGCTGGTCCGGGGCGTAGATGAAGATCTGCGTGCCGCCCTCGAACTCGCGCTGGGTGGTTTCCTTGATCAGCACCAGCGGACCGCCATCAGCCGGCTGCTGCAGGATCGCGTCACTGTGCCAAGCCACGTCGCCGGCGGTGTGACGCAGGAAATAGTCATCGCCCAACTGCGCCCACAACTGTTCGACGTCGTCCGGATCGGTGCCGCCGCGCACCAGGATGTCCAGCGCCGCACTCTGGGTCTGGCGGATCTGCTCTTCGCGATCCACCGGATTTTCCAGGCCACGGCGCAGAGCGCGTTTGGTCTCGGTGTAGAGCTGGCGCAGCAGGCTGGCGCGCCACGAATTCCACAGGGTCGGGTTGGTGGCGTTGATGTCGGCCACGGTCAGCACATACAGGTAATCCAGACGGGTTTCGTCGCCGACGATCTGGGCGAAATCGTGGATCACCTGCGGATCGGACAGATCCTTGCGCTGTGCAGTGGTCGACATCACCAGGTGGTTCTGCACCAGCCAGACGATCAGGCGGCTGTCCCACAGCGGCAACTGATGGCGCTGGCAGAACGCTTCGGCATCGACCGCGCCGATGTCGGAGTGGTCGCCATGCCGGCCCTTGCCGATGTCGTGATACAGGCCGGCCATGTAGATCAGTTCGGGCTTGGGCAGTTTGGCCATTAGCTTGGCGGCCAACGGGAATTTTTCCGACACCTGGGTGTACTGCAACTTACGCAGGTGCTTGATCAGGTTCAGCGTGTGCGCATCGACCGTATAGATGTGGAACAGGTCGTGCTGCATCTGCCCGACGATGAAACCGAACTCCGGCAGATAGCGCCCGAGGATGCCGTAACGGTTCATCCGGCGCAGGTTGCGGTGTACACCGATCTTGCACTTGAACAGCTCGATGAACAGGCTGGTGTTGCGGATATCGTTGCGGAAGTTGTCGTCGATCAGGTGCCGGTTCTCGCGCAGCAGACGAATGGTGTCGGCGCGCACGCCTTTGATTTCCGGCTGCTGGGCCATCAGCACGAAGATCTCGAGCATGGCGAACGGCGTGCGGCGGAACACGTTGTCGTTGCGTGCTTCGATGTAGCCGTCGTGCAGCTGGAAGCGCGAGTTGATCGGCTGCGGCGGTGCTTCGTCTTCCGGGGCGAGGATCACTTCCTCGAAGTGCTGGATGATCAGGTCGCTGAGCTGGGCGATGCTCATGACCACGCGGAAGTACTGCTGCATGAAGTTTTCGACGGCCTGTTTGGCGTCGTCGCCTTCAAAACCCAGCAGGCCGGCAATGGTTCGTTGATGATCGAACAGCAGACGGTCTTCCGAGCGCCCGGCGAGCATGTGCAGGGCGTAACGCACTTTCCAGAGGAATTCCTGGGACGACGCCAACAGGGCGTTTTCGCTCTCGACCAGGAAACCTTCACCGGCGAGGGCGCGCAGGTTCAGGGTGCCGTACTGACGCCGGGCCACCCACAGAATCGTCTGGATATCCCGCAGGCCACCGGGCGAGCCTTTGACGTTGGGTTCCAGGTTGTATTCGGTGTCGTTGTACTTGTGGTGACGGGCCTTTTGCTCGGCGCGTTTGGCCAGGAAAAACTCCTTGGCCGGCCACATATGCGCGGTGCTAGTGACATCGAGCATGCGCTGGCGCAGGCGTTCGGGGCCGCAGATGGTGCGGCTTTCCATCAGGTTGGTGACCACCGTCAGGTCGGCGCGGGCCTCTTCGGCGCATTCGTCGACCGAGCGTACGCTCTGACCGACTTCCAGGCCGATGTCCCACAGCAGCGTCAGAAAACGCTCGATGGAATCGCGGAAGACTTCGTGATCGGCGCTGTCCAGCAGGATCAGCAGGTCGATGTCGGAATAGGGGTGCAACTCACCCCGGCCGTAGCCGCCGACCGCGACCAGCGCGATGTCAGCGTCTTCGCTCCAGTTGAACTGCTCCCAGGCTTTTTGCAGGATGTTGTCGACGAACCACGCACGGTCTTCGATCAGTCGGCGGATGTCGCGGCCGCTGCGAAAACGCGTGTCGAGGACCTCGCGCGCCTGGCGGATCGCCTTCTTGAACGCCGCGATGGGACTCGCTTTCAGGGCCAGTTCAGCCTGGAACTGGCCGCGGTCGAAGAGTTCGGGATCCACCTGCGGCATCGATTGGCTTTCCTTCTATAGGGCTGGGAGCGTTCTTGGGATCAGGCCGAGACGCGCGGGATGGTGTCGTCGGCGCGCAGGGTGAAGATCTCGTAGCCGGTGTCGGTCACCAGCAGGGTGTGTTCCCACTGCGCCGAGAGTTTGCGGTCCTTGGTGATCGCGGTCCAGCCGTCGCCCAGTACCTTGGTGTCGGCCTTGCCCTGGTTGATCATCGGTTCGATGGTGAAGGTCATACCGGCCTTCAGTTCCATGCCGGTGCCGGCGCGACCGTAATGCAGGATCTGCGGCTCTTCGTGGAACACCTTGCCGATGCCGTGGCCGCAGAACTCGCGAACCACCGAGAAACCGTTCTTTTCCGCGTGCTTCTGGATGATTTCACCGATGTCGCCGAGGCGGCAGCCAGGTTTGACGATTTCGATCGCCTTGTACATGCATTCCTGAGTGACCTGCGACAGGCGTTCGGCCCAGACCGGCACTTCGCCAACGTGGAACATGCGGCTGGTGTCGCCGTGGTAGCCGTCCTTGATCACGGTGACGTCGATGTTCAGCGTGTCGCCATTCTTCAGCGGCTTGTCATTCGGGATGCCGTGGCAGACCACGTGGTTGATCGAGGTGCAGATCGACTTCGGGTAGCCCTTGTAGTTGAGCGGAGCAGGGATGGCCTGCTGCACGTTGACGATGTAGTCGTGGCAGATCTGGTTCAGTTGATCGGTGGTCACGCCCGGTTTGACGTGTTCGGCAATCATTTCCAGCACATCGGCGGCCAGTTTGCCGGCGACACGCATGCCAGCGATGTCCTCGGGGGTTTTGAGGTTGACGGTCATACAGGCTCTCTCTGCGCTCGGCGGCGCTTGCTGATACGGATAGGGTGGCAGGTGTGCGTTTTGCGACCCTGAAAAACGCGATTCTAACAGACGAAAGGCGCAAATCCGCGCCTGCGTGCATCGCGTCTGTCTATACAATGGTGCGCTTGAAGGCGATTCCAAGGGGGCTGCGCCCATGTCCCTGGTGCGATTGCAGATTCCGGGTTCCGTTTCTGTGCACCCTGTGGTATAAAATGCGCCGCTTTCCGGGGATGCCCCGAAAAGCTTAAATCCACACACGTGTCGACACGATGACCTGGGTGCTTTTGGCTTTATGCCACTGGTTGGTCATTGGGATACGTGGAGGCCAAACCCGACTTATTAAGGAACTATCATGTCCCAAGTCAACATGCGCGATATGCTGAAGGCCGGTGTGCACTTCGGTCACCAAACCCGTTACTGGAATCCGAAAATGGGTAAGTACATTTTCGGCGCGCGTAACAAGATTCACATCATCAACCTTGAAAAAACCCTGCCAATGTTCAACGAAGCTCTGACTTTCGTAGAGCGTCTGGCCCAGGGCAAAAACAAGATTCTGTTCGTCGGCACCAAGCGTTCCGCTGGCAAGATCGTTGCTGAAGAAGCAGCACGTTGCGGTTCGCCGTACGTCGATCACCGCTGGTTGGGCGGCATGCTGACCAACTTCAAAACCATTCGTGCTTCCATCAAGCGTCTGCGTGACCTTGAAGTTCAAGCCGAAGACGGTACCTTCGCCAAGCTGACCAAGAAAGAAGCGCTGATGCGCTCCCGTGACCTGGAAAAGCTGGATCGTTCGCTGGGCGGCATCAAGGACATGGGCGGTCTGCCAGACGCACTGTTCGTGATCGACGTTGACCACGAGCGCATCGCGATCACCGAAGCCAACAAGCTGGGCATCCCGGTCATCGGCGTTGTCGATACCAACAGCAGCCCGGAAGGCGTTGACTACATCATCCCAGGCAACGATGACGCAATCCGCGCTATCCAGCTGTACATGGGTTCGATGGCTGACGCAGTGATCCGTGGTCGCAACAATGTTGCTGGCGGCACTGTTGAATTCGCAGCTGAAGAAACTCAGGCTGCAGCTGAGTAATCGACGCCCTGGCGTTGACTCAGTAAGCAAAAAGGGGGCTTGGCCCCCTTTTTGCCACCTCGAAAACCGTTTGTTGGCGCCCACTTGTGGCAGCGCACCTCCTGCATTTGTAACGTGCAGCAGCTACAAGGTGTTTCGGGAAGAATTGAACGCCCGTTCGATCGGGTGGAATGGTTGAAAACCTATCCAAGAGGAATTTGAAAATGGCAGCAATTACTGCAGCGTTGGTTAAAGAACTGCGCGAGCGTACCGGCGAAGGCATGATGGACTGCAAGAAAGCCCTGGAAAAGGCTGACGGCGACATCGAAAAAGCCATTGATGACATGCGTGCTTCGGGCGCGATCAAGGCTGCGAAAAAGGCTGGCAACGTTGCCGCTGAAGGCGCAATCGCAATCAAGGACGACGGTAAAGCTGCCGTTATCCTGGAAGTGAACTCGCAGACCGACTTCCTGGCTCTGCAAGACGACTTCAAAAACTTCGTCGCTGCCAGCGTTGAAAAAGCTTTCGCTGACAAGCTGACCGACGCTGCTCCGCTGATCGCTTCGCAAGAAGCTGCTCGCGAAGCACTGGTTGCCAAAGTAGGCGAGAACGTCAACATCCGTCGTCTGGCCCGTATCGAAGGTGACGTTGTCGGTTCTTACCTGCACGGCAACAAGATCGGCGTGGTTGTGGCTCTGAAAGGCGGTGACGTCGAGCTGGCCAAAGACATCGCGATGCACGTAGCTGCCAGCAACCCTGAGTTCCTGCTGCCTTCGCAAGTTTCGGCTGAAGCGATCGAGCGTGAAAAAGCTGTGTTCCTGCAGTTGAACGAAGAGAAGATCAAAGGCAAGCCAGAAAACATTGTTGAGAACATGGTCAAAGGCCGTATCAGCAAGTTCCTGGCAGAAGCAAGCCTGGTTGAGCAGGCGTTCGTCAAGAACCCTGAAATCAAGGTTGGCGAGCTGGCCAAGAAAGGCGGCGCAGAAATCGTTTCCTTCACCTACTTCAAAGTAGGCGAAGGCATCGAGAAGCCGGTCGACAACTTCGCTGAAGAAGTTGCTGCCCAGCTGGCTGCCGCCAAGCAATAAGACGGTTTTTCAACTGTCGCCCGAAAGAGGCTGCCCGCTCACGCGCGCAGCCTCTTTTCAGATGGGGTTACCATTTTTTAATTGGTTTCCACTGGGAACTGACTTACAAAGCCAGGTTCCGATGGCGCTGAAGCAGCGCCAAGCTAGAGTGAACGGCAGCTGTAAAACAGCTTGCACAGAATTTTTTAAATACGCCGCAGGAGAGATTCGCAATGGCTCAGCAGGGCAGTGGTTATCAGGCTCGCTATAAACGCATTCTACTCAAGCTTAGCGGCGAGGCCCTGATGGGCTCGGAAGAGTTCGGGATCGATCCAAAAGTGCTGGATCGGATGGCGCTGGAAGTCGGCCAACTGGTCGGCATCGGCGTACAGGTCGGTCTGGTGATCGGCGGTGGCAACCTGTTCCGTGGTGAGGCCTTGAGCAAGGCTGGCATGGATCGGGTGACAGGCGACCACATGGGCATGCTGGCCACTGTGATGAACGCCCTGGCCATGCGCGATGCGCTGGAACGTGCCAATATCTCGGCCATCGTGATGTCGGCCATTTCCATGGTTGGCGTGACCGATCACTATGATCGCCGCAAAGCCATGCGCCACCTGAACTCCAAGGACGTGGTGATCTTCGCCGCCGGTACCGGTAATCCGTTCTTTACCACGGATTCGGCAGCCTGCCTGCGTGCCATCGAAATCGATGCCGACGTCGTGCTGAAAGCGACCAAGGTTGATGGCGTTTACACCGCAGACCCGTTCAAAGACCCGCATGCCGAGAAGTTCGATCATCTGACTTATGATGAAGTGCTGGATCGCAAGCTGGGCGTGATGGATCTGACTGCTATCTGCCTGTGCCGCGATCACAAGATGCCGCTGCGCGTATTCAACATGAACAAGCCCGGCGCCCTGCTGAACATTGTGCACGGCGGCGCTGAAGGGACTTTGATCGAGGAAGGCCAACAATGATCAACGAAATCAAGAAAGACGCCCAAGCGCGTATGCAGAAATCCCTGGAATCTCTGAACCACGCGTTCGGCCAGATTCGTACCGGCAAGGCTCACCCGAGCATTCTCGGCAGCGTCATGGTGCCTTACTACGGTACTGATACCCCGCTGAGCAGCGTCGCCAACGTCACCGTGAAAGATTCGCGTACCCTGCAAGTCGTGGCCTTCGAGCGCAACATGCTTGCTGCCGTCGACAAGGCGATCCAGAGCGCCGGTCTGAACCTCAATCCGACCAACCTGGGTGAGTTGCTTTTGATCCCGATGCCTGCCCTCACCGAGGAAACGCGCAAGGGCTTCACCAAGCAGGCCCGTAGCGCAGCGGAAGACGCGCGTGTTGCCGTGCGCAATATTCGTCGTGACGCATTGGGTGAGCTTAAAAAGCTGGTCAAGGACAAGGAAATCAGTGAAGACGAAGAGCGTCGTGCCATCGCTGATATCGATAAGCTGACCAAGGAATCCGAGGCCCAGATCACCAAGGCCACGGACGAGAAAGAAAAAGACCTGATGGCCGTATAAGGGTCGAGCTTTTAATGGACAAGACCAAGCAGTCTGCGCCGTCCGCGGTGCCGCGCCATGTCGCGATCATCATGGATGGCAATAATCGCTGGGCGAAAAAACGCTTTATGCCGGGTGTCGCCGGGCATAAGGCCGGCGTGGATGCTGTGCGGGCAGTGATCGAGGTGTGCGCCGAGGCCAAGGTCGAAGTGCTCACCCTGTTCGCCTTTTCCAGTGAAAACTGGCAGCGCCCGGCCGATGAAGTCAGTGCCTTGATGGATTTGTTCTTCAAGGCGCTGCGTCGTGAGGCCAAGCGTCTCAATGACAACAACATCAGCCTGCGCATCATCGGCGATCGCTCGCGCTTTCATCCTGAGCTTCAGGCGGCGATGCGCGAGGCCGAGGCCATGACCGCTGGTGCCAACCGCTTCATCTTGCAGATCGCCGCCAACTACGGCGGTCAGTGGGATATTGCCCAGGCGGCGCAGCGTCTGGCGCGTGAAGTCCAGGCCGGGCATCTGCGTCCGGAGGACATCACCCCGGATCTGCTGCAAACCTGTCTGGCCACCGGTGATCTGCCGCTGCCGGACCTGTGCATCCGCACCGGTGGCGAGCACCGCATCAGCAACTTCCTGCTGTGGCAACTGGCGTATGCCGAGTTGTACTTCTCCGACCTGTTCTGGCCGGACTTCAAACACGAAGCCATGCGCACTGCGCTGGCCGATTTCGCTTCACGCCAGCGTCGCTTCGGTAAAACGAGCGAACAGGTTGAAGCTGGAGCCCGGGTTTAATGCTTAAACAACGAATCATCACTGCGCTGATCCTGCTGCCGATCGCCCTGTGCGGGTTTTTCCTGCTCGAAGGCTCCGGTTTCGCGCTGTTCATCGGTCTGGTCGTAAGCCTGGGCGCCTGGGAATGGGCGCGCCTGGCTGGCTTTACCGCACAGTCGTTCCGTGTCGGCTATGCCGCTGTCGTCGCGCTGATGCTGTTCGTCATGTACGTCCTGCCGGGCCTCGCCCCTTGGGTGTTGGGCGCTTCGGTGTTGTGGTGGGCGGTAGCGACGTACCTGGTGCTGACGTACCCGCGCTCGAGCGAGCACTGGTCTACGGCGGCCACCAAACTGGTGATCGGCTTGCTGATCCTGTTGCCGGCCTGGCAAGGGCTGGTGCAGATCAAACAGTACCCGCTGGGTAACTGGCTGATCATGGCGGTGATGGTGCTGGTCTGGGGTGCCGACATCGGTGCTTACTTCTCCGGCCGTGCTTTCGGCAAGCGCAAGCTGGCGCCGCAAGTCAGCCCGGGTAAGAGCTGGGAAGGCGTTTATGGTGGTCTGGCGCTGAGTCTGGTGATCACTGCGATCGTCGGCCTGGTGCGTGACTGGACCGTGGCCGAACTGCTCAAGGGCTTGATCGGCGCTGCGTTGATCGTGTTCATTTCGGTGGTGGGCGACCTCACCGAAAGTATGTTCAAGCGCCAGTCCGGCATCAAGGACAGCAGCAACCTGCTGCCCGGTCATGGCGGTGTGCTTGATCGCATCGACAGCCTGACCGCTGCGATCCCGATTTTTGCCGTACTGCTGTGGATGGCTGCACCGTGAGCCGCCCGCAACAGATCACTGTCCTGGGGGCTACCGGTTCGATTGGCCTGAGCACCCTCGACGTTATCGCTCGGCATCCCGAGCGTTATCAGGTTTTCGCCCTGAGCGGTTTCACGCGCCTGAGCGAGTTGCTGGCCTTGTGCGTTCGGCATGTGCCGCAGTTTGCGGTGGTGCCTGAAGTGGCTGCGGCGCGTGGCTTGCAGGACGACTTGCGGGCTGCCGGGCTGTCCACTCGGGTGCTGGTGGGGGAAGAGGGCCTGTGCCAGGTCGCCTCCGCCCCTGAAGTTGATGCTGTGATGGCGGCCATTGTCGGCGCCGCGGGCCTGCGCCCGACGCTGGCGGCGGTGCAGGCCGGGAAGAAAATTCTCCTGGCCAACAAAGAGGCGCTGGTGATGTCTGGCGCGCTGTTCATGCAGGCGGTGCACAAGAGCGGTTCGGTGTTGCTGCCGATCGACAGCGAACACAACGCGATCTTCCAGTGCATGCCGCAGGATTTTGCCCGTGGACTGGGTGCGGTCGGCGTGCGGCGGATTCTGCTGACGGCTTCGGGCGGTCCTTTCCGGCAGACGCCGATGAGCGAGCTGGCGCATGTTTCGCCTGATCAGGCGTGTGCGCACCCGAACTGGTCGATGGGTCGCAAGATCTCAGTGGACTCGGCCAGCATGATGAACAAGGGCCTGGAGTTGATCGAGGCCTGCTGGCTGTTCGATGCCAAGCCGTCGCAGGTCGAGGTGGTGATCCATCCGCAGAGTGTGATTCACTCGCTGGTCGACTATGTGGATGGCTCGGTATTGGCGCAGTTGGGCAACCCTGACATGCGCACGCCGATTGCCAACGCACTGGCCTGGCCTGAGCGAATCGACTCGGGTGTGGCGCCGCTGGATCTGTTTGCCGTTGCGCGCCTGGATTTCGAGGCGCCGGACGAACAGCGCTTCCCTTGTCTGCGCCTGGCGCGACAGGCGGCGGAGGCCGGCAACAGTGCGCCGGCCATGCTCAATGCGGCCAACGAAGTGGCAGTCGCGGCGTTTCTCGACGGACGCGTTGGTTATCTGGAAATCGCGAGTATTATCGAGGACGTGCTGAACCTCGAGCCAGTGGTTGCGCTTGAGGATCTGGACGCGGTGTTTACCGCGGACGCGAAAGCGCGGATTCTGGCCGAACAGTGGCTTGATCGTCACGGCCGATAGCCGTTGCAGACCCATGGCTTCACGCGGCACTGAACAGGATTGCGGAGAAAGTAGATGAGCGCGCTCTATATGATTGCCGGCACCCTGATCGCTTTGGGTGTACTGGTCGCCTTTCACGAATTCGGCCACTTCTGGGTCGCGCGTCGCTGTGGCGTCAAGGTTTTGCGTTTTTCCGTAGGCTTCGGCATGCCCCTGCTGCGCTGGCACGACAAGCAGGGCACCGAGTTTGTCGTCGCCGCGATTCCGCTGGGTGGCTACGTCAAAATGCTCGATGAGCGTGAAGGCGAGGTGCCAGCCGATCAGCTTCATCAGTCCTTCAATCGCAAATCGGTTCGCCAGCGCATCGCTATTGTCGCGGCGGGACCGATCGCCAACTTCCTGCTGGCCCTGGTGTTTTTCTGGGTGCTGGCGATGCTCGGCAGTGAGCAGATCCGTCCGGTCATCGGTGCCGTCGAGTCCGGCAGCATCGCGGCCAAGGCCGGTTTGAGTGCCGGTCAGGAAATCGTCGCCATCGATGGCGAGCCGACTTCCGGCTGGGCGGCCGTCAATTTGCAGTTGGTTCGTCGTCTTGGGGAAAGCGGTTCCCTGCGATTGCTCGTGCGCGAGCAGGGCTCTACCGCTGACACGCCGCGCGAACTGGCGCTGGACCACTGGCTCAAAGGGGCTGATGAACCCGATCCGATTCGCTCGCTGGGTATTCGCCCATGGCGCCCGGCGTTGCCGCCGGTGCTGGCCGAGCTCGATCCAAAAGGTCCGGCGCAGGCCGCTGGTCTGAAAACCGGCGACCGCCTGTTGTCGCTCGATGGCCAGGCGCTGGGTGACTGGCAGCAAGTGGTTGATACCGTTCGTACGCGTCCTGATACCAGAATCTTGCTGCGCGTCGAGCGCGACGGTGCTCAAATCGACGTCCCGGTGACCTTGGCTGCGCGTGGCGAAAGCAAGGCGCCGAGCGGTTATCTGGGTGCTGGCGTGAAAGCAGTGGACTGGCCGCCGGAAATGATCCGCGAGGTCAGTTATGGCCCGTTGGCCGCAATTGGCGAGGGTGCCCGGCGTACCTGGACCATGAGCATCCTGACGCTGGACTCACTGAAGAAAATGCTGTTTGGCGAGCTCTCGGTAAAAAACTTGAGTGGGCCGATAACCATTGCTAAAGTGGCGGGCGCTTCTGCCCAGTCGGGCGTTGCTGATTTCCTGAATTTCCTTGCTTATCTGAGTATTAGCTTGGGGGTTCTGAATTTGCTGCCCATTCCTGTACTGGATGGGGGGCATTTGTTGTTTTATCTGATTGAGTGGGTGCGTGGTCGCCCCTTGTCGGATCGGGTGCAAGGTTGGGGGGTGCAGATCGGTATCAGTTTGGTGGTCGGAGTGATGTTGCTTGCTCTGGTCAATGATCTGGGTCGACTGTAAAGCTTCGCTGAATTGCGAATCTGCCGCATTTTGCGGCAGTTTGTTTATTGCCAGTTGGAATAAGAAAGGACTTCATGAAACGTCTGCTGCTAACTGCGGTTCTCACCGTATTGATGATCGCCGAAGTTCACGCCGAGTCCTTCACTATCTCTGATATTCGCGTCAATGGCCTCCAGCGGGTCTCCGCGGGTAGCGTCTTTGGTGCCTTGCCGTTGAACGTCGGCGAGCAGGCGGATGATCGTCGCCTGGTGGAATCCACTCGTGCGTTGTTCAAAACCGGTTTCTTTCAAGATATCCAGCTGGGCCGCGAAGGCAACGTTCTGGTGATCACGGTCGTCGAACGTCCGTCGGTCGCCAGTATCGAGATCGAAGGCAACAAGGCGATCTCCACCGAAGACCTGATGAAGGGCCTCAAGCAGTCCGGTCTGTCCGAAGGTGAAATCTTCCAGCGCGCCACCCTCGAAGGTGTCCGTAACGAGCTGCAACGTCAGTACGTTGCCCAGGGCCGTTACTCGGCGACCGTCGACACCGAAGTGGTCTCGCAGCCGCGCAACCGCGTCGCGCTGAAAGTGAAGATCAACGAAGGCACCGTGGCGGCCATCCAGCACATCAACGTGGTGGGTAACACGGTCTTCCCTGATGACGATCTGATCGACCTGTTCGAGCTGAAAACCACCAACTGGCTGTCGTTCTTCAAGAACGACGACAAGTATGCCCGTGAAAAACTCTCCGGTGACCTGGAGCGCCTGCGTTCCTACTACCTGGACCGTGGCTACATCAACATGGATATCGCTTCGACCCAGGTGTCCATCACCCCGGACAAGAAGCACGTCTACATCACCGTCAACATCACCGAAGGCGAGAAGTACACCGTTCGTGACGTCAAGCTCAGCGGTGACCTGAAAGTGCCTGAAGACCAGGTCAAGTCGCTGTTGCTGGTGCAGAAAGGCCAGGTGTTCTCGCGCAAGCTGATGACCACCACCTCCGAACTGATCACCCGCCGTCTGGGTAACGAGGGTTACACCTTCGCCAACGTCAACGGCGTACCTCAGCCGCATGACGACGATCACACTGTGGACATCCTGTTCGCCGTCGATCCGGGCAAGCGTGCCTACGTCAATCGCATCAACTTCCGTGGCAACACCAAGTCCGAGGACGAAGTGCTGCGTCGTGAAATGCGTCAGATGGAAGGTGGCTGGGCTTCGACCTACCTGATCGACCAGTCCAAGACCCGTCTGGAGCGTCTGGGCTTCTTCAAGGAAGTGAACGTTGAAACGCCGGCTGTACCGGGTGTCGACGACCAGGTTGACGTGAACTACGCCGTTGAAGAGCAGGCCTCCGGTTCGATCACCGCCAGTGTCGGTTTCGCCCAGAGCGCCGGTCTGATCCTCGGTGGTTCGATCACCCAGAACAACTTCCTCGGTACCGGTAACCGTGTGAGCGTGGGCCTGACCCGCAGCGAATACCAGAGCCGCTACAACTTCGGCTACGTTGACCCGTACTGGACCGCCGATGGCGTGAGCCTGGGTTACAACGCGTTCTATCGCACCACCGACTACAAAGACCTCGACGTCGACGTAGCAAGCTATGCGGTAGACAGCCTGGGTGCCGGCGTCAACGTTGGCTACCCGATCAGCGAGACTTCGCGTCTGACCTTCGGTCTGTCCGCTCAGCAGGACAAGATCAAGACCGGTCAGTACACCGTTGACGAGATCTTCGACTTCGTTAACAAGGAAGGCGACCAGTACCTGAACTTCAAGGCATCGGCCGGTTGGTCCGAGTCGACCCTGAACAAGGGCGTACTGCCGACCCGTGGTCGTTCGCAGAGCCTGACGCTGGAAACCACGATTCCGGGCAGCGACCTGTCGTTCTACAAACTCGACTACCGTGGTCAGTTGTTCCAGCCGATCACCGAAAACTACACCCTGCGTCTGCACACCGAGCTGGGTTATGGCGACGGTTATGGTTCGACCGACGGCTTGCCGTTCTATGAAAACTACTATGCTGGTGGTTTCAACTCGGTACGTGGCTTCAAGGACAGTACTCTGGGGCCGCGCAGTACTCCGAGTCGTGGTACCAATCCGGGTACTTCGGTTGACCCGGATCAGGATCCGCTGCCGTTCGGTGGTAACGTCCTGATCCAGGGCGGTGCCGAGGTTCTGTTCCCGCTGCCGTTCGTCAAGGATCAACGCTCCTTGCGTACCTCGGTATTCTGGGACGTGGGTAACGTTTTCGATTCGCAGTGCAAGGACACCACCAACGCAAATGGCTCGACGTCCAACACCAAGTGTAACGACATCAGCCTGAGCAACATGGCCAGTTCCGTTGGTGTGGGTGTGACCTGGGTCACCGCACTGGGTCCTCTGAGTTTTGCTCTGGCGATGCCGGTCAAGAAACCGGATAACGCTGAAACTCAAGTGTTCCAATTCTCCCTCGGCCAGACGTTCTAAGCGTCTGACCCAAGATAACGACAATGGATTTTGTAGGAGTGCATCGTGCGTAAGTTGACTCAATTGGTTCTCCTGGCCTCCGTACTGGTGGCAGGCCCGGCGTTCGCCGACATGAAAATCGCCGTTCTGAACTATCAGATGGCACTGCTGGAGTCCGACGCGGCCAAGAAATACGCCGTGGATGCCGAGAAGAAGTTCGGTCCGCAACTGACCAAGCTCAAGACGCTGGAAAGCAGCGCCAAGGGCATTCAGGACCGTCTGATGGCCGGTGGCGACAAGATGCAGCAGGGCGAGCGTGAGCGTCTGGAGCTTGAATTCAAGCAAAAGGCCCGTGACTTCCAGTTCCAGTCCAAGGAACTGAACGAAGCCAAGGCAGTTGCCGACCGCGAAATGCTCAAGCAACTGAAGCCGAAACTGGATAGCGCAGTGGAAGAAGTCATCAAGAAAGGTGGTTTTGACCTGGTGTTCGAGCGTGGCGCAGTGATCGATGTCAAACCTCAGTACGACATCACGCGCCAGGTTATCGAGCGCATGAATCAGCTGAAGTAACCCATGACCGTGACTATCAAGCTCGGCCAGTTGGCCGAGTTCCTCGGCGCCACCCTGCGTGGCGACCCCGAGACGCAAATTACTGGGCTAGCCACCTTGCAGGAGGCTGGCCCAGCTCAGTTGAGCTTTCTGGCAAATCCTCAATATCGCAAATACCTGGCAAGTTCCCAGGCGGCTGCGCTATTGCTCAAGGAAGCCGACGCCGAAGGTTTTGCCGGCAACGCGCTGGTGGTGCCGGATCCTTACCTGGCTTACGCCCGTATCTCCCATCTGTTCGATCCCAAACCGAAAGCCGCTGCGGGCGTTCATCCCACGGCGGTGATTGCACCGGATGCGGTAGTTGATCCAAGCGCCAGCATCGGTCCGTTTGTGGTGATCGAGGCCGGTGCGCGCATTGGTGCGCAGGTCACCCTGGGGGCCCATTGCGTCATCGGTGCCCGCAGTGAAATCGGCGAGGGCGGCTGGCTCGCTCCGCGGGTGACGCTGTACCACGACGTGCGCATCGGCAAGCGTGTAGTGATCCAGTCCGGTGCCGTTCTCGGTGGTGAAGGCTTCGGTTTTGCCAACGAGAAAGGTATCTGGCAAAAGATCGCCCAGATCGGCGGCGTGACCATCGGCGACGATGTCGAGATCGGCGTGAATACCGCCATCGACCGTGGCGCGCTGGCAGATACCGTGATCGGCAACGGCGTGAAACTCGACAACCAGATCCAGATCGCGCACAACGTCCAGGTCGGTGATCACACCGCCATGGCGGCCTGTGTCGGTATCTCCGGCAGCACCAAAATCGGCAAGCACTGCATGCTCGCCGGTGGTGTCGGCCTGGTGGGGCACATCGATATTTGCGACAACGTTTTCTTGACCGGGATGACCATGGTGACCCACTCGATTACCGAGCCAGGCGCCTATTCTTCCGGCACAGCCATGCAACCGGCGGCCGAATGGCGCAAAAGCGCGGCCCGCATCCGTCAGCTCGATGACCTCGCGCGACGTTTGAAGCAACTGGAAAAGCGCGTCGGGGAAGTGACCCCCGGCAGCAATGCTTCATCTGATGGCTGATACCATTTCCATATCAAGTGTGCACAGCCTCTAGACTGCCTCCTTGATTTGCTAGAGGAGTGCGCGTCAGTCGCGCTCCCAATCTTTACATAGGCTTCCCCCCGAAATGATGGACATCAACGAGATTCGCGAATACCTGCCTCACCGTTACCCGTTCCTGCTGGTGGACCGGGTGGTGGAACTGGACACTGAAGGCAAGCGCATTCGCGCCTACAAGAATGTCAGCATCAATGAGCCATTCTTCAACGGCCACTTCCCGGCGCACCCGATCATGCCGGGCGTACTGATCATCGAAGCGATGGCCCAGGCTGCCGGGATCCTCGGTTTCAAAATGCTCGACGTGAAACCGGCCGATGGCACCCTTTACTACTTCGTCGGTTCCGACAAGCTGCGTTTCCGTCAGCCGGTGCTGCCGGGTGACCAGTTGATCCTGGAAGCCAAGTTCATCAGCTGCAAGCGCCAGATCTGGAAATTCGAATGCCAGGCTTCGGTCGACGGCAAGCCAGTCTGCTCGGCTGAAATCATCTGTGCGGAACGCAAGCTATGAGTTTGATTGACCCTCGCGCAATCATCGATCCGTCGGCCGTTCTGGCTGACGGCGTCGAGGTCGGCCCGTGGTCGATCGTCGGCGCAGGTGTGGAAATCGGCGAGGGTACCGTGATCGGGCCGCATGTGGTCCTCAAAGGCCCGACCCGCATCGGCAAGCACAACCGCATCTACCAGTTTTCCTCGGTAGGCGAAGACACGCCGGATCTGAAGTACAAAGGCGAAGAAACCCGTCTGGTGATCGGTGATCACAACGTCATTCGCGAAGGCGTGACGATTCACCGTGGCACCGTGCAGGACCGTTCGGAAACCACGCTGGGCGATCACAACCTGATCATGGCGTACGCCCACATCGGGCATGACAGCGTGATCGGCAACCACTGCATCCTGGTCAACAACACCGCGTTGGCCGGGCATGTGCACGTTGACGATTGGGCGATCCTTTCCGGTTTCACCCTGGTGCATCAGTACTGCCACATCGGCGCCCACAGTTTTTCCGGCATGGGCACCGCCATCGGCAAGGACGTTCCGGCGTTCGTGACCGTGTTCGGCAACCCGGCCGAAGCGCGCAGCATGAACTTCGAAGGCATGCGCCGTCGTGGTTTCAGCGAAGACGCGATTCACGCGCTGCGCCGCGCTTATAAGACCGTGTATCGCCAGGGCCTGACCGTGGAGCAAGCGTTGGCCGAATTGGCCGAACCTGCTGCGCAGTTCCCGGAAGTTGCGCTGTTTCGTGACTCGATCCAGTCGTCGACTCGCGGCATCACCCGCTGATCATGGCCAGTCTGCGTATTGCGCTGGTGGCGGGCGAAGCTTCCGGCGACATTCTGGGCGCCGGCCTCATGCGCGCCCTCAAGGCTCAACATCCGGCAGTCGAGTTCATCGGTGTCGGCGGTCCGTTGATGCAGGCCGAGGGCCTGACGTCTTATTTCCCCATGGAACGTCTGTCGGTCATGGGGCTGGTGGAAGTCCTTGGGCGGCTGCGCGAGTTGCTCAAGCGCCGCAAGGACCTGATCGCCACGCTGATCGCCGAGAAACCGGATGTGTTCATCGGCATCGACGCTCCCGATTTCAACCTCAACATCGAACTCAAGCTGCGTCAGGCCGGGATCAAGACCGTGCATTACGTCAGCCCTTCGGTGTGGGCGTGGCGCCAGAAGCGTGTGCTGAAGATTCGCGAAGGCTGCGATCTGATGCTCACCCTGTTGCCGTTCGAAGCAAAATTTTACGAAGAGCAGGGCGTGCCAGTGCGGTTCGTCGGTCATACGCTGGCCGATACCATTCCGTTGCAGGCCGATCGCGCCGCAGCGCGTGCCGAACTCGGCTTGCCCGACGGGCCGCTGGTGGCATTGATGCCCGGCAGTCGCGGTGGTGAAGTCGGCCGTCTCGGTGCGCTGTTCCTGGATACTGCCGAACGTCTGCGGGCCATGCGCCCCGGGCTTCGCTTCGTCATCCCGTGCGCCAATGCCGAGCGTCGCGCTCAGCTCGAAGAGTTGCTGGTTGGCCGCGACTTGCCAGTAACCCTGCTCGACGGCAAGTCGCATCTGGCCTTGGCGGCGTGTAACGCGGTGCTGATCGCTTCGGGCACGGCGACGCTTGAGGCGTTGCTGTACAAGCGGCCAATGGTCGTTGCGTATCGCCTGGCACCGCTGACCTTCTGGATTCTCAAGCGCATGGTCAAGAGCCCGTACGTGTCGCTGCCGAACCTGCTGGCCCAGCGTCTGTTGGTGCCGGAATTGTTGCAGGATGATGCGACAGTCGAGGCCCTGGCCCAGACACTGTTGCCATTGATCGAAGGCGGCGAAGAGCAGACCCGAGGCTTCGACGAGATCCACCGCACCCTGCGGCTGGATGCTTCCAATCAGGCGGCGGATGCCGTCCTCAACCTGATCGGTCAGAAACAATGAGCAAGACGATGCAGATGGGCCTGGATTTCACCCTGGTCGCCGAAGTCGAAGAACTGGTGGCCGGTGTCGACGAAGTCGGTCGTGGCCCGTTGTGCGGCGCAGTGGTGACGGCGGCGGTGATCCTCGATCCGAACCGGCCGATCCTCGGCCTCAACGACTCGAAGAAACTCACTGAAGCCAAGCGCGAGAAGCTCTACGACGAGATCATCGAGAAATCCCTGAGCTGGTGCATTGCACGCGCCGAAGTCGAGGAAATCGACGAGCTGAACATCCTCCACGCGACCATGCTCGCCATGCAACGCGCAGTGGCCGGGCTGCATATTCAGCCGAAACTGGCGATGATCGACGGCAACCGGTGCCCGAAACTGCCGATGCGCGCCGAAGCGGTGGTGCAGGGTGACGGCAAGGTACCGGCCATCGCTGCCGCGTCGATTCTGGCCAAAGTCAGCCGCGACCGTGAAATGGCTGCATTCGAATTGATCTACCCGGGGTACGGCATCGGCGGTCATAAAGGCTACCCGACGCCCGTTCATCTGGAAGCGTTGGTGCGCCTTGGCCCGACCCCGATTCACCGGCGCTCCTTCGCCCCGGTGCGTCAGGCTTACGAGGCGCTCGAAGGCCTGACGCAGGTTTAGGCGCAAGGCTGATGTTTTGTTCGAGGCCCGGTACAATCCGGGCCTTGTTGTCTCTATGTAACTGGACAGGATCACTATGCCGGCTTCATTCGTTCATCTACGCCTGCACACTGAATACTCCCTGGTCGACGGGCTGGTGCGGATCAAGCCACTGGTCAAGGCGCTGACCGGCATGAACATGCCGGCCGTGGCGGTCACCGATCAGAACAACATGTGTTCCCTGGTCAAATTCTATAAAAACGCCATGGGCGCCGGCATCAAGCCGATCTGCGGTGCCGACCTGTGGCTGTCGAACAAGGATCCGGACGGGCCATTGAGCCGGATCAGCCTGTTGGTGATGAACGCCAAGGGTTATCGCAATCTCACCGAGCTGATCTCGCGCGGCTTCATCGACGGCCAGCGCAACGGCATGATCATCATCGAGCGTGAATGGGTCGCCGAGGCCAACGAAGGCCTGATCATGCTGTCCGCCGCCAAAGAAGGCGAGATCGGCATGGCCATGATCAGTGGCAACCCGGACGAAGCCGAAACGCTGGCGCGCGAATGGATGGCGGTGTTCCCGGATCGTTTCTATCTGGAGATCCAGCGCACCAATCGTCCCAACGACGAAGAGCAACTGCACGGTGCCGTGGCCCTGGCCGACAAGCTCGGCGCGCCGCTGGTGGCGACCAACGACGTGCGCTTCATCAAGCAGGAAGACTTCGCTGCCCACGAAACCCGCGTGTGCATCGGTGAGGGCCGCGCCCTCGACGATCCGCGGCGTTCGAAGAATTACAGCGACCAGCAATACCTCAAAAGCGCCGAGGAAATGGCCGAGCTGTTCAGCGACATTCCCGACGCGATCGAAAACACCGTCGAGATCGCCAAGCGCTGCAACATCGACGTGAAGCTGGGCAAGCACTTCCTGCCCGACTACCCGATTCCCGATGGCATGACCATCGACGAATATTTCCGCAAGGTGTCGTTCGACGGTCTGGAAGACCGCCTCAGCGTATTGCTGCCCAAGGACACCACCGAAGACTATGAGGCCAAGCGTCAGGTCTATGTCGACCGGCTGAATTTCGAGCTGGATATCATCATCCAGATGGGCTTCCCCGGTTATTTCCTGATCGTGATGGACTTTATCCAGTGGGCCAAGAACAACGGTGTGCCGGTGGGCCCGGGCCGTGGGTCGGGTGCCGGCTCGCTGGTGGCCTATGTGCAGAAGATCACTGACCTCGATCCGCTGGAATACGACCTGCTGTTCGAACGTTTCCTTAACCCGGAACGGGTCTCGATGCCCGACTTCGACGTCGACTTCTGCATGGACGGTCGTGACCGGGTGATCGACTACGTGGCCGAGAAATACGGTCGCAACGCGGTAAGCCAGATCATCACCTTCGGTTCCATGGCCGCCAAGGCTGTGGTGCGCGACGTGGCGCGGGCCCAAGGCAAGTCATTCGGCCTGGCGGATCGTCTGTCGAAGATGATTCCGTTCGAAGTCGGCATGACCCTGGAAAAAGCCTACGAGCAGGAGGAGATCCTGCGCGACTTCATCAAGGTCGATGAGGAAGCGGCGGAAATCTGGGAGATGGCGCGCAAGCTTGAGGGCGTGGTGCGTAACGTCGGCAAGCACGCCGGTGGTGTGGTAATCGCCCCGACCAAGCTGACCGACTTCTCGCCGATCTATTGCGACGAGGCCGGCGATGGCCTGGTGACCCAGTTCGACAAGGACGACGTCGAGGCGGCCGGTCTGGTGAAGTTCGACTTCCTCGGCCTGCGGACCCTGACGATCATCGACTGGGCGCTGAAAACCATCAACCGTGACCGCGCCAAGGTCAACGAGCCGCCGCTGGATATCGCGTTTATCCCGCTGGATGACAAACCGACTTATCAGTTGCTGCAAAAAGCTGAAACCACCGCGGTATTCCAGCTCGAATCCCGGGGCATGAAAGAGCTGATCAAAAAGCTCAAGCCTGACTGTCTCGAAGACTTGATCGCACTGGTGGCCCTGTTCCGTCCGGGCCCGCTGCAATCGGGCATGGTGGATGACTTCATCAACCGTAAGCACGGTCGCGCCGAATTGGCTTATCCGCATCCGGATTACCAGTATGAAGGCCTGCAGCCGGTACTGGCGCCGACTTACGGCATCATTCTGTATCAGGAACAGGTGATGCAGATCGCCCAGGTCATGGCCGGTTACACCCTCGGTGGTGCGGACATGCTGCGTCGGGCGATGGGTAAGAAAAAACCCGAGGAAATGGCCAAGCAGCGCGGCGGCTTTATTGAAGGTTGTGCGTCGAACAATATCGACGCGGATCTTGCCGGTAACATTTTCGACCTGGTGGAAAAATTCGCCGGTTACGGCTTCAACAAGTCCCACTCCGCTGCTTACGGCCTGGTGTCGTACCAGACTGCCTGGCTGAAAGCCCACTACCCGGCGCCATTCATGGCGGCGGTGCTTTCGGCGGATATGCACAACACCGACAAGGTCGTGACCTTGATCGAGGAAGTGCGCACGATGAAGCTGCGCCTCGACGCGCCGGACGTGAACACTTCGGAGTTCAAGTTCACGGTGAACGACGAAGGCCGCATCGTGTACGGCCTGGGCGCGATCAAAGGTGTCGGTGAAGGTCCGGTGGAAGCGATTACCGAGGCTCGTCAGGCCGGTCCATTCAAGGATCTGTTCGACTTCTGCGCCAGGGTCGACCTCAAGCGCATCAACAAGCGCACGCTGGACGGTTTGATCCGCAGCGGCGCGCTGGATCGCCTCGGGCCGTACTTCCATGACGAGCAGAAGGCTTATCAGGCCAACATCGACCGCAACCGCGCGGTGCTGTTGGCGGCGATGGAGGAGGCGATCAAGTCGGCCGAACAGACCGCGCGCACCCGCGACAGCGGCCATGCCGACCTGTTCGGCGGGCTGTTTGTCGAGGAAGATGCGGACGTCTACGCGACGCACCGCAAGGCCAAGGAGCTGACCCTCAAGGAGCGGCTCAAGGGTGAGAAAGACACTCTGGGCCTGTACCTGACCGGTCACCCGATCGACGAGTACGAAGGCGAGATTCGCCGTTTCGCCCGGCAGCGCATCATCGACCTCAAACCGGCCCGCGACACACAAACCGTGGCCGGGATGATCATTGCCCTGCGGGTGATGAAGAACAAGAAGGGCGACAAGATGGGCTTCATCACCCTCGACGACCGCTCGGGGCGGATCGAGGCGTCGCTGTTTGCCGATGCGTTTCACTCTGCGCAGTCGCTGTTGCAGACCGACGCGATGGTGGTGGTTGAAGGCGAGGTCAGCAACGACGACTTCTCCGGTGGCCTGCGCCTGCGGGTCAAACGGGTGATGAGCATGGAAGATGCACGGACCAATCTGGCCGAGAGCCTGCGCCTGAAGCTGCACACTCAGGACTTGAAAGGCGATCAGCTACGCTGGTTGGGTGAGCTGCTCAAGCGTCACCGCGGGGCGTGCCCGATCACCATGGAGTACACCAGCCCGGATGCGAAGACCTTGCTGCAGTTTGGCGAGACCTGGCGAATCGACCCGGCGGATGCGTTGATTCAAGCCCTGCGTGACCAGTTCGGGCGAGACAACGTCTTCCTCCAATACCGTTGACCGGCAAGTGCCATCATTGCGCTTGCCCACAACCTGAATTTTTAATCTCGACCTCAGCGCGCCTCTCCCTTAAGGTAGGGCGCGAATAGACAACCGGCCGGCCCAAGCTCATTTGGGACACGACCCAAGACGGACGCCTATGAACCCGAATTTTCTAGATTTCGAACAGCCGATCGCCGACCTGCAAGCCAAGATCGAAGAGTTGCGCTTGGTCGGTAATGACAATTCGCTGAATATCGGCGATGAGATCTCCCGCCTGCAGGACAAGAGCCGCACGCTGACCGAAGACATCTTCGGCAAGCTGACCAGCTGGCAGATCGCACGCCTGGCGCGTCACCCGAAACGCCCGTACACCCTCGACTACATCGAGCACATCTTCACCGAGTTCGACGAACTGCACGGTGACCGTCACTTCTCCGACGACTCGGCCATTGTGGGCGGCGTGGCACGTCTGGAAGATCAGCCGGTGATGATCATCGGCCACCAGAAGGGCCGTGAAGTGCGCGAGAAGGTGCGCCGCAACTTCGGCATGCCGCGTCCGGAAGGCTACCGCAAGGCCTGCCGTCTGATGGAGATGGCCGAGCGCTTCAAGATGCCGATCCTGACCTTCATCGACACCCCGGGTGCTTACCCGGGCATTGACGCTGAGGAGCGTAACCAGAGCGAAGCGATTGCCTGGAACCTGCGCGTGATGTCGCGTCTGAAGACCCCGATCATCGCCACCGTAATCGGTGAGGGTGGTTCCGGCGGTGCACTGGCGATCGGTGTCTGCGATCAGCTGAACATGCTGCAATATTCGACCTACGCGGTGATCTCGCCGGAAGGTTGCGCTTCGATTCTGTGGAAAACCGCCGAAAAGGCACCGGATGCCGCTGAAGCGATGGGCATCACCGCTGAGCGTCTGAAAGGCCTGGGTATCGTTGACAAGGTGATCGGCGAGCCTCTGGGCGGCGCCCACCGTGATCCGGCCGCTGCCGCTGCGTCGATCCGTGCCGAGCTGAGCTCGCAACTGGCGATGCTGAAGAAGTTCGACAACGAAGCGTTGCTCAAGCGTCGTTACGATCGTCTGATGAGCTACGGTCTCTGACAGATCTCGCAATACCCAATGTGGGAGCGGGCTAGCTCGCGAAAGCGGTATAACAGTCGACAGATGTGTTGATTGTTGAAACGCCTTCGCGAGCAAGCCCGCTCCCACATTTGATTTGGGCAAACAGTTAGATAGGGGTCAGTCCGTGAGTGATCTGCCGTCCCGGCTTCTGCTGAACGTTGCAGCCTGGCGCAATGCCAGGACCTGGCGCGTGGCTTTCTCCGGTGGTCTCGATTCCACCGTCCTGCTGCATCTGCTTGCGCATCTCGCTAAACACCATTCCCTGCCGGCGCTCAGCGCCATCCATATCCACCATGGCCTCCAGGCTGCGGCTGATGCGTGGCCGGCGCATTGTCAGTCGGTCTGCGATGCGCTGGGTGTGCCGCTGCACGTGATGCGGGTGACGGTGCAACCCGGCGCCAGTCTTGAAAGGGCGGCGCGGGAGGCGCGGTATGCGGCGTTCACCTCGCTGACCGAGGCCGGGGATTTGCTGCTGACCGGGCAGCACCGTGATGATCAGGCCGAAACCCTATTGTTTCGTTTAATGCGCGGTGCCGGCGTGCGCGGACTTTCGGCGATGCCGGCGCAGCGACCGTTGGGGCAGGGCACGCTGGTGCGGCCATTGCTCGACGTCACGCGCTCCGAGCTTGAGGCTTACGCCCGCGTGCATCAGTTGCACTGGATCGAAGACCCGTCAAACCAGGATCGGCAGTTCTCGCGCAACTACCTGCGCCATCAGGTGCTGCCGTTGCTCACCGCGCGCTGGCCGCAGGCGCAGGCGAGCATGGCCCGCAGCGCGGTGCACCTGCGTGAGGCGCAAGGCCTGCTCGATGAGCTGGCGCAGCTCGATCTCGCGCAAGCCGCCACGCCGAGCGAGTTTTCATGGCTGGGCCTGCCGTCGCTGGAGCTGGCGCCGCTGACGAGTCTGTCCGCCGCTCGTCAGCGCAATGCACTCAGCCACTGGCTCGAACCGCTGACCCGGTTGCCCGACACTGACCATTGGTCGGGTTGGGACGACCTGTGTGGTGCTGCCAACGATGCATCCCCGGTCTGGTGTCTGGCCGACGGTGAGCTGCATCGCAGCGCCGGCCGGGTATGGTGGTTGAGCGGAGGCTGGCTGCGCGCGCCAGCGGTCAGCGTCGAGTGGCCTGACCCGTCGACGCCGCTACGCTTGGCGAATAACGGGCGTGTCATGTTCAGCGGGCAGACTCCCGTCGGGCCGCTGCGCATTGGCTATCGGCAGGGCGGCGAGCTGATGCATCTGGCGGGGCGCGGCCACCGCGATCTCAAGCGCCTGCTCAATGAGCGCGCGGTGCCGGGCTTCGTCCGTGGCAGATTGCCGCTGCTGTTTCGCGGCGCAGAATTGCTCGCCGTGGCGAACCTGCCGGGGCTTGACGGGCAGGAGTCGGACGGCTGGACATTGCATTGGCAGCCAACAGACGAAGATCAAGGTTTGAGATGAAAGGGGCATTCCGGTAGACTACGCTCCCTTCTTGATACAACTTCTGTGGATTCGCCTGAATTGCAGGAGTTGCCGATTACCAAGCAGTCTTTGCTGGGCGATTCCAAAAAATGTGTAGCGAGCAACGTACCGGTGTTTCATCTGCCGGTCTGTCCCAACGCGGCGGTTTTTTTGAAAGGTGCACTGTGATTAATGCAGGTGATCGGGGGCTTCGGCCTTCCTTCGCTTTCCCCGGCGGCTCGTACCGCTTTAACGCAGACTTCTAGGGTTTTTCATGACGCGCTACATATTCGTCACGGGCGGTGTTGTTTCTTCATTGGGGAAAGGCATTGCCTCGGCTTCATTGGCGGCCATCCTGGAGGCGCGGGGGCTTAAGGTCACCATGCTTAAGCTGGATCCGTACATCAACGTCGACCCGGGCACCATGAGCCCGTTCCAGCACGGTGAAGTGTTCGTCACCCACGACGGCGCCGAGACCGACCTGGACCTGGGCCACTACGAGCGGTTCATCCGCACGACCATGACCCAGAACAACAACTTCACCACCGGCCGTGTCTACGAGCACGTGCTGCGTAAAGAGCGCCGTGGTGACTACCTGGGTGCAACCATCCAGGTGATTCCGCACATCACCGACGAAATCAAGCGTCGCATCATCAAGGGTGCCGGCGATGCCGACGTGGCCCTGGTGGAAATCGGCGGTACCGTTGGCGACATCGAATCGCAACCGTTCCTCGAAGCCATCCGTCAACTGCGTGTGGAAGTCGGTTCCAAGCGCGCGATGCTGATGCACCTGACGCTGGTTCCGTACATCGCCACCGCTGGCGAGACCAAAACCAAGCCAACCCAGCACTCGGTCAAAGAGCTGCGTTCGATCGGCCTGCAGCCAGACGTGCTGATCTGCCGCTCCGACCATCCGGTGGATGTGTCCTCGCGTCGCAAGATCGCGCTGTTCACCAACGTTGAAGAGCGTGCGGTGATCTCCCTGGAAGACGTCGACACCATCTACAAGATTCCGGCCGTGCTGCACGCTCAGGGTCTGGACGATTTCGTCGTCGAGCGTTTCGGCCTGCAATGCAATGGCGCCGACCTGTCCGAGTGGGAAAAGGTCGTCGATGCCAAGCTCAATCCAGAGCACGAAGTGACCATCGCGATGGTCGGCAAGTACATGGAACTGCTGGACGCCTACAAGTCGCTGATCGAAGCGATGAGTCATGCCGGCATCACCAACCGTACCAAGGTCAACCTGCGTTACATCGATTCCGAAGACATCGAGAACCAGGGCACTGCGCTGCTCGAAGGTGTCGACGCGATCCTCGTTCCGGGCGGCTTCGGTCTGCGTGGCGTGGAAGGCAAGATCACTGCCGTTCAGTACGCTCGTGAAAACAAGGTTCCGTACCTGGGCATCTGCCTGGGCATGCAAGTGGCGGTTATCGAGTTCGCCCGTAACGTGCTGGGCTGGAAAGACGCCAACTCCACCGAGTTTGATCGCGCCAGCGGCCATCCGGTCGTGGGTCTGATCACCGAGTGGGAAGACGCCACCGGCGCGGTTGAAGTGCGTACCGAAGCGTCCGATCTGGGCGGCACCATGCGCCTCGGCGCTCAGGAATGCCTGCTCGAAGCCGGCTCCAAGGTGCACGATTGCTACGGCAAGGACGTGATCGTTGAACGTCACCGTCACCGCTACGAAGTGAACAACAACCTGCTGCCACAAATCATCGAAGCCGGCCTGAAAATCTCCGGTCGCTCCGCTGATGCCGCGCTGGTTGAAGTGGTCGAAGCACCGGATCATCCATGGTTCGTCGCTTGCCAGTTCCACCCGGAGTTCACCTCGACGCCACGTGACGGTCACCCGCTGTTCAGCGGTTTCGTAAAAGCTGCGTTGGCTCAACACCAGAAGAAGGCGTAACCCGATGGCACAGAAGATCATTCGCGTTGGCAACATCGAAATCGCCAACGACAAACCCATGGTGCTGTTCGGCGGCATGAACGTGCTGGAAAGCCGTGACATGGCCATGCAGGTTTGCGAGGAGTACGTGAAGGTCACCGAGAAACTCGGCATCCCTTACGTGTTCAAGGCCAGCTTCGACAAGGCCAACCGGTCTTCTGTGACTTCGTATCGCGGCCCTGGCCTGGAAGAGGGCATGCGCATCTTCCAGGACATCAAACAAGCCTTCGGCGTGCCGATCATCACCGACGTCCACGAGCCTGATCAGGCCGCGGTCGTCGCTGAAGTCTGCGACATCATTCAGCTGCCGGCCTTCCTGTCGCGCCAGACCGATCTGGTCGTCGCGATGGCCAAGACCAACGCTGTGATCAACATCAAGAAAGCCCAGTTCCTCGCGCCTCAGGAAATGAAACACATCCTGAACAAGTGCGTGGAAGCGGGTAACGATCAATTGATCCTCTGCGAGCGTGGTTCGAGCTTCGGCTACAACAACCTCGTGGTCGACATGCTCGGCTTCGGCATCATGAAGCAGTTCGAGTACCCGGTATTCTTCGACGTGACTCACTCGCTGCAAATGCCTGGCGGTCGTTCCGACTCCGCCGGCGGTCGCCGCGCCCAGGTCACCGACCTGGCCAAGGCCGGCATGAGCCAGTCGCTGGCCGGTCTGTTCCTCGAAGCGCATCCGGATCCGGACAACGCCAAATGCGACGGCCCTTGCGCCTTGCGTCTGGACAAACTGGAGCCATTTCTGGCCCAGCTCAAAGCTTTGGACGAACTGGTGAAGAGTTTTCCGACGGTAGAAACCGCGTAAAGCTCATTTCTCCGGTAAAGTACCGCACGATTTGTCGCACATGCCCTCGGGCATGTGCGTTGTCGTCTGCAAGCTGCCCGCTGCACACCACTTGCCGACGGTCAAAAGATTTCCTCTAGCTGCGTCGTTTTCGTCAACTTTGGAGTGTTTACAACAATGGCAAAAATCGTCGACATCAAAGGTCGTGAAGTTCTCGACTCCCGTGGCAATCCCACCGTGGAAGCGGACGTGCTTCTCGACAACGGCATCATCGGCAGCGCCTGTGCGCCTTCCGGTGCATCCACTGGCTCGCGTGAAGCGCTCGAGCTGCGTGATGGCGACAAGAGCCGTTACCTGGGCAAAGGTGTGCTCAAGGCGGTAGCCAACATCAACGGTCCGATCCGCGATCTGCTGCTGGGCACCGACCCAAGCGACCAGAAAGCCCTCGACCACGCGATGATCAAGCTCGACGGTACCGAAAACAAGGCAACCCTGGGCGCCAACGCCATCCTTGCCGTATCCCTGGCTGCGGCCAAGGCGGCTGCACAGGACCAGGATCTGCCACTGTACGCACACATCGCCAACCTGAACGGCACCCCGGGTGTGTACTCGATGCCGGTTCCGATGATGAACATCATCAACGGTGGCGAGCACGCCGATAACAACGTCGACATCCAGGAATTCATGGTGCAGCCGGTTGGCGCCAAGACGTTCTCGGAAGGTCTGCGCATGGGCACCGAGATTTTCCATCACCTCAAAGCTGTGCTGAAGGCCCGTGGCCTGAGCACTGCCGTTGGCGACGAAGGCGGTTTCGCACCGAACCTGGCGTCCAACGAAGACGCGCTGAAAGTGATCTCCGAAGCCGTGGCCAACGCCGGTTACAAGCTGGGCACCGACGTGACCCTGGCGCTGGACTGCGCGGCCAGCGAATTCTACGAAGACGGCAAGTACAACCTGTCCGGTGAAGGCCAGGTGTTCACCGCTGAAGGTTTCGCCGATTATCTGAAAGGCCTGACCGAACGTTATCCGATCATCTCGATCGAAGACGGTCTGGACGAGTCCGACTGGGCTGGCTGGAAGATCCTCACCGACAAGATCGGCGAGAAGACCCAACTGGTCGGCGACGACCTGTTCGTGACCAACACCAAGATCCTGAAAGAAGGCATCGATAAAAAGATCGCCAACTCGATCCTGATCAAGTTCAACCAGATCGGCACCCTGACCGAAACCCTGGAAGCCATCCAGATGGCCAAGGCTGCCGGTTATACCGCGGTGATCTCGCACCGTTCGGGCGAAACCGAAGATTCGACCATCGCCGACCTGGCCGTGGGCACTTCGGCTGGCCAGATCAAGACCGGTTCGCTGTGCCGTTCCGACCGCGTTTCCAAGTACAACCAACTGCTGCGTATCGAAGAGCAGTTGAATGGCAAAGCCAAGTACAACGGTCGCTCCGAGTTCCGCGGTTAAGCTGTAGATGTTAAAAAGACACCGGATTGTGTCGGAAAAGTCGTGACAGCGATGGATTTGCCACTAATCTGATGCCTTACATGCACAAGCCTGGATCTTCCAGGCTTCGTGCTATCAGACGTTTCAAAGTTTTGGCGTGGCTGTCTTTTTTCACTGGATACCTGATATTCGATGCGCAGTCCTTACTGGTTGTTTCTCGTTTTGCTCTTGCTGCTGGCCGGTCTGCAGTACCGCCTGTGGGTGGGCAATGGCAGTCTGGCGCAGGTCGCCGAGCTGAAGCAGCAGATTGCTGATCAGCACGCCGAGAACGAAGGCCTGCTGGAGCGCAATCGGGTGATGGACGCCGAAGTCAGCGAGTTGAAAAAAGGCATGGAGACCGTTGAAGAACGGGCTCGCCATGAGCTGGGCATGGTCAAGGACGGTGAAACCCTTTACCAGCTCGCGCAATGATCGATTCCTTGCCGGCCTTCTGGGCCGTGATTCCTGCCGCGGGCGTCGGTGCCCGAATGGCCGCGGACCGTCCCAAGCAATATCTGCAACTGGGCGGGCGCACAATTCTCGAACACAGCCTCGGCTGTTTCCTTGATCACCCGAGCCTCAAGGGGCTGGTGGTCAGTCTGGCTGTTGATGATCCTTATTGGCCAAACCTGGCTTGCGCCAGCGACTCGCGGATTCAGCGGGTCGAGGGCGGCACGGAGCGTTCCGGGTCGGTGCTGAACGCTTTGCTGCATTTGCATGCGCAGGGTGCCGATGACGATGACTGGGTGCTGGTGCACGATGCGGCACGGCCCAACCTGAGTCGCGACGATCTCGACAAGTTGCTGGTTGAACTGGCGGATGATGCCGTCGGCGGTCTGCTGGCCGTGCCGGCGCGCGATACCCTGAAGCGGGTCGACAAGCACGGTCGTGTGCTTGAAACCGTGGATCGCAGCGTGATCTGGCAAGCCTATACGCCGCAGATGTTCCGTCTCGGTGCCTTGCATCGGGCGTTGGCCGACAGTCTGGTGGCGGATGCGGTGATTACCGATGAAGCCTCGGCGATGGAGTGGGCCGGTCTGGCGCCGCGCCTGATCGAAGGGCGGGCGGACAATCTCAAGGTCACCCGGCCGGAAGACCTGGAGTGGTTGCGTCAACGTTGGGCTAACCGTCGCTGATTGCTGTGGCGCTTGTTCGATCGCTTTCGCGAGCAAGCCCGCTCCCACCCTTGAATTGCGCCGAACACAAATTTTGCATGCACCGCCGATCCCCTGTGGGAGCGAGCTTGCTCGCGAAGGCGGTCGCACGGACAACCCATCACTCAGCCCCGATACTCCGGCCGCTCGGCCAATCCTTCCTTCAAGAAATCCACCAGCTTGCGCACCTTCGGCGACAAATGCCGCTGCTGTGGATACAACGCCCACACCGCCGTATTCGGCGGCTGATGCGCCTCCAGCAGCGAAATCAGCGCACCACTGTGCAAATGCTCCAGCACGTAATAGTCCGGCAACTGACACAGGCCTACCCCTTGTAGCGCCGCATCCAGCACTGCTTGCCCACTGTTGCAGCGCCAGTTTCCCTGCACGCGCTGGGAAAATTCCCGGCCGTTCTGTTCCAGTTGCCACAGATCCGAACTGCCGATCAGGCAATTGTGCCGGCTCAGTTCCGACAAGCTGTGTGGGCGGCCATACCGTTCCACGTAGGACGGAGACGCGCACAGGTACATCCGACGCGGCGCCAGGCGGGTGGCGACCAATCGAGAATCCTGCAATCGGCCCAGACGGATCGCCAGATCCAGTCCCTCATGCACCAGATCGAGTTGGCGGTTACTCAGCTCGATATCAACGCGCAGTTGCGGGTATTGCCCCATGAACCGCGTCACCAGCGGCACGATAAACCGCTCGCCATAGGCCACGGCGCAGGTCATGCGCAGCATGCCTTTCGGTTCGCTGGTCAGGTCGCCGACCGCGCGCAGAGCTTCTTCGCGACCGTCCTGCAGGCGCTGACAATGCTGCAGAAAGGTCTGACCGGCTTCGGTCAGGGTCACACGACGGGTGCTGCGGTAGAGCAGGCGCGTCTGTAATCGATCCTCCAGCCGTACGATTTGTCGACTGATGTGTGAGGAAGAAACTCCAAGGCGTTCGGCCGCAGCGGTGAATTGGCTGCATTCGGCGACGGCGACGAACTCATCAATACCTTCCCAGCGGTTTTCGGACATTTAATTATCCCTGTACAGCAATAATATTTTGCATTTGTCCGGATTATTAATCAGATGGTGCTGAACTACACTGCCGGTCTGGTTTTTTTATTCATTGGATTCACTGGAGAGTCAGCATGATCAAGTCGCGCGCCGCCGTTGCCTTCGAGGCCAAGAAGCCGCTGGAAATCGTAGAAGTCGATGTGGCCATGCCCAAGGCCGGTGAAGTGTTGCTGCGCGTGGTGGCTTCCGGGGTTTGCCACACCGATGCCTACACCCTGTCCGGTGCGGATCCGGAAGGCATCTTCCCGTCGATCCTTGGCCACGAAGGTGGGGCGATCGTTGAAGCCATCGGCGAGGGCGTCACCTCGGTCGCCGTCGGTGACCACGTGATTCCGCTGTACACCCCGGAATGCGGCCAGTGCAAATTCTGCAAGTCGGGCAAGACCAACCTGTGCCAGGCGATTCGAGCCACTCAGGGCAAAGGCCTGATGCCGGACGGCACTTCGCGCTTTTCCTACAAGGGCCAAACGATTTTCCACTACATGGGTACTTCGACGTTCTCGGAATACACGGTACTGCCGGAAATCTCCGTGGCGAAAATCGCCAAGGATGCGCCGCTGGAAAAGGTCTGCCTGCTCGGTTGCGGCGTAACCACCGGTATCGGCGCGGTAATCAACACTGCGAAGGTCAAGCCAGGTGACACCGTGGCGATCTTCGGTCTCGGCGGCATCGGTCTGTCGGCAGTCATCGGTGCAGTGAAAGCCAAGGCCGCGCGGATCATCGCCATCGACATCAACCCGGCCAAGTTCGAGATCGCCAAGCAGTTGGGCGCCACCGATTGCGTCAACCCGAAAGACTTCGATCGTCCGATCCAGGAAGTGATCGTCGACATGACCGACGGCGGCGTCGATTTCTCTTTCGAGTGCATCGGCAACGTGCAACTGATGCGCGCGGCGCTGGAATGCTGCCACAAGGGCTGGGGCGAATCGGTGATCATCGGTGTTGCCGGTGCCGGTCAGGAAATTTCGACCCGTCCGTTCCAGCTGGTGACCGGTCGCGTCTGGCGTGGTTCGGCGTTCGGTGGCGTGCGTGGCCGTACCGAGCTGCCAAGCTATGTCGACATGGCGCAGAGCGGCGAGATTCCGCTGGATACTTTCATTACCCACACCATGGGTCTGGAAGATATCAACAAGGCCTTCGATCTGATGCACGAAGGCAAGAGCATCCGCACCGTCATTCATTTCTGATCAATCGCGACGCCACGGCTACAGACCTTGAAGGTTTATAGCCGGGGCCGCGTAGGAGTCTTTACATGAGTCTGGAAAACATCTCCTGTCAGAAAAGTTTCGGCGGCTGGCACAAGCGATATCGCCACCGTTCCGACGTGCTCGGCTGCGACATGGTGTTTGCCGTGTATTTGCCGCCGCAAGCGGAGCAGGGCGGCAAGCTGCCGGTGCTGTACTGGCTGTCCGGTCTGACCTGCACCGACGAGAACTTCATGCAGAAGGCCGGGGCGATGCGCAGGGCTGCCGAACTCGGCCTGATCATCGTCGCGCCGGACACCAGTCCGCGCGGCCCGGATGTGCCGGGTGATCCAGATGGCGCCTGGGATTTTGGTCTCGGTGCCGGGTTCTACCTGAATGCCACGCAGGAACCGTGGTCGCGTCACTATCGGATGCATGACTATGTCGTGCAGGAATTGCCTGCATTGGTTGAAGCGCATTTCCCGGCGTCGGACAAACGCAGCATCAGCGGCCACTCCATGGGCGGTCACGGTGCACTGGTCTGCGCGCTGCGCAACCCGGGGCGTTATCAGTCGGTGTCGGCGTTTTCGCCGATCAACAACCCGATGGATTGTCCGTGGGGGCAGAAAGCATTCTCCCGCTATCTGGGCGAAGACCGTTCCAAGTGGAAAGAATGGGATGCCTGCGCGCTGATTGCTGAAGCCGACGAGAAACTGCCGTTGCTGGTCGATCAGGGGGATCGCGATGACTTCCTCGCCACGCAGCTCAAACCCGAAGCCCTGCAACAAGCTGCAAAACAAGCGGGTCATCCGCTGACGCTGCGCCTGCAACCGGGCTACGACCACAGCTATTTCTTCATCTCAAGCTTCATTGACGACCACTTGCAGCATCACGCACGCGCCCTGCGCGGTTAATGCAGGTAGAATCACGCCCTGACAAAAATCGGGGCGTTTTTTTATGCGTATTGGCCACGGCTACGATGTTCACCGTTTCGCTGAAGGCGATTTCATTACTCTGGGCGGCGTGCGTATTGCACACGGCTTCGGGCTGCTCGCTCATTCCGACGGTGACGTCCTGCTGCATGCCTTGAGCGATGCCTTGCTCGGCGCGGCCGCGCTGGGCGATATCGGCAAGCACTTTCCGGACACCGACCCGCAATTCAAGGGCGCCGACAGCCGTGTGCTGCTGCGGCATGTGGTCGCGCTGATCCACGCCAAGGGTTGGAAAGTCGGCAACGTCGACAACACCATCGTCGCTCAGGCACCGAAAATGGCCCCGCATATCGAAGCGATGCGCGCGTTGATCGCCGCCGATCTGCAAGTTGAACTGGATCAAGTGAACGTGAAAGCTACCACCACCGAAAAGCTCGGCTTTGTCGGTCGCGAAGAAGGCATCGCCGTGCATTCCGTTGCCTTGTTGCTGCGCGCATGAACGAACTGCAATTGCTTGGCCCGCGGGCCTATGGCGAACCACTCGGCACTGCGGTTCTGAAAGCCATTGCCGAAGATTTTCAGGTCGATGAAGTGCTCGACATCCCGTTCAGCGGCGATGGTGAGCACCTGTGGATCTGGGTCGAAAAACGTGGCCTGAATACCGAAGAAGCAGCGCGCCGAATTGCCAAGGCCGCCGGCGTGCCGTTGCGCACCGTCAGTTATGCCGGGCTGAAGGATCGTCAGGCGTTGACCCGTCAGTGGTTCAGCGTGCAACTGCCGGGCAAGGCTGATCCGGATCTCTCGGCGGCGGAAAACGACACGCTGAAGATCCTCAAGACCACGCGCCACAAGCGCAAGCTGCAACGCGGCGCGCATTCGGCGAACGGCTTCACCTTGCGCCTGACCCAGTTTGCCGGCGACAAGGATGCGATCGAGCAGCGTCTGCAACTGATCGCCAAGCAAGGCATTCCCAATTATTTCGGCGCCCAGCGTTTCGGCCATGACGGCGGTAACGTCGTTGATGCGCGTGCCTGGGCGGCGCGCAAGGCATTGCCCGAGCAGCGCAATGTGCGTTCGCGGCTGCTGTCGACGGCGCGCAGTTTTCTGTTCAATCAAGTGCTGGCGGCGCGGGTTGCCGACGGCACCTGGCAGCAGGCGCAGGTCGGCGATCTGCTGGCGTTCACCGACAGCCGCAGTTTCTTCCCGGCGGGTGTTGCCGAATGCAGTGACCCGCGTCTGGCGATTCTCGACCTGCACCCGACCGGTCCGCAGTGGGGCGAAGGTGACTCACCGACCGCTGGCGCTGTCCATGATCTGGAGCAGGGGATTGCCGAGCGTGAGGCGGATCTGCGCGATTGGTTGATCAATGCCGGAATGAGCCACGAACGTCGCATCCTGCGGCTGCCCATTGGCGGGTTGTCGTGGCATTATCCCCAGCCTGACATTCTGCAACTGGAATTCGTCCTCCCGGCCGGATGCTTCGCCACCGTATTGGTGCGCGAACTCGTTGATCTGGTGCCGGTGGGGCAGACGGACAGCCCATGCGTATTCTGATTTCTAACGACGATGGGGTAACCGCACCCGGTCTCGCCGCGCTTTATGCTGCGCTGGCGGATTACACCGAGTGCGTGGTTATCGCCCCGGAGCAGGACAAAAGCGGCGCCAGCAGTTCGCTGACGCTCGACCGTCCGTTGCACCCGCAATACCTGGCAAACGGTTTCATCAGCCTCAACGGTACGCCGACCGACTGTGTGCACCTGGGCCTCAACGGCCTGCTGGAGCGCGAGCCGGACATGGTGGTTTCCGGGATCAACCTCGGTGCCAATCTGGGCGATGACGTGCTGTATTCCGGCACCGTGGCGGCTGCCCTCGAAGGGCGCTTTCTCGAGCGCCCTTCGTTTGCGTTCTCGCTGTGCTCACGACAGGTGGACAACCTGGCGACAGCCGCACATTTCGCGCGCAAACTGGTCGAGGCCCACGCCGGGCTGGACCTGCCGCCGCGCACGGTGCTGAACGTGAACATTCCCAATCTGCCGATCGACCATATTCGCGGCATTCAGTTGACCCGTCTGGGCCACCGCGCCCGGGCCGCGGCGCCGATGAAAGTGGTCGACCCGCGTGGCAAGGCCGGCTACTGGATTGCTGCGGCCGGTGATGCCGAAGACGGCGGCCCGGGCACTGACTTTCATGCGGTGATGCAGGGGTATGTGTCGATCACGCCGTTGCAGCTCGATCGCACTTTCAATGATGCCTTCAGAAGTCTCGACGGCTGGCTGGAGGAACTGCGCTGATGGCTCGTGAACACGAAGACAGACTGCGCAGTGGCATCGGCATGACGTCGCAGCGCACCCGTGAACGTCTGATCCAGCGGCTGTATGAAGAAGGCCTGTCCAACGCCAAGGTGCTGGAAGTGATCCGCCGTACGCCGCGTCATCTGTTTGTCGATGAAGCGCTGGCGCACCGCGCGTACGAAGATACCGCACTGCCAATCGGCCACAACCAGACCATCTCCCAGCCTTATATGGTGGCGCGCATGAGCGAGCTGCTGCTGGAGGCGGGACCGCTGGACAAGGTGCTGGAGATCGGTACCGGTTCGGGTTACCAGACCGCAGTGCTGTCGCAACTGGTCGAGCGGGTATTTTCGGTCGAACGCATCAAGGTCCTGCAGGATCGGGCCAAGGAACGCCTGGTCGAACTCAACCTACGCAACGTGGTGTTCCGCTGGGGCGATGGCTGGGAAGGCTGGCCGGCGCTGGCGCCGTACAACGGCATCATCGTCACCGCAGTCGCGACTGATGTACCGCAGGCCTTGCTCGATCAACTGGCACCGGGTGGGCGGATGGTGATTCCGGTTGGCTCGGGGGAAGTGCAGCAACTGATGCTGATTGTGCGTGAAGAACACGGCTTTTCCCGTCACGTATTGGGAGCCGTGCGCTTCGTGCCATTGCTCAATGGCCCGCTGGCCTGAGCATTTATTTGCGGGCGCTGAATTCCTCGCGCTGGCCTGTGTCTTACATCGGCAGCGATGGTTTAAACGCTACGAATTGTCCAAGGGCAAACGTGTGCGTGAAGCGTTTTCGCATCTTTAACGGTAAAGCCTGTTCGGCCCGTTATACTTGCGACACTACTTGCCGCGATTCGGCATTCCACATATTTCAGCCACCACAAAGGGAGCGGCGGGTGAGTCTCACAGTCATTGCGCAGCGTATGGGTAACACGAGCTTTCAGCGCCTGGTGACTGGCCTTGTATTGAGCACCCTGCTGGTCGGTTGCTCCAGCACCAAATCGAGCAACGTGCGGGTGGTCGATCGCAACAGCGCGGCGGCCCAGCGTCCGGCCGTCACGACCGGGCAGTATGTAGTCCGTCCGGGCGATACGCTGTTTTCCATCGCTTTTCGCTACGGCTGGGACTACAAAGCCCTCGCGGCCCGGAACAATATTCCTACGCCGTATACGATCCATCCGGGTCAGACAATTCGCTTTGACGGGCGCACTGGTTCAACACCGACGGCCGTAGTGAGCAACAGCAGTTCCGCGCCATCATCGTCGAGCAAAACCACGGTAATCCGACGCCAGGCGAATGGCACGACGACCACCACCGTGACCGGCTCCGGGGCAGCTGCTGCGGGGGCTGCACCGTCCGTCGCGAACAAATCGGCCCCGGCTCCGATGCCTCCACCGGGCCCGGCCCCGACCGGCTGGGGATGGCCATCTAATGGCATTCTGATTGGAAAATTCTCTTCAAACGGTAGTTTGAATAAAGGAATTGATATCGCCGGAGATTTGGGACAGCCTGTTTTAGCTGCGTCTGATGGGACGGTGGTTTACGCCGGGAGTGGCTTAAGGGGCTACGGCGAATTAGTCATCATCAAACACAGCGAAACCTACGTCAGTGCCTACGGACATAACCGCAGGCTGTTGGTACGGGAGGGGCAGCAGGTCAAGGTCGGACAGACAATTGCCGAAATGGGGTCCACGGGTACAGACCGGGTGAAACTGCATTTTGAGATTCGCCGCCAAGGTAAACCTGTAGATCCGCTGCAGTTCCTGCCCAAACGTTGATTTGAGGCCAGCCTGTTCCGTCGCGTAGAGGGGACAGGCTCCAGCGCTGCCAAGGATAAAGGCGTCGCTTGAGCTTGGGGTCGAACTCACCAAAGGACTATAACAATGGCTCTCAGTAAAGAAGTGCCGGAGTTTGACATCGACGATGAGGTTCTCCTTATGGAGGCCGGCATCGATTCGGAATCTTCGATGTCGAATGATGAAGGGGCTGCTCCACCTTCCGTTCGTTCCAAATCCAGACAATCCGCTTCACTTAAACAACACAAGTACATCGACTACACTCGGGCACTCGATGCCACGCAGCTGTATCTCAACGAAATCGGCTTTTCACCACTGCTCTCCCCGGAGGAAGAAGTTCATTTTGCGCGTCTGTCGCAAAGTGGCGACCCTGCCGGGCGCAAGCGCATGATTGAAAGTAACCTGCGGCTGGTCGTGAAGATCGCCCGGCGTTACGTCAATCGGGGGCTGTCGCTGCTGGATCTGATCGAAGAGGGTAATCTCGGCCTGATCCGCGCAGTGGAAAAGTTCGATCCCGAACGTGGCTTCCGCTTCTCGACCTACGCGACCTGGTGGATCCGTCAGACCATCGAGCGCGCGATCATGAATCAGACCCGGACCATCCGGTTGCCGATCCATGTGGTCAAGGAGCTCAACGTGTACCTGCGGGCCGCACGGGAGCTGACGCAGAAGCTCGATCACGAACCTTCACCCGAAGAAATCGCCAACCTGCTGGAAAAACCGGTGGGCGAGGTCAAGCGCATGCTCGGCCTGAACGAGCGGGTTTCTTCGGTCGATGTCTCGCTGGGTCCGGATTCGGATAAAACCCTGCTGGACACCCTGACGGATGACCGTCCGACCGATCCATGTGAACTGCTGCAGGATGACGACCTGTCGCAGAGCATCGATCAATGGCTCTCGGAACTGACCGACAAGCAGCGCGAGGTGGTCGTACGCCGCTTCGGCCTGCGCGGCCATGAGAGCAGCACGCTGGAAGACGTAGGCCTGGAGATCGGCCTGACCCGTGAACGGGTGCGGCAGATCCAGGTGGAAGGCCTCAAGCGCCTTCGCGAAATCCTCGAGAAGAATGGCCTGTCGAGCGAGTCGCTGTTTCAGTAAGCGCCTCACACGCCTGCCGCAAGAAGCCCCGACTGGTTCGGGGCTTTTTTATTGCTCGGATATTGGCTGATGACTGTCTGTGGCGAGGGAGCTTGCTCCCGCCGGGTTGCGCAGCAACCCTAAAGGTTCATGAGCGCTGCGCACTCAAGCGGGAGCAAGCTCCCTCGCCACAAAGTTCATTGCCGGACAAATGGTCAGCATTTCCATCGTTTGTAGTCTTGCGGTGTAAGCCTTGGCTTACTCTTTCGTAAGCGTTCCCCATTTTTGCAGGACGGTAGACGTCGACTTCTGCCGAGAGTCGTTTTTAACCAATTGATTTATATGATTATTTTTTAATATGAAGTGTTTATTACAGCGACTCTCACCCCGCCGGGCCGATTGCTCTCGGCAGGGAACTCTCTAGTATCAGCACTGTGTCGACGGACAGACACGCCCTTCAGGGAAGAGGGGAATGGACATCGCAGGACGCGATTCATCAGGACGATGAAAAGGAATACAGGGAATAGGGAAAAAATGTGGGCGGGTCAAACCGCCCCTTTTTTTGTCTGTAGAAAAGTAAAATCCGAAAAAGCAAAAAGGCCCGCAAGGGGCCTTTTGGTAACGCGCGACAGATCAGCGTTCGAGGTCTTTGATCTTGCCTTTGACGCCATCCCACTCTTCGGCATCCGGCAGCGATTCTTTCTTCTCGGTGATGTTCGGCCAGATTTCGGCCAATTCAACGTTCAGTTGAATGAACTCCTGCATATCCTCCGGAACTTCGTCCTCGGAGAAAATCGCGACGGCCGGGCATTCCGGTTCGCACAGGGCGCAGTCGATGCACTCGTCCGGGTGAATCACCAGGAAGTTCGGGCCTTCGTAAAAGCAGTCCACCGGACAGACTTCTACGCAGTCGGTGTACTTGCACTTGATGCAGTTGTCGGTGACGACGAAGGTCATTTCTAATTTTCTCCTCAGGCGGCGGCAGCGTAGCCCCTTCACGGTTGGGGTCGCCAGGTTCGGGAGCGATGTCTGCCAGCCAGGCTATTAGCCAGCAGCATCCCAAACCGCGCGAGATTCTAACAGCTTGAAGCCGTTTGCGTTATATCCGGTTCTTCGCTGCTTAGATCCGGTTCTTAAGTGCATATAACAATTCGAGCGCTCGACGCGGGGTCAGGTCATCGAGATCCACTTTGGCCAACTCATCGAGCACCGGGTGCGGCAGGCTGGCGAACATGTCGCTCTGCTGCGGAACGGCCGGTTTGCCTTTGACGGCAGGCTTGGGCGCTTCATGCGGCAATGCGGTGTCTTCCAGTCGGCTCAGGTGCTCACGGGCCCGCACGATCACTTCACTCGGCACGCCGGCCAGTTGCGCCACCGCCAGGCCGTAGCTCTGGCTGGCAGGCCCCGGCAACACGTGGTGCAGGAACACGATGCGCTCGTTGTGCTCAGTGGCGTTGAGGTGCACGTTGGCCACCAGCGGCTCGGCTTCCGGCAACACGGTCAGTTCGAAATAGTGCGTGGCAAATAGAGTATAGGCACGCAGATGCGCCAGACGCTCGGCGGCCGCCCATGCCAGCGACAGACCGTCGAAGGTGCTGGTGCCGCGCCCAACTTCGTCCATCAGCACCAGACTGCGCTCGGTGGCGTTGTGCAGGATGTTGGCGGTTTCGCTCATCTCGACCATGAAGGTCGAACGGCCACCGGCCAGGTCATCGCTCGAACCGATTCGGGTGAAGATCCGATCCACCAGCGACAACTCGCAACTGGCCGCCGGTACGAAGCTGCCAATGTGCGCCAAAAGTACGATCAATGCGGTTTGGCGCATGTAGGTGGATTTACCACCCATGTTCGGGCCGGTGATCACCAGCATCCGGGTGTTGTCATCCAGGCTCAAGTCGTTCGCCACGAATGGCGTAGTCAGCACTTGCTCGACCACCGGGTGACGCCCTTGGGTGATGCGCATGCACGGCTCGCTGACGAAGCGCGGGCAGTTCAGATCAAGGTTCAGCGCACGCTCGGCAAGGTTGCTCAGCACGTCCAGCTCGGCCAATGCGCCGGCAGTGTCCTGCAGCGGTGGCAGTTGGCTGATCAGATCTTCCAGCAGCGCCTCGTAGAGCATTTTCTCGCGGGCGAGGGCACGGCTCTTGGCCGACAGCGCCTTGTCTTCGAATTCTTTCAGCTCAGGCGTGATGAAGCGCTCGGCGCCCTTGAGCGTCTGGCGCCGGATGTAATCGGCTGGAGCCGATTCGGCTTGCTTGCTCGGCAGTTCGATGAAGTAGCCGTGAATGCGGTTGTAACCGACTTTCAGGTTGGCCAGACCGGTGCGGGCCTTTTCCCGGGCTTCCAGATCGATAAGGAACTGGCCGGCGTTTTCGCTCAGCGATTGCAACTCGTCGAGTTCGCTGTCGTAACCGGTTTTCAGCACGCCGCCGTCGCGGATCACTGCTGGCGGGTTGTCGATGATGGCTTTTTCCAGCAGCGCCGCCAGTTCCGGATAGGTGCTGGTGGTGGTCGCCAGGCGTTGCAGGTGCGGTGCTTCGAGGTCGGTCATCGCCACTTGCAGTTGCGGCAGGGCACCGAGAGCATCGCGCAGACGCGCGAGGTCACGGGGGCGCGCATTGCGCAGGCCGATCCGCGCCAGAATCCGCTCGATGTCGCCGATTTCCTTGAGCTGCGGCTGCAGCTTTTCGAAGCGGTAGCCGTCGAGCAGGCAAGTGATCGAGGTCTGCCGCGCCAAAAGCACGGTCAGATCGCGCAGCGGACGGTTCAGCCAACGGGTCAGCAAACGGCTGCCCATTGCGGTCTGGCAGCGATCAACCACTGATTGCAGGGTGTTGTCGCGACCACCAGCCAGGTTAGTGTCGAGTTCGAGGTTGCGGCGGCTGGCGCCGTCGAGCACCACGGTATCGTCCAGACGCTCATGACGCAGGCTGCGCAGATGGGGCAGGGCGGTGCGCTGGGTTTCCTTGGCATAGGCCAGCAGGCAACCGGCAGCGCCGATGGCCAGGGTCAGGGTTTCGCAACCGAAGCCTTTGAGATCTTGCGTGGAAAACTGCTGGCAGAGACTTTTCAGCGCCGAATCACGCTCGAAATCCCACGGCGCGCGACGACGCACACCACGGCGCTTTTCCGCCGGCAGGTCTTTCGGCCAATCGTCCGGGATCAGCAGTTCCACCGGGTTGACTCGCTCCAGCTCCGCCAGCAGGTTTTCCCAGCCCTTGATCTCGAGCACAGTAAAGTTGCCGCTGGTGATGTCCAGCACTGCCAGACCGAACAGGCGCTCGTCGCCTAGCACGGCGGCAATCAGGTTGTCGCGGCGTTCATCGAGCAGCGCTTCGTCGCTGACCGTGCCCGGGGTAATGATCCGTACCACCTGACGTTCTACCGGGCCCTTGCTGGTGGCCGGATCGCCGACCTGCTCGCAGATCACCACCGACTCACCGAGCTTGACCAGTTTCGCCAGGTAACCTTCCGCCGCGTGGTAAGGAATCCCGCACATCGGGATCGCTTGCCCCGCCGACTGGCCGCGCGCGGTCAGAGTGATGTCGAGCAACTTGGCCGCCTTCTTCGCGTCTTCATAGAAGATCTCGTAGAAGTCGCCCATGCGATAGAACATCAGCTGATCCGGGTGCTGATTCTTCAGGCGCCAGTATTGCTGCATCATCGGGGTGTGGGAGGACAGGTCGGAGACGGCTTTATTCATCGGATTGTCAGGTAACTCGTTAAATGATGTAGGGCAAAAGCGAGGGCAACCGCCGGGCTTTTCCGCGATGGGCGCAAGGTTACCATGGGCGGTCGGCTCGACGCAGGCATGACGGCCGGCTGACACTTTTTGCGTTTAATTGTGATTTATGCACGATTTATGCAAATCAGCATTTGTCTTCGCAAAAAACTTCAAGCACTATGCGCGTTATGCAAAAACGCAACGTATCCTCCGTCTTAAGAGCACTGCTCGACCAGCACGGGATCTCCCCCACGGAGCTCCACCGTCGCACCGGCGTGCCTCAATCAACGCTCTCGCGGATTCTCAGCGGGAAGATCGTCGATCCTTCGGATAAACATATCTCGAAGATCGCCGAATACTTCAATGTGAGCACCGATCAATTGCGTGGCCGCGCCGATGTCGCGATCGCGACCGGTGGCGCGCGCGATGACGTGCATGCGGAACTCAAGGACATAAGCCTGTGGGACGACGATACCCCTGTCGATGACGACGAGGTGTCGGTGCCCTTTCTTCGTGAGGTTGAATTGGCTGCTGGATCAGGAAGATTCGTCATCGAAGAGAGCGAACGCTCTAGCCTGCGCTTCGGCAAACGCAGCCTGCGCCATAACGGTGTGCAGTTCGACCAAGCCAAATGCGTGACGGTGCGCGGTAACAGCATGATGCCGGTGTTGCGTGACGGCGCCACGGTCGGAGTCAATGCCGGCAAGTGCGGCATCGGCGATATCATCGATGGCGATCTGTATGCGATCAACCACAACGGTCAGTTGCGCGTGAAGCAGCTCTACCGCCTGCCGACCGGTATCCGTCTGCGCAGTTTCAACCGTGATGAACATCCGGACGAGGACTACAGCTTCCAGGATATGCAGGACGAGCAGATAGTCATCCTTGGTCACGTCTTCTGGTGGGGCATGTACGCTCGATAGGTACTCCCCTTCGCATAAAACCCGCCTCATGGCGGGTTTTTTTTCGCCTGAACAAAACCCTCGGCGCCTTGATTTATGCGGTCTGCATGCGTCCGTGCATTTCTCGCGCATAAATAAATGCATTTATGCATTGACTGTGTATGCATCCATGCATATTCTTGCCACCAAGCCGCCCGACAAAGCGGCTGGCAACAACAGCTCTTTAGTTCCACAAGAACAGGCAGCGATGAACCGGCCTCAACGGTTCAGAGGGTTGGCAACTGACCCGGGTGTGCAGCGTAAAGCACCAAGAGCAGTTATCCGGCGGGCAGGGACCGCGGTCGGAAAAACAATTTGAATGGACTCGTACCGCGCCAGTAGCGCCGAAAAGTCAGCTTCCTTCTCGAATACAGGATTTGAAGGAAGGCGAAGGAGCGCATTACTGAAAAGCCCGGCGTAATGCCGGGCTTTTTGGAATGCCTACCCGGGCAGGAACTGAAAAGCCGGGATGCCGGCAATCAATCAGGATGATGAGCATGAAGAAGTACGCACGTGTCGTCGAAGGCAAAGTCGACAACATTTTTGAAACCGCTAACCCGATCACCGAAGAGTTTCCGGCGAACCAAGTCTGGGTGGATGTCAGCGCATTGCCCAAGATCGACTATTCCTGGAACGCGGTGAACACCGACGGCGTCTGGACATTTACCGACAGCGATATGTGGGGGCAACCGTCCTCGTTGGCCATTCAAATGCGTAATGAAAGAGCTATTCGTTTCGACAAAGTCAACGCCACTCTGGCGTCGTCGGCGCTGGTGCAGAAGGTTGAGCTGGGGCTGGCCACGCCGGCAGAGGAAGCCGCACTGCTGGAATACAAGCAGTTCTTCATCGCGATGAGCAACGTCAACAAACAGCCGGGCTACCCGCTGACTGTTAGCTGGCCTCAAGTTCCATAAACAACGCTTGGCGCGCCCACAGCGTTCAGGCGCGGTGGACGCGAGATCGAAACACCAAGCGGTGAGTGTTGAAAAACTTAAACCAAGGAGAAACACATGAATCGATATGTCTTTATTTCATTGAGCACTTTCAAAGTTTATCGGGTACTCGATACTGATGAGGGGATGCCGACCACTCCTCCCGATGGCGTGTGGGGGCAATGGGTGGATGCCACTGGAAATACCGAAGTTGTGGTCGGATGGAACGCTAGAATTGTCAACAATCAATGGGAGTTGCATGCACCCACCTATGAGGAGGTAGCCGCTGAAGTCAAAGTTCTTGCGATTGAGAGGTTGTCGGATGCCAGAGGCTGGCTGAGCATCAACCCGTTGGATTACAAGAAGGATTTGGGCATTGCAACGCCGGAGGAGGAAGCGGCGCTATTGGCTTATAAGCAATACGTCGTCGCGCTGTGCGATTTCAAGAATCAACCAGGTTACCCGTACACCATCATTTGGCCGACAGTGCCTTTTCCGCTGGTTTGAGTCGGCTGTGTGATTTTATTGGTCTGTATTACTCAAAAGCCCGGCCCCGCGCCGGGCTTTTTGGAATGCCTACCTGAAGAGACATCGCTTGAACCCGACATACATCACTCATCAACTGAAACCAGGAGGCGTGACATGACAAACGAGCAACAAGCGTTGGCGGACATGCCGATCTGGCTGGTCATCCTCCTCGCTGTAGTGGGCGGGGTGTCCGGCGAAATGTGGCGCGCCGACAAGGAGGGCGCCCGCGGTTGGTCATTGCTGCGGCGTCTGGCCCTGCGCTCCGGCGCCTGCATGATCTGCGGCGTCTCGGCGATCATGCTGCTGTATGCAGCAGGGCTTTCGATCTGGGCCGCCGGAGCCTTCGGTTGCCTGACCGCCATGGCCGGTGCCGACGTCGCCATCGGTCTGTACGAACGCTGGGCCGCCAAGCGCATCGGCGTCTGCGAAGTTCCCCCGCCGCGCGATCCCCAGTAACTCAACACTTTCCTGCCTCGCTGCAACTGATGCGGCGGGGCTGCGCGTGGACAATTGAAAAGGAGGTCATGCATGCCCGCACCGATCCAGCAGCCTTCGCAGCTGTTCACGGCGATGGCGACAACCCTGCGCAACAGCGCCGGCCTGAATCTGCAGGTTGGCAATCACGACGACTTCACCGCCCCCGGCGCTCAGGCCTGGGCATTGATTGACTTCGACCGTAATGCGCCCGGTGTGCGTGGCGCCGACGGACGTATCGCCCACGTCATGACGGTGTCGCTGCAAGTCATTCCGGCACTGTCCGCCAGTGCATTTGCCGCCTGCGATCTGATCGCCGTGCTGAAAAACCTGATCACCGACAACCGCTGGGGCCTGCCCGGTGCTCAATGTGATCTGCCGATGAACCTTGATGGTCTGCCGTCAGTGCTCATCCGCGCCGATCAGCAATACAAGGCGTGGACTCTGACTTTCACCCAGACCCTCAACCTCGGTCCGACGCTGCTCGACGACCCGCTCGGCACGCCGAAATTCGCCCGCACCTGGGAAGTCAGCAATATCGACGATCCGGACCAATACACCGCGCTGGAGGCCTGACCGATGTTCGACGCATTACTGCGCATGCAACTGGGGCCGATCATCGAGCGGCTGGCCGAGATGGAAGCGGAAATCGACGACCTGCACCGACGCGCCGAGAGTTTCTGTCGCATCGGCGTCTGTCAGGCAGTCGATGCCGCGAGCAACACTTGTCAGGTCAGCCACGGTGGACTGCTGACGCCCGCCATCAAGTTCTTCAACCCGAGCGCCGGAGCGCAGAGCGAATCGCGGATTCCGAGCGTGGGCGAGCAGTGCCTGCTGTTCAACTACGGCAGCGGTGAAAGTGGCGCGCAAAGCGTGGCGTTGTTCGGATTGAACAGTGACCGCTTTCCACCCACGGCGACGGTACCGACGCTGACGCGCCGGGTGCATGTCGACGGCAGCGAAAGCGGCTATGACGACGCTACGCACACCCTGCACTGGCAGAACGGCCCGGCCACATTCAGTGGCTCTCGCGAATCGCTTGCACTGAGCATCGGCCCGGCGCAACTGACGATGACGCCACAGCTGATCAGCCTGCAACTCGGCGCCGTCGGCCTGAGCATCGACGCCTCGGGCGTGCACTTCAGCGGCCCATTGGTGGATCACCAGGGCCGCGTCATCAGCCCCTGAATCAAGAGCTTCCCATGATCGGAATCGATAGAGACTCCGGGGCCACGGTCGACGACTGGCTGCAGTTCGTGCAGCGCGCGACACGAGCCCTGACCACGCCGCTGGGCACCCGGCAAAAAAGGCCCCTTTATGGCTCACTGATCCCCACGCTGCTGGGGCAGAACCTCGGTGACGACGTTCTGCTTATGGCCCAGAGCCACGCGGCTCAGGCGTTCTACAACGCGCAGAACGGGATCAGCGATTTTCAGCCGAGCGTGATCGTCGCCAGCCGTAAGGGCGCCGGTCTGCTGCTGCGTTTCGCCGGCACCTGGAAAAACCGTCAACAGACATTCGAGGTCGTGACATGAGCATGTTGATCCCCGGCCAGAATCAGTTGGCCGAACCGGCGCTGATCACCGTCGACGCCTTCGAAGACCTGCTCGCCGAGTTCAAGACCTTCGTCGTCGAATACGTCGGCGCCCGGGCGCCGGACAGCGCAGCGAAACTCAAGACCAGCCTCGATAACGAAAGCGAACTGCTGACCCTGGCGCTTGAGGCTTTCTGCGTGCGTCTGCAAACCCACGAACGCAAATACAACGCCCGCATCAAGCAGATGCTGGCGTGGTGGGCCACTGGCAGCAACCTCGACGCACGGCTGGCGGACATGGGCCTGGAGCGGCAGTTGCTCGACCCCGGCGACCCGGCGGCATTTCCGCCGGTACCGCCGATTTATGAAAGTGATGACGACGCCCGGCTGCGCTATTACCTGGCGCCGCATGCCCCGGCTGCGGGTTCGCGAATGCAGTATCGCCGCGAGGTATTCACCCTCGGTGAACGGCCAACGGTGAAGGTCGAATCCAGCGATGGCGGTGTGGTGAACGTCACCTACACCTTCAACCCGGACGGCCTCGCGGCACAGGTCAAGGACGGCAACGGTCGGCGTACTGCGCCGGGCGAAGTGCAGGTCACGGTGTTGTCCCGCGACGGCGATGGCACCCCGTCTGCAACGTTGCTGGATGGCGTGCGTCAGCACTTCGCCCGCCCTGATGTGCGGCCGGAAACCGACCTGGTCACGGTCAAGGCTGCCGACATTCACCGCTACAAGATTCGCGTGGTGGCGAAGATCAATTCCGGCCCCGACTCGGGCCTGACCAAAGTCGCCGCGCAGCAACAATTGCAGGCCTACGCCGACAGTTGCCATCGCCTGGAAGGGCGAGTCGATCCGAGCTGGATCGACTACACGCTGCACAGCGCCGGCGCCGTGCAACTGCAGATTCTTGAACCGCTGGCGCCGATCGTCACCACGGCGTTTCAGGCGCCGTACTGCACGGCAGTCGAGGTCGAGGTACTGACGTTATGAGTGAGCCGACACAACGCCCGACCTTGTTGCCAGCCAACAGCTCGGCACTCGAACGTGGACTGGATCTGGGCTTTGGCGCACTGCTGGATCGCATCGCGCCGCCGTTCCCCGAACTGATGAATCCGAGCGAAACACCGGTCGCATTCCTGCCGTATCTGGCAGCGGATCGCGGTGTCGCCGAATGGAGCACCAGCGCACCGGAAGCGGAAAAGCGCCTGACCGTCGAACTGGCCTGGCCCACCGCACGCCAGGCCGGTACTCGCAAGGCGTTGGAAAACGCGGCCAAGGGCTTGCAACTGCGCCCCGAAGTCCGCGCCTGGTACGAACAGACGCCTCCCGGCGTGCCTTACAGCTTCAGGGTGCGCGCTTTCAGCGACCAACCCTACAGCGAAGAAATCGACGCCCGTCTCGACCGTCGTCTGGCGGATGCCAAGAGCGAACGGGACATCCTTTCGGTGACGGTTGGCTTGAGCGCATTCGGCAGCCACTCCATCGCCGCCGCGACTTTCTGCGGTGAGTTGACGACGGTTTATCCGGTGTTCATCGAAGGGCTTGAAACCTCTGGCGAGGCGTTCATGGCCGCAGCTTTGTACACCGTCGAAACATCCACTATTTATCCCCAGGGGGCCTGAATGGCTGACTATTACACCCTGCTCACCAACGCAGGGATTGCCTACGAAACGGCGTGCAAGGCCGCGGGCGTGCCGATCAAGTTGACGCAGATTTCTGTCGGCGACGGCGGCGGCGCGGTCTACAACCCGGCCGCGACCGCCACCGCGCTGAAACGCGAAGTCTGGCGCGGGCCGCTCAACGCCCTGTTCCAGGACGAGAAGAACCCGAGCTGGCTGCTCGCCGAAGTGACCATTCCGCCGGACGTTGGCGGTTGGTACGTGCGTGAAGCCGGGCTGTGGACCGACACCGGGATTCTCTACGCCATCGTCAAATATCCGGAGTCGTTCAAACCGGTTCTGGCGACTTCGGGCTCGGGCAAAGAGTTCTACATTCGCTCGATTTTCGAGACCAGCAATGCGTCGCTGGTAACGCTGCTGATCGACGACACCGTGGTCAAGGCCACACGTGCCTGGGTCATGAGTTATCTCGCCGAAGAACTCGGCAAACTCGATGGCAAGCAATCGGTGCGCGTTGCGGCCTCCACCAACATCGTGTTGAACGGTGCGCAGCAAATTGACGGTGTCGCCGTGGTTGCCGGCGACCGTGTGCTGCTGGCGAACCAGACCTTGGTCAAGGACAACGGCCTGTGGATCGTCGCCAATGGCGACTGGGTGCGGGCGACTGATGCCAATACCAGCGCCAAGGTCACGCCGGGCCTGACGGTCATGGTCGAGGAGGGTACGGCGAACGGCGATTCGCTGTGGCACCTGACCACCAACGCGCCGATCACCCTCGGCACCACCGCGCTGACGTTCAAGATGCTCGCCGGGCGCACGGGGATTGCTGCCGGGACTTACAAGAGCCTGACGGTTGATGAATATGGTCGAGCGACGGCAGGTGCGAATCCTGAAACGTTGGCCGGGTTTGGCATCAAGGATTCCTACACCAAGGCGGAAGTTGAAGCGCTGATCGCCAAGGCCTCGGCGTTGCCGGTGGGTTCGATTGTTGCGTTCCCGGTGGATGCACCGCCGCCGGGTTTTCTGGAGCTGGATAACAGCGTCAAGAGCAGTGCGACTTACCCGGACTTGAGCGCTTATCTGGGAGGCAAGTTCAACAAGGGTGATGAGGGCGTCGGGAATTTCCGTTTGCCGGAAGCGCGTGGGGAATTTTTACGCGGTTGGGATCATGGACGGGGAGTCGACCTGGGACGTCAAGTCGGTAGCCTTCAGGCTGATGATTATAAAAGTCACAGTCACCGGTACTTTGACAGCGTAGCTGCAAACATTGACCCTTTTGGGGGTACGGGCGCTGGAGTTGTTAACGGTGTCGTAACACCTCCCGCTACGGGTGGGTATCTGGCAACTTCAGGGCCTGATTCAAACAATCTGACGTCGCCCACAACTACCGTCAATGCAGGGGGAAATGAAACTCGCCCACGCAACATCGCCGTCATGTGGTGCATCAAAGCCTGGAACGCCCCGGTCAATCAGGGAACCATCGATGTAGCCGCACTGGCCAAGGAAGTCGAACGGCTCAAATCCGCTGTTCCGGTGGGGGCCGTTCTGGCATTCCCGACGGGGATCGTCGCGCCGGGTTATCTGGAACTGGATGGCAGTGTGCAGAGCATTGCGACTTATCCGGATCTGGCGGCTTTTCTCGGTACCACTTACAACAAGGGAGATGAGGGCGCGGGCAACTTCCGCTTGCCGGATTCGCGCGGTGAGTTTCTCCGTGGTTGGGATCATGGGCGTGGTGCTGACACGGGGCGGGCAATTGGTAGCTGGCAAGTAGGCACCGCAACTTATGGCGATGGTGATGGTGTCAATCTGCCGATCCCGAACCTGAATGACCCCAAACATGTGAGGGTTCTTGGGCTTGAGTACGACACGACTCCGGCGGTTGTCGAGTCCGTGACGGTTAATGGCACGACTACTGCTGCCTCGCAAGGGCTCAACATGGATGGAGTGCAGACTCCGGGTACCGCCTATATCGGCGTGGACTTCATGCGGTCAAGGCCTCGAAACCTCGCCGTCATGTGGTGCATCAAAGCCTGGAACGCACCGATCAATCAGGGAAGCATCGATATCGCTTCGTTGGTTGACGAAGTTCGCAACGTTTCGGGTCGCTATCTCAGAACCCGGGTTTTCAAGGCAAACGAGATTTATCTGCCGGGGCCCGGCACCAAAAAGATCAAATACAGACTGCAAGGTGGAGGTGGTGCCGGCGGTGGTTCAGTCTCTACTGCCAATACTCAGCTTTCCGCCGGTTGCGGAGGATCTGCTGGCGCCTACGCCGAGGGCTGGCTGACTCAGGGTTTCGACGGTCAGCAGATCACTCTCGGTAAGGGGGGCGCGGGCGTTGTTGCCAATATTGGCTTGAATGGGGGAACAACCTCTTTTGCCGGAATCGCTGCACCAGGAGGATACGGTGGAGGATTCTCGGCCAACATTGTGCCGCCTCTGCAACTTGGCCGAAGCCCCAACTCCGAGCTCGCAACAGGTGGTTCAACGATCAATGCCAATGGCCAAGGCGGCGGCGGGGTAACCGGGCCGACATTGTCGCTTTGTACCTCCGGCGAAGGAGGTCTCAGCATGTTTGGGCCGGGTGGCAACCCCTCGGGCGGCGCTAGTCGTGAAGGTGAGGGGGCGGTGAATCCCGGTGCGGGTGGCGGAGGTGCGTTGGCCAAGCCGTCGTGTCCGTACAACTTCAAAGGTGGCAATGGTGGTGACGGCATCGTGATTATCGAGGAGTGGACCTGATGAGCGTTTATGTACGCATTTATGCCGACACGGTCGTCGAGCAAATCGAGACCAACGACGAGATTTCGACGCTATACCCACCGACGCTGGTGTGGGTGTGTGTCGATCATCTCGACCCACTTCCCCGGCAAGGCTGGCTGGCGAAGGAGCAAGACGGTGAGTGGTTGTTTTCGCCCGAGCTACCGATAACAGCCACGCCTGAAACTCAAGCGGTCGCTATTGCCGCCCAACGCTTTATGCACGAAGCCGGTGGCGTCATCGTCGATGGATTAACCATCGAAACCACTCGCGAGAGCCAGACGCTGATTGCCGGAATGGGCTTGTCGGCAATTGTCGACCCCGAGTATCGATGCAACTTCAAGACAGCCAATGGCTTTGTCGAAATTGATGTGCCGCGAATTCTCGAAATTGCCAAAGCTGTACGCGCTCATGTTCAGGCTTGCTTTGATCGCGAGCGCGAGCTGCTGCTGGCAATCGATAGTGGAAATTATCGTCCTGAAATGCTGACTGAGGGCTGGCCGGATGTACCACCAGCGCCTGAGCCCGGATTGTGACGCTTCAATAAACGCCCAGCACCGTCGGGGCGTTTTCTTACCCGCCAAGCCCCTCCCCACGAGGGGCTTTCCCGTTTATGGAGAAACGAAAAATGGCAACCCGCCAAACCTACACCGTGCTCGTTCCATTCCCCACCGGCGGTGGGCATTGGTCGAGCGTCGGTCAAGACCTTGATCTGCTCGACGTCGAGGCCAGTGCGCTGCACAGCGCCGGTCGACTGGAACTGAAAACACCCTCCACCCAGGCCAAAAAGGCCGCTGCCAAGAAGGCTGACTAACCATGGCTGAGGTTTTGAACTTCGAGCACAACGGCATTACCGTCAATGCCACTGAATCCCCCGAGGCCATGGGTGGCCTGGGTGACAACGTCATCGGTCTGGTCGGCACCGCGCCGAAGGCTGATCCGCTGATTCCGCGTAACGCACCGTTCCGCATCAACAGCTTCACCACCCACGCGCTGCTCGATCCGACCGGCGCCGAAGAGGGCACCCTGTACCACGCGGTTTACCAGATCCTCAAAGTGGTCAAGGTGCCGGTCTACGTGGTGATCGTCGAAGCGGGCGCAACTCCGGCCGACACCGTTAACGCAGTGATCGGCGGTGTCGATCCAACCACCGGCCGCAAGCTCGGTCTGGCCGCACTGGGCAGTGTCCCGGAAGACCTGACCATCATCGGCGCGCCGGGCTTCACCGGCACCAAAGCGGTGGCCGGCGAGTTCGCTTCGTTCGGCAAACGCATCAAGGCCCGTGTGGTACTGGATGGCAAGGACGCCTCGGTCGCTGATCAAGTGACTTACAGCCAGGAACTGGGCGGTGCCGACCTCGGTTTCGACCGTTGCCTGGTGGTGCACAACATGCCCGCCGTGTACTCGAAAGCCGCGAAGAAAAACGTCTTCCTCGCGCCGTCCAGCCTGGCGATTGCCGCGCTGGCCAAGGTCAAGCAGTGGGAGAGCCCGGGCAACCAGGTGACCTACGCCGAAGACGTGTCCCGCGTCGTTGAGTACAACATCCTCGATACCTCCACCGAGGGCGATCTGCTCAACCGCTACGGCGTCAGCTACTACGCCCGCACCGTGCTGGGCGGCTTCTCGCTGCTGGGTAACCGCTCGATCACCGGCAAGTTCATCAGCTACGTCGGCCTCGAAGATGCGATCAGCCGCAAGCTGGTCAAGGCCGGCCAGAAAGCCATGGCCAAGAACCTGACCAAGTCGTTCATGGATCAGGAGGTCAAACGCATCAACGACTGGCTGCAGACCCTGGTCGCCGACGAAACCATTCCTGGCGGCAGCGTCTATCTGCACCCGGAACTCAACAGCGTCGAGAAGTACAAGAACGGCACCTGGTACGTGGTCATCGACTACGGCCGCTACGCGCCGAACGAACACATGGTTTATCAACTCAACGCCCGCGATGAAATCATCGAGCAGTTCCTGGAGGACGTTCTCTAATGTTTACCAACCGCGTAAGACAGGCCATCGCGGCCACCCTGCAAGGTTTGCCGTTGTCGGCGACCGTTGAGGAGTTCACCCCGCCGAAAATCGATTTCGACATGGAAAGCATGACGGGCGGGCGCTTCATCGTTGAGGAAATGGCCAAGAGCGCCAAGCCGCTGAACGCCACGCTCAAGCTGCAAGGCACCGGTGCAGAAGTGTTGCTGGCGATGGGTGTGAAGCTGGGCGACGACATCCTGCTGAACGTGCGTGAAGCCGGTCAGGATCAGGACGGCAACACCTGGTTCACCTATCACACCATCGGCGGCAAGCTCAAAACCATGGGTGAAGACGCGATCAAGATGGGCGGCAAAGCCCTGACGACTCTGGAGTTCTCCTGCCGCACCTACAACCGCCTGGAAAACGGCATCCCGGTGATCGACATCGACGTGCGCACCCAGAAGTTCGTGCTCAACGGCGTCGACATCCTTGGTGATGCGCGCCGTGCGGTGCTGATGCCGTAACCCTCGATACACCACAAACCCTGTAGGAGTGAGCCTGCTCGCGATGAGGTCAGCACAGGCAACATCAATGTGTCTGAAAGATCGCTATCGCGAGCAGGCTCACTCCTACAAGGGAATAGCGACACCCCCTAAAAAAGAATCACCAAGGAATTCATACATGTCGTGGATGCCACCCAAGCATGACCTGCTGTCGCCGATCACCGGCGACGACGGCGCGCAGATCGAGCAGATTCAGCTCAAGCCACTGTTCTACGCCGCACAGAAAGAAGCGCTGGAACGCGCCGGCGATGATGAAGACGATCAGTTCTTCGAACTGGCGCTGCTCGCCACCGGCCTGTCGGTCAAGGAACTCGACCAGCTCAAACGCCCGGACTACGTGAGCATCGCCCAGTACGTGCACGAGATGTCGACCCGTCCGGCGTCGTACTTTCTGGAGCAGGTCGAGGACGCTGAAAAGCCCGCCGATCCTGACGAAGTGCAGTTGCTGCAACCGCTCGCCGTGACCGGTCGCACCGTGACCTCGCTGTCGCTGGAAATGCCGGCACTGCGCGCCACCAAAGTGATGAAGAAACTGAAAACGGCCAAGGAACGCGCCGAGTTCATCACTGCCCACTGCACCGGTCTGATGATCCCCGATCTGGCCCAGCTGAGCGTGCCTGACTGGACGCAATTGCAGGTGCGCATCGACGATTTTTTAAACCAGCCGGCGGCCTACTTTCGGAACGCGACATCGAAGTAATCCTCGATATCGTCCCGCTCATTTACCCGGTAAGTGAAGCGGAGATTCTGGAATGGGACGCCGAAAAGGCGTTGCGCCGCTACGACATAGCGATCACTCGCCTTGGCGTGAAACAGGAGTAGAGCGGCATGGCAGAGAGTAAAAACGCGCTCATGTACGCCGGTGAGAGCACGGATTCCGCGAGCCGCAATATCGGCTTGACCACTGCAGCAACGGGCACGACTACAGCAGGCCTGGATCGGGATAAGGTCACCGATCTGAGGCAAGCGTTGAGCACGGCAAGTGACCGAATCGTTTCGCTGACTGCAGCCATCGATTCGCTGATCCTCACCTTGGCGACCCAACGTTCTTTGTCGAAGAGCGCGGTCAATGGCGACGGCGGATCTTCCGCGCAGAAGGCTGCAGACAAGGTAGCTGGCGCCGCCCCTCCCGAGTTGCTCAAAGCCGCTGTCGCGATGGACACAGCCGCTGCGAACCTGAGCGAAGTCGCTCGACTGACTCCGGTTCAGGGCAAGGAAATGGCTCAGGCAAGCCTGATCACGGCCAGTGCGCCGTTGGTGGCTGCCGGAGGAACCACCGGGGTTGAATTGCTCAATGCCGCGGCGTTGGGTGCCAAGGCGGGGATTGGCATCGACTTGCCCAATGCCTCGGACAAGCAGTTCGAACTGCTGAAGTTTGCCGATGACGCTGCGCTCACCGCGTCAGCATTCAAGGTGCCTGCGCTACAAGTCGCCGAGATGATGGCGGCCTGGCGTACCTCGATGAAACTGACCCGTGATCAGGCCATCGATCTGGCAGATGCGGCTCACCACTTGGGCAAAATGCCCGGAGATGTAAACGCGGCAGACATCGGCTCGGTGTTGCAGCATTCCGGCGACACGGCAATTGCTGCGGGGTTGCAACCCGAGCAAGCCGCAGCGTTGTCGGCAGCCTTGCTGAACACCGGAACGAAAGAAGGTGAAGCAAGCGTCGCGTTGAAGAGCATTTCCACAGCCTTGAGCAAGGGAGACCAGGTCTCTGTCGCCGAACAGGGTGCGTGGAAACAACTGGGGCTCGATCCCAAGGCCGTGTCTGCGGCGATGCGTGATCCGAACAAGGACAATGCGCAAGGTGCGTTGCTGACAGTGTTGGCCGCATTGAACGCCAGACCGCCAGAACAACGCGCAGTGTTGGCCAGGACGTTGTTCTCCGATGGCGGTGATGCTGCGCAGAAGCTCTCGCAAAACCTCGGCGAGGTTAATGAGACGTTCTGGCAGGTCAAGGACAAGCAGCGATACGCGACGTCGGAGCTGGGCGAGAAAGGGTCGGTAAAACAGGCTGCCCTGGCGCTTTCCGGTACTCAGCAAGGACAGCTGAATATTCTGAATGCCCGTAGCGAACGATTGGCCGTCGCCAAAGGCAACGCGTTGGCACCCACCAGCGATTCGCTGGCCTCTGCCGGGGTCGACAAGCTCAGTGAACTGACTGAAACCTATCCGAAAACTGCTGGCGTGGTGTTGACGGTGAGCGCGTTTCTCAAACCGTTGTTCGATCAAGCGCTCGATGCCATTGGCAGCGATATCAAAGGCCGGGTTGGCAAGAAAGTCGTGGATAAGGGCCTGTCCGTTTTCACCGGCGCCGCCACCGGCACAGCGGGGGCCGCCGCTGCTGGCAGCGGTTTGAAGATCCTCGAGCAAACTTCGCGGGTGCGGGCTCCGCTCCTGGAGTCGACCACCGCTGCCATGCGCCCTCTGTCACGCGCAATGCCCTGGCCTGTAAAAACCGTCGCTGCCCTCGCAGGCCTGGCGGCCGGGGTGGCCACTGGTGACGAAACCCAGATAGCCAAAAGCGTCGGCGCAGCGGGCGGTGGAATGGCCGGCGCTCTTGCAGGCTCTGCTTTCGGTGCGTCACTCGGAGCCGTGGGTGGCCCACCCGGCATGGCCATAGGCGGCCTTCTCGGTGGATTGCTTGGCGGTTGGCTGGGCAGTGAGGGCGGTTCCCTTCTGGGTGAAAAACTCGGCAGTACCCCACCGGACAAACTTGCAGCACCGGCTCAGGTCAGTCAGGCGCTGGCCAGCGCCCAGGCGCCCACGGTGCCAGCCCCCTATGCGCCCACTGTTCAGGTGTATTGCAGCGACCCGGGCAGTGTGGAAAAGATCGGTCAGTTGGTCGACTTTCACCTGAGATCCCAATTCAGCAACGAATTCATTCCACTGATGAACACCAACAGCCTCGCCACCCGCCGTGACGCAGCCCTGACCGATGGAGTCGACTGATGAAACAACAAATGGCTCTAGGCAGTTTCATCTTCGGCCTGTCGCGCAACTTCGCCTACAGCACGCTGGCGCGAAAGTCCGACGGTGGCTGGAGCGACATCCAGATCCTGACCAGCAAACCCAAGTCCAGTCAGACCGGGCAGAAAGCGGAATCGCTGACCATCAGCGGCACCTCGATGTATGCCGTGGGGATGGAACGGCTCGATGAACTGCGTGCGCTGCAAGCACTGCGTACACCGTTGCCGTTGATTGACGGCATCGGCCGCAACTGGGGTTTGTGGCGGATCAACAGCATCGACGAGAACCAGAGCGAGGTCATCGATGACGGTACCGCGATGGTGATCAAGTGGGTGGTCGGATTAACGGAGTTCAACAATGCGTAAGGTACGAAGCGTGGCCGGTGATTCAGTGAATCTGCTGCTCTACCGCGAAACCGGGCGCAGTGATGACGCCGCCGAAGAAGCTCTGTGGACACTCAATCCGACCCTGGCCGAACACGGCCCGATCCTGCCTGCGGGCGTCTGGGTCACGTTGCCGGAACTCGACTCGAAACCGGTCACGATCAAACCGCTCACGGCCTGGGATTAAGGAGGTTGCATGGCACTGGGTTTCACCCCGGCGGTAAGACTTTACGGGGCCCATTCGGCCCTGCTCAATCAACGCCTGATCAGTTGGGAACACATCGATGCAGCCGGTTTCGAGTCCGATCAGCTGACGTTGACGATCGATCTTGAAGGCCTCGAAGGGCTGCCGGATCTGGGCGGGAAAATCGGCCTTGAGGTCGGTTATCTGGAATCGGGAATGGTCGACAAGGGCCAGTTCAAAGTGACGCGCCTGACGCCGACGCTGTTCCCGTTCCGCCTGACGCTGGTGGCCACGGCGGCGCCGTTCAGCAAGGATGATGAGACAGGCTTCAAGCAACGCCGCACGGCCAGTCATGGCCCGACCACCTTGGGTGCGCTGTTTCGCAAACTGGTTTCGAGCCATGGCTTTTCACCGCGCGTTGCGCCCGAGGTGGCGATGATCAGGATCGAGCACGTCGACCAGTCCAACGAAACCGACATGAGCTTTCTGACGCGCCTGGCGAAAAAGTACAACGCGGTAACCAAACCCTACAACGACGTGTACGTGCTGGCCCGTCCCGGCCAGACCAAATCGTTGTCGGGCCAGGTGCTGGCGGACGTGACCTTGTCGGTGACCAGCAACAACCGTCCCGGCGATCACGCGTTCGTCAGCGCCACGCTGGAGGAGTCTGCCCGCGAGCAGACCAAGGGTTGCAAGACCTGTTTCTGGGATGGTGCTGCAGGTGTGTTGCGCTGGGTTGAAACGGGACTTGCACCGTTCAAGACCCTCCGCCAGAAACAACCCAGCGAAGCCGATGCGATCGCCGTCGGCGAGGGCGAAGTGCGCAAGATGCTCCGGCAGAAGTACAAGGTGAAAGTCACCTGCCCCGGCAATCCACTGCTGGCCGCCGAAGGCCTTGTGCTGCTCGATGACACCTGGCCAGACTTCATGCGCGGTCGCTGGTCGATCGAAAAAGTCACCGCCAGCGGCAATCGCGAGAACAGCTATCGCTGTGTGATCGATGCCGCATGCCTCGATCCCAAAGCCGAGTCCAAAGACTGATCTCACAGCCCGCGAGCCCCCTGTAGGAGTGAGCCTGCTCGCGATAGCGGTGTGTCAGGCACATTGCTTGTGGATGTGGCACCGCCATCGCGAGCAGGGCTCACTCCTACAGTGGATTCGCGGTGTTTTCTGCACCTCATTTCAACTCTGGAACACCACCATGAAGATCACCCCGATCCTCACGCAACTGCGTGGGCAATGCCCAAGCCTTGCCAACCACATTGCGGTGGGTGTCGATCTGGCGTTGCTGCAAGGCAATGCTGATCTGCCGACACCCTCGGCCCATGTTCTGCCCCTGGCGGATCTCGCCAGCACCAGCACCGCACAAAACCTCACCGCGCAACCGATCCGCGACCGCTTCGAAATCGTCCTGGCGCTCGACGCCAGCGACAGCACAAAAGCGCTGGATCTGTTGCACGACCTGCGCGCCGAACTGTGGCGCGCGCTGGTGGGATTCAAACCGGGCAATGACTACAGCGCCATCGTCTACGACGGCGGCGAGATGGTCTCGATCAACAGCAGCCGGGCCTTCTATCGGCTGTGCTTTTTTACCGAGTTCCAGCTCGGCCGCAATCTGCCGAGTCAGCCTGCGGAGAGTTGGCACGAACGTGAACTGGACGGTTTGTCGTCCTTTACCGGGGTCACCGTGCGGGTCGATGCGATCGACCCGGCCGACCCCAATCTGAAACACCCGGGCCCTGACGGGCGCGTGGAACTGACTTTCTCTGGAGACGTAACCCCATGAGCAATCGCATCACCGTACTGCCGGCCGCTGGCCGTGCCGTGCCTGACCCGGAAGCGGGCGATCTGCTGCCCAAAGAAGGCCGTGAAGTGCTGGACAGCGCCTGGTGGCGCCGACGTCTGGCCGACGGCGATATCACTCTCAAAACCGTAAAAGTCAAAGCACAGGGAGCCAAATAATGGCGATCGGATTCAGCAACATCCCCGCGGACATTCGTGTACCGCTGTTCTATGCCGAAATGGACAACTCGGCCGCCAATAGCGCGACCTCGGCCATGCGCCGTCTGATCGTCGCTCAGGTCAACGACAACATCGCCCCGACCGAAGTCGGCAAACTGGTGCTGGTCTCCAGCGTCGCGCTGGCAAAAAGCATCGGCGGTCAGGGCTCGATGCTCGCCTCTATGTACGAGACCTTCCGCAAGGCTGACCCGATCGGCGAGATCTGGTGCCTGCCACTGCACAACACTGAAGGCGCCATCGCCAAAGGCGTGCTGACCCTGACTGGCACTGCGACTCAGGCTGGCGTGCTCAACCTGTACGTCGCTGGTGTGCGTGTGCAGGCCACCGTGGTCAACGGTGCCACCGCTGCTCAAGCGGCTACCGCACTGGCACAGAAAATCAACGCCACCGCCGATCTGCCGGTGAGCGCTGCGGCTGCTGAAGGCGTGGTCACTCTGACCGCCAAATGGACCGGCGACAGCGCTAACGACATCAGCCTGCAGTTCAATCGCCTGGGCAAGAGCAACGGCGAAGAAACCCCGGCCGGCCTGACCACTGCGATCACCGCCATGACCGGCGGCGCCGGTGTACCGGACCAAGTCGCAGCCGTGGCTGCACTGGGTGACGAGCCGTTCGAGTTCATCGCTCTGCCGTGGTCGGATCTGTCGACCCTCAATACCTGGCAAGCAGTGATGGATGACAGCACCGGTCGCTGGTCCTGGGCCAAGCAACTGTTCGGTCACGTCTACAGCGCCAAGCGCGGTACCGTCGGCACCCTGGTTGCTGCTGGCCAGGCACGTAACGATCAGCACATGACCATCCAGGCGCTGGAGCCGGGCGTACCGCAACCGTTCTGGGTCCAGGCGGCAGCACTGGCTGCGCGCACCGCGGTGTTCATCTCCGCCGACGCCAGCCGTCCGACCCAAAGCGGCAGCCTGCCGGGTGTTGATCCGGCGCCGGCCAGCGAGCGATTCACCCTGACCGAGCGGCAGTCGCTGCTCAACTACGGCATCGCCACTGCCTACTACGAAGGCGGTTACGTGCGCATTCAGCGTTCGATCACCACCTACCAGAAGAACGCTTACGGTCAGGCCGACAACTCCTATCTGGACAGCGAAACCATGCACCAGTCGGCGTTCATCGTGCGTCGTCTGCAAAGCGTGATCACCAGCAAGTATGGCCGCCACAAACTGGCTTCCGACGGCACCCGTTTCGGCGCCGGCCAGCCGATCGTCACTCCGGCGACCATTCGCGGCGAGCTGATCGCGCAGTACGCCAAGCTGGAACTCGAAGGCCACGTGGAGAACGCCGAGCTGTTCGCCGAGCACCTGATCGTCGAGCGCGACGTGCAGGACCCGAGCCGCGTGAACGTGCTGTTCCCGCCGGATTACATCAACGGTCTGCGCGTGTTCGCACTGCTCAACCAATTCCGTCTGCAATACGACGACGCGGCCTGATCGCCGCGTTTGGCCGTAAGCATTCAGCCCACTCCGGTGGGCTTTTTTATTTGAAGGGAGTAACACCATGGGTCAAGTGATTGCAGGCACCTGCTACGTCAAAGTCGACGGTGCACAACTGACTATCAACGGCGGCTGCGAAGCCCCGCTGATGGCCGTCAAACGCGAAACCGTCGTACCGGGTTTCTACAAGGAAACCGACGTCGCGCCGTCGTTCAAAGTGACCGCGCTGCACACCGCCGACTTCCCGCTGAAGAAGCTGATCGAAGGCACCGACATTACCGTCACCTGCGAATTCAGCAACGGCAAAGTCTACGTGCTGGCCGGTGCCTATCTGGTCGAAGAGCCGGTTTCCAAAGGCGATGACGCCACCATCGAACTGAAATTCGAAGGCATCAAGGGGACCTGGCAATGAGCGGCGCCGTGAAGCTTCAGGTTGCGATCGAAGCTCACGGCGAGCCTCTGACCGAACTCGTCCTGCGCCGTCCGACGGTGCAGGAAGTGCGAGCGATCAAGGCGCTGCCGTACAAGATCGACAAGAGCGAAGAAGTCAGCCTCGACATGGACGTGGCGGCCAAATACATCGCCGTGTGCGCCGGTATTCCACCGTCGTCGGTCAACCAGCTCGATCTGGCTGACCTCAACGCGCTGAGCTGGGCCGTTGCGAGTTTTTTCATGAGTGCGGCGTCGGAGCCATCACCGACCTGATCGCAGTCGCCTATGACCTGGCCTGGTTCTGGAAGGTTGACCCCGAACAGATGATGGCCAGGCCACTGGATGTGCTCCGCGAATCGCTGGAGCACGCGCAACGGATCAATGCGATGCAGCAGGTGCAGTGATGGCGAATACAAATTTGAGCCTGATCCCGCAGAACTTTCCCGTCACGGTCAACATGCTCGTGGTGCTCAAGGGCGCCGAGAAAATGGAGACCGAGATGAAGGGGCTGCGCGGCAAGGTCGCAGCATTCAAGAAAAGCATGGAAGACAGCGGCCTCGAGCCGCTGGACGTGGCCGGTTTTATTGCCGAAGGTGGTTTGCTCAAGCCGTTTCAGGACGGCATCAAAAAAGCCATCGAAGCGCAGGATGCGCTGGCGAAGAAAGCCAGGGCACTCAAGGGCCTTAAAGTGCCGAAGGTGGTCCAGGGGGAAACCTCGGCCAACCTGGAAAAATTCAACAAGGCGCTGGATAACATCTCGCTGAAAATCGGTCAGGCGTTGTTGCCGGCGGTTAACGGCATCGTCACGGCGCTGACACCGGTGATGACTTCGATTGGCCAGTTTGTCGCCAACAATCCGTATCTGGTCGAAGGGCTGGCGGCCGCTGCCGTAGCGTTTACGGTGGTCACGGTCGGGGCGATGGGGCTGGTCGCGGTGCTGGGGATTCTGACCTCGCCCATCGGGCTGATTGCGGCGGCTATCGCGGCAGCGGTGGCCATCATCGTGATTGGCGCACGGTTGATTACCAATAACTGGGCGTCGATTTCCGGATTCTTCGGCAGGATGTGGGACTACGTTTCGACGAAATTCAACGCTGGAGTTGCGGCGACCACGCAGGCAATCGAATCGATGGGCGCATTGATCAGCAAAACGTGGGGAGAGATCAGCGCGGAATTTTTTGCCGGCGTCGACAGCGTCGTCAATATTTACAACGGCTTGGTATCGAAAGCGCAGGCAGGCACTGACAAGCTCGTGGCGGCTTTCGACTTCTCGCCGAGTGAGCTGTGGAACAAGGCGTTGGCGAAAGCCAGCAGCGTTGTCAGTGATTTCTTCGCCAGCACCATGGCGAATGCACAAGCAGGGATCGACAAGCTCAGGGCGAAATTCGATTTCTCGCCGCGTGAGCTGTGGAACAAGGCGTTGGCGAAAGCCAGCAGCGTTGTCAGTGATTTCTTCGCCAGCACCATGGCGAATGCACAAGCAGGGATCGACAAGCTCAGGGCGAAGTTCGATTTCTCACCGCGTGAGGTGTGGAACAAGGCGTTGGCGAAGGCCAGTAGCGTTGTCAGTGATTTCTTCGCTGGCACCATGGCGGATACGCAAGCGGGTATCGACAGGCTCAGGGCGAAATTCGATTTCTCGCCGAGTGAAGTGATGAGCAAGGCTTTTGCAACCGCGAGCAATGTCGTCAGTGATTTCTTCGCTGGCGCACAGGCCAAAGCTGCTGCCGGTGTGGACGCGCTCAAGGCGAAGTTCAGTTGGTCGCCAGTGCAGACGATTACTGACGCCTGGGGTTCGCTGAACAATGTGTTTGGCAATCTTGTTGGCGGTGTTGCCGATAACGCCGCGGCGCAGTGGGAGCAGGTCAAATCGATCTTCACGCAATCGCCGGTGGCGATGATTGAATCGGCATGGCAACCCTTGGCGCCGGTTTTTTTCGCGCTGTGGGACGTACTCAGGGCTGGAGCCCAGCCGTTGAAAGACGAGTTTCAAAACCTGTTTGGCAGCGCGCCTGTGGAAGCGGTCATGGCGAAGTGGAATGGCGTGAGCGCGTACTTCTCCGGTCTGTGGGCATCGTTGACCACGGATGCACAAGTGGTGAAGAGCATCTTCGGCGATCTGTTCAGCCAGTCGCCGCTGGAGTCGATCCAGCAGAAATGGCAGCCGGTACTGATCTGGTTCAGCGACATGTGGACAAACCTGCAAGGGATTTTCGGGCAGCTTAAAGAACTGTTCGGTGGCAATTTCTCCGGTGTCTTTGCAACCCTCACCGGTACCGCCCCGGCAGCGCCTGCCGGTGCCCCGAAGTTAAGCAGTTCGCTGCCACAAACCTCCAGCGCCCTGATCCAGCAAAGCGCGGCCAACAACCGTACGCAACTCGAAGGCGGCCTGACCGTGCGCTTCGAAAATGCACCGGCGGGGCTGCGCACCGATCAACCACAAAGCAATCAACCGGGCCTGGCGCTGTCTTCGCGCATCGGCTATCGCTCGCTGTCGGCAGGAGGTTCCAATGAACTGGCGTGACCGCTTGTTGCCGGCATCGTTTCGCGGTGTCGGATTCTGGATCGATCAGGCGAAAACCCCGGTCGGTCGCAAAGGTCAGTTGCACGAATACCCGCAACGCGACCTGCCGTATTTCGAGGATCTCGGCCAGCAGGCCAAGACCCACGACCTGACGGCGTTCATCATCGGCGCCGATTGCCTGGAGCAGCGCGACAAGCTGCTGAAGGCCTTGGAGGCGGGCAGTGGTGAACTGGTGCACCCGTGGCTCGGACGCCTGCAAGTCAAGGTCGGCGAATGCGACATGACCCACACCCGCCAGGACGGCGGGCTGGTGACGTTCAGTCTGAAGTTTTACCCGGACCGGCCGCTGCCGTTTCCGACTGCCACGGTCAGTACGCAAAAAGTTCTGTTGGCCAAGGCTGACACTTTGCTGGGTTCGGCGGTGGCGCGCTTTGAGCAGGCGATGACGTTGATCAAGGCTGCGCGGATTGGCATTGCCAATCTGCGCAACAGCCTGACCGGCGTGTATGAGGTGATCAAAGAGCAGCTCAAACCGCTGATCGAGCAGTATCGGCAGATCACCGAACTGGTCAAAGCGGTCAAGGAGTTGCCCAAGGAAGTGGCAGCGGAGTTCAAGGGCTTGCTCGGCGATATCAAGGAGCTCAAGGCATTCGCGAAGGAGGGCTACCGTGGCGTGATTGCCGACGTGTCCCAACAACTCGAAGCCATCCGCAAGGCAGATGCGCCGAAGATCACCACCGGTAAGGACACCAACGCGGCGGCGCAAGCCATGGCCGATCTGGTGCAGGACACGGTGCTGGTCAAAGTCGCGCAATGGGTGGCGTCGATGCCGGTGGCGACTCCGGCGGTGAAGCTGTCGTCGACACCTTCGGTGGCGCATCAGGCGGATCAACCGGTGACTCGTCAGGAAGTGCCGGTGACCGAAGAAATGAAAGCACTGCAGAAGGCGGTCGGGGTGGCAATTGACCCGATGCTGGACAAGGCCGATCCCAAACATCACCAGGCAATTAACGATGTGAAGGAAGCGCTGATTGCGCATCTCAAGGCAGTGGCGTCATCCGGTGTGCGCCAGGTCACCAAATCGTTTCAGGAAAGCCTGCCGGCGCTGGTGGTGGCCTACAAGCAATTTGCCGATGCCACACGGGTGACTCAAGTGACGCAGAGCAACGCGATGAACCATCCGGGCTTTTCTCCCAACGACGTAAAAGTGTCCAGGGAGTGAGTCATGAGCGAGATGGATAACCATGTCACGCTGACCGTCAACAACATGGAATACGGTGGCTGGAAAAGTGTGGAAATCACCGCCGATCTTGAGCGCCAGTTCCGCACCTTCAAACTCGACATCACCTGGCAGTGGCCGGGGCAGACGGTGGATCAACGGATCAAACCGGGTGACCCGTGCGAAGTGAAAATTGGCCAGGACCTGGTGCTCACCGGCTACGTGTTCAAGGCGCCGATCAGTTATGACGGACGCCAGATCAGCTTGAGTATCGAGGGCAGTTCCAAGACTCAGGATCTGGTCGATTGCGCAGCCACCAACCGGCCGAACCAATGGCAGGAGCAACCGCTGCTGAGCATCGTCCAGGCTCTGGCGGCGGAATACTCGCTGTACGTGGTCAACGAAATTCCCGAGACCGCGCGGCTCGCCAAACACACCATCGTGCCGGGCGAAACAGTGTTCCAGTCGATCGACCGATTGCTCTCGCTGTTCCGGGTGTTTTCCACCGATGACGAGCAGGGCCGGCTGGTGCTGGCCAAGCCCGGTAGTGGTGGTCGGGCCAGTGACGCGCTGGAGTTGGGCAAGAACATTCTGTCGGCGAACGCGCCGATGGATCAGAGCCAGGTGTTTTCTGAATACCGAGTGATCAGTCAGCAGAAAGGCTCGGACAATAAGAGCGGGGCGGCCGTCAGCGAGGTTCAATCCAGCGCGGCTGATCTGAGCTTCAAGCGCCGACGCACCACGATCATCAACGAGGGCACCGCGCTGACGTTCGAGTTGGCCCAGCAACGCGCCCAATGGGAAAGCGCCACCCGCATGGGCCGGGCGCAGACCACCACCTATCAGGTGCAGGGCTGGCGTCAGGCCAATGGCGATCTGTGGCGCCACAACACGCTGGTGAAGGTCACGGATCCGGTACTCGGCTTTGACGGCGACATGCTGATCTCCAAAGTCACGTATTCGCTCTCGGCGCAGGGCTCGGTGACCACGCTGCAAGTGGCGCCACCGCATACCTTCGATCCTGATCCCATCCCACCGAAAAAAAACCAGGCCTGACACCCATTCCCTGTGGGAGCGGGCTTGCTCGCGAAAGCGTCGGCAGGTCCAACATCCCATTGACTGACCCACCGCTTTCGCGAGCAAGCCCGCTCCCACATTTTGTCCGTGTCGGGTCTGCTCCCTGAGGACAATTCATGAGCCTACTGACACGCCTGCTGGCGCGCGGCACTGTCGTGCTCGCCCATTCGGCATCCAAGCTGCAATCGCTGCAAATGCGCCTCACCGCCGGCGAGGTGAACGACGACATGGAGCACTTCGAACCCTATGGTTTCACCAGCAACCCGCTGGCCGGCGCCGAAGGCATCGTCACGTTTCTCGGCGGTGACCGGTCTCACGCCATCGCCTTGGTGGTCGCCGACCGCCGCTATCGCTTGCAGTCGCTGGCCTCTGGCGAAGTGGCGATCTACACCGACGAGGGCGACAAAATTCACTTCAAGCGCGGGCGGATCATCGACATCGAAACCGCCACCCTGAACATCCGCGCCAGCAGCGCGGTGAACTTCGACACGCCGGTGATCAACCAGACCGGCAAGATCGTTTCCACCGGCGACCAACTCGCCGGCGGCATCAGCCAGATCAAACACGTGCACGTCGGCGTGCAGGCCGGTAGCGGCCAGACCGGTGCGCCGGCAGGAGGCAAATAATGCTTGTCAGCCAGAACCTCCACGCCGCACTGACTCGCGCCGTGCTCATCAGCCTGTTCACCTGGCGCCGCGCCGCCGATGACGACGCCCTCGACGACGAGGAGCGCTTCGGCTGGTGGGGCGACAGCTTTCCCACCGTCGCCGACGATCGCATCGGTTCGCGGCTGTGGCTGTTGCGTCGGGTCAAGCTCACCCGACAGACCCAGATGGACGCCGAGTTCTATGCCCGCGAAGCCCTGCAATGGCTGATCGACGACGGCCACTGCAGCGCCATCGACATCATCAGCGAACGCCTCGACGCCCAGCGCCTGAACCTGCGCACGGTCCTGACCCTGGCCGATGGCGAACGTCTGGACATCAACCCCGATAACAGTTGGCAGGTGATCTATGCCGTTTGAAACCCCTTCGCTGCCGGTGCTGATCAAGCGCACCCAAAGCGACCTGGCCGGCGATTCGCTGCGCCAGTCCGATGCGCAAGTGCTGGCCCGCACACTCGGTGGCGCGGCTTATGGTCTGTACGGTTATCTCGACTGGATCGCCGAGCAGATCCTGCCGGACAAGGCCGACGAATCGACCCTGGAACGCATCGCCGCGCTGCGCCTGAACCAGCCACGCAAACCGGCGCAAGTCGCCACCGGCAGCGTCAGTTTTACCGCGACCGCCGGTGCGGTGCTGGATGTCGACACGCTGCTGCAAGCGAGCGATGGCCGTACCTACAAAGTCACCGCCGCGCGCACCACCGTCAATGGCAGCAACACCACCACGATTGCTGCGCTCGACGCTGGCAGCCTCGGTAATGCCGACGCCGGTCTGGCGCTGAACCCGGTGCAGCCGATCGCCGGTGTAGTCGGCAACAGTTTTGTGGTGCTCGCGCCCGGCCTCAGTGGCGGCGTGGCGCGAGAAAGCCTGGAGTCGTTGCGCTCGCGGGTGATCCGCTCTTATCGCGTGATCCCCCACGGCGGTTCGGCCAGCGACTACGAAACCTGGGCGCTGGAAGTGCCGGGTGTGACGCGGGCCTGGTGTCGTGGCGGGGATGGTGGTTTGGGCATTGTCAGCCTGTTCATCATGCGCGATGACGATCCCCAGCCGATTCCCGGGGATGAACAACTGGCCGAAGTTCAGGCCTATATCGATCCGTTGCGTCCGGTAACAGCCGAGTTGCACGTGCTGGCACCGGAGCAAGTCTCCGTCACCTACAAAATGCGTTTGAACCCGGATACCAGCGCCGTGCGCGCGGCTGTGGAAGCGCAGCTACGCGACTTGCACAACCGGGAAGCCGGTCTGGGCGAAACCTTGCTGCAAAGTCACATCCGCGAAGCAATCAGCAGTGCCACCGGCGAATACGACCACCAACTGTTTGCTCCCGTCGGCAATGTCGTACCAACCGCCAACCAATTGTTGACCTTCGGGGGCTGCGTATGGGAGGCATAAGAACTCCGGCGCAATATCAGGCCCAGTTGCGCAACTTAATGCCGAGTGGTCCGGCCTGGGATCCAGAGCGAGTACCAGAACTGGATGCAGTGCTTGAGGGCATTTCTCAGGAGCTGGCACGCCTGGACGCCCGCGCCGTTGACCTGCAGAACGAAATGGATCCTGCCGGAGTCAGCGAGCTGGTACCGGACTGGGAGCGGGTAATGAATTTGCCTGACCCCTGCCTGGGACAGAAACCGTTGTTTGACGATCGGCGTCTGGCCGTGCGCCGACGATTGCTCGCAGTCGGCAGCCAGACCATTGGCTATTTCGTTGAAATTGCCCGAAGTCAAGGCTACCCCAACGCCAGTGTTACTGAGTTGAGGGCGCCGCGAATGGGGCGCTCACGTTTTGGTATCGGGCACTTTGGCAGTTGGCAGGCGCAGTTCATGTGGACCCTCAATACCGGCGGGCGGCAATTCATCGGCCGCCGTTTTGGCGCCAGTTACTGGGGCGAGCGCTTTGGCGTGAACCCGGGAAGTGCCCTGGAATGCCTTATCCACCGAAGTGCACCTGCGCATACCCACGTGCACATCAACTATGAATAGAGGTTAGAAGTATGGATTACCCAAGAAACACCCCCGGTGTCGGGCTGGTGAATGGACAGTTTGTGGACGAAAACCCGGTGGCGGGAACACCGGGGTCGTTGATCCCGGCGACCTGGGGCAATGCCGTTACGCAAGAGATCCTGAACGTGATCAAAGCGGCGGGGATGGAGCCACAGGAAGATGTTTCAACGCAGTTGCTGGAGGCCATCCAGAGTTTTGCTGCGCATGATTTCAAAAACTCGGTGCGGGTCGCGACAACGGGAGCGATTGCCCTCAGCGGCTTGCAAAACATCGACGGAGTACAACTTGCCGTAGCCGATCGAGTGCTGGTCAAGGATCAGCCCAATGCGTCGCAAAATGGTGTTTACGTGGTGGCTGTCGGCTCATGGTCGCGTGCAGTGGATGCGGCTCAAGACTATCAAGTGACCAGCAGTTTTATCATTGCGACCGATGACGGCGTAGTGAACAAGTCCCGTCTTTGGCAACTGACCACGCCGGGTCCAATCAAGGTCGGAACCACGGCGCTGACGTTTGAATTACTGGCGGGTTACACCGGGGTTGCATCCGGCGAATACCGCAAGGTCACGGTCAATGCACGCGGGCAGGTGACTGCCGGCTCTAATCCGACCACGCTTGATGGATACGGAATTGCGGATGCTTATACCAAAGTGGCTGCCAATAGTGCCTTTGTGAAACAAGGCACTGGTGCCGGGCAACTTGGCAATTCGGTCTCCATTGGCTGGGATGGCAAGAACATCCTGATCCAGGTAGATGCCACGAGTTTTGGCAACCTGTGGTGCTCGGCCAACTTTGATCCAGGCACCAAGGCCAACGTGTCGGACGTTTACAGCAAGGGGGCAACAAATGCCTTGCTGGACGCCAAGATCGGTTCGGATGCGTGTTCGGTGGCCGGTTTTGCAGGTGGTAGTTCCGCTTCGCCGTATATGCGAAACAAAAACAACAACGAAGTTGTGATGCTGGCGAAAACTGCCTCGACACTGGCTGGCTATGGCATCACAGATGGCATGACCCGTGCCGAGATCACCGGACAAGTCAATGCTCGAGTTCTGAGTGATGGCATTACTTGGGCAGGGTTTGCCAGTAACGACCCGAATCAGCCCTATATGCGGCGGACTTCCGATAACGGTGTTTATCTGCTGCAACCTCGTCTCGGGTTTACGCCGGTTCGCCAAGGCGGCGGAAACTTCCAGTCGACCAATACGGTAATGATTGGTTGGGCGGCTGATGGTACTTCTCTGCGCGCACAGGTCGATGCTACCGATCTGGGTAGCATCTGGACCGATGGTATCGGTAATCCCAAAGCGGTTGCCGCGCAATCGACCGCAGAGGCCGGGGTGGTCGGCTCTTATGCCTTGCTGGTCGTTGGCGGTGGTGGTGCTACAGGCACGGGGGGGCTCGCTGCCGGTGTCAATTGCCGGTTCACGGCCACCGACGGTACTGCCTGGGGCGGAGCACCTGCCGGCACTTGGCGAATTATGGGCGCTATCCGAAACGCGGACGGTGCCAGTCCGGACTCCACCACTCTATGCCTGAGAGTTTATTGAAATGATGACAATTCTGAGTGCACGTCAGCCTTGCTGGAACGACGTGGAACATACCTCGCTAAACCTGTTGGTTACCTTCGAAGAGACCAGGGACTCATTGGGTGAAGTGCCATTTACGGCTTCCCCGAAAGATCCTGAACCTCACGGTCGAGAGTTGTTTGAACGAGCGATTACGCTGGAATACGGCGACATCGCCGAACCTGATCAAGAGTCACTGAAAAATGCAGTACGAATGAAATCCTCCGGACTTTCAGCATTGGCCTCGTCGATGATCACGAAGTTGCAGGGTGACGTGAACACGCTTCAGGACTCCGTGGCACTGGGCATGGCAACGGACGCAGAAGTCACGCAATTGCCAACGACTCAGGCACAACTGGATCTTTGGAGAAAGTACCGGGTACTGCTTTCCAGGGTCGAAACTCAGCCCACTTTCCCTCGTGCGATCGATTGGCCACCGCAGCCTGATTGAATGCTTTTGTGCAGGAGCCGAGTGCGTCAGGCCTGGAAACTGTATGCAAGTCGCCAATGAAATTTGCTTATTGCAAATGCGTTCAAGGGACAGGACAGGTTGTGTGCGCGACTCGGCGTCGACTCAGTAATAGCCGGAGACAAAAATGGATTATCCAAAGAGTGTGCCCAATATCGGACTGGTCAACGGCAGGTTCGTGGATGAAAACCCTACAAGCGGAGCGCCGGGTTCGTTGATTCCCGCCGTGTGGGGCAATGGAGTAACGCAGGAGATTTTGAGTGTCGTGCAGGCAGCGGGTATTACGCCGGATGAGGCGGCCAATGATCAACTGCTTGGCGCACTTCGCAGTCCAGCGCTGTTTTTGACCGCCCCCCAGTTTGATAAAGGTCGGTCAGTAGCCACTGCTGAGTTTGTTCAACGTGCATTGGGCAGTTACGCAAGTGCACGTGGAATATCCACCGCAACGCAACTGTCGGTCGCTGATATCGGTTGCACGATCGGAATGGGAGGAACAATTGCCTATACCGTTACCTTACCTGACGCAGCCTCAGTACCGGATGGCGCGACGATTGGCCTGCACTGTCGCAACAGTGCCCCGGTCACCGTTGCCAGCAAAGCCGGAGCACAGATCAGTCCACAAGGCTCCTATTTGACTTCGATTGTGATGAACAGCGGAGAAAGTGCCAACTTTGTCAAAGAGAGCGGCATCTGGACGGTTTATGGAACGGCAAGCCTGAAATATGCCGCGCTGTTCTCCGGGCTTGTGAGTAACCCTGGGTATCAGAAACACGCCAGTGGGAATATCGATCAGTGGGGCTCGGGAGTATCGAATGCTGACGGTAATGTGTATGTGACATTTCCGATCCCGTTTCCGCGAGGCTACTTCTCAGTTGTGGCAACCCATTCGGGGGGCGACGCGGCGATGGTCGCAGTGACCGCGTTCAGCCAGCAGGGCTGCACGCTGAAAATCCGTAATTCTGCCGGTCAAGTGAGTGTGGGTTGGTCCGTGAACTATTTTGCAAAGGGTTATTAAATGAACACTTTCAATGTTTTGTTCAGCGCCAGCACGTGCAGCGCATATGTGCCGGGTATCAACTCGTCGGACATCCCTGACGACGTTATTGAAATTCCTCAGGGCTATTGGATTTCCCTGCTGCAGCAGCTGGCAGTCACTCCAAAAATGATTGGTGTGCGTGCCGACAATGGTTTTCCGATTCTGGTTGACCCGCCGCCGCCCTCGTCGGATGAAGCCGCTGCAGCCGAGCGCTCTTGGCGCACGGCACAATTGGTCGCCTCTGACTGGTTGGTGGCGCGCGACCGGGATGAACTTGAGGATGGCGACGGCACCACGTTGACCACCGAGCAGTACGCTCAATTGCAGGCTTATCGTCGTGCGCTGCGAGACTGGCCGCAAGGATCTTTCTTTCCGTTCAGCGAGCACCGACCGGTGGCTCCGGGGTGGTTGGCTGCTGCAGGATGAAACAGTAGCAACTGATTAAAGGCACTATTGCCTGAAAACTCCGGAAAAAAATGGCTGGCAAGCATTCGCTCTTATCCATGATTCAATCGGAGCATCCAGGGAGGATCAAACATTATGCAAATAACTGAAGACAACCTTAAAACCATCATGCCCAACGCCCGCTCCCAAGCGGGCGTTTTTGTTTCTGCACTGAATAACGCAATGACTCGCCGCCATATCGACTCGCCAAAACGCGTCGCCGCGTTTCTCGCGCAAATCGGCCACGAGTCGGGCCAGTTGCAATACGTGCGCGAACTGGGCAACAACCAGTACCTGAGCAAATACGACACCGGCACGCTGGCGCTGCGTCTGGGCAACACGCCCGAGGCCGACGGCGACGGGCAGAAATACCGCGGTCGCGGGCTGATCCAGATCACCGGGCGCAGCAACTATCGGCAGTGCAGTCTCGGCCTGTTCGGCGATGAACGTCTGCTGTCCTTGCCGGAATTGCTTGAGCAACCGCAATGGGCAGCGGAATCGGCGGCATGGTTCTGGGAACAGAACGGCCTGAACGATCTGGCCGACCGCGATCAGTTCAACAGCATCACCCGCCGAATCAACGGCGGGTTGAATGGCCTGCAGGATCGGCTCGACATCTGGACGCGGGCGAGGGCGGTGCTATGTCCGTCTCCTGGCGTTTAACCGGCTTTTTGTTACTGACCTTGGGAGGCGCTGCGCTGGCCTGGCAGTTTCAGGACTGGCGTTACGGGCGACAACTCGCGGAGCAGGCGCGGTTAAACGCCGACACTCTCAATCAGCTGAATGTGGCCGCAGCCAGCGCGCAGCAGGTCGAGCAGGATAAACGTCTGGCCCTTGAGCAACGCCTCGCGGCCAGTGAACAAACCCACTATCGAGCACTCAGTGATGCCCAACGTGATCAGGATCGCCTGCGCGATCGTCTTGCCACTGCTGATTTGCGCCTGTCAGTCCTCATCGACGCCGGCGACGCTGCCCAAGGCTGCGGGGTGCCAGCCGCCACCGGCCCCGGCGGCGTGGATCATGCAGCCGTACGCGCCCGACTTGACCCGGCGCATGCTCAACGAATTATCGCCATCACCGACACCGGCGATCGCGGACTGATTGCCTTACAGGCCTGTCAGGCCTATGTCAGAGCGCTGGCGCCCGAACATTTTGAATGAGTCTGTGTATTGAAAGCGCAACCGGGTCGTGTACGGTGGTAGTCATTCCACCCGATCCGGAGCGCACCGTGAAAGAGATCACTCAACTGGCTGCCGAGCTTGGCCGACGTTTGCAGTTGCTCAACGCCCACGTCACCACGGCCGAGTCGTGTACCGGTGGCGGAATTGCCGAAGCGATCACGCGGATTCCCGGGAGCTCGGCGTGGTTCGAGGCCGGTTACGTGACCTACTCCAACCGGCAGAAGACCCGGCAATTGAATGTACCCGCCGAATTGTTCGGCACGGTGGGCGCAGTCAGTCGCGAAGTCGTTGAGTCGATGGTACGTGGCGCACAGAAGCACAGCCTGGCGCGGTTTGCCGTGGCAGTCAGCGGCGTGGCGGGGCCCGATGGCGGTACACCGAACAAACCGGTGGGCACGGTGTGGCTGGCCTGGGGCGTGGGCGATGCGGTTTCCAGTGAGGTTCAGCACTTCCCCGGCAACCGCGATGAAGTCCGCCGACAAACGGTGAAGGCCGCGCTAGAGGGGCTGTTGCGACTAGCGGCACGAGAAATCGAAAATCAGGGGTAGGCGATCCGCGAACGCTGTGGAATAATACTGGCTACTTATACAGGTGTTGGCCGTCAGGCCTTATTGATTACGTGAGGACTTTAATGGACGACAACAAGAAGAAAGCCTTGGCTGCGGCCCTGGGTCAGATCGAACGTCAATTCGGCAAGGGTGCCGTAATGCGTATGGGCGATCAGGACCGTCAGGCGATCCCGGCTATCTCCACCGGCTCTCTGGGTCTGGACATCGCACTCGGCATTGGCGGTCTGCCAAAAGGCCGTATCGTTGAAATCTACGGTCCTGAATCTTCCGGTAAAACCACACTGACACTGTCCGTGATCGCCCAGGCTCAAAAAGCCGGCGCGACCTGCGCTTTCGTCGACGCCGAACACGCTCTCGATCCTGAATACGCCGGCAAGCTGGGCGTCAACGTCGACGACCTGCTGGTGTCCCAGCCGGACACCGGCGAACAGGCACTGGAAATCACCGACATGCTGGTGCGCTCCAACGCAGTAGACGTGATCATCGTCGACTCGGTGGCGGCACTGGTACCGAAGGCTGAAATCGAAGGCGAAATGGGTGACATGCACGTGGGCCTGCAAGCCCGTCTGATGTCCCAGGCGCTGCGTAAAATCACCGGTAACATCAAGAACGCCAACTGCCTGGTGATCTTCATCAACCAGATCCGCATGAAGATCGGCGTGATGTTCGGCAGCCCGGAAACCACCACCGGTGGTAACGCGCTGAAGTTCTACGCCTCGGTCCGTCTCGACATCCGCCGTACCGGCGCGGTGAAGGAAGGCGACGAAGTGGTCGGCAGCGAAACCCGCGTCAAGGTTGTGAAGAACAAGGTGGCTTCGCCGTTCCGTCAGGCTGAGTTCCAGATTCTTTACGGCAAGGGCATCTACCTCAATGGCGAGATGATCGACCTGGGCGTGCTGCATGGTTTCGTCGAGAAATCCGGCGCCTGGTATGCCTATGAAGGCACCAAGATCGGTCAGGGCAAGGCCAACTCGGCCAAGTTCCTGGCAGACAACCCGGAAGTCGCTGCCAAGCTCGAGAAGCAGCTGCGTGACAAACTGCTGTCGCCAGCGGTGATCGCCGATTCCAAGGCTTCTGCGGTCAAAGAGACCGAAGACGACCTGGCTGACGCTGATATCTGATCGCAGCGATGACCACCGCTGTACTCGATACCCTCGTCGCGGTGCGGCGAACCGCCATGGACCTGCTCGCTCGACGCGAGCACGGTCGAGTCGAACTGACGCGTAAACTGCGTCAGCGCGGCGCCGAGGCGGAAATGATAGAAACAGCCCTCGACCGGTTGACGGAAGAGGGGCTGCTTTCCGAAGCCCGTTACCTTGAAAGCTTTGTTTCCTACCGTGCCCGTTCCGGCTATGGCCCTTTGCGCATTCGTGAAGAGCTGGGCCAACGGGGTTTGCAACGTGCCGATATCGAGCTCGCTCTGCGTGAAAGCGGTATCGACTGGCAGGAGCAGCTTCGCGAGACGTGGCAACGCAAGTTCTCCGGACACTTGCCGATTGATGCCAAGGAACGCGCCAAGCAAGGCCGTTTCCTCGCCTATCGGGGGTTTTCGATGGAGATGATCAACCGCTTGTTCAGCGGCAGAGGCATGGACGATTAAATCGGTTTAAATAGAAACGGCCCGCTATGAAAATAGCGGGCCGTTTTTTTTTGCCTTCAAATTACCTTTGATGGCTCACGTGCACGTTGGGCGGTCTGCGGTTGGGTGTGAGCCCAGTTTTCGGGGAGGTTGATGTAATCCACCAGTTCCCTGAGACGGCCATGATTTCGGGCATTGAACGCGAAAGCCAACCGCACCAGGTGGCTGTACTGCGCTTCGTCATGTTCCTCGCCGCTGTAAGCGTGTTGATGGAACTGGTCACTCAGGCACAGATCGGCGAAAGCCTCCTGCATATGCGCCATCGCCACGTCGCTGAGCTTGTGATGCATGCGAATCACGAACTGACGCTTGAGCCAGCGACTGGAGTGGAAGTTGCTGTAGAACTGGTTGATCTGCTCCACCGCCTCATCGACGTTATAGACCAGACGCATCAGTTTCAGGTCGGTGGGCAGGATGTAGTGGTTTTCTTCGAGTTGCTGGCGAATGAAATCCAGGGCGCCTTGCCAGAATGTTCCGCCCGGCACATCGAGCAGCACCACTGGCACCAACGGGCTTTTGCCGGTCTGGATCAGCGTCAGTACTTCCAGTGCCTCGTCCAGGGTGCCGAACCCACCAGGGCACAGCACCAGCGCATCGGCTTCCTTGACGAAGAACAGTTTGCGGGTGAAGAAAAAATGGAACGGCAGCAGATTGCCGGTGCCGTCCACAGTCGGGTTGGCATGCTGCTCGAAGGGCAGGGTGATGTTGAACCCGAGGCTGTGGTCACGCCCGGCGCCTTCGTGCGCGGCGGCCATGATCCCGCCACCCGCACCGGTGATGACCATCATGTCTGATCGCGTCAGGGCCGCGCCGAGTTCACGCGCCATTGCATACAGGGGGTGCTCGACCGGCGTGCGCGCCGAGCCGAATACCGTGACTTTGCGTCGTCCCTTGAATTGTTCCAGCACCCGGAACGCCTGCTCCAGTTCACGCAGGGCCTGCAGGGTGATCTTGGCGTTCCAGCGGTTGTGATCCTCTTGGGCCATGCGCAGCACGGTCAGGATCATGTCGCGATAAATCGGCAGGTTCGGGCTGTCGGGGGAAATCTGCTTGAGCTGTTCTTCGACCTTGCTGATGAGGTCGGGGCCGCTTTCCTGAAAATGACGGCTGAGCAGGTCATTTGGTTGGTAAGGCATTCAACGTCTCCTTCTGCACAGAGCGGGTGGCCCTGACGTGCGGCGTCAGTGCCGCGCTGCAAAAAACACACATTCGGCAGCTCCTTTTTCTGCCGTGAACAGGTGATCGGGAATACTTTGAATCTAGACCCTCGCGAGCCATTGCGCTGAGTTGATCTTTACGCCGCGCAGGCTTTGCTGGCAACCGTTGCGGGTTTATTGGAAATGAATATTCACCACTCGTCCGAAGGTACGCCGTAGAGCAATCACTCTGATTTACTAACCTACAGGCACTGTACGACAGCTTTGAGTCGGCAACCGTACGCAGGGTGCGCGCTTTTCAAGGATTCGCGGGTAGCAGGCATGGAGGCGGGAAAGATGGCCAGAGTGGTTCTGGAAATCGATACGCAGTTGTATCGGATGCTGAAAGCATCAGCCGAGACCAATCAAGTGAGTCTCGAAGAGGAGTGCTGCCGTCGGTTGGCAGGTGGAGAACGACGTTCTCGCTACTTGCAGGCCCTGGTGGCCGAATTGCGCGCCGAGGATGAACAACGGCGCGCCAATACCCGATGATTACTTCTTCTTCGCCGGGGCAGCTTTCGGGCAATCGGAATCCTGGTAGCTGGCCGAGCCGATGGCCTTGTTGGTTTTATATTCACTGAAGTCGTAACGCATGATCGCACCCTTGGCCATCAGCTTGCGGTACGACGGGTTATTGCACACCGAAGCACCCAGCTGGAAATACACGGCTTTTGGGTCAGCGCGCATCTTTTCGGCGTGGCTGGCCTGGACGCTCAGGTGGTTGATCAGGGTAACGCCCTCAACGGTGTAGCCCTGATCGAGAATGTCTTCATTGATCGCCCGCGGCGTGCCGACGCTGCTTTGCTCGGCGATGTTGCGCAGTTCTTTGTTCAGATTCTGCTCTTTCAAGGACGCCGCTTGTGCGCTGAAGGACAACGCCAGTGCGATGGCCGCGGTAGGAACGATAAGGCGCAGCATGAAACTCTCCTGATTCAGTGACTGGTGGTTCGACCAGCCCCGTGGCTGTGCGTTCAGTGGCGCCGGATTATAGGGGAGCCGGTCGGGACGGTACAGGTTTGCGCTCGTCGCTCTGGTAAACTGCCGGCCTTTATTGCCTTGCCGAGTGCTGTGTGTGTCGAGTTTTCCTGCCATAAGGCGTTGCCCGTGATCCATCATGCCCCCAACGCCGTAGCCCGCTTGCGTGACCAGCGCGAGGACGAAGGTATCAAGCCGATTCAGGCCCGTGGTTTTCGCTCCGAGCGTTGCCGCGACTGCCGGGTGATCATCAGCCACTGCCTGTGCGCCTGGCGGCCGACCGTCGAAACCCGTTCCGGTGTGTGTCTGATCATGACCGGCAAGGAAGTGTTCAAGCCGAGCAACACCGGCTGGTTGATCGCCGATGTGGTGCGCGACAACCACGCGTTCATCTGGTCGCGCACCGAACCCGACCCGCGGATGCTGGCGCTGCTCAACGACCCGCAATGGCAGCCGTACCTTGTATTTCCCGGCGAATATGTAGAACCGTCGCGGGTGACCAACACCGTCGTGCCCGATAGCAGCAAGCGTCCGTTGTTCATCCTGCTGGATGCGACCTGGACCGAGGCGCGCAAGATTTTCCGCAAGAGTCCGTACTTCGACCGTTTGCCGATTCTCAGCCTGCTGCCCGACAGACTCTCGCGTTATCGCCTGCGCCGCTCGACCCGCAGCGAGCACCTGTGCACCGCCGAAGTCGCGGCTTTGTGCCTGGAACTGGCCGGGGACAGCGATGCAGCGTCGGCGCTGGACGCTTACTTCGATGTGTTCAGCCAGCATTATCTGGGCGCCAAACAACAGTTGCCGCTCAACGAGTCGACTCCGGCCCACGCCGAGCTCTTGCCTTATATACGAAAGCCGCAAGCGGTGTTGGCCCGATAGTGGCCCATACTTCACCCAGCGGCGGCCGTGCTGCTTGACCACCCCGGCTACGCTGGGCATGCTTGGCGCCGATTGGGGTGCGGCCAGGGTTTGAAACGCCGTGTTTGCTCGTGATTGGCGTTGAACGTGCCCCTGTGGATAGCGCTGTGCGGCGGTATCTCGAGTTGCTTTGGCGAGGCCCGAATGCGTCGGGTCTGCCATCAAAAAACAGGATCATTTGAAAAATGGCCACATACGACATCCTGATTGCCGATGATCACCCTCTGTTTCGTAGCGCGCTGCATCAAGCGGTGACACTGGGCCTTGGCCCGGATGTGCGACTGGTGGAGGTGGCGAGCATCGCCGAGCTGGAAGCGCGCCTGACCGAAAAATCCGACTGGGATCTGGTCCTGCTGGACCTGAACATGCCCGGCGCGTTCGGGTTTTCCGGTCTGGTCATGCTGCGCGGGCAGTACCCGCAGATTCCGGTGGTGATGGTCTCGGCCCAGGAAGAGGCTTCGGTCATGGTCAAGTCCCGGGAGTTCGGCGCCAGTGGCTTCATTCCCAAGTCCAGCGACCTGAATGTGATTCAGCAAGCTGTGCGCAAGGTGCTCGATGGCGATGTGTTTTGGCCCCCGCAGGCATTCGAAGCCGTCAGTGTCTCCGATGAAGCCAAAGCCGCCAGCGACGGCCTGGCCAGTCTCACCCCGCAGCAGTTCCGCGTACTGACCATGGTCTGTGAAGGCCTGCTGAACAAGCAGATTGCCTACGAGTTGAGCGTGTCCGAAGCGACCATCAAGGCCCACGTCACGGCGATCTTTCGCAAGTTGAATGTGCGCACCCGGACTCAGGCGGCATTACTTCTGCAACAACTTGAGTCAATTCCGAGCCAATAAAGGCTGGCGTCTTCACGCTTTTTTGACTTTTGTTGCTCTAGCTTTCCCACTCCTTTCTGGTTGGTTTTTACGTTATGTCACCTTTCAAGGGCCAGACCGGCCTGAAACGCATCCTCAACGCATCCGGCTACTCGCTGGACGGCCTGCGCGCAGCCTTCACCGGCGAAGCCGCATTTCGCCAACTGGTGCTGCTCAATGTGGTGCTGATTCCGCTGACGTTCTTCCTGAATGTCAGTCGCGTTGAACAGGCGCTGCTGATCGCTGTGTGCCTGCTGGCGCTGATCGTCGAGTTACTGAATTCGGCGGTGGAAGCGGCGATTGACCGCATTTCCCTGGAACTGCACCCGCTGTCGAAGAACGCCAAGGACATGGGCAGCGCCGCGCAATTCGTGGCCCTGAGCATGATTGCCCTGGTGTGGGCGGTGATTCTGCTTTAAGCGATACTCGGCAAGACGATCTCGTCGCTGCGCTGCACCCCGGCGGTGAAGGCGCGGCACAGATCGAGAAACTCGCGCATGGCCGAAGTCTGGTATTTCTGCTTGTGCCAGATGAAGTAGAACTGCCGGGACAGATCCAGATCCGGGGTTTCCACCGCCACCAGGCTACCGCGTCGAAACGCATCACGCAGCGCCAGCCGCGAAATACAGCCAATCCCCAACCCTGATTCCACCGCGCGTTTGATCGCTTCGGTGTGCTCCAGCTCCAGGCGGATATTCAGCGCACTGCGATGGTGCCGCATGGCCTGATCGAAGGTCAGGCGCGTGCCGGAACCCTGTTCACGCAGAATCCACGCTTCGTGCGTCAACTCTTCCATGGTCGCGCTGCCACGTTTGGCCAGTGGGTGCTGCGGCGCGCAAAACACCACCAGTTCATCTTCCACCCAGCTCTGCACTTCGATATCCGGATGGCTGCAGTCGCCTTCGATTAGACCCAGATCAATTTCGTAATGAGCGACTTGATGCACGATATTGGCAGTGTTCTGTACGTGCAGTTTTACCTGGCTTTCCGGATGGCGCTGCATGAAGCCGCCGATCAGCAGGGTCGCCAGGTAATTGCCGATGGTCAGGGTGGCGCCCACCGAGAGTGAGCCGAAACCGGATTTGCCGTTGAGCAGGTCTTCGATTTCCTTGGATTGGTCGAGCAGTGCTACCGCTTGCGGCAACAGCTGTTTGCCGAGGGCGTTGAGGCTCAGCCGTTTGCCGGCACGATCGAACAGCTGGCAGCTGGACTGGCGCTCCAGTTCGGTGATCGAGGTGCTTGCCGCCGACTGCGAGAGGTTGAGCAGACCCGCAGCACGGGATACGCTCTCCTGCTGGGCGACGGCGACGAAGACTTGCAGTTGACGAAGAGTAAATCGCATATCGATATAACCGATAACCCTTATCTTAATAATCCAGTTAACAGATATTGTCGTCGCTATTAGAATGCGATGCAATTGCGCACTGTTGGCCGCAAAGGCGAGCGCAGACCCAATATCCAGGAGTCCCACGTACATGAGCAACATGAACCACGAGCGTGTCCTCAGTGTTCATCACTGGAATGACACTCTGTTCAGCTTCAAGTGCACCCGTGATCCGGGCCTGCGCTTCGAGAACGGTCAGTTCGTGATGATCGGCCTGCAACAGCCCAACGGCCGCCCGCTTATGCGCGCTTACTCGATCGCCAGCCCGAACTGGGAAGAGCATCTCGAGTTCTTCAGCATCAAGGTGCAGGATGGTCCGCTGACCTCGCAGCTGCAGCACCTGAAGGAAGGCGACGAGATCATCATCTCGAAAAAGCCTACCGGCACCCTGGTGCTTGACGACCTGAACCCGGGCAAGCACCTGTATCTGCTGAGCACCGGCACCGGTCTGGCGCCATTCATGAGCGTGATCCAGGATCCGGAAACCTACGAGCGCTTTGAAAAAGTGATCCTGGTGCACGGCGTACGCTACGTCAACGAAGTCGCCTACCGCGAATTCATCACCGAGCACCTGCCGCAGAACGAGTTCTTCGGTGAAGCGCTGCGTGACAAGCTGATCTACTACCCGACCGTGACCCGCGAGCCGTTCGAGAACCAGGGCCGTCTGACCGACCTGATGCGCAGCGGCAAGCTGTTCAGCGACATCGGTCTGCCACCGATCAACCCGCAGGACGACCGCGCAATGATCTGCGGCAGCCCGAGCATGCTCGACGAGACCAGCGAAGTGCTCGACAGCTTCGGCCTGAAGATCTCGGCGCGTATGCGCGAGCCGGGTGACTACCTGATCGAGCGTGCATTCGTCGAGAAGTAACCCGCAATACCTGTGGGAGCGGGCTTGCTCGCGAAGGGGGGCTGTCAGTCGACGTCAATGTTGAATGGCGCACCGCTTTCGCGAGCAAGCCCGCTCCCACAATGGTTTCGTGCTACACAGAAAAGCCCGCGTTGCCTGAGAAGGCAGCGCGGGCTTTTGCGTTTCCGGGGTTCAGGTGTTGGCGGGGATGACTTCCAGTACCCGGATCTGCTCCGGCGTCGGGTAATGCCAGCGCACGTCCAGATCCCAGAACTGCGCACCGTATTCGCGCTCCGGTGCCGGCGTCTGATACGCCGGGCGCGGATCCTGCGCCAGACACTGCTCAATCAACTCGATCAGCGGCTCGCCAAGGCGCTGTGCATGGCCATGCGCCTGTTGCAGCGCGACGTCCGTCCACTGCACGTCAATCAGCTGTGGCGCAGCGCTGGCGATGCTGTTGGAGGCGTCAGCGATGATATCGGCGTAAGGCACGTAGGGTTTGATATCGAGGATCGGTGTGCCGTCGAGCAAATCGATGCCCGAAATGAACAGCCGATTGGCCTCGACCTTGTCCAGCTTCACCACAGACTGCCCGATGCCATTGGGCCGGTGCGTCGCACGGGTGGCGAACACGCCCATGGACTTGTTACCGCCCAGCCGTGGTGGCCGCACCTTCAGCCGTGGCTTCTCTTCCAGGGCCTGATGAAACAGGAACAACAGCCAGACATGGCTGACCTGCTCCAGCCCCTGCACGGCGTCTCCCTGATCGAACGGCGCCACCAGCTCCAGCACGCCACGGGCGGCGGGGGCCAGTTGCGGCTGGCGCGGGATGGCGAACTTCTCCTTGAAACAGGAGCGCACGAAGCCGATGGGGGAGACGTTGTAAGTCATGGTCTGGAGTCGAGGTGGGAGCGGGGTGGGGATGATAACCCGAGGTGGCCGGGCCGACGCCTTCGCGAGCAAGCCCGCTCCCACAGGGATCTCGAGTGGAGTCCGGTTTTGTGTCAGCCACAAAACCTGTGGGAGCGGGCTTGCTCGCGAAGGCCGCGCCACCGATTCAGAGCTTGTGGCGCAGATCAGCCACGAACGCGCAGGGTCAGGCCCTTGAGGAAGTTGCGCAGCAACTGGTCGCCGCACGCGCGGTAGTTGGTGTGGCCGACCTTGCGGAACAGCGCGCTCAGCTCAGGCTTGGACACCGGGAACTCGGCTGCCTTGAGGATCGCGTGCATGTCGTCTTCCTTGAGTTCGAAGGCCACGCGCAGCTTCTTCAGGATGATGTTGTTGGTCACTGGCACTTCGATCGGCTGCGGCGGACGGCTTTCGTCCTTGCCGCGCTTGAACACCACCAGACCGTCGAGGAAGTGCGCCATGACTTCGTCCGGGCAGCGCACGAAGCCTTCTTCGTCTTCTTCTTTCTTGTCGAGGTACGCGACGACGTCTTTGAGCTCCACGTCCAGGCCGCCGAGCTTGATGATCTCGATGACTTTCTTGTCGCTGATGTCGAGCATGTAGCGCACGCTGCGCAATACGTCGTTATGAATCATGTGGGTAATCCTGATATTTCGTTGTGGGCAACGCGCAGGCGCGCTGCCGGAATGTGTGGCGGCAGTGGAAGCTTTAGAACTTCTCTTTGCCGGACAGGTAGCGCCATTGGCCCACCGGAACCTTGCCAATCGACACGCCGCCGATGCGGATGCGGCGGATGCCGACGACCTTCAGGCCAACCGCTTCGCAGAACTGCGCGATGATCCCCGGCTGCGGGTTCTTCATGGCGAAGCGCAGGCGGTTTTCGTTCTGCCAGCTGGCCTTGACCGGCGGCAGCTCCTTGCCCTTGTGGGTGAGGCCGTGCTGCAGGCGATTGAGGCCGTGGGCAACCATGTCGCCTTCGACCTCGACCACGTATTCCTGCTCGATCTTGGCCGCGTCGGCAGTCAGTTTGCGCAGCACTTTCCAGTCCTGAGTGAACACCAGCAGGCCGCTGGCCTTGGGCTGCAAATCGGCGCTGGCCGTCAGGCGCAGGAAGTGCCCGCGCAGCGGGCGTTTGCCGTAGCGGTGCTCGTCGCTGAGGGTGTCGGCGCTGAGCGACTGCATGGCGGTGTCGACATCCATGCCGGCCGGCACGTTGAGCAGAATCGTAACCGGCTCCGGCGCGGTGGCCTGAGCGTCCTTGTCGAGCTCGACCTTTTGGTCGCCGACCTTGAATTGCGGTTCGTCGATCACTTCGCCGTCCACGGTGACCCAGCCGCCCTCAATGAACAGCTCGGCCTCCCGGCGGGAGCAACCGACCAGTTCGATGAGGCGTTTGGAGAGGCGAATCGGGTCAGTCATGACAGGGCCGTAACAAAAAAGGGGTGGGCATTGTACCTGCCTGGCGCCGGTTAAGCCCGGTTCCATTTCGGTAGGTGGTTTTTTGTAGGAGTGAGCCTGCTCGCGATTGCCGTCTGACATTCAGCATTGATGTCGGCTGGTCCGGCGCTATCGCGAGCAGGCTCACTCCTACAAGGGTTCTTTGGTGTGTCAGGCGTGGCTTGAGCGCTGCTGGGGCCGCCGCAGGCGCATATGCAGCAACGGGTACGGCTGGCCCATGCCATCCACCTCCGAGCGGCCGATCACTTCAAAACCCTGCTTGAAATAAAACCCCAGCGCCTGCGGGTTCTGTTCGTTGACGTCCAGTTCATCGGCATTCAGATGTTGCATGGCGTAGTTGAGCAGTTTCTTGCCCAAGCCTTGGCCACGATACTCGGGATCGATGAACAGCATTTCGATTTTGCCCGCCGCCACCCCGGCGAATCCGGTGATGCGCTGCTGACGATCCCTGGTGCAGATCAGCATCACCGCGTCCAGATAACGGGTGAGCACCAGATTGCGCAGCAACTCGATGTAGCTGTCCGGCAGAAAATCATGGGTCGCGCGGACCGAGGCCTCCCAGACCCGGGTCAGTTCCTGATAATCGCTGAGTTTCGGCGTGTGAATGACCGAATGCTGACGCATGCCCGATGGCCTCTTGTTCGTTTCAAGGGAGTCCTTCCCCCGGTAAACGATAGCCGTAAAAAAGCCCCGCATCTCGTAAAAAAGAGCGGGGCTTTTGAAGACACGACTATCCCCTGTGGGAGCGGGCTTGCTCGCGAAAGCAGTGTATCCGTCGACATACCAGTGACTGATACACCGCCTTCGCGAGCAAGCCCGCTCCCACAGGTACTTCGTGGTGCTTAGATCTGCTCAGCCCACAGGTCGTATTCGTCAGCGTCAGTCACCTTGCACCAGACCTTGTCGCCCGGCTTGAGGTTGCTGCCGTTGTCGATGAATACGTTACCGTCGATTTCCGGGGCATCGAAGAAGCAGCGGCCGACGGCGCCTTGCTCGTCGACTTCGTCCACCAGCACTTCGATCTCGCGGCCGATGCGCATTTGCAGACGGGCCGAGCTGATCGCCTGCTGGTGCGCCATGAAGCGCTCCCAACGGTCCTGCTTAACGTCGTCCGGCACCACTTCCAGGTCCAGATCGTTGGCGGGGGCACCATCGACCGGCGAATACTGGAAGCAGCCGACGCGGTCGAGCTGGGCTTCGGTCAGCCAGTTCAGCAGGTACTGGAAGTCTTCTTCGGTTTCGCCCGGGAAGCCGACGATGAAGGTCGAACGGATGATCAGGTCCGGGCAGATCTCGCGCCAGTTCTTGATGCGCGCCAGAGTCTTGTCTTCGAACGCCGGGCGTTTCATCGCCTTCAGCACTTTCGGGCTGGCGTGCTGGAACGGGATGTCCAGGTACGGCAGGATCTTGCCGGCGGCCATCAGCGGGATCAGCTCGTCAACGTGCGGGTACGGGTAAACATAGTGCAGACGCACCCACACGCCGAGGGTGCTCAGCGCTTCGCAGAGTTCGGTCATGCGGGTTTTCACCGGCGCGCCGTTCCAGAAACCGGTGCGGTATTTCACGTCGACGCCGTAGGCGCTGGTGTCTTGCGAAATCACCAGCAGCTCTTTGACGCCGGACTTGACCAGGCGCTGGGCCTCGTCGAGTACATCACCCACCGGACGGCTGACCAGTTTGCCGCGCATCGACGGGATGATGCAGAAGCTGCAGCTGTGGTTGCAGCCTTCGGAAATCTTCAGGTAGGCGTAGTGACGCGGAGTCAGCTTGATGCCTTGCGGCGGCACCAGGTCGATCAGCGGGTTGTGATCCTGACGCGGCGGCACCACTTCGTGCACCGCGTTGACCACTTGCTCGTACTGCTGCGGACCGGTCACGGCCAGCACGCTCGGGTGTACGTCGCGGATATTGCCTTCTTCCACGCCCATGCAACCGGTGACGATCACCTTGCCGTTTTCCTTGATCGCTTCACCGATCACTTCCAGCGACTCAGCCTTGGCCGAGTCGATGAAACCGCAGGTGTTGACCACCACCACGTCGGCGTCCTGATAGGTGGACACCACGTCATAGCCTTCCATACGCAGCTGGGTCAGGATGCGCTCGGAGTCGACCAGTGCTTTCGGGCAACCCAGAGATACGAAGCCAACCTTTGGATTGGCCGGCGCAGGAGTGGTGGACATGTCTAACCTCGGTGTTTTGTGACGTCGCTTGCCGTGTGGGAAAACCGACGGATGGGCGCTTAGGGTGCGCCTCTGATCAAAAAGTGCGCAATTCTAGCGATGAGCAACGCACTTGACCAGCTTTATGCAGGGAAATACGACGAGTGCTGCGCTATGCTTCGCGCCGTTGAGCTTTACCAATTTTTTACAGTCAACAAAACGTCTGTAACAACAGGTAAAACAGCGCATGCTGCACCACAAAGCATAGTGCTTCATTCAAAGAAGCCGGTTCGAGAATCAGGAGTGTTGGATGGGTCAGGCAAGTAGTCAGGCGGCGGGCGCCGAGCATTCGGCTGCAAAACCGCTGAGCATGCTGGTCGCGGCAGTCGGGGTAGTTTACGGCGACATCGGCACGAGCCCGTTGTACACCCTCAAAGAAGTGTTTTCCGGCGCGTATGGCGTGCCCGTCAATCACGATGGGGTGCTGGGTATTCTGTCGTTGATCTTCTGGTCGCTGATCTGGGTCGTTTCGATCAAATACATGATGTTCGTCCTGCGCGCCGACAACCAGGGCGAGGGCGGCATCATGGCGCTCACCGCACTGGCACGTCGTGCGGCGGGCAAGCGCAAGAGGTTGCGTTCGTTGCTGGTGGTTTGCGGACTGATCGGCGCGGCGTTGTTTTACGGCGACAGCATGATCACCCCAGCGATTTCCGTGCTGTCGGCGATCGAAGGCCTGGGCCTGGCGTTCGACGGCATCGACCACTGGGTGGTGCCGCTGTCGCTGGTGGTGCTGGTCGGCTTGTTTCTGATCCAGAGCCACGGTACGGCGCGGATCGGCATTCTGTTCGGGCCGATCATGGTCACCTGGTTCCTGGTGCTCGGCGCTCTCGGCGTTTACGGCATCAGCCATTACCCGGAAGTGCTGCATGCGATGAACCCGGTCTGGGCCGTGCGCTTTTTCATGGTTCACACTGGCATGGGCGTGGCGATCCTCGGCGCGGTGGTACTGGCGCTGACCGGTGCCGAAGCGCTGTACGCCGACATGGGCCATTTCGGGCGCAAGCCGATTGCCCGTGCGTGGTTCCTGCTGGTGCTGCCGGCGCTGGTGCTGAACTACTTCGGTCAGGGCGCCTTGCTGCTGGAAAACCCGGAAGCGGCGCGTAACCCGTTCTACCTGCTGGCGCCGAGCTGGGCGCTGATTCCGCTGGTGGGGCTGTCGACGCTGGCCACGGTGATCGCTTCGCAAGCGGTGATTTCCGGCGCGTTCTCCCTGACCCGTCAGGCGATCCAGCTCGGTTACATCCCGCGCATGTACATTCAGCACACCTCCAGCGATGAACAAGGCCAGATCTACATCGGCGCGGTGAACTGGTCGCTGATGGTCGGCGTAGTGCTGCTCGTCCTCGGCTTTGAATCCTCTGGCGCCCTGGCTTCGGCCTACGGCGTTGCGGTGACCGGCACCATGCTGATGACCACCATTCTGGTCTCGGCCGTCATGCTGCTGTTGTGGAAGTGGCCACCGATCCTCGCGGTGCCGGTGCTGATCGGTTTCCTGCTGGTGGACGGTCTGTACTTCGCCGCCAACGTGCCGAAGATCGTGCAGGGCGGTGCATTCCCGGTGATCGCCGGTATTGCGCTGTTCGTGCTGATGACCACCTGGAAGCGCGGCAAGCAATTGCTGGTCGAACGCCTCGACGAAGGCGCGTTGCCGCTGCCGATCTTCATCAGCAGCATCCGCGTGCAACCGCCGCACCGCGTGCAGGGCACCGCCGTGTTCCTCACCGCACGCTCCGACGCCGTGCCGCATGCGCTGTTGCACAACCTGCTGCACAACCAGGTACTGCATGAGCAAGTGGTGCTCCTGACCGTGGTCTACGAAGACATCCCGCGCGTACCGCCATCGCGCCGCTTCGAAGTCGAGGCCCACGGCGAAGGCTTCTTCCGGGTGATCCTGCACTTTGGCTTCACCGACGAGCCGGACGTGCCGCAGGCGCTGAAGCTGTGTCATCTGGATGAACTGGACTTCAGCCCGATGCGCACCACTTACTTCCTCAGCCGCGAAACGGTGATCGCCTCGAAACTCGAAGGCATGGCCCGCTGGCGCGAGGCGCTGTTTGCGTTCATGTTGAAGAATGCCAACGGCAACTTGCGGTTCTTCAATCTGCCGCTGAACCGGGTGATTGAGCTAGGGACGCAGGTCGAGATGTAGGCTCCGCCTTAATTGAAAAGCCCCCGTCGGCCTTTTGGCTGGCGGGGGCTTTTTTGTGCTTCACATAAACCTCTAACCCACTGCAAATCCCCTGTGGGAGCGAGCTTGCTCGCGAAGGCTGAGTGTCAGTCGAGACATGTGGTGGCTGATCCACCGCATTCGCGAGCAAGCTCGCTCCCACAAGGATTCTGTGGTGTCAGTGGCTTTCAGGCAATTCTTCTTCCGATTCGGTCTTCGTCCGCGCAGTTCGCGGCATCAGTGTCTGTATCACGTCATCAATCAAAGCTTTGCCCATCACCGTCAGGTAATGCGCAGCCCAGGCATGGCGGTCGGTGTCTTTGATGAAGGCAGCGTCTTCGGTGAATGATTTGGCGAGGGACAGCAGGTCGGAGGATTGGGACAGTGCTTCGAGAATCGGAATGCCAGAGCGGACATTGAAGAACGCTTGATCCGAGTGGTAGAGGAAGGGGTGCAGCCGATGGTTTTAACGTTCGCGGGTCCGTGCAGATCAGTTTCGGTCATCGTGTTACTCCTTGGTTCGAAGTGCCGTGACTTTCGTTTCCACACGAATGGGTGGCAGCTGTACGCAGGGTGGTAAACCGGGAGAGCAAAAACCGGCAGACCCGAAGGTCTCCCACGCACAGCCGCCATGACTCGGAATTGCAGACGTAAAAACACCTGAGTCGTGTTGGGAGCGTTGTTGCACTTTGCTTAGCCGGGTTACCACACCCGATCACTGAATTGGTCAGCGACCTCTGGAGAGTATCCCGTCGAAAACAGCGCAACAGAGCGGCAAAGTGCCTAAACATGAGATTAGGAGTTTGCCTACAAGGTATGCGAACGTCATCTGATATTGCGACACCGGTAACCGGAATTAAGGTAGCGAGCAATCTCGGGGCAGGTGAATTCTTGAGTTGGCGCCACAGGAGCGGGGCCGAATAAAGGGCTTGACTATCGGATATTTTGAATGAGAAAAGTGTCCACGTTTTATGGAATGTGGACGCTTGGGGTTTTAAGCTTCATGAAGAGTCAAGACATTTTGCTTTTGTTCAAGATGGCCAGCCTTCACGCTCAGGAGGAAAACCTCCTTGGGGTAATGGAGTCGGAGTCAAATTCGAACAGAGTCGAGGAGTTGTTGAAGCCCTACGTGGTCAGTCAAATGACGGCGGGCGGTCGGGTGGGGCAACCATTGGTCACCTACTCCACCGACGGTGAAGATACTGTATTCCGTCGACAGGATTTCGATTCGCCCCTGGACGATGAGGCGGGGTGGGAAGGGTGGTCGGAGCCGGTAGCTGTTCCGCCACTGGCGAGCTGGAGTGAAGGTTACTCGTTGCGTGCGTTGTCTGCTGCACTTGGGCTAAGCAAGAGCGAAGTTTCAAATTCCATCGCCAGGTGTCGTGTGTCCGGGCTGCTCACCAATGACTATGACACCGGACTTCCAAAAGTTAACCGGCGGCAGTTGCTAAACATCACCGAACACGCTCTGAAATACTTTTTCCCTGTAAAGCCCGGGGCAATGGTTCGCGGCATCCCGACGGGTTTTGCAGCACCGGCACTGTCCAAAAGCATCAAAAGTGCTGGCGGACTGATTCCGGTTTGGCCAGATGCACTTGGAGCTGAGCGTGGACAGGCGATAGAGCCGCTCTACAAAACAGTGCCGGAAGCGGTGAAGAGGGACAGGATCCTTTACCACTATCTTGCGCTTGCTGATGCAATCCGCCTTGGAGGTCCGCGAGAGTGTGGTGTTGCGGTCAACATTCTAAAAGCAGGGATGGGACTGAAATAACATGTCATCCAACACTGATCACAACTACGAGCTTATAGAGTTTGTTGCTGAGGGTTTGGGAGAGGCGTTTCTCGCGGAGGTTGCCTTTGTCGGAGGTTGCACCACAGCCATGCTGGTAACTGATGCTGTTGTGCTGGACGACATTCGCTTCACCGATGATGTTGACCTGGTGATCGAGCTGGCAGGCATTGGCGCCTGGCAGCAGCTTACCGAACGGTTGGCGGCCAGGAATTTCAAGATTACTGGCGAGGATGAAGTGAACTGTCGTTTCCGCTTCAACGACATCGTCGTTGACGTGATGCCTTCTGATCCCGAGGTTCTCGGATACGCCAACCGCTGGTTTGTAGAGGGGCTGGCGCGGGCCAATAAATTTACGTTACCCAGCGGTACCGTCATCCAGATATTCAAACCTACCTATTTTCTCGCGACAAAACTGGAAGCCTTCAGTGGTCGTGGTGGTGGCGATCCATACCATAAAGACGTCGAAGACATCATTATCTTGATTGATGGACGTCCAGAGCTTTTAGAAGAGGTTCGGCAGGCGGAATCCGAGCTCAAGGAATTCATCACGGATGGAGTTCGAGCACTCAGGGTTCTCAGTGGCATTGACTATGTGATTGAAAGCTCGGGCTCGGTACAGGCCAATCCGGGAAGAGGACAAATCATTCATGGGCGCATGAAAGAACTGGGCAGCGCATGAAATACCACGTCAGATCGGTAGCAGGGCGAGCCAGGAGAACCAATCATGACTTTGCTGGAGCGCTCTGTGATGGAGAAAACGGCGTATTTGTTATCACGGACGGTACCTCGAGGGTTGGCAGTGGCCAGTTGGCTGAGTCCTTTGTAAAGGGTGTTTTAGATGTCTGGTCAAAAACACTTTGATCACGGCCTCGATATCACTGAGTGCGAAGCTGTTGAACAGGTACTGCTTTCTATACTGGCCGACCTCCACCCCGTGTTGTTTGCAAGTCACACAGGCGCCACTTGTTATGTGGTGGGTGTCGCCGCTCATGGGAAACTCACGCTTGCGTATGAGGGTGATTGTTCGTGCGGTGTTGTGACGCCGGCAGGCGCGATCGAATGGATTACGTCGCCCCACTGTAAGGCTAACTGGAGGCGCGACCGTTCCCACTCCGAGTTGGCGCAAGATCCGGCTCGACACCGGGTGACTCGTTGCTTGAAGGCGAGTCGCGCACCGAACCCTGACTTTGTGTTTCATTCATTGACCCTAAGAGAGCGACTGGTATTTGCAACCGATGGCTTTTGGGCGGAGCTAACCGAGTTACAGCAAAGCTACTTGCTAGCAGCGCCGGATGGCAGCTGTATCGATGTAGAAGATGACATCACGTGGATAGATGTTCAGCTTTAGTCTCGGTATCGATAGAAGTTTCGACTGGCAGGAAGTGCTGCAAGTTTGCGTAAAAAAGCCCCCGCAACCGTGAGGTTGCGGGGCTTTTTTATCGGCGCAGATCACTCTGCCGGCTGATCCTTGCTCTGACGCTTTTCGATCAAGTCCACCAGACGCTTGGCCAGCGCCGGGTAGTTCTCATCGAAGTGGTGGCCGCCAGGCAGTTTCACTGCTTCGCCGACTGCCGTCTTGTCGGTGCAGCCGCTTTCGTCGGTCTCTTCGGCGCCGTAGATGCACACCACTTTGGCGGCAGGCAGCTTGGCCATTTCCGGGCCGGTGGCGGCTTCTTTGCCGGCGTTGCCGAGCCAGCCTTCGACTTCGATTTCGAAGCTGCCGGTGCGGGCGAAAGCCAACAGGATGATGGCGTCGACGCGTTGCTGCTCGGTGTCCGGCAGGCGGTTGTAGATCGCTGGCAGGACGTCGGCACCGAACGAGTAACCGGTCAGGATGAAGCGTTTGGTGCCCCATTTCTGCCGGTAGTGCTGCATCAGTTCGGTCAGGTCCAGGGCGCTTTGCTCGGGGCTCTTGTGCTGCCAGTAGTAGCGCAGGGTGTCGATGCCGACCACCGGGTAGCCAATCTTGGCCATCTCGCCGGCCACGTCGCGGTCGAGGTCGCGCCAGCCGCCGTCACCGGAGAGGAACAGGGTCACGGTGTCTTTGGCCTGACCGGCCGGCACTTCCACTACCGGGATCGCCAGACCGCCGTTGGCCTTGTCGCCGCCGACGAGGATTTTGCGCAGCTCGTTGTTCAGCACTTGCGGCAGGTTGATGTCGTAGTCGCTGATGCTGGTTTCGGCGTTCGGTTGATCGCGCACGAAACCGGCGCTGGTGTCGTCCGGGTTGTCGTTCCATGCCACCAGCCAATGGCCATGAGCCGCGGACTTCGGCAGCAGGTGGGTGCAACCGGGTTTTTCCAGGGCCAGGTCTACCGAGATCGCTTGGGCCTTGTCGTCCTTCTGCTCGGACAGCCAGCGCCAGGCCAGCACGGCGCCAGGGCCGATACCGCTGACCAGCGTGGCCGGGCCATTCAGTTCGCGCAGGCCGGTTTGCAGGGCGCGGCTCTGTTGCAGGCAGTCCTTGGGCAGAATCACCTGAACGATCTGCGCCGAGGCGCTGCGGCTCAGGGTACTCAGTTGGTTGTCGGTCAGCTTCTGGTCGTCATTGACCGCGACCAGCACCTGAGCCTTGGGCTGGGTGCCGGGAATGACGCGGGTCATGACCGTGCCGTCGGCGGCCGTCAGTGGTTGCAGAGTCGGTTGCGGTGCCGGGCGTTTAAGGTACCAGTAACCGCCGCCGGCAATCACGGCCAGCACGATCAGTGCGGCCAGGATGTACTTCAGGGAGCGTTGAATCATCAGCGTTTCACCAATCCAGTCAAGCCGCCCGCGATCAGGGCAGCAGTATCGGCCAGCGCCACCAGCGGATCGAGTCCGGCGGGCACTGCCATATAACGGGGTTCCCAGTCAGGCTGGAACTTGTCTTTGAAGCGGCGCAAGCCTTGGAAGTTGTACAGCTGCTCACCACGGCGGAAGACCATCGAGCCCAGACGCTGGGTCAGCGGTGCACCACGCCGGGGTTGCAACCCCGACAACGGCACCATGCCCAGGCTGAAGCGCGCGTATCCGTGACTCTTATAGTGTTGAATCAGGCCGACCATCAGGAACTCCATGGTCAGCTTGGGGGCGTCCGGGTGCGAGCGCATCAGGTCGAGACTGGCCAGGTCATGGCTGAAGGTCTCGAGCAGGTTGGCGAACGCCACCGGGCGACCTTCGAAGCGAATCACCGCAATGCGGAAATGCTTCAGGTAATCGTCGCTGAACCGACCGAGGGAGAAACCTTTCTCGCGCACGTTCTTGCCGGTCAGCCACGCATCGGAAATCACTTTCAACTCGTCCATCGGCGCCTGGCCCGGCTCATGGATTTCCAGCGACAGACCATCGCGGGTACCACGGTTCCAGGTGTAGCGCAGGTCCTTCATCTCTTTGCCCTTGGCTTCCAGGTCAAAGCGCTGCAGATCGACCCGGGCCTCTTCGCCGAGCTTGATCGCGGTCAGGCCGATGTCCATGTAGTACGGCAGGTTTTCCGCACGTACCTGATAGAACACTGGACGGGCGTGATGGATGTCACACAGGTCGCGGAACTGCCAGATCATCTCGGCGCGTTGCTGGCCGGGGCCGATCGGGTCGTACAGTGCCACCAGGCTGCGGCCACGGCGGGCGTACATCAGAAATGCTTCGTCGTTCTGGTGAAACAGCAACGCCTTGTCACCGGTCAGCGCGAGGCCGCCATCGGGTTGCGACGAAGCCATCAGGATTTTCGCGGCGCGATCCAGTTCGTCCGGGGTCGGCAGGTGGATCACCGGGCGCGCGGTGCGCAGCAGCCAGGTCAGCGCGATCACCAGTAACAGCACGGCGGCGCCGAGCAACGAACGCAAGCCGCGCGGGGCGTCAGCGTCGAGGGTGAACTGCCACCACAGTTGATGGCTGTACGGCACGTCCTGATAGGCGAACAGCAGCAACCAGGTCGAGGCGCCCAGGACGCAGAGGCTGGCCACCAGATACAGCGGCGAGAACGGCAGTTCGGTCAATCGGCTCGGGCGATAGAACGAACGACGGAACACTCCCAGCAACGCGGCGGTGAGTGTCATCAGCGTGGCTTCTTCCCAGTCGAAGCCTTTGAGCAGCGAGAGCAGGGCGCCGACCAGCAACAGAATGGTGGTCAGCATCCACGCCGCCGACAGGCGCCGGCGCAGGCCCTGCGCCAGCATCAGACACAACACACCGATCAGACTGGCGCCGAAGTGCGAGGCGTCGACCAGGCGATGCGGGATCAGGAAGCCGATGTGTTCCAGACGCGTGTCGATCTCCGGGGTGGCACCGGAAAACAGCAGCACCACGCCGGACAGAAACACCAGCACCGCCAGAATCGGCGCGGCCAGACCGGATGCGGCGCGCATGGTCTGGGTCTGGAACAGGCGCTGGCCTTCGTTGATCAGCAAAAACAGGCAGGCTACCAACAGCGGCAGCACGACGTAGATCAGACGATAGAGCAGCAGGGCGGCGGCGAGTGGCGCGGCCCCGAGGGTGTCGGCAAACGCGGCCAGCAGGATCGCTTCGAAAACCCCGACACCCCCCGGCACATGGCTGAGCACGCCGGCGGCCAGGGCCAGCAGGTACACCAGCAGGAAGGCGCCGAACGGCGGGGCTTCCGGCAGCAGCAGATAGAGCACGGTGGCCGCTGCGGCGACGTCGAGGGCGGTGATGATCAGTTGCAGGAAGGTCAGGCGTCGGCCGGGCAGGCGCAGCGTCCGGCGACCGGCCCTGACCAGCAGGTTGTCGCGGTACGGTTGCTCCGGCAGACGGCGGCGATAGATGCCGATCGCCAGAATCGCGCCCAGACCCAGCACCACCATGGCGATCGTGCCGAGCAGGCCTTCTGACAAGCCCAGTGCGGCGGAGGCGGCGGGCAGGTCGCTCAGGGTCGCGAGAGCCGCCAGCGGCGGCAGGGCGCAACCCAGCGACAGGCTGGCGAACAGGGTCATGTGCGCGACTTCGGAGGCGCCCAGCCCATGGCGTGCATATAAACGGTAGCGCACCGAGCCGCCGGACAGCAGCGACAGGCCGATGGCGTTGCCAATCGCAAATGCGGTGAAGCCGCCCAGCGCCAGAGTGCGCGGCGGCAGTGTCACGCCGGCATAGCGGCTGGCCGACCATTCATAGCCCAGCAATATGATGAAGCCGACCACCGTTGCACCCAACGCGCCGAGCAGGGCCGGTTTCGGCACCGCCAGGATCGAGTCGTGCAATGCGTAGAGATCGAGCTCGCTCAGCAGGTGGCGACAGGCAATCAGCGCAATGGCAAACAGCAGCAACGTGACCGCCAGACCGATCGGCTGGCGATATTTGCTCAACCGATCCAGCAAGCGCAGGCGCTCGGGTTTGATCGGATGTTCTGCTGTGACGGTGTCTTGTGAATCAGACGAGTTGGCGCGCATCAATCACCTCTTGGATTGTGCGCGACAGGATGGAGGTATCCAGCCAAGTTACCAATCCCTGTAGAAAAAAATAATCACAAAATACTACGCCTCTCATCCGGGATCGGCGAGGGCGGGTCATGGATTGCAGACGTCTTGCCTGCGACTCAAGCATAGTCGCAACCGGGCGGGTCTGATGATCCTGAGCGTTTCACTGCAGCGTGACAGATCATTGTTGCGAAAGGACTTTTTCCACAGATACAAAAAAGGCCACTCTTTCGAGCAGCCTTTTTTGATGTTTGGTTGCGGGAGCCGGATTTGAACCGACGACCTTCGGGTTATGAGCCCGACGAGCTACCAGACTGCTCCATCCCGCGTCTGTGTGGCGGCATTCTACAGGCGAACGGCGAGGTGTCAACCGCTAATCCCGTAAAGGGTCAAATAAGTGTGAATTTGCGTCAAACGGTCGCAGCGGCACGGTAAGTTTCGGAAATGCAACGAATTCCTGTTCGCCAGGATGTGCGTGATGCAGAGGCTGGTCTGAAAAACAGACAGGCACAAAAAAGGCCACTCTTTCGAGTAGCCTTTTTTGATGTTTGGTTGCGGGAGCCGGATTTGAACCGACGACCTTCGGGTTATGAGCCCGACGAGCTACCAGACTGCTCCATCCCGCGTCTGTGTGTCGGCATTCTACAGAGGATCGCCGGGGTGTCAACCTTGAATCTGGATAAATCTGTTCCTGTTCAATCGGTTAGCGCTTTTTGCAGTGCAGGAGAAGGGCGCGCAGGGCAGGTGGGGCAAGGCTTTCAGCTCTATCGGTCGGTGATTCTCGATTGAGAAAATAAATTCATGGTTGTTTTCCTACAATCTGAAAAGAACCTTCAGACCACTGGTGCTATATACAGGTGCGAGTGAGATACTGCGTTTCCGGCTCGCCATGTTTCCTTTTCTGTCATGACCCAGCGAAAAATCATCCACGTCGACTGTGACTGTTTCTACGCCGCCATCGAGATGCGCGACGACCCGAACCTGGCCGGCAAACCGCTGGCGGTGGGCGGGTCGGCGGATCGGCGTGGGGTGATTGCGACCTGCAACTACGAAGCGCGGGCATATGGTGTACGTTCGGCGATGTCATCCGGACATGCCTTGAAGCTCTGCCCCGACCTGACCATCGTCAAGCCGCGCATGGAGGCCTATCGCGAAGCCTCGAAGGAAATCCATACGATCTTTCGCGATTACACCGATCTGATCGAGCCACTGTCGCTGGACGAGGCCTACCTCGACGTCTCCGACAGCGCGCATTTTGGTGGCAGCGCCACGCGCATCGCGCAGGATATCCGCCGGCGGGTGTCCAATCAGTTGCACATCACCGTCTCTGCTGGCGTGGCCCCGAACAAGTTTCTGGCCAAGATCGCCAGCGACTGGAAGAAGCCCAACGGGTTGTTCGTGATTACTCCGGACCAGGTCGAGGATTTCGTCAGTGGCTTGCCGGTGAGCAAGTTGCACGGCGTCGGCAAAGTCACTGCCGACAAGCTGGGCAAGCTCGGCATCGTCGATTGCCTGCAACTGCGCGAGTGGGACAAGTTGGCGCTGGTGCGCGAATTCGGCAGTTTCGGTGAGCGACTCTGGAGTCTGGCCCGTGGGATTGATGACCGGTTGGTGCATAACGACAGCCGCCGACAGTCAATCAGCGTGGAAAACACCTACGACGTCGATCTGCCGGATCTGCGCAGTTGCCTCGACAAACTGCCGGAGCTGCTGGAAACCCTGAAAACCCGCATGGAACGGATCGACAGCAGTTATCGCCCAGGCAAGCCGTTCGTCAAAGTGAAGTTCCATGACTTTACCCAGACCACACTGGAGCAGGCCGGGGCGGGGCGCGATCTGGGCAGTTATCAGTTGATGCTGACGCAGGCGTTCAACCGGGGTGGGAAACCGGTGCGGTTGTTGGGGGTGGGGGTGAGGCTGGAGGATTTGCGCGGCGGGTTTGAGCAGATGGAGTTGTTCGAGCGCTGAACTCATCAGTGATTTCAAGGTCGTCTTCGCGAGCAAGCCCGCTCCCACATTTGACTGTATTCCCTCTGAAGGAACTCGATCAAATGTGGGAGCGGGCTTGCTCGCGAAGCTTTTCAGGCTTAATTCGGTCCAGGATCAGCGACCAGGCGCCCCGCATCCTTGGTCAGCGACTTGAGAAATTCCGCCTGCAACTCAGGATCGTTACGCGTCAGTTCGATCAGGCTTTGCTCCAGCTCGCTGGCTTCTTCTTCCAGACCCAGTTCCGACAGACGTTTGACCCGGTGTACCCACTGGCTCACTTCGTCGTCTTCCAGATCGTCGTAAATCAACCCGTGCGCTTCGAGCAACTTGCTGCGCAAATGGCTGCTGATCGCCAGGGATGAGTCGCTGTGCACGTCATCTTTGCCGTCTTCGACGCTGATCTGCAGCTTGCCGATATGGTTCAGGTCATTTTCGGCGAACGGACTGTCCAGCAGGTTCAGGCGCAGCACGCCGTTGCGGTCAGTGGTCATGTCGAAGGTCTGCTTGCCGGCCTTGACCTGCACCGGACGCTCGCTCCACGGCAGGCTCGAATACTCCGTGCGCTTGTCGCGCTGGACTTCATCGATACCGGCCAGGTTCTGTTGCGCACGACCGTGGGACTGCACGTTCATGAACGGGTTGACCCCGGCGATGCCGTAGTTCAGCCAGTCCTTGGTCACGCTGTCCGGCAGATTGCCCAGGGCGAACACGTTGACCACATTGGCGCCGATACCGGCGACCACGGCCACCGCGCCCAGCGGAATCTCGTAGATTTCGCGCCAGGGTTGGTAAGGCGTGTAGCGATCGTAACGACGGGTGACTTCGAACTCGGTGACTTCGAAGGTCTTCTGTTCGTTGATCTTCACGCGTCGTTGCGGCAGCTCGAGCACCTTAGGCTCACCGACATCGATCTGCAGGCTGTGATCGAGCAATTTGCGCTCGACCCGCTCTTCGTGCTCGCTGCGCTGTGACATCTGATTGGCACAGCCGCTGACCAGCAGGGCGCCGCACAAGGCGGCACCACCGAGGCCCAAGGTGTTTCGCTTGAACATGAGGTCTCTATCTGGATTCAGCGGCGGATACGGGCCTGAAGGAAGGACACCACGTCGGCGACCGGCAGCGCTTGCGCTTCGGCTTCGGTGCGGCTCTTGTATTCCAGGTTGCCTTCGGCGAGGCCGCGGTCGCTGACCACGATCCGGTGAGGAATGCCGATCAGCTCCATGTCCGCGAACTTGATGCCCGGGCTGGTTTTCTTGTCGCGATCGTCCAGCAACACTTCGAAACCGGCCGCCGTCAGTTCTGCGTACAGCTTGTCAGTGGCTTCGCGCACCTGCTCGGTTTCATAACGCAGCGGTACCAGAGCGATCTGGAACGGCGCCAGGGTGTCGCTCCAGATGATGCCTTTCTCATCGTTGTTCTGCTCGATGGCGGCAGCCACCACGCGGGATACGCCGATACCGTAGCAACCCATTTCCAGGGTAACCGGTTTGCCGTTCTCGCCCAGCACTTCACACTTCATCGCCTTGCTGTACTTGTTGCCCAGCTGGAAGATGTGCCCGACTTCGATGCCGCGCTTGATTTCCAGGGTGCCTTTGCCGTCCGGGCTTGGGTCACCGGCCACGACGTTACGCAGGTCGGCAACGGTTGGAACCGGCAGATCGCGTTCCCAGTTCACGCCGAAGTAGTGCTTGTCGTCGATGTTCGCACCGATGCCGAAGTCGCTCATCAGTTCGACCGAGCGGTCGATGATGATCGGCAGCGGCAGGTTCAGCGGGCCGAGGGAACCGGCGCCGGCGCCAATGGCGTCACGCAGTTCGGCATCGGAAGCCATGACCAGCGGGCTGGCCACGCCTGGCTGGTTGGCAGCCTTGATTTCGTTCAGCTCGTGGTCGCCACGGATGATCAGGGCAATCAGCTTGCCTGGCTCGTCGGCATGGACGATCAGGGTCTTGATGGTCTTTTCAATCGGCAGATTGAATTTTTCCACCAGCGCGGCAATGGTCTTGGTGTCTGGAGTGTCGACCAGGCGCAGCTCTTCGGCCGGCGCTGGACGCGAGGTTTCCCGTGGCACGGCTTCGGCTTTCTCGATGTTCGCCGCGTAGTCGGAACCATTGCTGAAGACGATGTCGTCTTCGCCGGACTCGGCCAGTACGTGGAACTCGTGGGAGCCAGCGCCACCGATCGAGCCGTTGTCGGCTTCAACCGGACGGAATTTCAGGCCCAGACGGGTGAACACGTTGCAGTACGCCTGATGCATGCGGTCGTAGGTGACCTGCAGCGACGCCTGATCGGCGTGGAACGAGTAGGCGTCCTTCATGATGAATTCGCGGCCGCGCATCAAGCCGAAACGTGGGCGGATTTCGTCACGGAATTTGGTCTGGATCTGGTACAGGTTGATTGGCAGCTGTTTGTAGCTGCTCAATTCGTTGCGCATCAGATCGGTGATCACTTCTTCGTGGGTCGGGCCCGCGCAGAAGTCGCGACCGTGGCGGTCTTTGATGCGCAGCAGCTCAGGGCCGTATTCTTCCCAGCGCCCCGATTCCTGCCACAGCTCGGCCGGTTGGGTGCTCGGCATCAACACTTCAAGAGAACCGGCAGCGTTCATTTCTTCGCGAACGATGGCTTCAACCTTGCGCATTACCCGCAAGCCCATCGGCAGCCAGGTGTACAGGCCCGAAGCGAGTTTGCGGATCATGCCGGCGCGCAGCATCAGCTGATGGCTGACGACGACCGCATCGGAAGGCGTTTCTTTCTGTGTGGCGAGCAAAAATTGACTGGTGCGCATGGTTGGCCGTTGTCGGTTGCTATGACTGGAAATGACGGAGCAGTGTACCGGCGAGATTTGCCGACGTACAGGATTGCGCTCGGCGGTGAGGCTCAACGGCGGGAATCCTCCCGCCGTAGCTGAAATGTCCTACGACTCTTCGACGACGGAGGTTGGTGCAGGCTCGGGCGTTGGCGTCGGGCCCGCGCGGCGATTTTCCTGGAACCAGTGCAGGGCGATCAGCAGCAGTGTCGGCACGCCGAGCAGCGCGGTGATCATGAAGAAGCTGTGGTAGCCGAACTTCTCGACCATCACTCCGGAGTAACCACCCATCAGGCGTGGCAGCAACAGCATGATCGAACTGAGTAGGGCGTACTGGGTGGCCGAGAACTTGAGGTTGGTCAGGCTCGACAGGTAGGCGACGAACGCCGAGGTCGCAAGCCCGGAACTGAAGTTGTCGAGCGAAATGGTGACCACCAGCATCTTCAGGTTCGGCCCCATATCGGCGAGCATCACGAACAGCAAGTTGGTCGCCGCCGACGCCGCGCCACCGATGAACAGGATCGGCAGGATGCCGAAGCGCACGATTAGCAGGCCGCCCATGCCGGCGCCGACCAGGGTCATGATCAGGCCAAAGATCTTGCTGACGCTGGCGATCTGGTCTTTGGTGAAGCCCTGATCGATATAGAACACGTTGGCCATTACGCCCATCACCGTGTCGGACATCCGGTAGGTGGCGATCAGCCCGAGCAGCAGCAACGCCTGCCAGCGGTAGCGCAGGATGAAGTCGTTGACCGGGGTCAGTACCGGCGCCAGGCCGCGACGGCCCATGGTCGACAGGCACAGGCCGGTAAGCAGGGTATAGAGGATGGCACGCAGGAAGGCGCGGTCTTCGAGCAGCAGGTCGAGCGGACTCATCTGACCGAAGAGTACGCTGGCGAAATCGGTGTTGTAGAGCTGGGTGAACATCGCCGGAACCGACACCAGCAACACGATCAGTACGAATACCGAGGCCAGTTGATGCGCGAAGCTGTAGCGGCCGGCCTGCAGCTGCGTGCGCAGTGGCACTGGCGGCTCGCGCATCAGCAGCGAAGTCAGCAGGGCAGGCACCATCAACACGCCGAACAGCGCGTAGGTGCCGGTCCAGGCCGAATGTTGATAGTTGAAGCCGGTGGAGCCGAAGCCTTCGGCGAAGAACAGTGCGCCCGCGGTGGCCAGCAGGGCGGCGACGCGATAGCCGGACATGTAACTGGCGGCCAGCGCGGCCTGGCGGCTGTCGTCGGCGATTTCCAGGCGATAGGCGTCTACCGCAATGTCCTGGGTGGCGGAAGCGAAAGCGACGATAACGGCAATGGCGATCAGCCAGGACAGGTGTTTCTGTGGATCACAGAAGCCCATGCCGATCAGGCCCAGAATCACCAGCGTCTGCGAGAGCACCAGCCACGAACGGCGGCGGCCCAGCTTGCCCAATAAAGGCAGGCGCCATTGGTCGAGCAGCGGTGACCAGACCCATTTGAAGGCGTACGCCAGACCGATCAGGCTGGCGTAGCCGATGGTTTCACGGGCAACGCCGGCCTCACGCAGCCAGACGGAAAGCGTCGAAAACACCAGCATGTACGGCAGGCCGGCAGCAAAACCGAGCAACAACAGCACGAGCGTCGAGGGACTGGCATAGGCGGCGAGCGCGGCGCGCCAGGTTTTACGGGGCATGGGCTGAAGTCTGCCTCAAGATTGCGAAAACAAAGCGCGCACTCTAACCGCTGTGCTCTACCGGACGCCAGCCATGGCGCTGAATATCCACACGATTGTTCAGGACGGTGACGCCTTCAGAACGCAATCGTGCCCGTTGTTCGTCCCCCGAAGGGCTGCCCGGCGGCAGGCTGATCCGACCGCCGGCACCCAATACCCGGTGCCACGGCAGTCTGGTATCGCCGGGTAATTGGCTCAGGGTCCGACCGACCCAGCGGGCGGCGCGCCCCAACCCTGCGAGTTCAGCCAACTGACCATAGCTGACCACCTTGCCCTCAGGCACTTGGGCAAGGGTGGAATAAAGCGCCGTGCGTCGGATTTGCGCTTCGCTTTCCTCGGGATGATTCGGCTCTTTCACCTGCGCGGTTCCTGAACAATAGTCGTATCGATGGGCTCAAGCGTAATCGCTCGTTGGTCAGATGAGAAATGAACTCAATGGAAATCGCTCGGTCAGTCCTTGTCAGGGTCTTATTCCTACGGATAATGCCGACCTTTTTCGCAAACTTGAGCCCTCGATCCGCTTATGTTGTCCAGAACCTTGCTGTGCCTTGCTGTTTTCAGTGCCTCCACGCCGCTGCTTGCCGATACCGTCTGGTTAAAGAACGGTGACAAGCTGAGCGGTAAGATCTCCGTTTTCGATGGCGGCAAATTGCTGATTCAGACCCAGTATGCGGGTGCGGTCAGCATCGACTGGAAAGAGGTCAAGACCCTGCAAAGCGATCAGGAACTGCTGGTCAAACAGGATGCCTACAACGGTGAAAAAGCCAAGTCGCTGACCGCTGCCGATGACGGCAAGGTCACCCTGGCCAACGGCGAGGCGCCGAAGACCGTCGAGCTGGCGAGCATTCAGCAGATTCTCAAACCCAAACCGGTGGTCGAGGATCTGGTATGGAAAGGCAATATTGGCCTGGCGATGGATTATCAACGGGCGGAAAAGGACACCGACGACTACGACATCGACTTCAAGACCACCGCGCGTCATGGCCGCTGGCGGCACACCGCCGAGGGCGAATACAACCGCGAAGTGCAGGACGAGCAGGTCACCACCAATAACTGGCGCGCCGAATACGCACTTGACCGCTTCCTCACCGACAAATGGTTCTGGCAGGGGCGCCTGAACTACAAGCGCGACTACGTTGAAGAGCTGTCGCGTCAGCGTGTGGTCGGTACCGGTCCGGGTTACCAGTTCTGGGACGACGAGCTGGGCGCGTTCTCGCTCGGTTCGCTGCTCAACCGCACCGATTACGAATACAGCGATGGCGGCAAGGACAACTTCTATTCGGTCGCCATGAAGTGGGATTACAACCGTTACCTGATCGGCAAAAAAGTCGAGTTCTTCACCAATGGCGAACTGGGCAAGCCGCTGTCTGACGTAGCCAACTATGCGCTCGATGCCGAGATGGGCTTGCGCTACAAGGTCACCGACTGGGCGTCGCTCAACCTCAAGGCCGAACGCGACATCATCAGTGGTACCAAGGATGCGGATTTGAACAAGACCCGCTACACCGCAGGGTTTGGCGTGGCCTGGTAAGGCACAAACGAAAGATCGCAGCCTGCGGCAGCTCCTATAGGAGGGCTGTCACGGACTGCGATCTTTTTTGTGGTCGTTAAAAACACACGCCCACAAAAAAGCCCCGCTTTTGAGGGCGGGGCTCTTTTCTAAAGAAGCTACAAGTTAGATAACTTGTACTTCTTCAGCTTGCATGCCTTTCTGACCGCGGGTAGCGATGAAAGAAACCTGTTGGCCTTCTTTCAGGCTTTTGAAGCCGTCGGATTGGATAGCTTTGAAGTGAACGAACAGGTCGTCACCGGATTGTGGAGTGATGAAGCCGAAGCCTTTTTCATCGTTGAACCACTTAACGGTACCGGTTTGGCGATTAGACATGGTGTAACTCCTTGAACAAAGATAACTGCGACTCAGGAAGAACCCTGGCCGAGACTGAGTGCAAAGAGCAGGAAAAATTCTTGTAGATGGTTGGATCGAAATTCAACATATCGTGTAGAGATTCTCAGTGACACAAGCAACACAGTGGCGCCACCTTAACCCTTTTTCCGGAACGTGCCAATGTTTCTTGCGAAGGTTTCTCTGTTTTAGGGATCGACGGTGTGACGGTTCGTCGCCAGAGCCTGTATTTCCAGGGTGTTCGGCGAGAATTGCAGCGCGGACTTTGAACCCGGCGGCGCGCCCGGTAAGATGCCGGACAGATTTTTTCCACCTCGCTATTCAGGACACCCGCCATGAGCATCAAATCGGACAAGTGGATTCGCCGCATGGCGCAGGAACACGGCATGATCGAGCCTTTCGTCGAGCGCCAGGTGCGCGGCAGCGACGACAGCCGTGTGATCTCCTACGGTGTGTCGAGCTACGGCTACGATGTGCGTTGCACCAACCATTTCAAGGTGTTCACCAACATCAATTCGGCGATCGTCGATCCGAAGAACTTCGACGCCGGCAGCTTCGTCGACATTCACAGCGACGTCTGCATCATTCCGCCGAACTCCTTCGCCCTGGCCAGCACCGTTGAATACTTCCGCATTCCGCGCAATGTATTGACCATCTGCCTGGGTAAAAGCACCTACGCGCGCTGCGGCATCATCGTCAACGTCACCCCGCTCGAGCCTGAGTGGGAAGGCCACGTGACCCTGGAATTCTCCAACACCACCAACCTGCCGGCGAAAATCTACGCCAACGAGGGCGTGGCGCAGATGCTGTTCCTCGAATCCGACGAGCAATGCGAAGTTTCGTACAAGGATCGCGGCGGCAAATATCAGGGCCAGCGTGGCGTGACCCTGCCGCGTACCTGATCCATCCGGCAGTTCGCGGGAATTCTTTGGCGGGCAGACACTCTATGGGGTGTACTGCCCGTTTTTGCTTCTGGCAAAGCGGGCCTTCGCCGAGGAGGTTGCATGAAGATCGATCCGCATATCACCGCCCAACTGGCAAGGCTTGAGCCCAATCAGGTTGGCGTTTTGGCCTGGTCATTGTTGGCACACCCGGCTTTCCATATGGCAGGCGGCATTCCCGGTCAGCCTGATCCTGACACCCCTAACGAACAACCGACCGAACCCGGCGAGCCGACGCTGCCGGACGAGCCGCCACCCGCGCCAGTGGCCTGAGTCGCTACTCCATGAATGGCCAGTCAGCTGAGGTTTGCCCAAGACCTCAACTGACGGGCCATATTTCGTTGTCGCCGATGACGAAAATCCTGCACTGAGCGTCTTTCTCGACTTGATAACCACCGGTAAAGGCACCAAAGGCCGGCAGCAGGCTCAATCGCTCACCCAGTCGAAAACATGCCAGGCGCAAACGCTGCCGCCCCTTGCCGTTGAGCCGATAGACCGGATGCACATGCCCGGCCAGCACATGCCGTTCGGGATGCGGGTCGGGTTCGTGTTGCAGGGCAAACGGCCCGAGCAGCATCGGTTCCGGAACCACCCGGATATTCAGCGCCGTCGGTGGATCCCCGGCACGTTTGTCGTGGTTGCCGCGAATCAGCGTCATCGGCAGATCGGCATGACGTGCGCGCCATTCGGCCAAGGCATTCAGCGTACCCGTCGCATGCGAACCGGGGCCGTGCAGAAAGTCACCGAGGAAAATCAGCTGCCTACAGGGCAGTCTGGCCAGCAAGCGGTCGAGCACTTCGATATTCGCCGTCGTGGTGCCTTGTGGTACCGGCTGGCCGAGGCTGCGATAGGCCGCAGCCTTGCCGAAATGCACATCGGCGATCAGCAGTGCTTGCTGCGCCGGCCAGTACAGAGCCTTTTCCGGCAGCAGCCAGAGCTCCTCACCAGCCAGGCGCACTGGATACGCTGCACTCATGAGGCTTGACCCTTGTCGGCGGATTTCTCCAGATCGCCGACCATGCGCCGGATGCGGTCAGCGAGTTTTTCCGAACTCATGCTTTCGCGCATGCGCTCCACCAGCAACGGAAAGCCTAGCGGTGTAGGACGTTTGATCAGGTGCATGTCCAGTTTCATCCGGTTGATCCGCTCCAATGTCTGTTCCAGACGACGAATATCCAATTCTTCGCGCAGGACTTCTTCCCCGGCCTGGGCCAGCAGCAGATTGTCGGCGTCGTATTGCTTGAACACCTCGAAGAACAATCCGCTGGAGGCCTGTACCTGTCGGGTGCTTTTCGGCGCGCCGGGATAGCCGGCGAACACCAGCCCGGCGATCCGCGCGATCTCGCGAAAGCGCCGCAGCGCCAGCTCTCCGGCATTGAGGCTGGCCAGCACGTCGCGCAGCAGATGCTCGGGGCTGAGCAGCGCCGTATCGAATTGCTCGAACCAATCGACCGGCGTGGCGCTGAGCAACTCCAGCCCGTAATCATTCACCGCAATCGAGAACGTCAGCGGCTGGCGCTGACTCACGCGCCACGCCAACAGGCTGGCGAGCCCCAGATGCACCTGGCGCCCGGCAAACGGATAAAGGAAAAGGTGCCAGCCTTCACGGGATTTCAGCGCTTCGGCTAACAGACAGTCGGAGGTGGGCAGACCCGACCAGCGCGCCTGGGTTTGCAGCAACGGTTGCAGCGCCTGCATTTCCGGGCCGGCGAACTCACCGCGCGCTGCCGCCGTGAAGCGGCTGACCACGGCGGCGGCCAATTCGTTGGAAAGCGGCATCCGCCCGCCATTCCAGCGCGGCACGGCGGCTTTTTTCGCGGTGCTGCGTTTGACGTACGCGGTCATGTTTTCCACCCGCACCAACTCCAGCAAACGCCCGGCAAAGAGAAAGCCATCGCCCGGTTTCAGCCGCGCGATAAAGCCTTCCTCGACGCTGCCCAACTGCTTGCCGCCGCCACCCTTGCTCCAGAATTTCAGATTAATGCTCGCGTCGCTGACGATGGTGCCGATGCTCATGCGATGACGGCGTGCCAATCGCGCATCGGGCACCCGCCAGACCCCGTGTTCATCCGGTTCGACCCGGCGGTAATCCGGATAGGCCGTCAGAGAAAGCCCGCCGTGACGTACGAAAGCCAGCGCCCAAGCCCAATCTGCCAGTGTCAGGTCACGATAAGCCCAGGCACCACGCACTTCTTCATACAGCTCTTCGGGAATAAAGCCACCGCCCAGCGCCATGCTGACCAGATGCTGCACCAGCACATCCAATGGTTTGTGCGGCGATAGGCGCGGTTCGATGAGTCGTTGCGCCACGGCATCGCCTGCGGCGGCGGCTTCGATCAGTTCCAGGCTGTGGGTCGGCACCAGCGTCACTCGCGAGGTGCGCCCCGGCGCGTGACCGGAGCGCCCGGCGCGTTGCATCAGTCGCGCTACGCCTTTGGCCGAGCCGATCTGCAGGACCCGTTCCACCGGTAAAAAGTCCACGCCAAGATCCAGGCTCGAGGTGCAGACCACGGCTTTCAGCTTGCCGTCCTTCAACGCTTGCTCGACCCAGTCGCGGGTCTCGCGGGACAGCGAGCTGTGGTGCAACGCGATCAGCCCGGCCCAGTCCGGCCGCGCTTCGAGCAATGCCTGATACCAGATTTCCGACTGCGCGCGGGTGTTGGTGAAGACCAGACTGCTGGCGCAGGCGTCCAGTTCGGCAACAACCTGCGGCAGCATCTTCAGACCGATGTGCCCGGCCCATGGAAAACGCTCGATGGCCGGTGGGATCAAGGTGTCGACATTGAGTGATTTTTCGCTCTGGCCTTGCACGCTGATGCCGCCGCCCTGTGGGATCAGCACCTGTTCGGCGTGGGCTTGATTGCCGAGGGTGGCGGACACGCCCCAGACGATCAGCTCGGGTTGCCAATGGCGCAGACGGGCGAGGGCCAGTTGCAGTTGTACGCCGCGTTTGTTGCCGAGCAGTTCGTGCCATTCATCGACAACGATCATCCGCAGGCTCGACAACGCAGTCCTGGCGTCGGCACGGGCGAGCAGCAGGGTCAGGCTTTCCGGGGTGGTGATCAGCGTGGTCGGCAGGCGCCGGCCCTGACGCGCACGTTCGGCGCTGCTGGTGTCGCCGGTGCGCAGACCGATGCTCCACGGAATCTGCAAATCGCTGACCGGCGCTTGCAAGGCGCGCGCGGTGTCGGCCGCGAGTGCGCGCATCGGCGTGATCCACAGCACGGTCAGTGGTTCGGCTGGTGCTTTGCGTTTTTTGCTGTCTGCAACGCTGGGTTTGATGCGGGCGAAGCGGTTGAGCGCGGCGAACCACACCGCATAGGTTTTACCGGCGCCGGTGCTGGCATGGAGCAACCCCGACTGACCTTGTTTGACGGCGACCCACACCTGCTTTTGAAAGGCGAACGGCCTCCAGTTGCGTGCGCTGAACCAGAGTTTTGCGAAGTCGGTGGAGGTGGGCATACCGGCGGCGTGCGCTCTGAGGGTGTTCCTTCAGTGACCGCGCCGTTGCGGGACAAGTTTAATTTTGTGCGAGCACACACACCTATGGGAGCGGGCTTGCTCGCGAAAGCGGTGTGCCAGTTAGAACAGTTTTGACTGACACACCGCTTTCGCGAGCAAGCCCGCTCCCACAGGTTTTTATCTGCGTCTATTACTTGAGGTTCCCGCTGAGGAACTGCTTCAGCCGTTCGCTGCGCGGATTGCCCAGCACGTCTTCCGGCGCACCTTCTTCCTCCACCAGGCCTTGATGCAGGAACAACACCTGGCTGGAGACTTTGCGGGCGAAGCTCATTTCATGGGTCACCATGATCATCGTCCGGCCTTCTTCAGCCAGACCCTGAATCACTCGCAGCACTTCACCCACCAGCTCCGGGTCGAGTGCCGAGGTCGGTTCGTCGAACAGCATCACTTCCGGCTCCATCGCCAGCGCCCGGGCAATTGCCACCCGCTGTTGCTGGCCGCCGGAGAGAAACGCCGGGTACTGATCGGCAACCCGCGCCGGCAGGCCCACTTTATCCAGATAACGGCGGGCGCGGTCTTCAGCTTCCTGCTTGCTGCAACCCAGCACCCGGCGCGGGGCCATGGTGATGTTTTCCAGCACGGTCATGTGGCTCCACAGGTTGAAGTGCTGGAACACCATGGCCAGTCGCGTGCGCAGGCGTTGCAGTTCATTCGGGTCGGCGACGTGCATGCCGTGGCGGTCGGTGACCATGCGGATCGCCTGGCCATCGAGGCTCATGGCGCCGTCGTTGGGTTGTTCGAGGAAGTTGATGCAGCGCAAAAAGGTGCTTTTACCCGAGCCGCTGGCGCCGATCAGGCTGATCACGTCGCCGGTTTTGGCCTTGAGCGAAACGCCTTTGAGTACCTGATGGTCGCCATAGCTTTTGTGCAGACCTTCAACAGTCAATTTGTACATGGGACAGACATCCTCAAGGCGAAAGTAGATAGCCGCTGCGATAGGCTTCGGCGCCCGCCACGTGGGCGATCACCATGCCGGCAGTAGCCATGCGCCGCAGCGAGCGGGCGTACAGCAGGCCGGCGGCAGTGCAATGAATGGGGGTGACCCGGTCGTGGATCGGGTCGATGATTTCGGCAATCTGTTGCCCGGCTTGCAGGTATTGCCCGGCCGTGGCGGTGTACACCAGCAAGCCGCCCACCGGCGTGGTCACCGGTTCGACGCCGGCCAGCGGCGTGGCGGGGAACGGCAGGGGCGGCTGCGGCTTGGTCTCGCCGACGATCGCGTCGAACTGGATCAGGTAATCGATCAAGGCCTGGCAGTCACGACTGGCCATTGGGTGATTGACGTCACCCTGGCCGCGCAATTCCACGGTCACCGAAAAGCTGCCCAGCGGAATCTCGAAGTGTTCGCCAAAGCGCTCCTGCAGTTGCCACCACAACAGGGTGAAGCATTCGTCGAATGACTGGCCGCCGGAATCGGTGGCCAGCAGACTGGCCTGAGCTTCGATGTAACGCGCCAGCGGCTCGACCTGCGGCCACGCTTCGGGCGTGGTGTAGAGATGAACCACGGATTCGAAATCGCAGTGCAGATCCAGCACCATGTCGGCATCGCACGCTAGCCGTTGCAAGGTCAGGCGCTGGGATTGCAGTTGTGTGCCGGGCGTTTGACGGGCGAGGGCGTTGCGCAGGCTGGCGCGGATCAGCTCAAGGTTGCGCTGCGGGTCGTCGCCCAGTTTGCCCTCGATGTCGTTGCCGATTTCTTCGCTGAGGTCGACGAACCAGCGATTGAAATTCTGCCCGCTCTCCATCTCGTACCGGCCCAGCGGCACGTCCATCAGCACTTGTTCGAGGCCGACCGGGTTGGCCACCGGCACCAGCACAATCTGGCTGCGCAGGCGCCCGGCGGCTTCCAGCTCCGCCAGTCGCTGCTTGAGGTGCCAGGCCACGAGCATGCCGGGCATTTCGTCGGCATGCAGCGAGGACTGGATGTAGATCTTGCCTTGGGCCTGCTCCGGGCCGAAGTGGAAGCTGTGGATCTGTCGTGCGGTCCCCGGCACCGGGGCCAACAGGTCATGGATCTGGTGTCGCATTACAGGTTTTCCTAGTGGGTCGGCCCGAGGAATGCCAGCCATCGGCGTTCGGCGAGGCGGAACAGGCCGACCAGCGCGAAGGTAATGGTCAGGTAGATCAGCGCGGCGATGCCGAACGACTGGAAGGTCAGGTAGGTCGCCGAGTTGGCGTCCCGCGCAACTTTCAGGATGTCGGGGATGGTCGCGGTGAAGGCCACGGTGGTCGAGTGCAGCATCAGGATCACTTCGTTGCTGTAATACGGCAACGACCGGCGCAGCGCCGACGGCATGATCACGTAGGCGTACAGCTTCCAGCCGGTCAGGCCGTAGGCCTTGGCCGCTTCGACTTCGCCATGGTTCATGCTGCGGATCGCCCCGGCGAAAATCTCCGTGGTGTAGGCGCAGGTGTTGAGGGCGAACGCGAGGATCGTGCAGTTCATCGCATCGCGAAAGAAACTGTCGAGCAACGGCTGCGCGCGCACGGCGGCCAGGCTGTAGATCCCGGTGTAGCAGATCAGCAACTGGATGTAGAGCGGCGTGCCACGGAACAGGTAGGTGTAGAACTGCACCGGCCAGCGCACATAGAAATGCGAAGACACACGGGCGATCGACAACGGGATCGACACCAGAAAGCCAATGAAGATCGAGGCGCTGAGCAGCCACAGGGTCATCGCCAGACCGGTGATGTTGGTGCCGTCGGTATAAAGGAAGGGTTTCCAGTATTCCTGCAGGAGTTCGATCATCGTACGGCCTCCCGGGCACCGGCGGCGTAGCGACGCTCAAGCCAGCGCAGGATGACGTTGGATGCACTGGTGATCAGCAGATAGATCAAGGCGGCGAGTACCAGGAAGTAGAACAGTTGATAGGTGCTTTTACCGGCGTCCTGCGCGGCTTTGACCAGATCCGCCAGACCGATGATCGACACCAGTGCGGTGGCCTTGAGCATCACCATCCAGTTGTTGCCGATGCCCGGCAAGGCGAAGCGCATCATTTGCGGGAACACCACAAAGCGAAAACGCTGGCCACGTTTGAGACCGTAGGCGGTGGCCGCTTCGACCTGACCGCGTGGTACGGCGAGGATTGCCCCACGGAAGGTTTCGGTGAAATACGCGCCATAGATGAAGCCCAGGGTGATCACCCCGGCGGTAAAGGAGTCGATTTCGATGTAGTCCCACTCCATGACGTCGGTCAGGGCGGTCAGCCAGGTCTGCAGGCTGTAGAAAATCAGCAGCATCAGCACCAGATCCGGCACCCCGCGAATCAGCGTGGTGTAAAGCTGGGCAGGCAGGCGCAGCAGTTTGGATTTCGACAGTTTGGCACTGGCGCCCAAGAGACCGAGCAACACGGCCACCAGCAGCGATAACGCGGACAATTTGATGGTCATCCAGGTGCCTTCCAACAGCAACGGGCCAAAGCCCTTGAGGCTGAAGGCGGAGAGCCCCAGATTTTGTAAGAGGTTTTCGAACATAAATCAGCAACCTGAGCGGATGGAAAAGGCGCCCATCGACTGATGGGCGCCAGGGCATTATTTACCGCTGTACAGATTCAGATCGCCAAAGTGTTTCTTTTGAATCTCGGCGTATTTGCCGTCATCGTGTAACGCTTTGATACCTTTATCTAAAAGCGCCTTCAGCTCTTTGTTACCTTTCTTAATACCGACAGCGGTTTTGGCTGGCAGCAATTCGCTGTCGACCGGCTTGCTGACTTCGTAGTTGGCGCCATCCGGCGACTTCAAAAAGCCCAGTTCGGCTTGCAGCATGTCCTGGATCGAGGCGTCGAGGCGGCCGTTTTTCAGGTCGGCGTAGACCTGATCCTGGTTGGCGTAAGCCTGGATTTTTACCCCGGCCTTCTCCAATACGGCCTTGGCGTAGGCTTCCTGGATGGTGCCTTGCTCGTAACCGACGGACTTGCCCTTGAGGGAAGCGACGTCATCGCTCAGGCCGGAGCCCTTCTTGAACACGTAGGAAGTCGGGCCGGAGAACAGCTCGCTGGAGAAGTCGATCGCCTTTTCACGGGCCGGGGTCACGGTCATCGACGAGATCACACCGTCGAATTTGTTGGCGTTGAGGCCCGGAATCATGCCGTCGAAGTCACTTTCAACCCATTTGCACTTGACCTTCAGCTCGGCGCAGATTGCGTTGCCCAGGTCGATGTCGAAGCCCACCAGGCTGCCGTCGGCCGCTTTCGACTCGAACGGTGCGTAGGAAGGATCAACGCCAAAACGCAGCTCTTTGTATTCCTTGGCCAGCGCGGAGCCGGCAGCCATGCACAACGCCAGTGCAGAAAGGGTCAGCAATGCTTTTTTCATTATTCAATCCCTAAGAACCAATATGAGCGCTTGTGGCGCAGAATTATTGTTACTGGAACGCGTACGACCTATAGAAAGTAGCAATTTCCGAACCAGAGTCCCGAACAAGTGTTTTAAAAGGTTGGGGGAGGGAGGAGGGAGAGGGATTGGTGCACGGGAATGGGCGGCTGTTGAAGGCTGCACCAACTTGGGTCGATGCACGCATTTTTAGGTGCTGGGATGAGCCGTTGTGGCGAGGGAGCTTGCTCCCGCTGGAGGGCGAAGCACTCCCCTGGATTTTTCAAATAGACCATCGTTTTGCGACTGCTGCGCAGTCGAGCGGGAGCAAGCTCCCTCGCCACAGGGCGTTCATCCAGTTAAATGTGATCGGTGTCCCCGGAAACCGGGTCAGGCCAGCAAATCCTGCAACGTTGCCAGACTATCGGCCTCATCCACCGTCTTGTCCTGCCGCCAGCGCAGCATCCTTGGAAAACGCACGGCGATGCCGCTCTTGTGCCGCCGCGATAGGGCGATGCCTTCGAAACCCAGTTCGAACACCAGACTCGGCTTGACGCTGCTGACCGGGCCGAACTTTTCCACGGTGGTCTTGCGCACGATGCTGTCGACCTGGCGCATTTCCTCGTCGGTCAGCCCCGAATAGGCCTTGGCGAACGGCACCAGCGCTCGTTGGCTGGACTCGGGCGGGCCGTCCCACACGGCGAAGGTGTAATCACTGTACAGACTGGCGCGCCGGCCATGTCCGCGCTGGGCATAGATCAACACCGCATCGACGCTGAATGGATCGACCTTCCACTTCCACCATACGCCCATGTCCTTGGTCCGGCCTACGCCATACAGGGCGTCGCGGGCCTTGAGCATCATGCCCTCGACACCGAGGCGCCGTGAGGCTTCGCGCTGCTGGGCGAGATCGAACCAGTCGCTGCCGGTCAGAATCGGCGAGGCCAGTAACACCGGGTTATTACCGTGAGCGATGACCTGCTCCAGTTGCGCGCGTCGTTCGGCCTGCGGACGGTTGCGCCAGTCTTCGCCCTGCCACTCCAGCAAGTCGTAGGCGAGCACCACCACCGGCACTTCTTCGAGGATTTTCTTGTCGAGGGTTTTGCGCCCGATGCGTTGCTGCAGCAGCGCGAACGGTTGCACCGCCGGCGGCGCGCTCGATTGCGGATCGAAGGCGTCTGCGGTGCTCGGATGGGTGCTTTTCCAGACCACGATTTCGCCGTCGATCACCGTGCCGTCGGGTAACGAGTGGATCAAGGTATCGAATTCGGGGAAGCGTTCGGTCACCAGCTCTTCACCCCGCGACCAGACCCACAGCCGACCCTCGCGCTTGACCACCTGCGCGCGGATGCCATCCCACTTCCATTCCACCTGCCAGTTGCTCGCCGGCCCCAGCAGCCCTTCAAATTCCTCGACCGGTTGGGACAAGGCATGCGCGAGGAAAAACGGGTAGGGCTGGCCGCCACGTTGCGCATGTTCGTCGGCGGACTCCGGCGCGATCAGTTTCAGGTAGCTGGCCGCGTTCGGCCGGTTCGACAGGTCGGTGTAACCCACCAGACGCTGCGCCACGCGTTTGCTGTCGAGGCCGGCCATCGACGCCAGAGCGCGGGTGACCAGCAGTTTCGACACGCCGACGCGGAAACTGCCGGTGATCAGCTTGATGCACAGCATCAGGCTCGGCCGATCCAGTTGCGCCCACAGCGCTGGCAGGTGGCGGGCGAGGTACTCCGGGGTTTCACCGCGCAGTGGCAGCAGCTTGTCTTCAATCCATTCGGCAAGGCCGGCCTCGGAGCTGTGCGAATTTTCCGGCAGCACCAGGGAAATGGTTTCCGCCAGATCGCCAACGGATTGATAACTTTCCTCGAACAGCCATGGTTGCAGTCCCGAGACTTCCACCGCCAGTTCGCGCAGGATGCGCACCGGCACCAGTTGCCGCGGGCGTCCACCGGACAGAAAGTACACCGCCCATGCCGCGTCCTGTGGTGCTGCTTGAGCGAAGTAGGTTTGCATCGCCGCCAGTTTGGCATTGCTTGACGTGGTGGCGTCGAGTTCGGCGTACAGCTCGGCGAAGGCTTTCATGCTTGCACCTCGGCGATAACCGGCTCGGCGCCAATGTTCTCCTCTTCATCGTCGCCGTATTCGGTGTTGAAACCCTGCGCGTCCAGGCCTTGTTCGCGCAGATGCCGGACCAGCACACCGATCGAGCCGTGTGTGACCATCACCCGTTCGGCGCCGGTCTGTTCGATGGCCCAGAGCAGGCCCGGCCAGTCGGCGTGATCCGACAGCACGAAACCGCGATCCACACCGCGCCGCCGGCGGGTGCCGCGCAGGCGCATCCAGCCGCTGGCAAAGGCGTCGCTGAAGTCGCCGAAACGGCGCATCCAAGTGCTGCCACCGGCCGAGGGCGGGGCGATCACCAGCGCCTGACGCATGATCGGGTCGGATTTTTTGATGTCGCCGGCGTAGATCGTCGGCGGCAGGTACACGCCGGCCTCGCGGTAGACCCGGTTCAGCGGTTCGACGGCACCGTGACTGAGGATCGGGCCGAGGCTGGCGTCGATGCCGTGCAGAATCCGCTGAGCCTTGCCGAATGAATAACAGAACAACACGCTGGCCTTGCCCGCCGCGATGTTCGCCTGCCACCACTGGTTGATCTCGCTGAACACCTGCGCCTGTGGTTGCCAGCGGTAGATCGGCAGGCCGAAAGTCGATTCGGTGATGAAAGTGTGGCAGCGCACCGGTTCGAACGGCGCACAGGTGCCGTCGGGTTCGATCTTGTAATCTCCCGATGCGACCCAGACTTCGCCGCCGTATTCCAGACGCACCTGGGCCGAACCGAGCACATGCCCGGCGGGATGGAAACTCAAGGTCACGCCGTGATGGGTGAGCCGCTGGCCGTAGGCGAGGGTTTGCAGGTTGATGTCCTGACCCAGACGCGCACGCAAAATCCCTTCGCTGGCGCTGCTGGCAAGGTAGTGCTGATTGCCGTTACGGGCGTGATCGCCGTGGGCATGGGTGATCACCGAGCGCTCGACCGGGCGCCACGGATCAATGTAGAAATCCCCGGCAGGGCAATACAAACCTTCGGGGCGGGCGATAACAAGGTCCATGTCGTTACCAGAATGGGGGGCTTGTTAGCTATGAGGTTGGCGCGAGTCCGGAAGTTCTATCGATTATTTTAGAGTCGCTACAAAACCAATGTGGGAGCGAGCCTGCTCGCGAAAGCGGTTTAACTGACACATCTATTCTGACTGTGTCTCCGTCTTCGCGAGCCGGCTCGCTCCCACAAGGGAACTGCGTTTATTTGCCGGGGGTCAGGGTCAAACGCGTCTTGCCATACACCCGGTCAAAGTTCTGCGGCTGCATCGGCAAGCCGATGTACTGACCCTTGAGCCACGCATCGATGCCGTTGAGGTAGCTTGGGCTGGCCGGGTTGCCGGACTGGCCGGTGCCGTTCTGGCCCATCAGCGGCTCAGCCTGGCTGAAATCGACGATGAAACGCATCGACGGCGCACGCGTGGTGCTGAAGTCCTGACCCCAGGCAAACGCCGCGGTATTGAGCGTGGTGTGATCGCCGCCGGCTGCCAGCGGGCCGCGAACGGTCTGGCCATTGGCGTTTTTCCACGTGTAGCTGTGCAGTTTGCCCCACTGCCAGGCCTTGCGGTCGCCGCCCAACTGACTGTCGCCAGCGTTGATCGCGGCGGCCAGACTGCGCGCCAGAATCACGGCTTTGTCTTCTTTCTGCGGTGTACGCAAGTCATCCCAGAACGGGCTGTCTTCGCGCCCGAGCAGGTGATCGGCCTGCGCCGCGTAGGACAAGTCGCCATTGGCAACAAAGGCTTTCCACGCCGGGCTCGACTCCGGGCCGAGCTCATCGAGGAAGATCTGCTTCATGCTTTCTTGCAGGAACAGTTCATAGATCGCCGCATCCGCCGAGGTCGGGTTGAGCTTGCCGTCGAACGCCATCAACCGGGTGAAGGCCTCGCGCGCCTTGCTGCGATCGGCTTCCGGCAGGGCGTCGATCGCCTGTTTCAGCGGCTGCTTCATGCCCGGCGCTTCAAACATTTTCTTCAGTTTGGCGGCAAACGTCGTGGTCTGGTCGTACTGCATGGCGATCACGCTGCGACCGTCCTGTTTGCCGCTGTTGGCCAGTTCCGCCAAGCGCTCACCGCGCTCCGGCGCCGCCCACGAGTTGGACAACTGCATGCCGTAGCCGTGAGGAATGACCCGCTGGTTGGCGGTGCCGAGCCAGCCTTGGGTCGGGTCCTGATCGTACGGGTGGAGCATCGGGTCGGCGTAACCGTCCCAGTCGTAGCGACCTTCCCAGCCCGGCGATGGCAGCAGGCCTTCGCCTTCGCGCCGGTTGGGGAAACGCCCGGTGACCTGCCAGCCGATGTTGCTGGCGTCGGCGAATACCATGTTCAGGGCGATGGCGCGGATTTCGCGGCTGGCGTCTGACGCGCGTTCAACGTTCTGCGCACGGGTCAGGTCGAAAAATGCGTCCAGCGATTTGTCGTCGGTGAAGCTCGGGGTTTGCAGGGCCAGGCCAAAACCGTTGCCCTGTACGGCCTGAGCACTGTTGAGCAGCGCGCCGTGGCGGGTTTCGTACACCGCTTCGCGAATTGGTCGCTGGCCTTTGACGAAATAGGTTTCGTTGCGCACGCCCAGCGGCTGCCATTTGCCATTGACCTCATAGGTCAGGCTGTTGCCCTGACGGCGGATTTTTTCCAGGAACAGGTCCTGATTGTCGCCGAGCACGCTGGTGGCGCTCCACGCGACTTTGCCGTTGAAGCCTCCGAGGATCATCGGCAAACCGGCAACGGTGACACCGGCGGCCTGATATTTCGGCGCGCGGATCTGCACGAAGGTCCACAGCGACGGTGCCGCCAGTGGGCCGTGGCTGTCACTGGCGAGAATGCTCTTGCCGCTGCGGCTGCGTTGCGGGGCGATGGCCCAGTTGTTCGAGGTGCTGGCGCCCAGCAGATTCACCGCCGCCAATTGTTGGCTGGCGTTGCTCAGCTCGGTCAGGCCCGGGATCTGCCCGCTGAGCTTGAGGCCTTGCAGCTTGTCGGCTTCGGCCAGTGGCAGGTTTTCATCCGGTGCGGAAGGGGTCAGCCAGGCGAGTTTGTCGCTGCTCACGGTTTGCGCCAGCACCAGCGAGGAAATCTCTTCCGGCAGGTTGGCCGACTGGCTGAAGTTCAACAGCGCAAAGATCAGCGCCGAATCCTCCGGTTTCCAGTATTCCGGCTTGTAGCCACTGGCGGCGAGATCGCCCGGCAGTTTGTCGGCGTAGCGGAACAGGTAGGCGTTGACGCCCCGCGCATAGACTTCGAAGAAACGCTTGAGGCGTGGCGACGAGGCCTTGTACAGCTCGTCGGCGCTTTTCTTCAGGTTGACCGCGCGCATGTAGCGGTCGGCGTCGAGCATCGAGGCGCCGGACATTTCCGCCAGTCGGCCCTGGGCCAGCAGGCGCAGGGTGACCATTTGGTTGATGCGGTCGCTGGCATGCACGTAACCGAGGGTGAACAGCGCGTCGTGGAAGCTGTTGCTTTCGATCAACGGCATGCCCATGGCATTGCGTCGTACCGAGACGTTCTGTGCCAGACCCTTGAGCGGTTGCACGCCGGAGGTGGGAGGAACGGTGTCCTGCGCGTTCCAGGTCTGGCAACCGGACAGGCTCAAGACACCGGTCACTGCTGCGGCAACGCCGAACCGGGGTAGAAGATGTGTAAGGGCTGGCGAGGCCATGGCAAAGCTCCTGCGGGGGTGTAGAGGCTGGGGGCGCAATAAAGCCGCTACGTTAGTGAGCAGGAGATGGCCGCGCAAGCGGGGCGAGTGGTTATTTCTTGCCATTGATCGATGATTGTCTGATGGCTTGCTTATTTGCAGGGTGGGTGATGAAGTGCGGGAATCAAATGACTCTCGTGAGAAGACGCCATGGAGCTCAAGGCCAACGCTGCACTGATCATCATCGACCAGCAACAAGGCATTCTGCAGCCGCGACTGGGTAGTCGGAATAATCCACAGGCCGAAGAACGCATGCTCGATTTACTGAGGGCGTGGCGCAGTAGCGGGCGGCCGGTGATTCATGTGCAGCATCTGTCGCGTGAACCGGATTCGGTGTTCTGGCCCGGGCAGTCAGGGGGGGAATTTCAGCAGCGATTCATGCCGCAGGACGGTGAATGGCTGATCCAGAAACAGGTACCGGATGCGTTTTGTGCCACGGGGCTGGAAGCGCAGCTGCGTGAGGCGGGGATCGGGCAATTGATAATTGTTGGTGTAGCGACCAACAACTCGGTGGAATCCACAGCGCGCACGGCGGGCAATCTGGGGTTCGAGACCTGGGTGGCGGAGGATGCGTGTTTCACCTTCGACAAGGCCGATTATTTCGGCACATCGCGTTCAGCCGAAGAAGTGCACGGGATGTCGCTGGGGAATGTGCACGGGGAGTATGCGACGGTGGTCAGTGCGAAGCAGATTCTGGCGGCTGTCTGAACAGTTTGGGGTGAATGTGCCGGCCCATTCGCGAGCAAGCCCGCTCCCACAGTCGACTGCGTTCAGTCAGCGGGAACGCGGTCAACTGTGGGAGCGGGCTTGCTCGCGAAGGCAATGTGTCAGGCGAAGAATATCTTCACCTGAAACATCAAGCGCCGTGGCACTTCTTGAATTTCTTGCCGTTGCCGCATGGGCAAGGGTCGTTGCGGCCGACGTCTTTCAGGGCGTTGCGCACCGGTTCCTGGTGGGCGTGGCCGCAGTTCGGGCCGTGGACATGGCCATGGTCGTGATCGTGATGATGGTCATGATCGTGGTTGCAGTCAGGGCCATGGACATGAGGTTGCTGAGTCATCGGTTGTGCTCCGGAATTAAATCGGCGGGGATTATCACGCCATTGCGCTCCAGGTGCACGTAGTGGGCGATGAATAAACCGGTTTCCATCTCGCCCTGCAATCGATAGGGCACCTGCTGGTGCTGACTTTTCAGCATTTTCACCACGTCCTTGACCCGCGGCCACAGGTTGGTGCGGATCGGTATCCGATAGAACGCGCTGCTTTTCGGTCCTACCGTGATCCAGTGTTCATGCTCGCCTTCGGCCAGCAACAGGTCTGCCAGATGAATGCGATATTCCATGCCGCGCACGGTCAGGTCGCTGTCGTTGGGGTTGTCGATGCGAAAGTGCAGGATGAATTTCTGTTCAAGCAGCTTGGCCCGCACCACCTCGACTTTTACCAGGTGCACGGCGGGGTCGACGCTGTCGTCGCTGAACCATGAGGCGCAACCGCCGAGGTTCAGGATCAGCATCAATAACAAGCCATGCAGTGTGCGACAGTGACCGAGCATCGAAAAAACTCCCTTTGTGCCCCAGTCTAGTCGGCACTTCCCTTTATGCGCCGAAATACCCCGCACAGCACTTCTTGAACTTCTGCCCGCTGGCACACGGGCACGCGTCATTGCGCCCCAGCTTCAACTGCACGGTCGGGTCGATGAAGTACCAGCGCCCGGCGTTTTGCACGAACGAGGAGCGCTCGCGGTGGCTGTGTTCGCCCTGGCTGTCGTGCCAGCGCGCGGTAAAGGTGACGAAGGCATGCTCGGGCTGGCCGCCGAACACTTCCGAGCTTTCGACGTCAAGGCCGAGCCAGGTGCTCTGCGCGCTCCAGGCGCTGATCGACTGGCGATCCAGACCGGCCTGCTGGGCGGGCAGGGTGGTGGCCACCAGATAATCGATCAGTCCAAGCACGTAGGCGCTGTAGCGTGAACGCATCAGCGCTTCGGCGCACGGCGCCGGGTGGCCTTCGTGATAGTGGCCGCAGCAGGCCTCCAGCAGATTGCCGCTGCCGCACGGGCAAATGGCTGTACTCATTGCATTACCACCAGTATTTGCCGAAGTTTTCCGGATTGGCCCAGAATCGCGAGTTGAGCCAGTCGGGGACTTGTTTGTAGTCAAGCAGATCATAGGTGAACAGGGTCAGTACCTGATCGTCACGCTGGAAGCGTTCACTGGCCTGCAGCGCCAGCGAGTAGAAATCGGTTTCCTGCCAGCCGCTGGCCGGCAGATCCGCCAGCACTGCAATGCGACTGGCGTTGAGGTTGCGAATCCCGCCCAGCAGATTCAAGCCGTCACGCTTGGGCAGGTGCTCCAGGCAATCGACCACCAGCGCCAGGTCGAAGCGCCGCGCCGCCAGTTCGGCGGGCAATGCACCGGGTGCGGCGTGGGCCACGCAGGTGTCCGGATGTGCCTGCTTGAAAGCGGCGAGCGCCGGAAATTCGCTGGCGCCGATCAGCAGCAGACGCGCCGGGGCATAGCGATCCAGTAAAGCAGCCAGCGCCTGTTGCGGCGTGCGCGAAGAAATGGCGACGTTCATCGAAGCTCCTCAATCAGATCGCCAAGACTAGCGCGCCAGACGGATCCGGCCTAGACCCCGATTTGCCGCGGGCGGCAAAAGTGCCGAATCCCTGTGAACACGGTCCCAAATGCCAGTGGCCTATTGCTGGCGGAGATTAAAACTCCGGTCTTTACTCCGTGAATCGGTTCTAAGCCGATCCCTCAGGAGAAAACCAGATGAGCATAGTTCGGACAGCATTACCTTTGATTCTGCTAACCAGTGTGTTGACTGGTTGCGCAGGTTTGCAGAAAACCGACTGGCCGACCTGTGCGGCGGTCGGTGGTGTAGTCGGTGCCGGTCTCGGCGCGACGGAAAGTTCGGCGTGGGCCGGTTATGGCGCGCTGGTGGTCGGTGGTACGGCAGCCGCCTATTGCTGGGTGCACGGTGATGGCGACGAAGACGGCGATGGTGTGCCGGACAGTCGCGACAAGTGCCCGCACACGCCTAAAGGCGTGCAGGTCGATGCTGACGGCTGCCCACCACCTGCCCCTGCGCCAGTGGTAGAAGAGGCGGTTGTGGTCAAGGAAGAAACTATCGTCATTCGCGATGTGCACTTCCAGTTCGACAAAGCCACCCTGACCGGCTCCGACAAACAGGTGCTGGATAAAGTCGCCACGCGCCTGAAACAAGAGTCGTCCACGGCGCAACTGACCGTGACCGGCCACACCGACAGCGTCGGCAGCGATGCCTACAACAAAAAACTGTCGGATCGTCGTGCGCACTCGGTGGTGGAATACCTGATCCAGCAGGGTGTGCCGCGTGCCAGCTTCGTTTCGGTATCGGGCATGGGTGAAAGCCAGCCAGTGGCGGATAACAAAACCGCTGACGGTCGCGCACAGAACCGTCGTACCGAAATCAAAATCGTCCGCTAGCCCCTCTCGCATCTGCGGCTTGTGCAGTCGCGGATGCGGGTCTTTACTCCTGTGTAACCGGTATGGGCCGGTGACACAGGAGCTTTCACAATGACTGTTTTCTCAAGGTCCGTCTTGCCGGTGCTGCTGCTGGGCAGCCTGCTCACCGGTTGCGCCACTCATAGCGATGGCGATGCCCCCCTCAATCAACGTACGTGGCCGATCTGCAGCCTGATCGGCGGGCTGGTCGGTGGCGGTCTTGGCGCCATTGAAAGTGGCGGCTGGGCCGGCGGCGGTGCGGCGCTGGGGATTCTGACTGGCGGGCTGATCTGTTATGCCCAGGATGGCGATGAAGACGGCGATGGCGTGTTCGACCGCCGCGACCGTTGCCCTGACACCCCGGCCAATACCCCGGTCGATCATCGCGGCTGTCCGCTGCCGCAATATCCGGTCACTGCAAAAGCTCCCGAACCTGCGCCGCAATCGGAAGTCATCACCCTCAGCGATGCCGGTAATGTGTTGTTCGATTTCGACAAGTCGGATCTGACCCCGGCCGCCAAGGCCCAGCTCGATACGCTGATGGACAAATTGCGCAACGCCGACGTGGTCAGCATCAAGGTTATCGGCCATACCGACAGCAAAGGTTCGGACGCCTACAACCAGGCACTGTCGGAACGACGCGCCAGCAGCGTGGCGGCGTACCTGCTGAGTCAGGGCCTGGCGCCGGACAAACTGACCAGTGAAGGGCGCGGCGAGAGCGAGCCGGTGGCTGACAACGCAATGGACGAGGGACGGGCAAAAAACCGTCGGGTGGAGTTGCATATCAATCGCTAGGACTTGTCTGTAGTCCGCAGGCTAGAGCTGCCGGTCGACGATCGTCGTCGAACCGGCGGCGATCCGACGACTGACAAATGTTTTTTCTTTTGCCCCTCTGGCTTATCCCCCGCGTAAGCCGTTACTGTGCGCCCAAAGAATAATTCCGACACGGGGGAGCGTATGAAGGTTTTCTGGGGGCTGGGGCGTTTGCTGACCCTGCTGTTCTGGTGCGTGGTGGTGGTCAATTTGCTGCTGCCGTTTGTGCATCCGCTGCATGCGCTGGTCAATCTGGCCGGTGCCTCGCTGCTGGCGCTGCATGTGCTGGAGTTGCTTTTCTCGCGCCTCAAAGGGCGTCCCAACCCGTGGCGCGACCGTCTGCGCATCCTGCTGTTCGGCGTTTTTCACCTGCAAACCATCCCGGCCCCGGCCGCTCCGGAGGCTTCTTCCCATGCGTAAACTTTGCCTGCTCGCTGCACTCATCAGTCCTCTGGCCTGCGCCCAGGTGGTCAGCGTCGAAACCAACTCCCTGATGCGTTTGCCCAACACCGCCAGCACCTTGCAGCTGGAACGCCTGGACGTGGCGGACTACGGCACCTTGCTGATTCCTGCCAATGTGACCGAGCTGACCGTCGGTGAATTGCGTCTGGGCCATGAAGCGCGCATCGCGATCGTCCCGAGTGAACAGGCGCTGGACATGAAAGTCATTCGTGCCGAACTGTCCGAAGGCAGCCTGATCACCGCACGCGGCGCGCCGGGCACCTATGAAAAAGCCGCCCGTGCCGGGCGTAATCTGAATTTGCAGTTCAAGGCACTGAACGCGCCAAAACTGTTTGTCGATGCCCGTGGCGGCACCGGCGCACCGGGTTTCGTCGGCCTGGATGGCGGCAACGGCGAAGATCCGGGCTGCACCTGGGGCGCGGCCGGTCATGGTTTTGACGGCAGCAATGGTAGTGACGGCCAGCCGGGTGCACCTGGGGCGCTGGTGCGTCTCGAAGTACCGCGTGAGTTCCCGGCCGAGCTGATCAAGGTCAACGTTGCGGGCGGCGCCGGTGGTCCAGCGGGTGTTGGCGGTAAGGCGGGCAAGGGCGGCCAGTCCAAGGGCTGCCTGGTGTATCGCGCCGATGGCGGCAAGAACGGCAAGGCCGGGGCGGATGGTCAGCCTGGGCCGGTGGGTGCGGCGGGGGCGGTGACTGTGCAGCGTCTCTGAGTAACAGCACTATTTGAGGTGAGGGGATAAATTCCCTCACCACAAAAAAATTCCAAGTTGTCAGTGGGTCAGAACATCGGCCGCGCCGCCGCAATCGCCACCAGCACCAACCCGACAATCAAATTGATCCCCACTACCCGGCGAATCCGCCCCAGCACCGCCGCACCCACTGGCCATTCCTTGGCTTCAACGGCTTTACGCAACTCTGGCAGCATCAAGCCCTGAATCCGGATAAACAGCGCCGTCATTACCACATACAGCCCGATCATCACCTGTACGTACTTCGGCGCGGTCTCGAAACCGACCTGCTGCAAGTGCAACATGCCGACGCCGCTGATCGGCAGCAGGATCACCGCGACCCAGACCCAGCGGAAAAAACCTTGAAACACTTCCACCCACAAGGTCAGGCGGCCAGGGCCGTCGAGAGCCTTTACAGCCGCCGGACGCAGGACCATCCAGGCGAAAAACATGCCGCCGACCCAGACCAGGGCGGACAGGACATGCAGCGGATAAACGAGGCTAAAAGGTGTCATTGGGGCACTCCGTTCTGCGCGGGATTAATTAGCGGGGTATGATAGCCGCCATCCGAAACCACTGAAAATTTATCCAGCGTTTTTAGCGCCCGACAATCAATGATCAGCACTGAACTCAAAACCACGATCCAGGGCGCCTATTCGCGTTTTCTTGAAGCCAAGAGCCTCAAGCCGCGTTACGGCCAGCGCCTGATGATCGCTGAAATCGCCAAAGTCCTCGGGGATATCGACACCGACGACGAAGGCCGGCGCAGTGGCGACCCCGCGATTGTCGCGGTGGAAGCCGGCACCGGTACCGGCAAGACCGTGGCCTACAGCCTGGCGGCGATCCCGACGGCGAAGCTGGCCGGCAAGCGCCTGGTGATCGCCACCGCGACCGTGGCTCTGCAAGAGCAGATCGTCTACAAGGACTTGCCCGACCTGATGCGCAACAGCGGGCTGAACTTCAGCTTCGCGCTGGCCAAGGGCCGTGGTCGCTACATGTGCCTGTCCAAGCTCGACATGCTGCTGCAGGAAGGCCACGCGCAAACCGCCACCGCCCAGTTGTTCGAAGAGGAAGGCTTCAAGATCGAGGTCGACGAGGCGAGTCAGAAGCTGTTCACCAGCATGATCGAGAAGCTCGCCGGCAATAAATGGGACGGCGACCGCGACAGCTGGCCCAACGCGCTGGAAGACGCCGACTGGGCGCGCCTGACCACCGATCACAGCCAGTGCACCAACCGTCACTGCCCGAACTTCGGCCAGTGCGCTTTCTACAAGGCGCGCGAAGGCATGGGCAAGGTCGACGTGATCGTCACCAACCACGACATGGTGCTGGCTGACCTCGCTTTGGGCGGCGGCGCGGTACTACCGGATCCGCGTGACACCATTTACGTGTTCGACGAAGGCCATCACCTCCCGGACAAGGCCATCGGCCACTTCGCCCACTACACGCGTCTGCGTTCCACTGCCGACTGGCTGGAAACCACCGCGAAGAACCTCACCAAACTGTTGGCCCAGCATCCGCTGCCGGGCGATCTCGGCAAGCTGATCGAGCAAGTGCCCGAGCTGGCGCGCGAGATCAAGACCCAGCAGCAGTTCATGTTCACCGCGTGCGAGCAGATTGCCGATTTCAAGCCCGGCGAAGACGTCGAAGGTCGCGAGCGGCCACGCCATCGTTTCGTCGGCGGGGTGATTCCCGAGCACATGCGCGAAATGGGCATTGAGCTGAAAAAGGGTTATTCGCGGCTCAACGATCTGTTCACCCGCCTGACCGACCTGCTCAAGGAAGGCATGGACGGCGAGGTCAACATCGGCATCGCCAGCAATCAGGCCGAGGAGTGGTATCCGCTGTTCGGCAGCCTGTTGTCGCGGGCGTCGGGCAACTGGGAATTGTGGACTGCATTTACCGCCGAAGACCCGGAAGACAGCCCGCCGATGGCGCGCTGGCTGACGCTGGCCGAAAGCGGTTCGCTGTTCGACATCGAGGTCAACGCCAGCCCGATTCTCGCCGCAGAAACCCTGCGCCGCAGCCTGTGGAACGTGGCTTACGGCTGCCTGGTGACCTCGGCAACCTTGACGGCACTGGGCACCTTCGACCGTTTCCGCATGCGCGCCGGTCTGCCGAAAAAAGCCGTCACCGCCGTGGTGCCGAGCCCGTTCCATCACGCCGATGCCGGTGTGCTGCGGGTGCCGGATCTGAAGGCCGACCCACGCGACGCCGCGGCTCACACCGCGGCGATCATCCGCGAGTTGCCGGATCTGGTCGAAGGCTCGCGCGGCACGCTGGTGCTGTTCTCCTCGCGCAAACAGATGCAGGACGTGTTCGATGGCCTCGACCGCGACTGGCGCAAGCAAGTGTTCATTCAAGGCAACCTGTCGAAACAGGAAACCCTGAACAAGCACAAGGCGCGGGTCGATGGCGGCGATTCCAGCGTGCTGTTCGGCCTCGCCAGTTTCGCCGAAGGCGTGGATTTGCCGGGTGCCTATTGCGAGCACGTGGTGATCGCCAAGATCCCGTTCTCGGTGCCGGACGACCCGGTCGAGGCGGCGCTGTCGGAGTGGATCGAGGCCCGGGGCGGCAATCCGTTCATGGAAATCTCGGTGCCCGATGCCTCGCTGAAACTGGTTCAGGCCTGCGGGCGTCTGCTGCGTACCGAAGAGGACCGCGGCACCATCACCTTGCTCGATCGGCGCCTGGTCACCCAGCGCTACGGCAAGGCGATCCTCAATGCGTTGCCGCCATTCCGTCGTGAAATATCCTGAGACAACGGTGGGCAGTTTTGCCCGCCGCGCTGTCTATCTCTCTGCCATGCTTTTCCATTGGCCTTAGTTGGTCGTTAGGGAGAACTCCGTTCTTATGATTCGCCGTTCGTTGCCTGCCGTATTCGCCTTGATTTTCGCTGCCCCGTTACTGGCGGCGCCTGCGGGTCAGCAGACCCTGTTCAACTTCGTCCGTCCTGCCGACGTGGTGAAAGTCGTCACCGAAAACACTGACCTGCCACAAGCCAACGCCGAGCAAACCCCGGAAGGTGAAGTGCTGCGCCGGGTGACCTTCAACCCGGTAGCCCGTCCGACCCTGCGCCTGACCCCGCAAACCGGCGCCTGGGACTGGTCGCAGTCGGGCATGATGAGCCTGCGTCTGCAGAGTGCAATGAACTGGGCCGTGACGGTCTATGTGCAAATCCAGAGCAATAACGGCCAGACCCTGACCAGCCGCGTCGACCTGCCGGCCGGCCCGGTGCAAACCCTTTTGGTGCCGCTGGTGGCGACCTCGCCGCTGAGCCAGGGCATGAAGGCCGGGCCGCCGATGCCGATGAATGTTGATGGCCAGCGAATTCTGCTGGCCAGCAGCAGCGGTGAACTGGATCGCAGCCAGGTGGTGTCGGTGAGTCTGTGGATGGATCAGCCGAAAGCCGCGCAGAGCCTGCTGCTCGAGCGATTCGGCGTGCAGGACGGCGATGCTGTGACCCAGGCCGTCTACGGCAATCTGGTGGACGCCTACGGTCAATCGACCCGCAGCAAATGGCCGGAAAAAATCAGCAACGACGAACAACTGAAATCCGCCGCCGCCAAGGAACAGCAACAGCTGAAAACCTGGCTGGCCGAGCGCGAAAAGTCCTCGCTGGACAAGTTCGGTGGCTGGAATAAAGGCCCGGCGTTCAAGGCCAGCGGTTTTTTCCGCACCGAAAAGCGTGACGGTCGCTGGTATCTGGTGACCCCTGAAGGACATCCGTTCTATTCGCTGGGGGTCAACACCGTCAGCCCGCAGGTCAACCAGACCTACGTGGCCGGGCGTGAGTGGATGTTCGAATCCCTGCCCAAGGCCGACGAGCCGCTCGCCAGCCATTTCGGCGAGGGCGACAACCGTGGCGGCAACGGTGCCGATCAGGGCCGTGGTTATGGCAACGGGCGCTGGTACGATTTCTACGGCGCCAACCTGCAGCGGGTTTACGGCGAGCCCTGCAAACCGGACAGCGATACCAAGGCCGGAATTGCTGAAGCGGCCAAGGCTGGTGCGGTTGAAGAAACCGCAGTAAAAGCTGCCGAGCCTGTGCCAAAGTCAAACGAGGCGAAGGCCGGTGTCGCCGCAGCGGCGAAAACAGACGCCGTAGCGACGACTGCTGAAAAGGCTGCCGATCAACCCGTCGCTGCGCCGTGCAAGGCCACGGTCGATCAGCAGAAGTGGGCCACGCACACCCTCGATCGTCTGCAGGCCTGGGGTTTCAACACCGTCGGCAACTGGAGTGCCGACTCGCTTGCCGACGCCGAACGGGTGCCGTACACCTTGCCGCTGTCGATCGTCGGCGACTACACCAGCATCAGCACCGGCAGCGATTGGTGGGGCGGCATGCCTGACCCGTTCGACCCGCGTTTCGCCATGGCCACCGAGCGTGCCGTGGCCATTGCTGCCCGCGATCATCGTGATGATCCGTGGCTGATCGGCTACTACGCCGACAACGAACTGGCCTGGGCCGGCCCCGGCGACGATCCGCAGTCGCGCTACGCCCTGGCCTACGGCACATTGAAAATGACCACCGACGTGCCGGCCAAGCGCGCATTCCTCAAGCAACTGCGCGACAAGTACCGCAACCAGGCGGGGCTGTCGAAAGCGTGGGGCATTGATCTGCCGGCGTGGGAATTGATGGAAGACCCGGGTTTCGTGCCACCGATGCCGAATCCGGAGCACCCGGAAATCGAAAACGACTTCAAATACTTCCAGAAAGTGTTCGCCGACACTTACTTCAAAACCATCTCCGATTCGCTGAAGTGGCACGCGCCGAATCAGTTGCTGCTCGGTGGCCGTTTCGCCACCAGCACTCCGGAAGCGGTTGCGTCCTGCGCGCAGTATTGCGACGTGTTGAGTTTCAACATGTACACGCTGAAACCGCAGGACGGCTATGACTTCGCCGCTCTGCGCGCGCTCGACAAACCGGTGCTGATCACCGAATTCAACTTCGGCTCCAGTGATCGTGGCCCGTTCTGGGGTGGCGTGACGCAGCTGGCGCGGGAAGAAGATCGCGGCCCGGCGTATGCCAACTTCCTCAAACAGGCATTGAGTGAACCGTCGATTGTCGGCGTGCACTGGTTCCAGTATCTGGATCAACCGGTGACCGGGCGTCTGCTCGATGGCGAGAACGGGCACTTCGGCCTGGTGGGGATTACCGATCTGCCGTATCAGGGCTTTGTCGAGGCGGTGCGCAAGAGCAATTTGCAGGCGATCGATCAGTTGGGCAAGGAGGCTGAGAAAGCGGCCGCCGCCGGTCATGAAGCCGAAGGCGGGCGCAAGGCTGAAACCGGCAAAGGCCCCGGGGGCGGGCATGCCGGTGGGCATTCGGGCAATGGTCATTAAGGTTCAGACCGCGTCATCGTTCTTCGCGAGCAAGCCCGCTCCCACACTGATCTCCAGTGCCGCAGAGATCAAATGTGGGAGCGGGCTTGCTCGCGAAGGCGGCAGCCGTCTCAGCAAACATCTGGAAGTAACCGTCTGGCCCGCAGCTGTTCCCAAATCCGTCAAGGGCTGGAACAATGCGGGCCACTTTGTAGAGCGTTTTCGCGGGGGAGTTGCGGGTGCAGATTCAGGGACATTACGAGCTTCAGTTCGAGGCAGTGCGCGAGGCTTTCGCGGCATTGTTCGACGATCCCCAGGAACGCGGCGCAGCCCTGTGCATCAAGGTCGGCGGAGAAACCGTCCTCGACCTCTGGTCCGGTACGGCCGACAAGGACGGAACCGAGGCCTGGCACAGCGACACCATCGCCAACCTGTTTTCCTGCACCAAGACCTTTACCGCGGTCACCGCATTGCAATTGGTGGCCGAAGGCAAACTGCAACTGGATGCACCGGTTGCCCGCTACTGGCCGGAATTCGCTGCCGCCGGTAAAGAATCCGTCACCCTGCGCCAACTGCTCTGCCATCAGGCCGGTCTGCCGGCCCTGCGCGAGGTGCTGGCGCCCGCGGCCCTCTACGAATGGCAGACCATGGTCGACGCACTCGCAGCCGAAGCGCCGTGGTGGACGCCGGGCACCGGTCACGGCTATGCCGCCATCACTTATGGCTGGCTGGTCGGCGAGTTGCTGCGCCGTGCTGACGGTCGTGGGCCGGGCGAGTCCATCGTCGCCCGCGTCGCCAGACCGCTGGGGCTGGATTTCCACGTCGGTCTGGCTGACGAAGAGTTCTACCGCGTGGCGCACATCGCTCGGGGCAAGGGCAACGTCGGCGATGCCGCGGCCCAGCGCCTGTTGCAAGTGACCATGCGCGAACCGACCGCCATGACCACTCGCGCCTTCACCAATCCGCCGTCGGTGCTCACCAGCACCAACAAACCGGAATGGCGCCGCATGCAGCAGCCGGCCGCCAACGGTCATGGCAACGCGCGCAGCCTGGCCGGTTTCTACGCCGGTTTGCTCGACGGCAGCCTGCTTGAAAGCGAAATGCTCGAAGAGCTGACCCGCGAACACAGCTACGGCGAGGACAAGACCCTGCTGACCCGCACCCGCTTCGGCCTGGGCTGCATGCTCGATCAACCGGACATGGCGAACGCCACCTACGGCCTCGGCCCGCGGGCGTTCGGTCATCCGGGGGCGGGCGGTTCGGTGGGTTTTGCTGATCCCGAGCACGATGTCGCGTTCGGTTTTGTGACAAATACCCTTGGGCCGTACGTCTTGATGGATCCGCGCGCACAGCAACTGGCGCGGGTACTTGCCACTTGTCTGTAAAGCTTTACATGAGGTTCCAGAGTTGGAACCAGATCCGGTTTTTCGATTCAAAGCGTCAGTTTATCCGGGCAAAAGAGCTCTGATTTTTCATTACTTCACTTTGTGGATTTTCAATGTCATCCAAAAAAACTCTCGCCCTGGCCCTGTGTGTTGCGATCACCGGTTGTGCACAGACTCCTAAAAACGATGCGGACGGCGGTAGCTGGTGGCCGTTCGGTTCCTCCGACAAAGTGGCGGCCAAAGAGCCGGCCCCAGCCCCGGCTCCTGCCGCAGCCCCGGCGCCGCTCAAACCTGCCGCGACCGCACCGGTGGCCAAGACTGAAAGCAGCAGCCACTGGTACTGGCCGTTCGGCGGTTCCGATGATGCGGCGGCCAAAGCCGAGGTGAAACCCGAAGTCAAACCAGAAGCCAAACCGGCGGTAGTGGCCAAGGCCGATGCCGACACCGGCACGAAGTGGTGGTGGCCGTTCGGCGGCAAGGATCAATCCACTGCCAAAGTGGTGCCGATGCCTGACCCGAAAGTCACCCAAGCCTGGCTGGATGACTACGAGCCACGTCTGCGTGCAGCGATCAAGGACAGCAATCTGCAACTTGAGCGCCGTGACAACGTGCTGGTGGTGATCGCGCCGGTTGAAGGCTCGTTCAACCCGAAACGTCCAGCGATGCTGCTGCCGGTGACCCTCAGCCCGTTCACCAATGTCGCGAAAATCCTCGAAGCTGACCCGAAAACCGCAGTCCTGGTGCTTGGTCACAGCGACAACACCGGTGCCGCGCCGGCCAACGTCAAACTCAGCCAGGAGCGCGCCCAGTCCGTAGCGGCGATCTTCCGTCTGAGCGGCTTGCAGCGTGATCGCCTGATGTTGCGTGGCATGGGCGGCGATGCCCCGCGTGCGGCCAACGACAGTGCCGAAGGCCGTGCCCTCAACCGTCGCGTCGAACTGCTGGTGACCCCGCAGAACACCATGGTTGCGCTGCTGAGCAAGTACAACATGCCGGCGCCGGCACCGACCACGATGCTTGCCGCACAGGACGTCAAGCCTGCAGCCAAACCGGTCACCCCGGCGCCGGCTGCTTCGAAGGCCGCCGTACCTGCAACCAAAAAGGCTCCAGCGAAGAAAGCCGCCGCCAAGGCACCTGCGAAGAAAGCAGCGACCAAGGCACCGGCAAAAACGCCGGCCAAGAAAACCGCTCCGGCCAAAGCGGCGACCACAGACAAGAAAGTCGCCGCCAGCGATACTTCCAAGCAGTGATCCGCTAACGAAAAGGAATGCGCCATGACCCAGGCTCTGGCAGATATGCGTCGTGATTACACCCGGGACGGTCTGACCGAGGCGCAAGCCCCGGACGAACCCTTTGCGCTGTTCCACCAATGGTTTGCCGACGCGGTGAAAACCGAACAGGCGCCAGTGGAAGCCAACGCCATGACCCTGGCCACGGTGGATTCGGACGGTCGACCGCATTGCCGCATTCTGCTGCTCAAGGGCCTGGACGCGCAGGGCTTCACCTTTTTCACCAACTACGACAGCGCCAAGGGCCAGCATCTGGCAGCGAATCCTTTCGCGGCCATGACATTTTTCTGGCCAACCCTGGAGCGCCAGGTGCGCATCGAAGGGCGGGTGGTCAAGGTCACGCCGCAAGAGTCCGACGCGTATTATCAGGTGCGACCGCTGGGCAGCCGGCTCGGCGCCTGGGCCTCACCGCAGAGCCGGGTGATCAACGGGCGCGGCGAGCTGGAAGACCTGCTCAAGGCGACTGAACAGCGCTTCAGCGACACCCAGCCCGACTGCCCGGAACATTGGGGCGGTTACCGCCTGCTGCCGGAGCGCATCGAGTTCTGGCAGGGCCGTCCAAGTCGTCTGCACGATCGCCTGAACTACCGTCAGCAGGGCGCCAACTGGATTCTTGAACGTCTGGCGCCCTGAGCAGTCTACCGAGCGGGATAGCCTGCCGCAGCGGCCTCAAGCCACTTCGGCAGGTCCCGACGCTTGATCTTCTGCACGCGGGCATCGGCCAGTCGTTCCAGCATGAAGGCGCGTTTGTCTTCATCCTTGCCCGCCAGCGACAGGGCCAGATCACGATCCATCCAGCGTTTGATCCGCACGTACAGCCACCAATGGAAGTACAGACCGGCGACGGTGGTGACGAAAATGATCAGGTAATCCATGAAAATCCTTGGGTCGGCAGGGCGGATTGAGCGATTTGGCGCTACTGTTGGGTGAGTTTGCAGGTGCCTGTACCGGGCCTGAATAAAATCAAGTTTATCCGGGCTGCGTCGTGACAGGCGTCAAGCAGCGGGGTTTAATGAACACATGTTCTTTTGGAGTTGATGCTATGCGTAAGTCTGTTCTGCTGGTTGCTTCCTTTTCCACGATGGCGATGTTGCTGACCGGCTGCCAGTCGAGCCTGACCGGTGACTCCTACTCCCGTGACGAAGCGCGTCGTGTGCAGACGATTCGCATGGGCACCATCGAATCCCTGCGTCCGGTGAAAATCGAAGGCACCAAGACCCCGATCGGCGGCGCTGCAGGCGCAGTGGTCGGCGGTGTCGGCGGCAGCGCCATCGGTGGCGGCAAGGGCAGCATCGTCGCGGCGGTCATCGGTGCTGTGGCCGGTGGTCTGATCGGTTCCGCGACTGAAGAAGGCCTGACCCGCACCCAGGGCGTGGAAATCACCGTGCGCGAAGACGACGGCAGCATGCGCGCCTACGTGCAACAGGTTCAGGAAAACGAAGTGTTCCGTGTTGGTGAGCGCGTGCGCATCTCCACCGTCGGTGGCACCAGCCGCGTTTCGCACTAAGCGCGAACGAGCGGTAAAACAAAACCCCGATCAGGTGACTGTCGGGGTTTTTTGTTTGTTTCAATTCGCTCGCTCAATGCTGGGCACAGGTGCCCATGAAATATTCCAGACCCTTCGGGAATCTGACATTCAGAAGGTTCTCTAGCGCGGGTATCTGATCTTGATTCAACAGCAACTCGCCGGGTTCAACCTCACCAAGAGGCTTGGACTCTATGAGCAGGGCGATTTTTTCATTCATCTCGCTGCTCGTGATCTCCAGCTCGAACTGCAAAGAGTCGTCCTGAACTACATCGGGAAAAAAACCGGTGATCGAAAGGTAGCGCATTGAGGTCAAACAACCTGTTTATCGATATCAACTGTAGTCAAACGAAATTTGATAGTCGTTAGTATTCAGAGCGATGCGATGTTGAAAGTACGGCTGAATGGTAGCAACCCAATTTTCGACGACGTTGAAGCTGCCATTGTTGATGTTGCCATCCACTGGAATACCTAAGGCATTTAATACTGATTCATCATCTCCCAGATCTTTTGACGTCTCCTCGCCCTGAAATTGCAGGGTTGTCGTGTCGTACCACTCAAGTCTTAGTTCCAGTCCCATTTCTTCCTCACAGATACCTTTTTTTAATGCTTCTTTCTTTTAAAGGGCCTTCGCGTCGTTCACCTGTTTGGGGATCGAAGGCTCCCAGGTGTGCTCCATCGCTTCGATACATTTCTAACTCCCCATGCCTTGAATCCCATTCGTAAATTTTCTTTCCTTTGGCATCTGTCCAGCGCTTACGAAGTCCACCTCCACCCTGAACCGGATTTTTGTCTTTAACTTTTTTCAAGTCTGGAAATGCGGTGATTTGCTCCGTAGTCGGCGGTTTATGGTAGCTATGACCAGCAGGTGCCAAGCCTTTGCGTTCTGTACTCAGTACAACGTATAACGGTTTTACCCCCGAATCCGCCGGAAACACCAGAATGAAATCCCGATACTCCGGCGGATAAACCGGATTCACCAGAATCCCGTCCGCCGCTTTCGTCGGCGGATACACCCAGATGTGCGGTGTTTGCGGTGCAGCCTCCAGCGCGGGGATGCCGAGGGTGTCGGAGCCGTCCACGGCGGGCGTCCAGATCAGTTCGATGCCTTCGCCGAGGTCTGCGACAAAGCGGTTATCACGTGCGGTGAACTGCGCGACATCGACCATTTCCCAGTCGCGATTCTTGCCGGTGTAAAAACCATAACCCTTGAGGCTGCCGTCGGCCTGTTGTTCGACATGTAGGCGCACGCGGGTGCGGGCCTGTCTGAGGGCGAGCAACTGGTCTTCGGTATAGAGGGCGCTGTCGCCCAGGTTCGATGGCATGAGCAACGCCACCAGCCCGACCAAAGGGGTCACAACGGCGGCGGAAGCGATGGCGGGCAATGCCTTGAACGCTTCACCCGCAAGGGCGAAGGTGCCCAGGCCTGCGGGAATGGCAGTGCCGCTGATTTTCTTGAGTGGAACGCCGCCGCTGTCATCGGCTTCACGGCCGCCGAGCAGGACCAGATCTCCGTAATCTTTCAGGCTGTCGGTCGGCACCATCCCCGAAGGATTCGAGTAATCGATGATCGCGTCCGGCAACTTGCAGGACTTGGCGAACACGCACCCGGCGCGTACGGGATCAGGCTTTTTCGCCGCAACCTCTCGACTGCGCTCGAAAGCCTCCTGCCGCGCCAGCATGGCGTCGTATGCATTTTGTCGGGCTTCGCGCTCGGCCAGTTCAGTGGCCGTCATGTAGCGCCAAGTGACGTGATGACCGTCGCCCGCCGGCGGGTTGGGAACCCGGGGAATGTCCTTGTTGCGAGCCACTGAGCGTCCTTTCGTTCATCCATCGACAACCCTTCGAAAGGGCTGCACGACGTTAACGAAGCGGACAATTGCTGGCTGTAGGACGGATCTTTGATTAAGTGCGGATTGTTCGCTATTTGTCTGGCAGGGGGGCGAGCAGGCCGCTTCAGTTCAAAGAACGGGGAGATGGGTTCTGCGCAATTACTGCAAAAGCCTGATACCCATTTGCCCAGAACCTGGCAGTTGGTGGATGAATTGAGCCTCAGCTGTATCTGTGAGCCTTGCCGTTTTTTTCCTATGCTGGGGGACTGAGCCTGTGACAAGGCTACTCCTGCCCGACTCAACGAGAGCATGACCATGAGCGACAACCGCCAGTGGGCCCGCGAAGCCATCCGCATCATCGAAGCGGACTTCCAGCGCAGCGCCGACACCCATCTGATCCCCTTGCCGCTGCCGGGGTTTGCAGGCATCGAGTTGTATTTCAAGGACGAGTCGAGCCATCCCACCGGCAGCCTCAAGCACCGTCTGGCGCGGTCGTTGTTCCTGTATGCGTTGTGTAACGGCTGGCTCAAGCCCGGCGCGCCGGTGATCGAGGCGTCCAGCGGTTCGACGGCGATTTCCGAGGCGTATTTCGCGCGCATGCTCGGTTTGCCGTTCATTGCGGTGATGCCGGCGACCACCTCGAAAGAGAAGATCGCGCAGATCGCCTTCTACGGTGGTCAGAGCCATCTGGTGAAGGATCCGACGCAGATTTACGCCGAATCCGAACGTCTGGCCCGCGAGCATGGCGGCCACTTCATCGACCAGTTCACCTACGCCGAGCGGGCCACCGACTGGCGGGCGAACAACAACATCGCCGAGTCGATCTTCCAGCAGATGCGTTTCGAGAAACACCCGGAACCGAGCTGGCTGATTTCCAGCCCCGGCACCGGCGGCACCACCGCGACCCTCGGTCGTTACGTGCGTTACCGCCAGCATTGCACCCGGGTGTTGTGCGCCGACGCCGAGCGTTCGGTGTTTTTCGATTACTACCAGAGTGGTGACGCCAGTCTACGTCTGGACTGCGGTTCACGGATCGAAGGCATCGGCCGGCCTCGGGTGGAAGCGTCGTTCCTGCCCAAGGTTATCGATGCGATGGTCAAGGTGCCGGACGCCTTGTCGCTGGCGGCCATGCATTATCTGGCGCAGCGTCTGGGACGGCATGTCGGCGGATCGAGCGGCACCAACCTGATCGGCGCACTGATGGCGGCGCAGCAGATGAAAGCGGCGGGGGAGTCGGGGTCGATCGTGGCGATTCTGTGCGATGGCGGCGAGCGTTACGCCGACACGTATTACGATCAGGCGTGGCTAAAGGCGCAGGGCTATGAGCTGGAGGAGTTGATTGCTGCGGTGGCGGCGAGTGCCGAGAAAGGTGAGCCGCTGCCGACTTCAGTCCTGCGCGCCAATATCTGAAGTAACACAGAAACCAATGTGGGAGCGGGCTTGCTCGCGAATGCGGTGGGTCAGTCAACATTGTCGTCGACTGACCCACCGCATTCGCGAGCAAGCCCGCTCCCACAGGAGGTTGGTGTTACTTCAAGACAGATGTATCAGGCTTCCAGACCAAGAATGTCCCGCGCCACAGCTTCCGCAATCCGAATCCCGTCCACACCCGCCGACAGAATCCCGCCGGCATAACCCGCACCTTCACCCGCCGGGAACAGACCTTTGACGTTCATGCTCTGCAGCGACTCGTTACGCGTGATGCGCAGCGGCGACGAGGTGCGGGTTTCGATCCCGGTCAACACCGCGTCGTGCAGCGAGTAGCCGCGAATCTGCTTTTCGAACGCCGGCAACGCTTCACGAATCGCTTCGATGGCAAAGTCCGGCAGCGCCAGGGCCAGGTCGCCCAGGGCCACGCCCGGTTTGTACGACGGCTCGACTTCGCCCAGCTCGGTGGACGGGGTGCCGTTGATGAAGTCGCCGACCAGTTGCGCCGGGGCCTTGTAGTCGCTGCCGCCGAGGATGAACGCGTGGGACTCCAGACGCTCCTGCAACTCGATACCGGCCAGCGGGCCACCCGGGTAATCGACTTCCGGGGTGATGCCGACGACGATCCCGGAGTTGGCGTTGCGCTCGTTACGCGAGTACTGGCTCATGCCGTTGGTGACCACGCGGTTCGGCTCGGAGGTCGCTGCAACCACGGTGCCGCCCGGGCACATGCAGAAGCTGTAGACCGAACGACCGTTCTTGGCGTGGTGCACCAGTTTGTAGTCGGCAGCGCCCAATTTGGGGTGGCCGGCGTACTTGCCCAGCCGCGCACGGTCGATCAGCGATTGCGGGTGCTCGATGCGGAAACCCACCGAGAACGGCTTGGCTTCCATGAACACGCCACGGCTGTGAAGCATGCGGAAGGTGTCGCGGGCGCTGTGGCCGAGGGCCAGAACCACGTGTTTCGAATGCAGGGTTTCACCGCTCGCCAGTTCGACGCCGACCAGTTGGCCGTCTTCGATCAGCACGTCGGTGACGCGCTCCTGGAAACGCACTTCGCCGCCCAGGGCGCGGATCTCTTCACGCATGGTCTCGACCATGCCGGTCAGACGGAACGTGCCGATGTGCGGTTTGCTGACGTAGAGGATTTCTTCCGGCGCGCCGGCCTTGACGAATTCGTGCAGGACTTTACGGCCGAGAAACTTCGGATCCTTGATCTGGCTGTACAGCTTGCCGTCGGAGAACGTGCCCGCGCCGCCTTCGCCGAACTGCACGTTGGACTCGGGGTTGAGCACGCTTTTACGCCACAGGCCCCAGGTGTCCTTGGTGCGCTGACGGACTTCGGTGCCGCGCTCGAGGATGATCGGCTTGAAGCCCATCTGCGCCAGCAACAGGCCGGCGAAGATCCCGCACGGGCCGAAACCGACCACGATCGGGCGCTGGCTCAGGTCGCTTGGCGCCTGGCCGACGAATTTGTAGCTGACATCCGGCGCCACGTTGACGTTACGGTCGTCGGCGAACTTGCCCAGCACCTTGGCCTCGTCGCGCACGGTGAGGTCGATGGTGTAGATGAAGCACAGTTCGGAGGACTTTTTGCGCGCGTCGTAGCTGCGCTTGAACAAGGTGAAATCGAGCAAATCATCGCTGGCGATGCCCAGGCGCTGCACGATGGCCGTGCGCAGGTCTTCTTCGGGATGGTCGATTGGCAGCTTGAGTTCGGTGATTCGTAACATGGCGAGGATCCGGATTCGCGGGGCGCACAACTGCGCCAGGGCGTTTGAAGGCCGCGATTATAAGCCGCAAAGGCCGGATCCGGTGAGGCTAAAACGCTCAGTCGTTGCGCGATCCGCCGAAATACCCGCAACCACGCTCGACCTTGCCGTCGATGCGCAGTTCGGCGCTCATGTGCTGCACGCTGCCGGTGCTGCTGTCGACGCAGCGTTGCGGCGCGACCCACAACTCGATGCGCTGGTTGTTGGCTTCGCTGCTCAGGTTGAAGCGGCCGTCGCCCAATTGCTCTTCGACATAAGGCACCGCCAGCGCCGGCTGGCCTTCACGGTCGATGACCATGCCCTTGCCGCTGACTTTGACGTTCCACTCGGGACCGTGGCCGGCGGCACGCAGGATCAACAGCTTGAAGTTCGGGTCATCGCACGCAGTGCCAGAGCGCTCGACCCGGTACAACTGGCCGAGGTCGATGCGGTCGCCGACGAGCTTGCCGCGCACATCGGCAAACAGCTTGCCCTGTTGGTCGGCGAGGGTCGCGGCCTCTTGCAGCACGCTGGTGCCGCCGATGTCGTTGACCACGTACTGACGCTGTTCGCCACACGGCTGGAACACCAGTTTGCCCTCGGCTGCGGTCAACTGCCCCTGCATCCGGGTCTGCCCGACGTGGGACGCGCTTTCACGCGGGCCATCGAGCAATTGGCAGGCGGCGAACAACGGCAGCAGGGCAACAACGATCAACGAACGGGCAACACGCATCTTCGGCTCTCCAGACAAGTGCCGCCACGTTACGCAGGCTGACCGTTGATCACAAGGGTTTAGCCCACGTGAAAGGTCTGACCGGTTTGCAGGCCTTCGACACTTTTCGCGTAGGCCAATGCCACATCGGCTGCCGGAACCGGCTTGTAGCCACGGAAGTACGGGGCGTAGCTGCCCATCGCTTCCAGCAGCACGGTCGGGCTGATCGAGTTGATGCGCAGGCCTCGCGGCAACTCGATGGCGGCGGCTTTGACGAAGCTGTCCAGAGCGCCGTTGACCAGTGCCGCCGAGGCGCCGGTACGGATCGGGTCGTGGCTGAGCACGCCGGTGGTGAAGGTGAACGAGGCATCGTCGTTGGCGTATTCGCGGCCGATCAGCAGCAGGTTGACCTGGCCCATCAGCTTGTCTTTCAGGCCCAGGGCGAAGCTGTCAGCGTTCATCTCGCCGAGCGGAGCAAAGGTCACGTTGCCGGCGGCGCAGATCAGCGCGTCGAACTTGCCGGTCTGCTCGAACAGTTTGCGAATCGAGGCGCTGTCGCTGATGTCGACCTGGAAGTCGCCGCTGCTGCGACCGATGCGAATCACTTCGTGACGCTGGCTCAGCTCTTTGTCCACGGCCGAACCGATGGTGCCGGCGGCACCGATCAACAGAATCTTCATGGGCTGTTCCTCAATGGGTTGAACGAGGTTTCAGTCTAGAGTGGTTTTTTCTGCGGATAAGCGCACTAATAGGCAACCTTTGGTTTTCAAATGGAAACAATCCATGAGCGAAATGGATGATCTGGCGGCGTTCGCGGTGTTGATCGAGGCCGGCAGCTTTACCCTGGCGGCGCAGCAACTGGGTTGCAGCAAGGGCCAGTTGTCCAAGCGCATCAGTCAACTGGAGGCGCAGTTTTCCGTGGTGTTGCTGCAACGCACGACGCGCCGTCTGAGCCTGACTGCCGCCGGCGCCGCTTTGCTGCCGCAGGCGCAAGCGCTGGTCGTCCAGGTGGAGCGCGCGCGGCAGGCATTGGCGCGTTTGAAGGACGACATGGCCGGCCCGGTGCGGATGACGGTGCCGGTGTCGCTGGGGGAAACGTTTTTCGACGGCTTGCTGCTGGAGTTCTCGCAGAAATACCCCGAGGTGCAGATCGAACTGGAGCTGAACAACCACTATCGCGACCTGTCCCGGGATGGCTTCGATCTGGCGATTCGCTCCGAGGTGGCCAATGACGAGCGGTTGGTGGCCAAACCCCTGCTGGCGTGGCAGGAATTGACCTGCGCCAGCCCGATATACCTTGAACAATTCGGCGAACCGCTGACCCCGCAGGAGCTGGCCGAACACCGTTGCCTGCTCAACAGCCACTACAGTGGCCGCGAGGAATGGCTGTATCACCAACAGCACGAATTGCTGCGGGTGCGGGTGTCGGGGCCGTTCGCCAGCAACCATTACAACCTGCTGAAGAAAGCCGCACTGGCCGGCGCCGGTATCGCTCGGTTGCCGTCGTACCTGCTGCAAACGGAGTTGGCTGATGGCCGGTTGCGCTGGCTGCTGCGCGATTTTCAGACGCGGCGGATGCCGATGTATCTGGTGCACCCCTACCAGGGCGGTTTGCCCAAACGCACGCAAGTGCTGGCGGATTATCTGATTGGCTGGTTCAAACGCAGCGGCGAGGCGCTGGATCGCCTTCAGCGCTAACTCATTTCCTGTAGGAGTGAGCCTGCTCGCGATTGCGTAAGCAAATTCAACAGAAATGTTGGCTGGATTACCGCTATCGCGAGCAGGCTCACTCCTACAGTTTGTGGTCAGCTGGCAAAACGTCGTGCGATCAGGTGATCGATCGACAATCTGCCCGGTCCGGTCGCCATCAGGTACAGCAACACTGCCGCCCAGGTGCCATGGGTCGGGTAGGCATCGGGGTAGACAAACACCTCGATGACCAGCGTCATGCCCAGTAGCGCCAGCGCCGAAAACCTCGTGGCGAAGCCGATCAATATCAGCACCGGAAAGAAGTGTTCGGCAAACGCCGCCATGTGCGCGGCGATTTCCGGTGACAGCAGCGGTACGTGGTATTCGCTCTGGAACAACGGAATCGTCGAGTCCGCCAAATGTGGCCAGCCGAGTTGCAAGGTGCCGTCGATCAAATCGATGGCCAGCCCCTCGACCTTGGTCTGCCCGGACTTCCAGAACACCGCGGCAATCGAGAATCGCGCGATGAAGGCGATCAGGCTGTGGGGGATTTTTTCCATGAGTCCGATGGCGCAAATGATGAGGTTGTTCATGGCGATACCTTGGTGTTCAGGTCGGTGATGGCGTTGTGGCCGATCAGCAGGGCGAGGGTCTGCGGCAGATCGAAAGGTGGACTGTCTTGCGCGGCTTGCAGCAGCGGTCGGTGATGGAGCAGATGGCGGATGAATACGCTGGCGCCGTGATCGAGGGCAAACACCTCGACCTCCAGACCGTTGCGCAGCACCAGTGCGTGTTGCCCTTGATGGATGTCGATGCCTGCCAGCGTCGCTTCTCCTTGATGCGCCGCCCAGATCGAAACCACCGCGTAAGCCGAATCGAGCAGTTGCAGCGAGGGATGCAGGGTGATGTCCAGTTCGGCGAGTGTTTGCGGATCGGCCAGTGCAGCGCTGATCTGTTGCGCACTGACCGTCGCGGCATCGGCGGCGTGATAAGCGCGGGTGCGCAAGCGTTCGAGCCGCGCGACATCGGCCAGATACGGCACCTCGGTCGCCGCTTCGAATGCGTCAATGAAGTCCGCCAGACCGTCGCCGTAACGGCTCATCAACGGACTGTGCGGCGGCTGCTGCTGGATGAAAATGCTCGCCATGCCGCGAAAGAATTCCTCGCCGACCAATTGCTGCACCACCGGATAACTGTCGGCCAGCGCGTTGATCAACGAACCTTGCACGTTATTGCGATACACCGAGAATCGGCTGGCAGGATCAGCACCGTTGGCGCTGCACAGGCCAGCGGGGCAGGGCAGGCGAGTGTCGAGCAGGGCGGCGCTGAAGTCGGCTTGCGTGCTCATGGCCGACTCCCAGCGTGCAGCAACAACGCTTCGGCCTGCTGCGCCTCGGCCAGCAGCACATTGAACGCCGGGACCTGATTGTCCCGCTCGATCAAGGTTGCCACCGGGCCAACGCGTTCGAGCGCCTGTCGGTATAGCGCCCAGACCGCGTCATCAATCGGCGCGCCGTGATCATCGATCAGCAAGCGGTCGCCGAGGCTGTCGGCGTCTTCGGCGAACCCGGCCAGATGAATCTCGCCAACCGCGTGCAATGGCAGCGCGTCGAGGTAGGTCAGTGGATCGCGCTGATGATTGATGCACGAGACGTAGACGTTGTTGACGTCGAGTAGCAGACCGCAGCCGCTGCGACGGATCACCTCGGTGATGAACGCCGGCTCGTCGATGGTCGAGCGCTCGAAGCCGAGATAGGTCGCTGGATTCTCCAGCAGCATCGGCCGCCTGAGGCTGTTCTGCACTTGATCGATGTGTTCGCAGACGCGGTTCAGCGTCGGCGTGTCATACGCCAGCGGCAGCAGGTCATTGAGGAACACCGGGCCGTGGCTCGACCAGGCCAGGTGTTCGGAAAAGGCTTGCGGTTGATAGCGCTCGATCAGTGTTTGCAGGCGTTGCAGGTGCTGAATGTCCAATGGCCCTTCGGCCCCGATCGACAGCCCGACGCCGTGCAGCGACAGCGGATACTGCTCGCGGATCAAGCCGAGAAAATGATGAAACGGACCGCCGTCGACCATGTAGTTTTCGGCGTGGACTTCAAAGAAACCGATGTCCGGTTGGGTGCCGAGCACTTCAACAAAGTGCCCGGTCTTGAGCCCCAGCCCCGCGCGGGGCGGGAGCCCGCAGAGGGCTGCCCGAGTGCGCGGTGGGACAGGTTCGTTGGTGGTGAACATGGGCGTCGCTCGGGCAGGCAATGGATCAGGACTTGGCTTTGAAGGCTTCCATCTGACCGAAACCGGTCGGCGAGGTCTTGCTCTCGGTGGTGGTGCAGGTGCCTTTTGGCACGAACTTCCACGAGTTGGCCTGGTAGTCCATCTTCGCTGTGCCGGCACAGGTAGTGCCCGCGCCCGCGGCGCAATCGTTGTGACCCTTCATGGCCACGCCGAAGCATTTTTCCATGTTGTTGTTGTCGGCGGCATTGGCGCTGGAAACGGCAGTCATGCTCAGGGCGGAACCAAGAGCCAGAACCAGTGCAGCGGCGGACAGGGTGCGAGTGGTAGCAGTCATGATGTTTCTCCAGATTTGAGCTTGGGTTTTACAAGCGAAGTGCGCTTGCTTACCCCACTAGAGAACGCTCATGGCGATGCGTTACAGCGCAGTGCAAAGTTTTTTCGAAAAGATTTTCGAACACTGCAATTTACTGTGGGAGCGGGCTTGCTCGCGAAGGCGGTGTGTCATCAAACATCAATGGCGTCTGACACTACGCCTTCGCGAGCAAGCCCGCTCCCACACTGGATTGTGTTCACTCTCGCCTGTTCTATAGTCATTTCAACGGCCACTCTGACAGGCCGATTTACCAGGACGGTATCTTATGACGAAGGATCGCTCAGACTCTGCTGCGCTATCGCGCAAGGCTTCATCATTCGCTCTGGCTTGCACGCTGCCCCTGTTGGTTTCCACGGTCAACGCTCAGCCGCAAACCGACCCGCTGGACACGCTCAAACGCATCAACAGTAATTACAACACCGTCAAGAACAGCTGCCAGGAACCCGATACCGGTGCTGCGCGCGGGCTGTATTACTGCAGCGGCGTGACCTTGCGCATGGTCAATGACGGGCCGTTCAATCCGTGGGATTACAGCCCCTATGCGATCAAGATCGGCGCCACTTCCTATTCGTGGATCCGCAAGGATCTGAGCACGCGGATTCTGATTCATCCGGCCGGTTTCATCCTGCGCACACCCACCGATGCGGCGGCGTTGAAGCTGCCGGTCAAAGAGCAGGGTTTCACCTGCATCTATGCGTTTGATGGCGGCACCGGGCCGGAGCGCAAATGGTATGGCTGCGGTTTCTTCGACAGCCGCGAACCGCCGCGCGCGGCGCAAGTCACGCTGAACAATCGCAATGCCGCGCTGGCATACGGCACCTGTGCCGAGGCCGGTGTCACCACCGCCGAGCAGTGGACGCAGAAATACACCGGGCTGATGAAGGGGCCGATCCAGTACAGCCAATGTTCGTGGAACGCGGAAAAACCCAGCGACTGGCACGCGATGATCCGCGTGCACGAGTCGCGCCCGAACACCACCAACAAGGACCCCTTTGCCTTCAGTGCCCAGGTCAACGAATTCATGTTGAAGAACGCCACCGCGAGCAACGATGGCAGCGAAAACATGAAGTACATCGATGCCTTCATCTACAACGTCAACAGCACGCAGAATTTCGCCACCCGCGGTGATCAGGCGCCGCCGAAACCGGAGAACGGTCTGAACAGCGCGCGCAATTTCCAGAAAAAACTCCAGGCCCAGGGCTACAGCGTGCCGATCCTGCGTCTGGACTTCACCAAGCCAGCCGAACAGCGTTTCAGCTATGTCGCTGCCGATCAGGCGATCGCCGAAATGGTGGTGGGTGGGGCCCCGGTGCCGCAATACATTGCCTCCGCCGACTGGATCAAACGTTACGACCCCGGCACCCGCAAGGATGAATGGAGCCTGAGCATCGTGCCCACCGCGGCGGGGCGCGCCTTGCCCGGTGAGCAGGTCGGCGCTCTGTACGATCAGTTGTTCGCCCTCAAGGGGCCGGACAGCAACTGGCGCGACAACGAAAAGTCCGCTGGCAGCATGCGTCAGCAACTGCGCTGCGTGATGGTCAATTACCGCAACAAGACGCCATGGAATCTGGAACCGTTCAGGCCGGCGTTGTCGGACAGCGAGACTCGCGCCGCGGGTTGCAACCCGGTCCCGCGTTGAGTGTGTTGGCTAATCAAGGAGATGCAAGCCATGAAGAAACGTCTGAACAGGATCGCACCGTTGCTCGTGTTGCCGCTGTTGGTGCATGCGGCATGGGCCAATGCCGAGTCATGTGACGAGACGCTGAGGAAGGTTGAAAAACTCTACAACAATACCGTCGACAGTTGCGGTCAGGACCCCGCCTCGGACTGCTCGGGGCTGCTGGTGCGCGGCACGCACCGGGCCGATCCGGCCAAGGGGCAAAAGTGGGACGTCTGGAACCCCAGCCCGAAAGCCGTGGAGCTGGGCACGTTTGCCGCCTCGTTCATGCGCGCCGACGGCATCAGTTATGAAGACCCTGGCATGAGCACGCAGAACGGCTACCTGATTACGCCACGGGATCTGGTGAAAGACCCCGAGACGCCGGTGCATGTCTATTGCGCGTTTCCCAACGATGCCTGGACCGATTTTCGTAACGACCGTGGTTGTGGCGACAACAAGAATACCGCTCCGACCGAAGCAGTCTGCCAAGCCATGAAACCACCGATTGCCAGTCCCAATGCCTGGGTCGCGCACTTCACCCAGTACAACAACAATCGCCAGCAGGACCAGTTGCAGTGCGGTTTCAACATGCGCAATCCGATGAGCAGCAAGGAGCGGGTCGACGCCTTCCGCAATTTCATGGGCGCGCGCAAAGTCATCAACAGCCGTGAGTTTCAGACTCAGACGGAGCTGCGCCTGGGCAATCCGAAAACCGATGAACTGCCGATTCTGGCGTTTTTCTACAGCGATCAGCGCGGCTTGAATGATGCCTTGGCCAATCAAAAGGATTACAAGGCCAAGACCGGCAAGGATCGAAACATCATCAAGATCGACTTCCCGAGAACGCCGGTGGCCAAGGCCTCTTTCTCGTGCATCCAGACCTCGACGCCGACAGAACCGAAATTCTGCGACAAGTACATCGAGTCCAGCACCTGGGTACAACGTCCCGATCCGAAACTGGGGCCGAAGACCTGGTCGCTCTCGGTCGTACCGACCGCGTGTGGTCGGGCGATCAAGGACGACCAGACCGACCGGATGTTTGCCGAGCTGTACAACAAGCACAAGGACGATGCGCAATGGCGCGAGTACAGCGTCAATGGCGGGTCGTTGCGGCGGCAGATGGTCTGCCATCTGGCGGCGGTCTACGACGGCAAGCCTGTGAGGAACAAGCCTGAGTGGAACCTTGAGCCGGCACGGCCTTATGTCGATCAGGCGAAGGCGGTGGCGCAGTACTGCAACCCCTACTGACGGCTTTTGATTGTGTGGGAGCGGGCTTGCTCGCGAAGGCGTAGTGTCAGACACCATTGATGTCGGATGACACAGCGCTTTCGCGAGCAAGCCCGCTCCCACAGGGGATCTGTGTTGGATTCAATCTATCTGCCAGGCACAAAAAAAAACGGCCCGAGGGCCGTTTTTCTGTTCAGCGAAAGCCTCAACCGCCGAGGTACGCCTCGCGCACTTTCGGGTCGGTCAGCAGCGCTTCACCGGTGCCTTGCATGACCACGCGGCCGTTCTCCAGAACGTACGCACGGTCAGCGATTTTCAGCGCCTGGTTGGCGTTCTGCTCGACCAGGAACACCGTTACACCGTCCTTGCGCAGCTGTTCGATGATGTCGAAGATCTGCTGGATGATGATCGGTGCCAGGCCCAGCGACGGCTCGTCGAGCAGCAGCAGTTTCGGCTTGCTCATCAGCGCCCGGCCGATGGCGAGCATCTGCTGTTCGCCGCCGGACATGGTGCCGCCGCGCTGGTTGAAGCGTTCTTTCAGGCGCGGGAACAGGCCGAGGACCTTGTCCATCTGCTCCTGATAGTCGCCCTTGTCGGTGAAGAAGCCGCCCATGGACAGGTTCTCTTCGACGGTCAGTCGGGCGAACACCCGACGACCTTCCGGCACCACGGCGATGCTCTTGCGCATGATCTGCGACGAGTCCTGGCCGACCAGTTCCTCACCCATGTAGCGGATGCTGCCGCTGTGCGCCTGCGGCGAACCGCAGAGCGTCATCAGCAGCGTGGACTTGCCGGCACCGTTGGCACCGATCAGGGTCACGATCTCGCCCTGGCGGACTTCGACGTTGACGCTGTGCAGGGCCTGGATCTTGCCGTAGAAGGTGGAAACGTTTTCGAACTGCAGCATTTACGCTTCCCCCAGGTAGGCTTTGATCACTTCAGGATTGTCGCGGATCTGTTCCGGCGTACCGTCAGCCAGAGGTGTGCCCTGGTTGATCACGACGATGTGGTCGGAAATGCTCATGACCAGTTTCATGTCGTGTTCGATCAGCAGCACGGTGACGTTGTGCTCTTCACGCAGCACGCTGATCAGCGCCTTGAGGTCTTCGGTTTCCTTCGGGTTCAGACCGGCGGCCGGTTCGTCGAGCATGAGGATCCGCGGACGGGTCATCATGCAGCGGGCGATTTCCAGGCGCCGTTGCTGACCGTAGGCCAGGGTGCCGGCGGTACGGTTGGCGAACTCTTTCAGGTTGACCTTTTCCAGCCAGTATTCGGCGTATTCCATGGCCTCGCGTTCGCTCTTGCGGAACGCCGGGGTCTTGAACAGGCCGGACAGGAAGTTGGTGTTCAGGTGACGGTGCTGGGCGATCAACAGGTTCTCGACCGCCGTCATGTCCTTGAACAACCGCACGTTCTGGAAGGTGCGCACCACGCCCTTGAGGGCGATCTTGTGCCCCGGCAGGCCCTGGATCGGCTCGCCGTCCAGCAGGATGCTGCCGCCCGATGGCTGGTAGAAACCGGTCAGGCAGTTGAACACGGTGGTCTTGCCCGCGCCGTTCGGCCCGATCAGCGCCACCACTTGTTTTTCCTTGACGGTCAGGGCCACGCCATTGACCGCCAGCAAGCCGCCGAAGCGCATGCTCAAGTTTTCGACTTTAAGGATCTCGCGGCTCATTTTCGCAACTCCATGTGTGGGCGTTGCATCGGCAGCAGACCTTGTGGACGCCAGATCATCATCAACACCATCAGCGCACCGAACATCAACATCCGGTATTCGCTGAACTCACGCATCATTTCCGGCAACAGGATCATCACCACGGCCGCGAGAATCACGCCCAGCTGCGAGCCCATGCCACCCAGCACGACGATCGCGAGGATGATCGCCGACTCGATGAAGGTGAACGATTCCGGCGTCACCAGACCCTGACGGGCAGCGAAGAAGCTACCGGCGAAACCGGCGAAGCTCGCACCCAGGGTGAACGCCGACAGCTTGATGATCGTCGGATTCAGACCCAGTGCACGGCAGGCGATTTCATCTTCACGCAGCGCTTCCCACGCACGGCCGATCGGCATGCGCAGCAGGCGGTTGATGATGAACAGCGCTGCCAGCGCCAGCAACAGGGCAACCAGGTAGAGGAAGATCACCTTGTTGATCGAGTTGTATTCGAGGCCGAAATATTCGTGGAAGGTTTGCATGCCTTCCGCCGCTTTACGTTCGAAGGTCAGGCCGAAGAACGTCGGTTTCTCGATGTTGCTGATGCCGTTCGGGCCACCAGTGATGTCGGTCAGGTTACGCAGGAACAGACGAATGATCTCACCGAAACCGAGGGTCACGATCGCCAGATAGTCACCGCGCAGACGCAACACCGGGAAGCCCAGCAGGAAGCCGAACGTCGCCGCCATCAGGCCGGCAATCGGCAGGCAGATCCAGAAGCTCAGGCCGTAGTAGTGCGACAGCAGCGCGTAGCTGTAGGCGCCGACGGCGTAGAAGCCGACGTAACCCAGGTCGAGCAGACCGGCCAGACCGACGACGATGTTCAGGCCAAGGCCGAGCATCACGTAGATCAGGATCAGCGTGGCGATGTCCACCGCTCCACGGGAGCCGAAGAACGGCCACACCAGTGCACCGAGGATCAGCGCAATGATGATGTAGCGTTGCGTGGTCGGCAGGGTCAGGAAGTTGCTGGCCTTGGCCGGGATCAACGGCAGGCCCGGCGAGGATTTCCACGCCTTGCTGATCTGCTGGTTGAACAGCACGCGCAGGAACATCAGCACCGAGCACACGGCGATGGTCGCCAGAATGGCCGGGCTGGTGCCGTGCACTTCGAGGTTGATGCCGACGATGGTCAGTTTCAGACCGAGTACCGGGTAGGCCACGGCCCACACCAGCAAGGCACTGAACAGTGCCTGTTTAAGATTCCTAGTCATACTTTCTCAACCTCCGGACGGCCCAGAATGCCGGTCGGACGGAACAACAGCACCAGAACCAACAAGCCGAAAGCCACGACGTCCTTGTACTGGTCGCCGAAGATATCGGCGCCAAAGGCTTCCGCCACCCCAAGCACCAGCCCGCCGAGCATGGCGCCGGGGATGCTGCCGATCCCGCCGAGTACCGCAGCGGTGAAGGCCTTGAGGCCGACGAGGAAACCGGCGTTGGGGTTGATCACGCCGTACTGCATGCTCAGCAGCACAGCCGCAACGGCTGCCAGCGCGGCACCGATGACGAAGGTCAGGGCGATGATGTTGTTGGTGTTGATGCCCAGCAGGTTGGCCATCTTGATGTCTTCGGCGCAGGCACGGCAGGCGCGACCCAGGCGAGAGCGGGAGATGAACAGCGTGAGGCCGAGCATGGCGACCAGGGTCACCACGAACACCACGATTTGCATGTAGGAAATCAGCACTTCATGTGCGCCACCTGGCCCGATGGAGAAGTTGCCGGGGATCAGGTTGGGGATGGATTTGTCCTTGGAGTCTTGCGCGAGCAGAACCGTGTTCTGCAGGAAGATCGACATACCGATCGCGGAAATCAGCGGGATCAGACGGTTGCTGCCGCGCAGGGGGCGGTAGGCGATCCGTTCGATGCTGTAACCGTAGGAACTGGTGACGACGATGCTCGCGATGAACGCGGCGGTCATCAACAGCGGGACGTTGTCGATTCCCATCATGGCCAGCCCGGCGATAGCGATGAACGCCACGTAGGAACCGATCATGTACACCTCGCCGTGGGCGAAGTTGATCATTCCAATGATGCCGTAAACCATCGTATAGCCGATGGCGATCAGGGCATACGTGCTGCCAATGGTCAGGCCATTAACCAGCTGTTGGAAGAAGTGATAGATGTCAGGCATTACAACGCTCCTAAAAACCTGATACGCATTTCACTGGTGGAGTCATTTTCCCGCCCGGCCCCGTGGATCTTTATCCACTTCGAATCCGGGTTTTGCCAGCGAACCGCTGATGACGGTTTTGAGATTTTCAGGTGGGGAGACTGGCGGATCACGCCAGCGCGGCCCATACATTCGTAAAACAAAGCCCACGGCACGCCGTGGGCTTTATTGGCAGTCAGTCAGGGCGCGCCTTACTGAGGCGAAACTTCAGTTTTCGGTTTGCCGAAGTGCCACTCGTAAACCACAAATTTGAAGTCCTTCAGGTCGCCCTTGGCGTCGAAGCTCAGGTCGCCGGTAGGGGTCTTGAAGGTGCCGGCGTGGATGGCTTCGGCCACTTTGGCCGCGTCTTCGGATTTGGCTGCCTTGATGCCTTCGGCAATCACTTCAACCGCCGAGTAGGAAGGGAACACGAACGGGCCGCTCGGGTCTTCTTTCTTCGCCTTGAAGGCATCAGCCAGGGCAACGTTGGCCGGATCCTGGTCGAAGGATTTCGGCAGGGTCACCAGCAGGCCTTCGGAGGACTCTTTGGCGATCTGCGAAATGGAGTCGTTACCCACGCCTTCCGGACCCATGAACTTGGCTTTCAGGCCTTTTTCCTGGGATTGACGCAGGATCAGACCCAGCTCCGGGTGGTAGCCGCCGTAGTAGACGAAGTCGACGTTGGCTTGCTTGAGCTTGGCGATCATCGAGGAGAAGTCCTTGTCGCCGGCGTTGACGCCTTCGAACACGGCGACTTTCACGCCTTTCTTCTCCAGGGTCGCTTTGACTGCGGTAGCGATGCCTTCACCGTATTGCTGCTTGTCGTGCAGTACGGCAACGATTTTCGGCTTCACGTGGTCGGCGATGTAGTTACCGGCGGCAGGGCCCTGGGCGCTGTCCAGACCGATGGTGCGGAAGACCATTTTGTAACCACGGGCGGTGATGTCCGGGCTGGTGGCAGCCGGGGTGATCATGATCACGCCTTCGTCTTCATAGATGTCCGAAGCAGGCTGAGTGGAGCTGGAGCACAGGTGACCGACCACGAACTTGACGCCGTCGTTGACGACCTTGTTCGCCACCGCTACCGCTTGTTTAGGATCGCACGCGTCATCGTATTCAACGGCTTCGAGTTTCTTGCCGTCGACGCCGCCCTTGGCGTTGATCTGCTCGATGGCCATTTTCGCGCCACTGAACTGCATGTCGCCGTATTGGGCTACAGGACCGGTTTTAGGGCCGGCGATACCGATCTTGATGGTGTCAGCGGCGAACGAATGGCTGGCAACCCCGGCCAGAACCATAGCGGCAAACAGTTTGGAAATCTGCTTAGTAGCCTTAGTCATAGTGCTCCACTCTTACTGTTGTAATTTTTTTGAGTTCTGGCGCCGTAGCAGCAGAACCGGGTCAGATATCTTTGCGATACCCTCCGGAAATGCCCCCGGCAACTGTACCGGTACAGTGTAGAGCGCCGGTTGTTGGCCTGGGAAGCAGGCGCCGAGGGGCAAAACTTGGAGGTGTCGCATTTTTGAATGAAAAAGACAGAATTGCGGCGGGGCTTTCGTGGGCATATATCCCAAACACCAGCATTCCTTGGCGTTCCTGCTCTTTTCGTTCGGTGAAGCCATTTGCAACCGGGTTTTTCTGCCGGACCACCGACGTTATCATTCGCGTCGATTTCTTTTCCGGACAGTCCCATGAATCAAGAACCTAGCACCCTCTATGCCAAGCTGCTTGGTGAAACCGCATCTATTACCTGGAAAGAGCTGGAGCCGTTCTTTGCCAAGGGTGCCCTATTGTGGGTCGACCCAGCCCTGGATTTGATCGCCGCCGCCGAGGCCGTGGCTTCGGATGATGGCGAGAAAGTCGCCGCCTGGCTGGCCGAGGACAAGGTCGCCAAGCTGTCTGAAACGCGGGCGCTGGATATTTTCGAACGTGATCCAGCGCTGTGGGCGGTGGTGGTGAGTCCGTGGATTCTGATCCAGGAAAGGGCGGCCGTCTGAGCTTGTGCACCTTTGTAGTGCGCCTGGCCAGCAGCGAAAAGTGTGTAGCCGAGTAGCGTGATGGCACGTTGCCGTAGAGAAAGGCCACAAGCGTGGGTGGCCTCACGGTGACGTAAACGTAACGGGAACAGTTTATTGAGCAGCCTGAGGGCTGCTTAATTGTTTCTGGATGTTGGAACGGCTGAGATTTTCAGGGAATTTGAGGGCCTCATCGCGAGCAGGCTCACTCCTACAGAGGAACGCATTCCAACTGTAGGAGTGAGCCTGCTCGCGATAGGGGCAACTCGGTTCCGGATCAGACCGAGTAAGTCTTCCCGGTATGGTTATTCAGCGAAATAACCTTGGTCTTGCCGATCCGGTGACGGTAGATCTCGCGCAGGTACTTGATCGACTTCTTCACGCAATCGCGCGACAGGCGAATGTCGTTGATCGAGACGAACTTGTCCTTGTCGTTGATCAGCTCGCGGTACTTCTTCTCGTACATCGGCTTGATCGCGTACCAGTTGGTGTCGAGGATCTTCGCCGGGTTCTCGAACTCGTTGAGCAGATCGTCGATGCGGTCTTCGTCGAAGTCTTCATTGATGATGAAGTCGAGGATCGAGTTGTCCAGAGTCTCGTCGAAACGGTACGGGGTCTTGGCGAAGCAGCGCTTGATGAACGCCACGATCAACGTCAGGAAGTCGTCCGACAGGCACGGGCTCTTGGCGATCAGGGTGGTCAGCGACAGGTTGGCCGAAGCGCCGATCACCAGCGCATAACGCTTGAGCGTGGTGTTGGGGAACAGGCTGTTGAGGTGGGTCTTCAACCGGTTCAGGTCCATGTACGACAGCTTGTAGTCCTTCGGCAACGAGACAATCGAGACCACCGACGAGCAGTTCTTGAAGAAGTGCAGGTCGTGCAGCGCGGCGGCGTCGTAGCCGGAATTCTTGTACTGCTCGAGCGAGGCGCGATAGCGCTTGGATTCGATCGGCAGCAGGCTGATGCCTTCGATGGCCTGGGTGACTTTATTGAAGTGCGGCAGGTCGATCGAACGGAAGAACAGGTCATCGATGTTCAGACGCTGTGGCTCTTTGTCGAACACCTTGAACTTGTCGCTGCTCGGTGGCGGGGTTTCCGGCACCACCGATTCGGCGTAGGCAATCGCAACCGGGCCGGCCAGACTCATGAACAGGTCGTTGGCATCGAGGCGAATGGTTTCGCCGATGTCGATGCCGGCGCGGCGGAAGTAGTTCTGGTCGTAGTCGGTGGTCACCGCCTGCGCCGTCAGAATGTTGAAAATCTGCTGCGAGATGTACTGGTTGGCGTGCTTTTCCATCGCATTGACATCAATGTTCTGGATGTTGCCGTCATCGCTCTCTTCGGCGTAACGCATGATGTCGTTGGAGATCAGCATCATCGCGTTCCATGGGCGGATACGGCCCATGACGCTGGCTTCGCTGCTGTCTTCATTGGCGAAGTTGTAGGAGAAATCCCATTCTTCCGAGAGGTATTTGCACAGCAGGCGTCCGGCGTTGATGTGCAGCGCCTCGGACATTTCACTGCGGTGATCGGAAATGTTCGGCAGCACGCAGATGCCGCTGGTGAAGATCGGCTCGAACACAAACGAATGCCCGCTTTTGCCGTCGTGTTCGTCCATCGGCTTGGTGTCGAACGTCTTGTTCATGTACGAGTGCTGCTGGGCCAGGCCGAACTCCGAGGCCATGCCCGAACCGGTACCGCCGCCGGCACTGAAGATCGAGAAGTACAGGCGCGACTGGTTGGCCTTGATGCCGCAGCTGTCGATCAGGTACGAGTGGATCATTTTCCAGTCAGGGCTGGAGAAACGCTGGGTGTCCTTGTTGAGGATGATCTTCGCCAGATACTGGCCGAGGATCGGCGCGTTACCGGCGCCACCGGCGTGGACTTCGGACAAGTCCATGATTTTCATTTTGCTGTAGTCGCGCAGGAAGCCGCTTTTCTCGCCCTTGCGCGAGAAACGGATGCGCCCGGCGATGTCCTTGTCGAGGTCGCCCAGCATTACCAGCGGTTCGACGAGGAACACCGGTTTGCTCGACTTGTTCGGACCGATGCGCAGGTTGTTTTTGATCCACTGCGCCGGGCTGTAGCCCTTGTCGGCCAGACGCCGATCCGCCGCGCGGTCTTCATTGTTGAATTCGTTGAGGTAGAACTTGCGCGCGTTGTACACCAGCTCCGCGACATCGAGAGCGATGTTCGAGCCGCAGCGACCGAGGCCGATCAGGCACACCGACGGAAACTCCTGATCGTTGTGCTGTTCGTTGTCGCCTTCCAGGTGCGGTGGGCGCGGGAATACCAGATCGCGCAGCCCGTCGAGGTTGTCGAGGATGCGGTCGGTGTTGGTCTCGGTGTAGTACAGATATTGCTGAGTGCCCAGCGGGCGCGAGGGAGGCAATGGCTTCATCGGAGCCGGGCTGTTCGCCGCAGGGCTCAGGGTCAGATCGGATACCGCAGTGGCCGGATTGTTTTTAGAAGTCATTGTGCGCCATATACCTGGACAGGGTTGGCTCGGCGACCGTTGTCATCGAGCCTCACGGAAAGAGGATCTCGCGTCTTTGACTGCGCGTATTTGGCCCGGGCGTCAGGGGCTTGGCCTGATCGTCGCGCGGGGGAATCCTTTCCTGATCGTTCATGAATCGGCCATTATTCAGTGATCTTTAATCGAAAAGAGGCAAAATGATGTCAACGCTACCTTCGTTGGGCTTTGCCGGAATCGGCCTGATGGGCCTGCCGATGTGCCGTCGTCTGCTGGCGGCGGGTTACCCGCTGACCGTGTGGAACCGCAATCCGGCCAAGTGCGCGCCGCTGGTCGAAACCGGCGCCCGGCAGGTGGCGAGTCCCGCTGAATTGTGTGAACTCGCGGACGTGGTGATGCTCTGTCTGGCCGACACGGCGGTGGTGCGTGAGGTGGTGTTCGGCGCCGCTGGTATTGCTGAAGGCGCGAAAGAAGGCCAGTTGCTGGTGGATTTTTCCAGCCTCGAACCGACTGCAACTCGCGAGATGGCGGCCGAGTTGGCAGACAAGGCCGGGATGAGCTGGCTCGACTCGCCGGTGTCCGGCGGCGTGGTCGGTGCCGAGGCCGGCAGTCTGGCGATCATGGTCGGCGGCGAGGCGGCGGATCTGGATCGGGTGCGCCCGGTGCTGCTCAGCCTCGGTCAACGGGTCACGCACATGGGCGGTGTCGGCGCCGGGCAGGTGACCAAGGCCTGTAACCAGATGATCGTCGCCTGCAATGCGCTGGTGATCGCCGAGGTGGTGGCACTGGCCGAACAGGCCGGGGTCGATGCGAGCCTGATTGCCGAAGCGCTGGCCGGTGGTTTTGCCGATTCGAAACCGTTGCAGATCCTCGCCCCGCAAATGGCCGAGAGCCGTTTTGAACCGGTGAAATGGCACGTGCGCACGCTGCTCAAGGACCTCGATACCGCAGTGAAACTCTCCCGCGAACAAGGCTCGGCCACGCCGATCAGCGGATTGGCCGCACAATTGATGCGCCTGCATGGGGCGCAGGGCTTTTTGCAGAAGGATCCAGCGACACTGGTACAAATGTACCGCGCGCCAGACTCAACGGATTGACCGCGTGCGAGTGTTTGCGCTGATTGATTTCTTCCAGCACCGGGCGCAACTCGTCCAGCGGCACCGGGCGGCTGAGCAGGTAGCCCTGAATGAAATCGCAGCCTGAGCGCTCAAGAAATTCGTACTGTTCCAGGCTCTCCACGCCTTCGGTCACCACCTGCAAATGCAGGGTGTGGGCCATGACGATGATCGCCTGGACGATCTCCATGTCGGCGGTCGCCGTGGGAATGTCGAGGATGAACGAGCGGTCGATTTTCAGCGTATTGAGCGGCAGGCGCTTGAGGTAGGCCAGCGATGAATAGCCAGTGCCGAAGTCGTCGATCGACAGCGACACCCCGAGGGCGCGGATCTGCCGCAGCAGCACCAGGGTGTTGGCGATGTTGCCCATCAGCGCGTTTTCGGTGACTTCCAGTTCCAGCCGTTCCGGCGCAACGCCAGCGCTGCGCAGTGCGCTTTCGATCTCATCGGCCAGCTCTTCCCGGGCAAGGTTGAGCGGCGAGCAGTTCCAGGCGATTTTCAGGTCGTTGCAGCCATGCCGGGTCAGTTCGCCGAGGTCAGTGCAGGCCCGGCGCAACACCCAGTTATCCAGTTCGGCGATCAGGCCATTGGTTTCGGCAATCGCGATGAAGCGATCCGGGGCTAGCAAGCCATGCACCGGATGCTGCCAGCGGATCAGCGCTTCGAGTTTGGTCACTCGACCGGTTTTCAGTTCGAAGATCGGTTGGTAATACAGCGTCAGCCCGTTTTCTTCGCGCAGGGCCTGGCGCAGTTCTTCTTCCAGTTGCAGTTCGAGGCTGGCGCGGGTCTTCATGTTGGCACTGAAAAAATGCAGGCCGTTACGCCCGGCGCCCTTGGATTGATACAGCGCCAGATCCGCGTGCTTGAGCAGTTCTTCGCAGGTGGTGCCGTCGTCGGGGAACAGGCTGATGCCGATGCTGGTGGTCATCACCATACGGCGGCCGGCCAGTTCGATCGGCTCCTTCATTTTCAGCATGATCCGTTGCGCCATGTTGCGCGCTTCCTCACGTTCACGCAGGCTGATCAGGATGCAGAACTCGTCACCGCCGAAGCGGGCGACCACGTCTTCATGGCTGCGCACCGACCCCTTGATGTGATTGGCGATGACTTTGAGCAGGGCGTCGCCGGCGTCATGGCCGAGGCTGTCGTTGATTCGCTTGAAGTGGTCGATGTCGAGAAACATCACCGCGAGCATGCCGCCCTCGCTGGTTTTCTGGTTGAGTTTCTCGGCGAAAAGCTGGTTGAAACCGCGGCGGTTGATCAGGTTGGTCAGCGCGTCGTAATTGGCCACTTGCTGCAATGACATCCGCGCCTGATCGAGCTGGCCGAGCAGGGCGTTGACCCGGCGCAGATCGTGTTCCTTGCTTTGCAGTTTCTTGTCGGCCAGTGCCGCGCTGATCGCGCTGCCGAGAATCAGCAGGATGATCAATGCGACGGTCAGGCCCAGTTGCAGGTAATTGGTTTCGCCGCTCAGGGTCGGTGCTGCGCCCTCGGGCACCACCAGATTCAACGCGGCCATGCCGGTGAAGTGCATGCTGATGATGCCGGCGCCGAGGATCACTGCGGCGGTGTATTTGAGCAACTGATGAAAACGGCCGCTGCCTTCACGCAGGTAACCGGCGACCCACAGCGCGGCGAAGCTGGCGCCGATGGCAATCACGATTGATAGGCAGAACAGCAGCGGTTGGTAATACGCAGTGGCCACCGAGTGCATCGCCGCCATGCCGACGTAATGCATGCCGGCGATGCCCAGGCCAATAACGATGGCGGTTTTCAGGTATTGCATCAGCGAGGGTTGAGGCACGCTCAGGGTGTGCATCGCCAGCCACGAGGCGAGCAGGGCGATCACCAGGGAAAACAGAGTGGTGGCCAGTTCGTAATGGATTTCCAGCGGCGCCTGGAATGCCAGCATGGCGATGAAGTGCATGGCCCAAATGCCGCCAGCCAGGCAGGTGGCGCCGATCCAGCGCCAGACCCGTTGCGAACCCGGATCTTCGGCGTGGCCAACCCGCTCGGCCATGTCGAGGGTGGCAAAACTCGCGGCGCAGGCAACCAGATAGGCCACCAGCACCAACAAGGGATTGTGTGTGCAATCGAGAATGACCTGCCCGCTCTCCGGCAGCTCGGTAACAAACTGCAAACCAAGCCACTCCATAGCATCCCCGTCTCTGAAGTCGTCCCTGCTGCCTCAGCAACGCAGGCGAATGAGAGGAGTATAGAGGCGGTTTTTATCGTGCAAGCGGTAGTGGCACATTGCAGTCAACGATTTCGGCATGAGCTTCATAGCGATTGGTGCTAAGCGTCAGGCACTCTGGTCGTAATGAATCCGGTTCCACTCCGGGTCGAGGGGCGGCAGGCCGAATCGTGCCCGGGCGGCGTCGCAATCGACGTTCTGTTCACCGTTCTCCCACGACGCCTCGAACTCGCGGCAAGTGCTGGAACGCTTGTCGTAGATCGAGCATTGCACAACGTTGCCGACTTCGCCGACCAACGCGGTGCAGCGTGCCGGTTTCTGATCGGTACCGATCATGGCCACCCGGCTGGGTGTGATCTGGGTGACCAGTTCATCGGGCACCGTACCCCCGGAGGATGAGCATTCACCCCAGAAAAAAGACACGCGAAAATGGGAACAGCAGGCACCGCAATTCAGACACGGACTGACTTCGGACATGGGGAGGGTATCAAAGGGGTTGATCGGCGAATCCGGACGGATCCGGCGGCTATTCTAGGCTTCGCCTTGAACTTGGGAAGGGGGGCGCGAAAGTATTTTTTTGTAGCCGGGTTTTGCCGCAAACCCCCGGTTTACGGGGGATTGCCGTGTTATCAAGGGCTTACGTTTCTTTACAGTGCCATGGCTCATTATCAGGCTGACGAATGATCACAGACAGCCTCGGCAGGCCTGTCTAGATTGCAGGTTCCGGGCTCGGATGCGTCGGCAGTGAAGCCCACATAACAATAAAGAGACGGACCCATGCAGAACTCGACCCAAGCGGCGAATGCCTGGCGCATTCTGTTCCTGTTATTCCTTGCCAACCTGTTCAATTTCTTCGACCGCACCATTCCGGCGATCATCATCGAGCCGATCCGCATGGAATGGCACCTCAGCGATTTTCAACTGGGAATCGTCGGCACCGCGTTCACCTTGGTTTATGCGATCGCCGGCCTGCCGCTGGGGCGCATGGCCGATACCGGTTCGCGCAGCAAACTGATGGGCTGGGGCCTGGCGACCTGGAGCGCGCTGACGGCGGTCAACGGGCTGGTCGGCAGTTTCTGGAGTTTTCTGCTGGTGCGCATGGGCATCGGCATTGGCGAGGCCAGTTACGCGCCGGCCGCCAACTCGCTGATCGGTGATCTGTTCCCGGCGCACCGCCGGGCGCGGGCCATGGGTATTTTCATGCTCGGCTTGCCGTTGGGCCTGCTGCTGGCGTTCTTCACCATCGGCGCGATGGTCAAGGCCTTCGACAGCTGGCGCGCGCCGTTCTTTATCGCGGCGGTGCCGGGGCTGATCCTCGCGGTGTTCATGTTCTTCATCAAGGAACCCAAACGCGGCGCGGCGGAAACCGTGCAGGTGTCCCAAGAGAGAGTCGACAAGCCTATCCGCCGGGTGCTGGCGGTGCCGACATTCCTGTGGCTGGTGATGGCCGGTTTGTGCTTCAACTTCGCCACCTATGCCTGCAACTCGTTTCTGGTGCCGATGCTGCAGCGCTACTTCCTGATGCCGTTGCAGGAGGCGGCGGTGGCGACCGGCGTGATCGTCGGTGTCACCGGGTTGATCGGTCTGACCCTCGGCGGCTGGATCGCTGACAAGATTCATCAACGAGTCGCCAACGGCCGGCTGCTGTTTGCCGGCTTCAGCCTGATCATCTCGACCCTGTGCACCGCGTGGGCGCTGCACGCCGGACGGGTCGAGATCGGCGTGTTCGTCGTGGTGTTCAGTGTCGGCTGGCTGTTTGCCTATAACTTCTACACCTGCGTGTACACGGCGATTCAGGACGTGGTCGAACCACGCCTGCGCGCCACGGCGATGGCGCTGTTCTTTGCCGGGCTGTACCTGCTCGGCGGCGGCTTGGGGCCAGTGGTGGTGGGGGCCTTGTCCGATCATTTCGCCAAATCGGCGATGATTTCGGCAGGCGCCGAACAGATGACCGAGGCGTTCAAGGCTGTGGGGCTGCATGACGCGATGTACCTGATTCCGGTGGCGCTGTTCTTCACCATGGTGTTTCTGTTTCTGGCGGCGCGCTGTTTTGTGCGCGATGCGCAGCGGATGAAGGAGGGGTTGGTGGCAGTGGTTGAGCCTGATGTTTCTGTGGCGACTGCATAACCGCCTTCGCGAGCAAGCCCGCTCCCACATGGGAACGCATTCCAAACTGTGGGAGCGGGCTTGCTCGCGAAAGGGCCATCAGCATCAGCCGATAAATACCAGACAAACAAAAAGGCCCGCATCGCTGCGGGCCTCTTCATTTATAGCGGTAGAGCAGGGGACTTAACCCGCCACCAACACCCGTATCGCTTCCAGACGCAATGCCGCTTTATCGAGCATCGCCAGACCCAGTTCACGCTGCTTGCGCAACGCATCCAGTTCGCTGTCGCGTACAGTCGGGTTGACCGCTTGCAACGCGGTCAGGCGCGCCAGTTCTTCGTCGGTGTCCGCCGCCAGACGACGACGGGCCTCGGCCACGCGCTCGGCGTGACGCGGGGTGATCTTGTCTTCACCGGCGTTGATCCGTGGCGTCAGCTGATCGCGCTGGGCCTGGATGAACTTGTTGGCGCTGGCGCGTGGCACGCTTTCCAGTTGATCGTTCAAGGTTTCGAACGAGACGCGGGCCGACAGATCGTTGCCGTTGGCGTCGAGCAGGCAGCGCAGGGCGGCCGGTGGCAGGTAGCGGCCCAGTTGCAGCGAACGCGGTGCAACCACTTCGCTGACGTAGAGCAGTTCCAGCAGCACGGTGCCCGGTTTCAGCGCCTTGTTCTTGATCAGCGCGACGGCGGTGTTGCCCATCGAGCCGGACAGCACCAGGTCCATGCCGCCCTGCACCATCGGGTGTTCCCAGGTGATGAACTGCATGTCTTCGCGCGACAGCGCCTGGTTGCGGTCGTAAGTGATGGTCACGCCTTCGTCATCGCCCAGCGGGAAGCTGGCGTCGAGCATCTTCTCGCTCGGCTTGAGGATCAGGGCGTTTTCCGAATGGTCTTCGCTGTCGATGCCGAACGCGTCGAACAGGGTTTCCATATAGATCGGCAGGGCGAACTGATCGTCTTGCTCAAGGATGTCCTCGACCAACTGATCGCCTTCGCCCGAACCGCCGGAGTTCAGCTCCAGCAGACGGTCGCGGCCGGTGTGCAGCTCGGCTTCCAGACGCTCGCGCTCGGTGCGCGCTTCGTCGATCAGCGCTTGCCACTCACCGTCGTCGGCTTCTTCAAGCAGCGGCAGCAGGCGCGGGCCGAACTGATGCTGCAAGGCGTTGCCGGTCGGGCAGGTGTTGAGGAACGCGTTCAGGGCTTCGTGGTACCACTGGAACAGGCGCTCTTGCGGGCTGGTTTCCAGGTACGGCACGTGCAGTTCGATGATGTGCTTCTGGCCGATCCGGTCGAGACGACCGATACGCTGCTCAAGCAGGTCCGGGTGCGACGGCAGATCGAACAGCACCAAGTGATGGGCGAACTGGAAGTTGCGACCTTCACTGCCGATTTCCGAGCAGATCAGCACTTGCGCGCCGAACTCTTCGTCGGCGAAGTAGGCGGCGGCGCGGTCACGCTCAAGGATGTTCATGCCTTCGTGGAACACCGTGGCCGGGATGCCGGAACGCACGCGCAGCGCGTCTTCCAGGTCCATCGCGGTTTCGGCGTGGGCGCAGATCACCAGCACTTTGGTACGCTTGAGCATTTTCAGCTGATCGATCAGCCACTCGACGCGCGGGTCGAATTTCCACCAGCGCTCTTCTTCGCTGGCGTCCGGCTGGGCCTGGAAGCTGACTTCCGGGTACAGCTCGGCGTGATCGCCCAGCGGCAGTTCGAGGTATTCGTCCGGGCATGGCAGCGGGTACGGGTGCAGTTTGCGCTCGGGGAAACCCTGCACGGCGGCGCGGGTGTTACGGAACAGCACGCGGCCGGTGCCGTGGCGGTCGAGCAGCTCGCGCACCAGACGGGCGCTGGCTTCGCTATCGCCATCGTTGACCGCAGTCAGCAGGGCTTCGCCTTCGTTGCCGAGGAAACCGTGGATGGTCTTGTGCGCTTCCGGCGACAGGCGCCCTTTGTCGAGCAGTTCCTGAACGGCTTCAGCCACCGGGCGATAGTTCTCGCTCTCGGCGCGGAACGCGGCCAGGTCATGGAAACGGTTCGGGTCGAGCAGGCGCAGACGGGCGAAGTGGCTGTCCTGACCGAGTTGTTCCGGGGTCGCGGTGAGCAGCAGCACGCCGGGAATCACTTCAGCCAATTGTTCGACCAGCGAGTACTCGGGGCTGGCCTTGTCTTCGTGCCACACCAGGTGGTGGGCTTCGTCGACCACCATCAGATCCCAGCCGGCGGCGAACAAGGCGTCCTGCGCCTTCTCGTCTTCGACCAGCCACTCCAGGGCAACCAATGCCAGCTGGGTGTCTTCGAACGGGTTGGTGGCATCGCTTTCGATGAAGCGTTCTTCGTCGAACAGCGCCACTTGCAGGTTGAAACGGCGGCGCATTTCCACCAGCCACTGGTGCTGCAGGTTTTCCGGCACCAGGATCAGTACGCGGTTGGCGCGGCCCGAGAGCAGTTGGCGATGGATCACCAGACCGGCTTCGATGGTTTTCCCCAGACCCACTTCGTCTGCCAGCAGAACCCGCGGCGCGATACGGTCGGCGACTTCACGGGCAATGTGCAACTGGTGCGCGATCGGTTGCGCACGCACGCCGCCCAGGCCCCAGAGCGAGGACTGCAACTGGCGGCTGGTGTGTTCCAGGGTGTTGTAGCGCAGGGAGAACCACGACAGCGGGTCGATCTGCCCGGCGAACAGACGATCGCTGGCCAGACGGAACTGAATGAAGTTCGACAGCTGGGTTTCCGGCAGGGTGACGGCTTCGTTCTGCCCGTTGAGGCCGTGATAGACCATCAGCCCGTCGACGTCGTCGACTTCGCGCACGGTCATCTTCCAGCCTTCGAAGTGAGTAATGGTGTCACCCGGCGAGAACCGTACGCGGGTGAGGGGCGCATTCCGTAGCGCGTACTGGCGGGTTTCGCCAGTGGCCGGGTAAAGCACGGTCAACAAGCGGCCGTCCTGTGCCAGAACGGTGCCTAAACCAAGCTCTGCTTCGCTGTCACTGATCCAGCGTTGCCCCGGTTGATACTGCTGCGCCATGCTGCCTGACTCCCACCTTGAAAAAGCGGGCTATCTTAACGGAATGCAGGCTTCAGGGCCAAAGATTACTGGGCAGAAGCTACCGCAGACAGCGATCTTCTGATCTTTGGAAACACTTGAGTTTTGTGATGTCCGATTAAAAGATCGCAGCCTGCGGCAGCTCCTGCAGTGCCAACCCGATCACAGATTTGCGACGGATGGCTCAAGGCGCCTTTGCCGCAGCCGATAGCCTGCTGACAGGAGACCCTTTATATGCTGCCACCGATGCTCCCCCTGAGCGCTGTGCCGATCACTTCCCAGCAGGATCCGATTCGCCAGCGGCCGGACATTCCTCCGGTGGTGCCGGTGCAGGAGAGCTCCAACGAAAGCACGATCGATCTGCAAAAGCGCGATCCGGAAGAGGATCGACTGCTGGCGCGCGAAGAACAGCGTCGCCGGCAGGAGCGTGATCGTCGCCGTCGCGAAGCCGACGAAGACCCGGAAGAGCATCTGGCCGTGCCGGGCACCGAGCTGAATGCCGACAACACCGTGCCGGTGGTGCCGCTGATGGAAGATCAGCCGCGTCAGGGCTTGTGGGTCGATATCGAGATCTGAGTCTGCTTATTTACATCAATTGTTGTCGAGCGCTGGCGTCAGGCTGCATGATTGGCGCAGTCCTGCCTCTGATGCGGCAGTTGTGTTTTCTTCAAGTGATGCGCTGAACGTCATGAGCCAAGATGAAAAACTGATCGACCTCGGCACCGAGCGCGCCAAGCGTGTGCATGATCTCAACGAAAAGCGGCTGAACGAAGTGCGCAAGGCCTTCGAGCAAGCCATGCCGTTGGGAAAAGCCCAGAAAAAGCCGAAAAAGAAACCGAAAAAGCGTTGATCTTCCCCTGCATCCTTTGATGCAGGTCAGTTATTTTCCCGCCTTTGCCTTCTGTGTTGACCGGACTTGATCCTGGTCAATTTCTGCGCCTGCGCGATTGGTTAACTTAGCTCCATCGCAGCAAAGCAGGGGCCAGGAGGCCACAGTCATGTTTTTCGATAACGTGGTGTTTGCCGGGGTTCTGACCGTGGGGCTCATGGTTCTGTTTTTTGCAGGGTTTGGATTTTTTATCTGGAAGGATGCGAATAAGCGCAAGAAGTAGGTCTTTCCGGGTTTGATGAGCACGCAAGGCATTTTGGGCAACTTCGGTTGCCCTTTTTTTTTGTGTCTTGGCGGCCTTTGGGCCGACCAGACTTTGGGTGTGCTTTGTGAATATCCGTTGCTGCGGTAACGGCCACCTAGGGTTCCGCCCTTACGGCGGGTCACTTTTGGCAAACGCCCGGAATGCCGGCCCAGCCAAAAGTAACCAAAAGGTCTATGCCCTGACGTTCGGCCCTCGCTTAGGCTCGGGTTCCTTCGCTGCGGGATTCATCCGGGGGGCAGCGCCTACGGTTTGCTTCGCTGCACCTCCTCTCGCTGTGTTTGGCTGCGCCAAACGGTCGCTGCGCTCCCACCCCCGGATAAACCCCTCCACTCAGCCTGCCGACGGGCCCTCAGATCAAAAGCTTTACTCGAGCTAACGCTCATCGTGTTGAGTGGTGGAAAAGCGTGCGCTCGGCTTTTGCTTTTCTGTAGGAGCCAGCCTGCTGGCGATGGCGGCCTACGAGCCGACCGATCTCTGACTGAATGCACTCATCCAACTGTGGGAGCGAGCTTGCTCGCGAAGGCGGCCTGACAGCCGACCAAATCTCAAAACTGAATACACCCAATCCCCTGTAGGAACTGCCGAAGGCTGTGATCTTTTGATCTGCTTTGGCTTTGGCTTTGGCTTTGGCTTTGGCTTTGGCTTTGGCTCTTGCTCTGGCTCTTGATGTGGCTTTTGATCTTCAGCCCCTTCGGCAGGCCGAGCGTAGGTGTCCATCCGGGGGTTAGGCGCGCAGCGCCATGCGGCGAAGCCGCATACATCGAGAGGAGGTGCAGCGAAGCAAACCGGAGGCGATGCCCCCGGATGGACGCCGTAGCGAGGGAACACTGAGCCTCAGCGAAGTGCCGTACGCCGGGGGAAGCCTTTTTGGTTACTTTTTCGGCGTTTGGAAAAAGTGACCCGCCGTAAGGGCGGAACCATAGGAGGCCGTTACCGCAGCAACGGATATGCTCACAAAACCAAACCCAAAAAAAAAGGCGCGATCCTCACGAACCACGCCTTTCTCATGTGCAGCGGTCTATCAGCTACCCAACGCTTTGGACGCCAACCAGAACAAACCAGCCGACAGCGCCACAGTCGCTGGCAAGGTCAGCACCCACGCCAGCAGGATAGTGCGAACAGTCCCGCCCTGCAGGCCGCTCTTGTTGGCGACCATGGTGCCCGCCACGCCCGAGGACAGCACGTGAGTGGTCGACACGGGCAGGCTGAAGATGTTGGCCATACCGATCAAGCTGGCGGTAGTGATCTGCGCCGACATGCCTTGAGAGTAGGTCATGCCCTGCTTGCCGATCTTCTCGCCGATGGTCAGTACCACGCGTTTCCAGCCGACCATGGTACCCAGGCCAAGGGCCAGGGCCACCGCCAGAATCACCCAGAACGGGGCGTATTCGGTGGTGGTGGTCAGGTCTTTGCGCAGTTTGTCCAGGTCAGCCTTCTCACGCGCTTCCAGGCCTGGCAGCTTGCCGACTTTCTTCGCGGTGTCGTCCAGGCACAGCAGGTAACGACGCACTTCGATGCGGCTTTCCGAGGACAGCGAATGGTAGTCCGCTACACCTTTAAGGGTGCCAAGCAGGGCGTTGATGGTCGGTTCGGTCTGCTGCGGGTTGCAGCGGAATTTCTCCGGCAGATCGCCTTCAACACTTTTGCCCAGGGCCAGGAATTCGCCCAGAGAATCGGCATTGCGCTTGTAGAACTGGCTCAGGTGCAGGGTCGCGTCGCGGGTGCGCTCGATCTGGTAGGTGGTGCTGCTCAGGTCGAGGACGAACTGCGCAGGCACGATACCGATCAATACCAGCATGATCAGGCCGATGCCTTTCTGGCCATCGTTGGAACCGTGCACGAAGCTCACGGCCATGGCCGAAATCACCAGAACCAGACGGTTCCAGAACGGCGGGTGCTTTTTGTCGTCGATCTTGCGGCGCTGTTCCGGGGTCTTGTGCATCTTCGACAGCGGACGCCACCACTTCAGGCCGATCAGGATCAGCGCGGCAATCAGGAAGCCAGCCATTGGCGAAAACACCAGCGAGGCGCCGATGTCGATCGCTTTCTGCCAGTTCACGCCGTCGGCCAACGGGATGTTGTTGATCAGGGCATTGGCCAGGCCGACGCCGAGGATCGAGCCGATCAGGGTGTGGGAACTGGAGGCCGGGATACCGAAGTACCAGGTGCCCAGGTTCCAGGTGATCGCCGCGGCGAGCAACGAGAACACCATCGCCAGGCCATGGCCGGTATTCACATTGATCAGCAGTTCTACCGGCAGCAGGTGAACAATGGCATACGCCACGCCAACGCCGCCCAGCAACACGCCGAGGAAGTTGAACACACCGGAGAAGAACACCGCCAGGTGAGGCGGCATGGCTTTGGTGTAGATAACAGTGGCTACCGCGTTAGCGGTGTCATGAAATCCATTGATGAACTCGAAGGCGAGGACAAACGTCAGGGCGAGCAAGAGGCTCACAAGCACCCAAGCATCCAGTCCGCTGAATAAATCGATCATGAAGGTTTTCTGACCCGGTCATAAGGGGGCGCGATTATGCCAGAAAAGACTGGAAATCGATCCCCTACCTGCTCATCGGTAGCAATCAATGTCGAATTAAATTGTTGCAAGGTGCAAAGCCCGAGCGTGTTGCAGGGTTTTTCAAGTGCTTGATTGGGTTGGAAAAACTTTCAGGCAGCAGGCGTTTTGTCGAGCGCGCAGGGGCCTCAAACGTTTGTGTGAAATATCTCTGAAACGAGTCAGACACGCTCCTTTCCCGTGCAGGCCGGGGGAGGTGGGCCGCTGCCCGCGGATAGCGGGCGCGCAAGACATGGTCGGGTCACCGTGCTTTTAGCCGGTGGCGACGCAGACCCTCGAAAATCTCAGGATCGCCCGTTCAGGGCTCTTCGGTTTTGAGTTCTTCTTCCATCTTTTTCAGTTCTTGCTGGAAAACCTGATCCTGAACGGTGGGGCGTTTGCGCCATGCCTTGCGTTCCGGTTCGGGTTGCGCGGCGTAGGTGGTGACTTCCCCGCCGTAAACTTCCTTGTAACGTTGTTCCTGGCGCTCAAGTTCCGCGCGCAGTTCGTCTTTCGTCACAGTGCTACCTGTTTGAGTTGAGATAAATATCTGGTGAAACGCACGGCAACGAGTCGATTGAACACGTCCACCAAAGGGCCATGCCGGTTCAGGCATTGGCGTTATCGGCAGGGCGATCAAGACTTCCATGTTGCAGGCGGCTACGGCACCAGATTAAAACTGACGCAGCATCAGTTTCCTGTTTCAGCAAGCGCGCTGGCGGTGCATGAATAATGAGCGTCAGGCGCTGGCCGGGCTGACGGCAATAGGCATCGGGTCAGCGGGCGGCACCCTCGGCCAGTGAAAACGTGGCGCCACTGAGGTGCATTATAGCGGTCGATTCGGGAATGACTATCTTTGCCAAGTTAAAAACGGTTCGGGATGTGTGATCGTTTTGTTACTGACAAGTTTTATCGCTAGTTGAAATTCGCCGAAACCTTTTAAGGACTCGCGTTCAGTTTCTGGCGCCATTAAGTCGATCAACTAATGAGGCATGCGAAGTTGGATGAACAGGCAGGTGAATGAATGAAGAAGCCAAGAAGGATAGCGGCTGATGAATTGCGATAATCGGTCGGCGGTTCGATAATCGCCCAATCTTGGCGTCTCGACTCTTGTGCATCTGCTGGCGAGCCGCTTGTATAGCCATTGATTCGTGCCGGAAACAAGGACAAGAAATGAACGATCAAATGCGCAACTCCTTCACCTCCGTGGCGCCGCCGATCGTCGCTTCGCCGGCCAAACGCATCCAGGCGCTGACCGGCGATCCGGATTTCATGACCTCGCTGGCCCGTGGCCTGGCGGTGGTGCAGGCGTTTCAGGAGCGCAAGCGGCACCTGACCATCGCCCAGATCAGCCATCGCACGGAAATTCCCCGCGCTGCCGTGCGCCGTTGCCTGCACACACTGATCAAACTGGGTTACGCCACCACTGATGGCCGTACTTACTCGTTGCTGCCCAAAGTGCTGACTCTCGGGCACGCGTATCTTTCGTCGACGCCGCTGGCGGTGTCGGCCCAGCCGTACCTCGACCGCATGAGCGAGCAACTGCACGAAGCCTGCAACATGGCCACGCTCGAAGGTGACGACATTCTGTACATCGCCCGTTCGGCGACCACGCAACGGCTGATCTCGGTGGATCTGTCGGTGGGCGGGCGTCTGCCGGCCTATTGCACATCGATGGGCCGCATCCTGCTGGCGGCGCTGGACGACACCTCGCTGCGCGAATACCTCGACCATGCTGAACTGGTGGCCAAGACCAGCCGTACGCTGCACACCCCCGAAAGTCTGCTCGAATGCCTGCAGGAAGTACGGCAGCAGGGCTGGTGCATCGTCGATCAGGAACTCGAGCAAGGCCTGCGTTCGATTGCCGTGCCGGTCTACGACGCGTCGGGTCAGGTGGTGGCGGCGCTCAACGTCAGTACCCACGCCGGCCGCGTCAGTCGTACCGAACTGGAACAACGCTTCCTGCCGGGCCTGCTCAGTGCCAGCCGCGACCTCAGCGCGCAGTTGTTCGCCTGATGAAGCTGTTCGATAAACGCACAGTGTTGCGTTTATCGAATTGACGCTAAAAGCCCCGGATCATTAATGTCGCGGCAGCGTCATCCGGCGCTGATTTGAATGAGCCTGCCGGATTGTCGACTCCCATAATAATGACAAGAGGCAACTCACCATGCGCATGCTCCCCGACTGTCTCAGCTCCATTCCCTGTTGCCGGATTCACCGCAACGCCTGATTTCGATCTTCTATTCTTGTGACCGTGCCGCTCTCTGGCCGGCCGCCGTTCGACTGCGTTTTTTGCGTGGAATAAAAATAATGAACCAGCCTCAGTCCGCTGTAGGTAACTGCCTCGACGTGCAGACCTTCATCAATGCCCAACCGATCTCGCGCTATCAGTGGCGGGTGGTGATCCTGTGTTTCCTGATTGTATTTCTCGATGGTCTCGACACCGCGGCGATGGGTTTTATCGCGCCGGCACTGTCCCAGGACTGGGGCATCGACCGCGCCAGCCTGGGCCCGGTAATGAGCGCCGCGTTGATCGGCATGGTCTTCGGCGCACTGGGTTCCGGCCCGCTGGCTGACCGCTTCGGACGCAAAGTGGTGCTGGTTGGCGCGGTGCTGCTGTTCGGCGCTTTCAGCCTGGCCTCGGCCTACAGCACCAACGTCGAGCAACTGCTGGTGTTGCGCTTCCTCACCGGCCTCGGTCTGGGCGCCGGCATGCCCAACGCCACCACGCTGCTCTCGGAATACACCCCGGAGCGCAAGAAATCCTTGCTGGTGACCAGCATGTTCTGCGGCTTCAACCTCGGCATGGCCGGTGGCGGTTTCATTTCGGCGAAGCTGATCCCGGCGTTCGGCTGGCACAGCCTGCTGCTGATCGGCGGGATCCTGCCGCTGATCCTCGCGGTGGTGCTGCTGTTCTGGCTGCCGGAGTCGGCGCGTTTTCTGGTGGTGCGCAATCGCGGCACCGACAAAGTACGCAAGACCTTGTCGCCAATCGATCCGGTCACCGTCGCGCAGGCCTCGAGTTTCAGCGTGCCGGAACAGAAAACCGTCAAGGCGCGCAACGTGTTCGCGGTGATTTTCTCCGGCACCTACAGCGTCGGTACCTTGCTGCTGTGGCTGACCTACTTCATGGGCCTGGTCATCGTTTATCTGCTGACCAGTTGGCTGCCGACCCTGATGCGTGACAGCGGCGCGAGCATGGAGCAGGCGGCGTTCATCGGCGCGTTGTTCCAGTTCGGCGGGGTGTTGAGTGCGGTCGCTGTGGGCTGGGCGATGGATCGCTTCAATCCGCACAAGGTCATCGGCACTTTTTACCTGCTGGCCGGGGTGTTTGCCTACGCGGTGGGGCAGAGTCTGGGCAACATCACATTGCTCGCGACCTTGGTGCTGGTGGCCGGGATGTGCGTCAACGGTGCGCAATCGGCGATGCCTTCATTGGCGGCGCGGTTTTATCCGACGCAGGGGCGGGCGACCGGGGTGTCGTGGATGCTCGGGATTGGCCGGTTTGGCGCGATTCTCGGGGCGTGGATGGGCGCGACGTTGCTGGGGTTGGGTTGGAACTTCGAACAGGTGCTGACGGCGTTGGTGATTCCGGCGGCGTTGGCGACGACGGCCGTGGTGATTAAAGGCATGGTCAGTCATGCGGATGCGACCTGAGTCGAGTCATTTTGATTTGCGTTGAATGTTCCGACGCCTTCGCGAGCAAGCCCGCTCCCACAGGGAAAACACATTTCAAATGTGGGAGCGGGCTTGCTCGCGAAGCTTTTGCTTGTGATTGATAGGGTGATAACAATCCGTTCGATAAACGAACACTCAGTCGATTATCGGATTGTTTGGCGATTTTCAGCGGCTTAATCTTCAGTGACTCCGGCGCTGAACCTCGCGCCTTTTTATCACTGGCGATTCACTACAAAAACGGGAGCCTGCTCCATGGCTGAGATCCTTTCGCTGCACGACGCGGTGAAGCAATTCGTCAACGACGGCGACACCGTCGCGCTCGAAGGCTTCACTCACCTGATTCCGACAGCCGCAGGTCATGAAATCATTCGGCAGGGCAAGAAAGATCTGACCCTGGTGCGGATGACGCCTGACCTGATCTACGACCAACTGATCGGTGCCGGTTGTGCACGCAAGCTGATCTTTTCCTGGGGCGGCAATCCGGGTGTGGGTTCGCTGCACCGTCTGCGCGATGCGGTCGAGAAACAATGGCCGCATGCGCTGGAAATCGAAGAGCACAGCCACGCCGACCTGGCCAATGCCTACGTCGCCGGCGCTTCCGGCCTACCGTTCGCCGTACTGCGGGCCTACGCTGGTTCCGACCTGCCGAAGGTCAACCCGCTGATCAAATCCGTGACCTGCCCGTTCACCGGTGAAGTGCTGGCGGCGGTGCCGTCGGTGCGTCCGGACGTGACCGTGATCCACGCGCAGAAAGCCGACCGTCAGGGCAACGTGCTGCTGTGGGGCATTCTCGGCGTGCAGAAAGAAGCCGCACTGGCGGCCAAGCGCTGCATCGTCACCGTCGAGGAGATCGTCGACAACCTCAACGCGCCGATGAACGCCTGCGTGCTGCCGACCTGGGCCTTGAGCGCGGTCTGCCACGTACCCGGCGGCGCGCATCCGTCCTACGCCCACGGTTACACCGAACGCGACAATCGTTTCTATCAGGCGTGGGATCCGATCGCCCGCGACCGTGAGACGTTTACCGCGTGGATCAACGAATACATCCATGGCTGCGCTGACTTCAGCGAGTTTCAGGCCAAGTTGGCCGCTGCTTCGGAGGCCAAGTAATGACTTACACCACCAATGAAATGATGACCGTCGCGGCGGCCCGTCGCCTGAAGAACGGCTCGGTGTGCTTCGTCGGTATCGGCCTGCCGTCGAAAGCCGCCAACCTCGCGCGCCTGACCTCATCGCCGGACGTGGTGCTGATCTACGAATCCGGCCCGATTGGCGCCAAGCCCAGCGTGTTGCCGCTGTCGATCGGTGACGGCGAACTGGCGGAGACCGCCGACACCGTGGTCCCGACCGGTGAGATTTTTCGCTATTGGCTGCAGGGCGGGCGCATCGACGTCGGTTTTCTCGGCGCGGCGCAGGTCGACCGTTTCGGCAACATCAACACCACCGTGGTCGGCGATTACCACGCGCCGAAAGTGCGTTTGCCGGGTGCCGGTGGCGCGCCGGAGATCGCCGGTTCGGCGAAGAGCGTGTTGATCATCCTCAAGCAGTCGGCGCGTTCGTTCGTCGACAAGCTCGACTTCATTACCTCGGTCGGTCATGGCGAGGGCGGCGATTCGCGCAAGCGTCTGGGCCTGCCGGGTGCCGGCCCGGTCGGGATCATTACCGACCTGTGCATCATGGAACCGGAGCAGGGCACCCACGAATTCGTGGTCACCGCCCTGCATCCGGGCGTGACCCGCGAGCAAGTGGTCGCCGCCACCGGTTGGGCGATCCGCTTTGCCGACAACGTTGAAACCACGGCGGCACCGACCGAGGTCGAACTGACTGCACTGCGCGATCTCGAAGCGCGCACCGCCGCCGCCCACGGCCAGGCACCGGGAGAAGCATGATGCGTGACGTGTATATCTGCGACGCGATTCGCACCCCCATCGGCCGTTTTGGCGGCGGTTTGTCCGCCGTGCGCGCCGACGATCTGGCCGCCGTGCCGATCAAGGCGCTGATGGAACGCAATCCTTCGGTGGACTGGAACGCGATCGACGAAGTGTTCCTCGGCTGCGCCAACCAGGCTGGTGAAGACAACCGCAACGTGGCGCGCATGGCGCTGCTGCTGGCGGGTCTGCCGGACAGCGTGCCGGGCGTGACCCTCAACCGTCTCTGCGCTTCGGGCATGGACGCGATCGGCACTGCTTTCCGTGCGATTGCCAGCGGCGAGATGGAGCTGGCGATTGCCGGCGGCGTCGAGTCGATGTCCCGCGCGCCGTTCGTGATGGGCAAGGCGGACGCAGCGTTCTCGCGCAACATGAAACTGGAAGACACCACCATTGGCTGGCGTTTCATCAACCCGCTGATGAAAGCCCAGTACGGCGTCGATGCGATGCCGCAAACCGCCGACAACGTCGCCGACGACTATAAAGTGTCGCGTGCCGATCAGGACGCTTTCGCCCTGCGCAGTCAGCAACGCACGGCTGCTGCACAAGCGGCGGGCTATTTCGCCGAGGAGATCGTCGAAGTACGGATCGCCCACAAGAAGGGCGAAACCGTGGTCAGCCAGGACGAGCATCCACGCGCCGACACCACGCTTGAAGCGCTGACCAAACTCAAACCGGTCAACGGCCCGGACAAGACTGTCACCGCCGGCAACGCGTCCGGGGTCAACGACGGTGCTGCCGCGCTGATTCTCGCGTCGGCGGAAGCGGTGAAAAAACACGGCCTGACAGCACGGGCCAAAGTGCTGGGTATGGCCAGCGCCGGTGTTGCACCTAGGGTGATGGGCATCGGCCCGGTGCCGGCGGTGCGCAAACTGATCGAGCGTCTCGGCGTGGCGGTCAGCGATTTCGATGTGATCGAACTCAACGAAGCCTTCGCCAGCCAAGGCCTGGCGGTGCTGCGTGAGTTGGGTCTGGCGGACGATGCGCCGCAGGTCAACCCGAACGGTGGCGCTATTGCTTTGGGCCACCCGTTGGGCATGAGCGGGGCGCGACTGGTGCTGACGGCGCTGCATCAGCTGGAAAAGACCGGCGGCAAGAAAGGTCTGGCGACCATGTGCGTCGGCGTCGGGCAGGGTCTGGCCCTGGCCATCGAACGCGTCTGACGCAGCGCGTCGACTGATAAGAACTGAGGAAAGCGAAATGACTGACAAGCCTGGCTACCGTCGTCCGCAGGAAGGCACCCAGCCTGAATACCTGCACCCGACGTATCAATCCACCAACCTGCGCTCGCCGTCCAAGCCGTTGGTGTTTCTGCCGCATTCGTTGTCGGAGATCACCGGCCCGACCATCGGTGCCGAACGCGTCGCCGAGAAAGACAACGACCTGACCGCGCAGCACGACGGCGAGCCGTTGGGCGAGCGCATCATCATTCACGGCCGCGTGCTCGACGAAAACGGTTTGCCGGTGCCGGGGATTCTGGTGGAGATCTGGCAGGCCAACGCCGCCGGTCGCTACAACCACAAGCGCGACCTGCACGACGCGCCGCTGGACCCGAACTTCACCGGCACCGGCCGCACCGTGACCGACGCCGATGGCTGGTATCAGTTCCAGACCATCAAGCCCGGCGCCTATCCGTGGGGGAACCACCACAACGCGTGGCGCCCGGCGCACATCCATTTCTCGCTGTTCGGGCCGAGCATCCTCACCCGTCTGGTGACGCAGATGTATTTCCCCGGCGACCCGCTGCTGGCCTACGACCCGATCTACAACTGCGTGCCGGACACCTCCGCGAAAGAGCGTCTGATCGCCGCTTTCGATCTGGAAAAAACCATTCCGTCCTACGCCCTCGGCTATCGCTGGGACATCGTCTTGCGCGGCCGCGACGCCACGCCGATGGAGAAATAAGATGACGCTGACTGCCACCACGTCCCACACCGTCGGGCCGTACTATCACATCGGCCTGACCTGGCTGAACCGCGAAAACCTCGCGGTCGAACAAACCCTCGGCGAGCGCGTGGCGATCACCGGCCAAGTCGTTGACGGCAACGGCGATGTGGTCAACGACGCGATGCTCGAAGTCTGGCAGGCCAATGCCGCCGGCAAATACGCGCACCCGGAAGACGAGCAGGACAAACCGCTGGACCCGCATTTCGAAGGTTTTGGCCGGGTGCCGGTGGATGCCGAAGGGCGCTTCCGTTTCACCACGATCAAACCGGGCACGGTCGAAGGCCTGAAGGGCTCGACCCAGGCCCCGCATCTGGTGGTGCTGGTGTTTGCCCGTGGTCTGGTCAAGCACTTGCTGACACGCATCTACTTCGAAGGCGATCCGGCGAACGTCAATGATCCGCTGCTGGAATGTGTGCCGGCGGAGCGCCGCGGGACGTTGCTGGCGAAGCCGGATGCGGCGGGTGTGTATCAGTGGAATGTGATTTTGCAGGGCACTGAGGCTGAGACGGTGTTCTTCGATTATTGATCGCACCTCGTTCCATTGGAGTGAGTTTGTGGTGAGGGGATTTATCCCCGATGGGCTGCGAAGCAGCCCCAAGACCGGAGTTCACGGTGAAACTGACACGCCGCGTCTGCTGGATTTGCGAGTGCTGCGCACTCGATCGGGGATGAATCCCCTCGCCACAAAAGCCCTCTTTCAGAGGAGGGGTTGTGTAATGCCTCGTGGATGTATCTGTGGAACGGGACTGTTGCGAAGTGTGTCTAGACTCTCACCTGTCCCTTCAGAGTAAAAAACAATGACCACTACCACCGCTCATTACACCGGCGAAGAGCGCAGCAAGCGCATCTTCGCCATTGTCGGTGCCTCGTCCGGCAACCTGGTCGAATGGTTCGACTTCTACGTCTACGCCTTCTGCGCGATCTATTTCGCCCCGGCGTTTTTCCCCTCCGACAACCCCACGGTGCAACTGGTCAACACGGCCGGGGTGTTCGCTGCCGGGTTTCTGATGCGCCCGATTGGCGGCTGGATTTTCGGGCGGCTGGCGGACAAGAAGGGCCGCAAGACCTCGATGATGATTTCGGTGCTGATGATGTGCTTCGGCTCCCTGCTCATCGCCTGTCTGCCGACTTACGCCAGCATCGGCGTCTGGGCTCCGCTGCTGTTGCTGTTCGCGCGGCTGCTGCAAGGCCTGTCGGTGGGTGGCGAATACGGCACCACCGCCACCTACATGAGTGAAGTCGCGCTCAAGGGCCAGCGCGGCTTTTTCGCCTCGTTCCAGTACGTGACGCTGATTGGCGGGCAACTGCTGGCGGTGTCGCTGGTGGTGATCCTGCAACAGTTCCTCAGTGAAGATGAACTGCGTGCTTACGGCTGGCGGATTCCGTTTGTGGTCGGTGCGGTGGCGGCGGTGATTTCACTGTTCCTGCGTCGCTCCCTGAAAGAAACCACCAGCAAGGAAATGCGCGAGAACAAGGACGCCGGCAGCATCCGCGCGCTGTTCCGTGATCACAAAGCCGCGTTCATCACCGTGCTCGGTTACACCGCCGGTGGCTCGCTGATTTTCTACACCTTCACCACGTACATGCAGAAGTACCTGGTGAACACCGCCGGCATGCACGCCAAGACCGCCAGCTACATCATGACCGGCGCGCTGTTCCTGTACATGTGCATGCAGCCGCTGTTCGGCATGCTCGCCGACAAGATCGGCCGACGTAATTCGATGCTCTGGTTCGGCGCGCTCGGTACGCTGTTCACTGTGCCGATCCTGTTGAGCCTGAAAAGCATCAGCAGCCCGATTCTGGCCTTTGTGCTGATCACCGTGGCGCTGGCGATTGTCAGTTTCTACACCTCGATCAGCGGCCTGGTGAAAGCCGAAATGTTCCCGCCGGAAGTCCGCGCCCTCGGCGTCGGTCTGGCCTATGCGGTGGCCAACGCGATCTTCGGCGGTTCGGCGGAATACGTGGCCCTGAGTCTGAAAGCCGGGGGCATGGAAAACGCCTTCTACTGGTACGTCACGGTGATGATGGCGGTGGCGTTCCTGTTCAGCCTGCGCCTGCCGAAACAGGCGGCGTACTTGCACCACGATCTGTAAACCGATGAGCGCGGGCCGCGATGGCCCGCGCCGGCAAGGACTGTTTATGACTCAGCGACCGGGCAATCAATTGTTCGATGCCTACTTCACGGCCCGCGATATGCGCGAGGTGTTCTGCGATCAGGGCCGGGTGCAGGCCATGCTCGATTTCGAAGCGGCGCTGGCCCGGGTCGAGGCGCGGGTCGGGGTGATTCCGGCGTCTGCCGTGGCGCCGATTGCCGCCGCCTGCAATGCCGGTCTGTATGACTTCGCGGCGCTGGGCGAGGCGATTGCCACGGCCGGCAACTCGGCGATTCCACTGGTCAAGGCATTGGGCAAACAGATCGCCGCGAGCAGTGCCGAGGCCGAGCGCTATGTGCATCTGGGCGCTACCAGTCAGGACGTGATGGATTCCGGGCTGGTCCTGCAATTGCGGCAGGCGCTGGAGCTGATTGAAAACGATCTGGCAGCGCTCGCCGATTCGCTCGCCACCCAAGCCAAATGTTATGCGACGACGCCACTGGCCGGGCGCACTTGGCTGCAGCACGCTACGCCCGTCACCCTCGGGATGAAAATCGCCGGTTGGCTCGGCGCGGTGACCCGCAGCCGTCAGCGTCTGCGCGAACTCAAGCCACGGCTGCTGGTGCTGCAATTCGGCGGTGCTTCCGGCACCCTCGCGGCGCTCGGCGAGCAAGCGCTGCCAATCGCCCAGGCGTTGGCCGAAGAGCTGCAACTGACTTTGCCTGAACAACCGTGGCACACCCAGCGGGATCGCATCGTCGAGTTCGGCGCGGTGCTTGGTTTGATCGCCGGCAGCCTCGGCAAACTCGGGCGCGACGTCAGTCTGTTGATGCAGACCGAAGCGGCGGAAGTGTTCGAGCCGTCGGCGCCGGGCAAGGGCGGTTCGTCGACCATGCCGCACAAGCGCAATCCGGTCGGCGCAGCGGTGTTGATCGGCGCGGCGACGCGGGTACCGGGGCTGGTCTCGACGCTGTTCAGCGCCATGCCGCAGGAGCACGAACGCAGCCTCGGGCTGTGGCATGCCGAATGGGAAACCCTGCCGGACATCTGCTGCCTGGTGTCCGGTGCGCTGCAACAAGCGCGACTGCTGGCCGATGGTCTGGAAGTCGATGCCGAGCGCATGGCGCGCAATCTGCAATTGACCCAAGGGCTGGTGCTGGCCGAAGCGGTGAGCATCGTTCTCGCGCAGCGGGTCGGTCGCGACACCGCGCATCACCTGCTCGAACAATGCTGCAAACGCGCGGTGGCCGAACAGCGCCACCTGCGTGCGGTACTCGGCGACGAGCCGCAAGTGACCGCCGAACTGAGCAGCACCGAATTGGATCATCTGCTCGACCCCGCGCATTACCTCGGCCAGGCACAAAACTGGGTCGAGCGCGCGGTGGCCGAACACAACGCATTGTCTGTCTGAAAGGAGAGGGCTGTGGCTTTCGTTCAACTCGCCGATGGCGAACTGCATTACGTTATTGAAGGCCCGGTCGATGCGCCGGTGCTGGTGCTGTCCAACTCGCTGGGCACCGACCTGCACATGTGGGACGCGCAGATGCCAGCATTCACCGAGCATTTCCGGGTGCTGCGTTTCGACACCCGTGGTCACGGCCAGTCGCTGGTGACGCCGGGGCCTTACAGCATCGAGCAACTGGGCCGCGACGTGCTCGGCTTGCTCGATGCGCTGCATATCGAGCGCGCGCATTTTTGCGGACTGTCGATGGGTGGTTTGATCGGCCAGTGGCTGGGGATCAATGCCGGTCATCGTCTGCACAAATTGATCGTGTGCAACACCGCCGCGAAGATCGGCGATCCGTCGGTGTGGAATCCGCGCATCGAAACCGTGTTGCGTGATGGCCCGGCAGCGATGGTCGCATTGCGTGATGCGTCGATTGCCCGTTGGTTCACGCCTGATTTTTCCGCGGCCAATCCGGCCGCGGCGAAGAAGATCACCGACATGCTCGCGGCGACTTCGCCTGAAGGTTATGCGGCCAATTGCGCGGCGGTGCGCGATGCCGATTTCCGTGAGCAACTGGCCTCGATCAACCTACCGCTGCTGGTCATCGCGGGTACCGAAGATGCGGTAACGCCACCGTCTGGTGGGCATTTCATTCAGGAGCATGTGCGCGGCGCCGAGTACGCCGAGTTCTATGCCGCGCACCTGTCCAACGTGCAGGCCGGTGCCGCTTTCAGTGATCGTGTGTTGGCGTTTCTGAACGCTCAGTGAGGAAGTTTTTGTGGACGAGAAACAACGTTACGACGAAGGCCTGCAAGTACGCCGTGCGGTATTGGGCGATGCTCACGTCGACCGCAGCCTGAATGCGCTGACCGAGTTCAACTCGGAATTCCAGGAGATGATCACTCGTCACGCCTGGGGCGACATCTGGACCCGCCCGGGCCTGCCTCGGCACACGCGCAGCCTGATCACTATCGCCATGCTGATCGGGATGAACCGCGAGGCCGAGCTGAAATTGCATCTGCGTGCGGCGGCCAACAACGGTGTGAGCCGGAGCGAGATCAAGGAAGTGATCATGCAGAGCGCGATTTATTGCGGGATCCCGGCGGCGAATGCCACGTTTCATCTGGCGGAGTCGGTGTGGGATGAACTGGGAGTCGAATCCCGGGAGTGATGGTGCCTGAACTGACGCCTTCGCGAGCAAGCCCGCTCCCACATTTGGAATGCATTTCCCTGTGGGAGCGGGCTTGCTCGCGAAGGCGGCAGACGCCGTGATGCATCAATCAGCACAGGCACTCAAACCCTGGCAACATTGAAAATCCACTCCCACATTGGGAATGCATTTCCCTGTGGGAGCGGGCTTGCTCGCGAAAGCGGCAGGCGCCGTGATGCATCAATCAGCACAGGCACTCAAACCCTGGCAACATTGAAAATCCGCTCCCACATTGGGAATGCATTTCCCTGTGGGAGCGGGCTTGCTCGCGAAAGCGGCAGACGCCGTGATGCATCAATCAGCACAGGCACTCAAACCCTGGCAACATTGAAAATCCGCTCCCACATTGGGAATGCATTTCCCTGTGGGAGCGGGCTTGCTCGCGAAAGCGGCAGACGCCGTAATGCATCAATCAGCACATGCACTCAAACCCTGGCGACAATGAAAATCCACTCCCACATTGGGAATGCATTTCCCTGTGGGAGCGGGCTTGCTCGCGAAAGCGGCAGGCGCCGTGATGCATCAATCAGCACAGACACTCAGACCCTGGCGACAATGAAAATCCGCTTGAACGGAAACAATGTCTGCCCGTTTTTCTCCGGCGGGTAATGTTTATGCACCCGCATCAGGAAGCGATAGATAAACCGCGCCTGTTCCTGAGACGTCAGCGTCTGCATCACCGGCCGCAGCGCCGAGACCTTCACCCAGTCGTACACCGGCGATTTGCCGCCAACCACCTGCAATTGCTCGGTTTCCCAGATCTCCAGCGACGTGGTCAGCGGCGCCAGCACGCGGTAATAGTCCTCCAGTGTCAACAATGACCGCGCAGCCATGCACTGGCGCAGTTGCGGTGTGCCGATGGGGGTGTGTCCCGGTCCCGCGTCGTCGAGGGTGTCGAGCATCAATCGATACCACAAGGCATCGCGCCAGTCCGGCATGTGCACCGCCAGACAGCCGCCCGGGCGCAGATACCCCAGCAGGCGCGGCAGCAGGTGTTGATGATCGCCAATGAAATGCAGCACTGCCGCCGCGAGCAGCAGATCGGCTGGTTGTTCGGGTTGCCAGTCGAGCAGGTCGCACTCTTGCCATTGGGCGTTGATCGGCAGGCACCGGGCCTGATCAAGCATCTGCCGCGAGCTGTCGACACCCAGCAACTGCGCACGCGGCCAGCGTTCGGCCAGCAGCTGCGTGGCTATGCCGGTGCCGCAGCCCAGGTCATAAATGTGTTTAGGGTCGTGCAGATCGACGCGGTCGAGCAATTCGTTGACCGGGCGTTGCCTGAGACGGGAAAACTGCTGGTACGCCTTGGCGTCCCAGTGGGTGCAGGCGTTCCCTGCCGTTTCGAGTTTGGCGCTCATGAGGAGGTCCTCTCTGGCGGATTACAGTTGTCGTCCAATGACGTTGAGGGTTTTCAGGACAACGGCCACGCCTTTGCGTGTGTCCTCTTCATTCAGCAGTTTGAGCAACGCCAGAGTGCCCGGCGCCGCTGACTGTGCCGATACTTCGGCTTTGGCTACGCGCACTGCATTACTGACTGTCCAGGTGGCGGCTGTGCTGCTCTCGAACAATTGCGCGAGTTTTTCCACCATGGCCGCGTCGAGCAGATCGGCGATATCGGAAACCAGGGAAAGCAGGTCGACAATATTCTCCAGGCGTCCGCCATCGATTAACGGTTGCAGTTTTGCCATCAAGGCAGTGAACCCGGGCGTGGCTGACATTTCCTCGGGCATGTTCATGAGCAATCACTCCTCCCTGTGCAGGGTCAAAGCATTCCCCGGGCCACCGCCCAGTAAAGACCGCGATTGAAACCGTTTCTGAGCAGACCGCCCAATTTGGTCGGGGGTGTCGGCAATACATCGTGGGCGTAGTCGTACCACAGTGGCATCCCGGCATTCAGGCCCATTTGGGCTACCGCCTGTACCCGACCGTCGTATACCGAGTTGGGTGCACCAAGACGGATCTGGGCCGTGATGTTGTTGGCGATCACCGGCGCCTGGTTATGACAGGCGCCGCCGGCCTTGCTGACCGGCAGGTCGACGGTGTCGCCGATCACGTAGACATTCTCCAGACCGTAGACCTGCAGCGTTTCGTGATTGGTCGGCAGCCATCCTTCATCATTGGCGGCTTGTGAGATGCCGCACCCACGCACCACCTCGACGGCCTGGATGGGTGGAGTAGCCATCAGAATGTCGAAGGGTTGCGCATCGCCCTCGGCTGAGTAGGCGATTTTTGCATCAGGATCCACATGGCTCAGGGTGAAGCCGCGCTGAAATTGAATGTTTTTCCGGGCAAAAATGCTCGGCAGAATTTCACCCGTGGGGCGCTGCAAGAACAGACAATTGCGCAATAGCTGGGCAACCGTCGGGTAGGTGTAGATGATTTCCACCTGCTCGCGAACACCTCGACGACGCAACAAATCATCCAGCATCAATGTCGTTTCCACGGGTGCGATTCCGCATTGGTGCGGGACGTTCGGTGTCTGCGGGAAGGACACGGTAATGAAAATCCGGCCTTTTTCGATGCTGTTCAGGCGTTGCGCCAGCTGCCGGGCAGGAAGGTATTGATAGAAGTGGTCGCCGGCTTCTTGCAGACCCTCGATGCGTTCCGGCGCCGGCACGCAGCCGGTGGCGATCACCAGAAAATCATAGTCGAAGCGCTTGCCGGTTCGGGTGCGCAATTGCTGCCCGGAAAAGTCGAAACGGGTGACTTCTTCAACGTGGAAACTGATTTCCGGGCGCAACAATGAGCGTTCCGGACGTTTGAGTTCTTCTTCGAAGAACTGGCTGAACGCCACGTACATGAACGCAGGTTTGTAGTAATGATCGGGGGAACTGGACAGCAATGTGATCGAGACGTCGCCGCGTAGAACTTCGGGATACAGCTTGCCGACCAGTTGATTGGCCAGCATGGTTCCACCTACACCGCCACCGACGATAACTATTCGCTTGCTCATACCTGACCTCCGTGGCCAAGGCAGCTTCGCGTACAGCATCCGGAGATAACGGAAGAAAACTAAGGGCTCCTACAGCAGGCTGGAGAATTTACACACTCTGTTGACTGTATCTGCGCCTCGACAAATCGCCAGTCCGGGCTGACCAGTGGTTGATGCCGGCGCCGCTTGTGCAGCGCCGGCGTGCGGGTTCAGAGCAGGCTGATCGGATAGCTGATGATCAGACGGTTTTCGTCGAACTCGTTGTTGCTGAAATCGCGGCGCATGGTCGAGTTGCGCCAGCGCACGTTGAGGTCGCGCAGGGCGCCGCTCTGCACGGTGTAGCCCAGTTCCGATTCGCGGCCCCATTCCTTGCCGTCGGTGATGGTTCCGGTGTGCACGTTGTCGCCGCTGATGTAGCGGTTCATCAGGGTCAGGCCGGGGATGCCCAGGGCGGCGAAGTTGTAGTCGTGGCGCACCTGCCAGGAGCGTTCCTGAGCGTTGTCGTAGCTGGCGTTGTAACTGTCGTTGGCGAGGGTGCCGCCGCTGGTGCCGTTGACCCGCATCCAGGCGCTGTCGCCGGTGAGTTTTTGCAGGCCGACGTAGAAGGTGTTGCCGCCGTAGCGGGCCGAGAACATCCCCGACCAGGTCTTGTTGTCGAGTTCGCCGGCGCGGGCGCTCCCGTCGTCCTTGCCGTAGAAGAAGCCCAGGTTGGCGCCCAGCGTCCAGTCGCCGAGTGGCTGGCTGTGAATCAGGTTGAGGTATTGCTGGCTGTAGATGTCCTTGAGTTCGGCGTTCCACAGGCCGATCTGCGTGCGTTTTTCGTTGAAAACGTACTCGCCGCCCTGAAAGTTGAAGCGATCAGAGGTGAACGCCGCTTTGCCGGTCATCGACATGTCGCTCATGCTGCTGTCGTCGCGCGGGCTGTTGGCGCGGAACTGCCCGCCGTACAGGGTCAGCCCGTTGATTTCCTTCGAAGTGATCTGCCCGCCACGGAAGGTTTGCGGCAGCGAACGGCCGTCGTCCGAGCGCAGGATCGGCAGCACCGGCATCCATTCGCCAACCTTGATTTCGGTCTGAGAGAGCTTGGCCTTGAACGCGACGTTGGTGCGACCGAAGTTGTCCGCCGGCCGCCCGTCGTGATCCAGCGGCAGCAGTTGCGTGCCACCGGTGCCTTTGCCGCCATCGAGCTTCACCGAGTACAGGCCGAGCACGTCCATGCCGAAGCCGACGGTGCCTTGGGTGAAGCCGGATTTGGCATCGAGAATGAAGTTCTGCGTCCACTCTTCAGCCTTGCCCTGAGCCTTGGTCGGGTTGGTGAAGTTGCGGTTGATGTAGAAGTTGCGCAGGTTGAGGTTGACCTTGGCACCTTCGACGAAACCGGCTTCTTCGGCTGCGGCGGGGAGGGCGACGCCGGTCAGGGCCAGGGCGATCAGGCCGGGGAGTGCGTACGGCGCAGTGGGATGAGTCATCGCAGGGTCTCTTGTTATTTTTTTTAGGTCGAACAGAGCCGTTGCCGCCATTTTCGGGGCGGGCACGAGCTTGCAGAATCAGGGATGAAGCGGCGGCGATCAGCCGGACGGGACAGGGCGCGGGAGCATGTATCGAACCTGTTGTTATTGGTTTTGTGGAGCGAATGGTGCGGGGGGCGGATGTTTTGATTCAATTGGTAAAAGCGGGTTCTGGGCGATTATCGAACGCAAGATTGAGCCGGGTTTTGTGGTGGTCGATAAGGCGCTATCGCGAGCAGGCTCACTCCTACAATTGGAATGCGTTCCCCTGTAGGAGTGAGCCTGCTCGCGATAGCGCCATTCCAGACAACACATTTGTTTCAGGCAACAAAAAGCCCGCCAAATGGCGGGCTCCTTGTGTTCACCGGATGATCAGAACAGCTTCATCTTCGGTGCTTCTTCTTTCAGCGGTTCGTTCTGCGCGGTCTGCGCATTCCAGCCACCACCCAGGGCCTTGTACAGGTTGACCGCACTGGTCAGCTGCGCGAGGCGGTCGGTGATCAGTGCCTGTTGCGCGCTGAACAACTGACGCTGGGCGTCGAGGAAGGTCAGGTTGCTGTCGACACCGATGCGGTAACGACGCTCGGCCAGGCGGTAGTAATCCTGGTTGGCCGCGACGAAGTCACGCTGCGCCTGCAACTGCTCGGTGTAGGTCTGGCGGGCAGCCAGGCCGTCGGCGACTTCCTGGAAGGCGGTTTGAATCGACTTCTCGTAGTTCGCCACGCCAATGTCCTTCTGGATCTTGGCATAGTCGAGGCTGGCACGCAGGCTGCCGGCGTTGAAGATCGGCAGGTTGATCTGCGGCTGGAACAGCCAGGTTCCCGAACCACCCTTGAACAGACCGGACAGGTCCGGGCTCAGGCTGCCCGCGTTGGCGGTCAGGCTGATGCTCGGGAAGAACGCTGCACGGGCGGCGCCGATGTTGGCGTTGGCCGCTTTCAGGTTGTACTCGGCCTGGAGGATGTCCGGACGACGCTGCAGCAGGTCCGAAGGCAGACCGGCCGGTACGTCGCTGAGCAGATCATCCGACAGCGGTTTGGCCGCTTGCAGATTGGCCGGGATGCCGGTGCCGAGCAGCAGCGTCAGGCTGTTTTCGTCCTGAGCCACCTGACGGGTGTACTTGGCCAGTTGCGCCCGGGCGTTTTCCACCGAGGTGCGCGACTGCGCCAGGTCCAGCGCCGAAGCCACACCGACTTCGTTGCTGCGGCTGGTCAGCTTGTAGCTTTCTTCAAAGGCACCGAGGGTGTCTTGCGTCAGCTTGAGCAGTTCCTTGTCGGCCTGCCAGGTCATGTAAGCGTTGGCCACACTGGCCACCAGACTGATCTGCGTGCTGCGGCGCGCTTCTTCGGTGGCGAAATATTGTTGCAGCGCTTGTTCGCTCAGGCTGCGCACCCGACCGAACAGGTCGAGTTCGTAGGCGCTGATGCCGACGGTCGCGGTGTAGGAACTGCTGATGTTCGCTTCACCGGTCTGCGAGGCACGGGCCGGAACCCGCTGACGGCTGCCGCTGGCATTGGCCGAAACCGCCGGGAACAGGTCAGCACGCTGGATGCGGTATTGAGCCGCATAGGCGTCGATGTTCAGCGCCGCGACACGCAGGTCGCGGTTGTTTTCCAGTGATACCTGGATCAGCTGTTGCAGGGCCGGGTCATGGAAAAACTGCTTCCAGCCCTGTTCGGCAGCGGCTTGCGCCGGAGCCTGGGCCGGCGAGTACGCCGGCCCCTGCGGGTACTGGCCCGCGACCGGTGCTTCAGGCTGCTGATAATCGGGGATCAGCGAGCAACCGCTCAGCACGAAGGCGGCGACTGCGATGGAGAGTAGCGACTTGCTCATTGGCCAGCCTCTTTAGGAGTTTCAGTCGTCTCGTCCGGGTCGGCGATTTTACGCTGGCCGATGGACGAAACCGTGACGAAGAACAGTGGGACCCAGAAGATCGCCAGGATCGTGGCCGTGAGCATACCGCCAATCACGCCAGTACCGATCGCGTGCTGGCTACCCGAACCGGCACCGGTGGAGATCGCCAGCGGTACTACACCGAGGACGAACGCCAGCGAGGTCATGATGATCGGTCGCAGACGCATGCGGCACGCTTCGATCGCCGCATCGCGCAGACTGCGCCCTTGTTCATGCAGCTCCTTGGCGAACTCGACGATCAGAATGGCGTTTTTAGCCGCAAGACCGATGGTCGTCAACAGGCCCACCTGGAAGTACACGTCGTTGGACAGCCCGCGCAGGCTGGTGGCCATCAGCGCACCGATGATCCCCAGCGGTACCACGAGCATGACCGCGATCGGAATCGACCAGCTTTCATACAACGCCGCCAGACACAGGAACACCATCAGCAGCGACAGGGCGTACAGCGCTGGCGCTTGCGAGCCCGACAGACGTTCCTCGTAGGACAGACCGGTCCAGGAGATACCGACACCGGCCGGCAGCTTCTTGGCAATCGCTTCGACTTCGGCCATCGCTTCACCGGTGGAGTAACCCGGCGCCGGAGAACCGAGCACTTCCATCGCTTCGACGCCGTTGTAACGGGCCAGTTTCGGCGAACCGTAGATCCACTCGCCCTTGGCGAACGCGGAGAACGGCACCATGGTCCCGGCGCTGTTGCGCACGTACCACTTTTTCAGGTCTTCAGGGCTCATGCGCGCACCGGCCTGACCTTGCACATACACCTTCTTCACCCGACCACGGTCGATGAAGTCGTTGACGTAGCTACTACCGAAGGAGATCGACAGGGTGCTGTTGATGTCGGAGAGGCTCAGACCCAGGGCCTGGGCTTTCTCATCGTCGATTTCCAGATGGTATTGCGGCTCGTCGTTCAGACCGTTCGGACGTACCTGGTAGAGCACCTTGCTCTGCGCGGCCATGCCGAGGAACTGGTTGCGGGCTTCCATCAGTTTTTCGTGACCGATACCGGCGCGGTCCTGCAGGAACACGTCGAAACCGGTGGCGTTACCCAATTCCAGTACCGCAGGCGGGGCGAACGCAAACACCATCGCATCGCGGAAACTGAAGAAGTGTTGCTGCGCACGCTGTGCCAGGGCAAACACGCTGTTGCCCGAATCTCGCTCGTGCCACGGCTTGAGCATGATGAACGCCAGCCCCGAGCTCTGACCACGACCGGCAAAGTTGAAGCCGTTCACGGTGAACACCGAAGACACCGCACCCGCTTCTTTATCCAGCAGGTAGGTACGCATCTCGTCGATCACGACTTGAGTACGTTCCGCACTGGAACCGGCCGGGGTTTGCACCTGGGCGAACAGTACGCCCTGGTCTTCTTCCGGCAGGAACGCGGTTGGAATGCGGGTGAACAGCCAGATCATGCCGACGACGATCAGCAGGTACGCCAGCAGGTACGGGGCTTTGCGCGACAGCATGTTGCCGACACCGCGCTCGTAACTCCTGACACCGCGATCGAAATTGCGGTTGAACCAGCCGAAGAAACCTTTTTTCGGCGTGCCGTGGTCACCCTTGGCAATCGGCTTGAGCATGGTCGCGCAGAGTGCCGGGGTGAAGATCAGTGCAACCATTACCGACAGGGCCATGGCCGAGACGATGGTGATCGAGAACTGCTTGTAGATCACACCGGTGGAACCGCTGAAGAACGCCATCGGCAGCAGTACCGCCGACAGCACCAGGGCGATACCGACCAGGGCACCCTGGATCTGACCCATCGACTTCTTGGTCGCTTCCTTCGGTGACAGGCCTTCTTCGGCCATCACCCGCTCGACGTTTTCCACCACGACGATGGCGTCGTCCACCAGCAAGCCGATGGCCAGCACCATACCGAACATGGTCAGGGTGTTGATGCTGAAACCGGCGGCGGCGAGGATGCCGAACGTACCGAGCAATACCACCGGCACGGTCATCGTGGTGATGACGGTGGCGCGGAAGTTCTGCAGGAACAGGAACATCACCAGGAACACCAGCACGATCGCTTCGACCAGGGTTTCAACCACACCCTTGATCGACTCGGTCACGACCGGAGTGGTGTCATACGGGAACACCACTTCCATGCCTTGCGGGAAGAACGGCTTGAGGTCGTCAATCGTCTTGCGCAGCGCTTTGGCCGTGTCGAGGGCGTTGGCACCGTTGGCCAGTTTTACCGCCAGACCGGACGCCGGGCTACCGTTGAACTGGGCGGAAATACTCGAGTTTTCACCGCCCAGACCGACGTCGGCCACGTCGCCGACACGGACCTGAGAGCCGTCCTGATTGACCTTCAGCAGGATCGCCTTGAACTGCTCGGCAGTCTGCAGACGGGTCTTGCCGATGATCGTGGCGTTCAGTTGCTGACCTGGCAGCGCCGGCAAACCGCCGAGCTGACCGGAAGACACCTGGACGTTCTGCGCCGAAATCGCGGCGCTGACATCCGACGGCGTCAGGTTGTACTTGTTCAGCTTGGCCGGATCGAGCCAGATGCGCATCGCGTACTGGGCACCGAAGACCTGGAAGTCACCGACACCGGCGGTCCGCGAGATCGGGTCCTGCATGTTCGACACGATGTAGTTGGACAGGTCGTCCTTGGTCATGCTGCCGTCGCGCGACACCACACCGATCACCAGCAGGAAGTTCTTCACTGCCTTGGTGACGCGGATACCCTGTTGCTGCACTTCCTGTGGCAGCAGCGGGGTGGCCAGGTTCAGCTTGTTCTGGACCTGAACCTGCGCGGTGTCGGAGTTGGTGCCTTGCTCGAAGGTCGCGGTGATGGTCATGCTGCCGTCGGAGTTACTTTCCGAGGACACATAACGCAGGTTGTCGATACCGTTGAGCTGCTGCTCGATCACCTGGACCACGGTGTCCTGCACGGTTTGCGCCGAAGCGCCCGGGTAGGTCACGGAGATCGCGATGGCCGGCGGTGCAATGCTCGGGTACTGGTTGATTGGCAATTTCAGGATCGATAGTGCCCCGACCAACATGATCACCAGGGCAATTACCCAGGCGAAAATCGGACGGTCGATAAAAAATTTCGACATGAGTTACTCCCCTTTGCCGCCAGCGGCTTTGTCAGCTGCTTGAGCGGGGGCCGGGTTCTTGGCTACGTTGGTCGCTTCGGTCGGGTTGACCTGAGCGCCTGGGCGAACGTATTGCAGACCTTCGGTGATCAGACGATCACCGGCTTTCAGGCCATCTTCGATCAGCCACTGGCTGCCGACAGTACGGCTGGCCTTGAGCTGACGCAGTTCAACCTTGTTGTCCGGGCCGACGACCAGTGCGGTCGGAGTGCCCTTGAGGTCACGGGTCACGCCTTGTTGCGGCGCCAGAATGGCCGCGGCGTTGACCCCGGCCTGCAACTGGGCGCGGACGAACATGCCTGGCAACAGGGTGTGATCCGGGTTCGGGAACACGGCGCGCAGGGTCACGGAACCGGTAGTCGGATCAACCGATACTTCGGAGAATTCCAGCTTGCCGTCGAGCTTGTACTGGCTGCCGTCCTCAAGGGTCAGCTTGACCGCTGCCGAGTTGTCGCCGGCCTTCTGCAGACGACCGCTTTCCAGCTCGCGGCGCAGTTCCAGCAGCTCAACCGAGGACTGGGTAACGTCGACGTAGATCGGGTCCAGTTGCTGGATCGTCGCCATCGCGTCGGCCTGACCATTGCTGACCAGTGCGCCTTCGGTCACCGAAGAACGGCCGATACGGCCGGAGATCGGCGCGTAGACCTTGGTGTATTTCACGTTGATCTGCGCACTCTGCAACGACGCTTCCGATTCCATGCGATTGGCGACGGCGGTGTCGTATTCCTGGCGGCTCACGGCCTGCTCGTCGACCAGTTGCTTGTAGCGGTCGGAGATCGACTTGGTCGAACGCAGGTTGGCTTCGGCGCTTTTCAGGGTCGCTTCATAGACTGCCGGATCGATCTGATACAGCTGCTGGCCGGCTTTGACGTCGCCGCCTTCCTTGAACAGACGTTTGAGAATGATGCCGTTGACCTGTGGTCGAACTTCAGCGATGCGGTACGCACTGGTGCGCCCCGGCAGTTCCGACGTGAGGGTGAACGCTTGTGGTTGCAGGGTGACGACGCCGACCTGAGGAGGCGGAGCGGCTGGGGCCGCTTCTTCCTTTTTACATCCGCTGAGCAGCGATGCCAGGGCGACGGCAGTGACCAGAGCGGTAACAGCTGGCTTGAATTGCATGAAAATCCTCGGGTCAGGCGCGCGCATTGCGCACAAGAAGTGTGAAAGGGTAAAAAAATCGGGTCGAGTGGATAAGTAGCTTGCTAAGGAATATACTTACGTTCATGGTTGTTTGTAAATAGCTTGGCGTCGTACCCACCCTGTTACAAAATGCGTCGCAAGGTTTGAAATTGTAGGCCGGGGAGCCGATTCGTGAGAGATCAGCCCCCTCTTTATTCAGCGGATATTCAGCCATCCCTGAAACATCCTGTTTGAGGTTTTACTGCCATGGTCCGTCGTACCAAAGAGGAAGCTCAGGAAACGCGCAGCCAGATTCTCGAAGCGGCCGAGAAAGCGTTTTATGAAAGGGGTGTGGCCCGCACGACCCTGGCGGATATCGCGACGATGGCCGGCGTGACGCGCGGTGCCATCTATTGGCATTTCAGCAACAAGGCCGATCTGGTGCAGGCGATGCTCGACAGCCTGCATGAACCGCTGGATGAATTGGCCAAGGCCAGCGAGAGCGAGGACGAACTCGACCCGTTGGGGTGCATGCGCAAGCTGTTGATCCATCTGTTTCATCAGGTAGCCCTGGATCCGAAGACCCGTCGCATCAACGAGATTCTGTTTCATAAGTGCGAATTCACCGATGAAATGTGCGATCTGCGCCAGCAGCGCCGCACGGCCAGTCTCGATTGCAACCTGCGCATCGGTCTGACCCTGCGTAATGCGGTCAATCGCGGCCAGTTGCCGGAAGATCTCGACACTGCCCGGGCGGCCATCAGCATTCATGCGTATATCGATGGCCTCCTGTATGGATGGCTGTTGGCGCCGGACAGCTTTCAATTGCATGCCGAAGCCGAGCGCTGGGTCGATACAGGGCTTGATATGCTGCGCCTGAGCCCTAGCCTGCGTAAATGAAACAAAATGCGTAATTGAATCTGTTCGTGTCAAGACTTGAAGCGGGGAAATGTCCCTGCTTCAAGTCTTTTTGTAATGGAGTGCTTTTATATACGTACGTTGGCCAGGTTGATAGGTAGCGAGCTACGTATTTTGTAGGGGTTTTGTGTCGACTGTGTGAATGAATGTTAACGACTCGGGCTAAAAGGGCGCCGAGCAGCCGATACGCACCAACCGATCCGTTTCGTTTCCGGGTTCCCTTTGCCCGATCCTCACCACCAGGCTGCGTTACTTCCGATGGGCTTGAGCCACGGCCTTTAGTTTGCTCGCGCCTCTATAATGTCAGCGTTGTCCGTACCGCTACTGCATGAGCAGGTAACTCTCTATCAGGCCGATGGCGTCATGAATGCGATCATCTTATAGCTGTAAGGGTAAACCGGGTTTTCATTTTCCAATGCCGCGCCGCAGGTGATGGGTTCGGCGCCAATAGAGAAAGCATTGGTATCCCAGAAGAGTTCGACCTTTGGAGGCCGGTGCCCCGCCATTTGTCTGTAGCAATAACTGAGCGTGGTGTCGAATTGTACTTTCTGTTTGTAGTTGGTGTAGCAGACGTAAGTGCTGAATACCTCTTTTTTTATATCGTAATCAATAACGATGTCCTGTTTCAGATGAGGATCTCCTTCAAACAGCATAAAAACAGTCTGGTAAGGGAGGATCTTGTCGATACGCGTCAAGGGTGGGTGCTTTGGAGAGGCGTCGTCAAGCCAGAAAGTAGAGTCCGTGGCATTGGTGATTTGCAGAAGGAATGTAAGTTTGTTTGGATCTATATCATTCATTTTTATATAACCTTGCTTGATTAAGTTGGTGGGTTGTAATTGATGAGTTGCTGGGCGGAGCTTAGGTTTATATTGTTCTGATGGCGAATCTTTAAATGTATGAAAATAAAAAAAGCCCCACCTCTTTCGAGGCGGGGCTTAGTTGTTAGTTGTTGTTGTTTACAGCGTTGGATAATCGATATAACCGACCGGGCCTTTCGCGTAGAACAACTCAGGACGTGCGTCGTTCAGCGGTGCGTCGGCCTTCAGGCGTGCCGGCAGATCCGGGTTGGCAATGAACGGTACGCCGAACGCTACCGCGTCAGCCTTGCCTTCAGCCAGCCACGCATTGGCGCTGTCCTTGGTGAAGCGTTCGTTGGCGATGTACGCGCCGCCGAAAGCTTCTTTCAGCTGTGGGCCGAGGCTGTCGGCGCCTTCTTTCTCGCGGGAGCAGATGAAGGCGATGCCGCGCTTGCCCAGCTCGCGAGCCACATAAGTGAAGGTCTCGGCCAGATTGTCGTCGCCCATGTCATGGGAATCGGCGCGGGGTGCCAAGTGCACGCCGACACGGCCGGCGCCCCAGACGTCGATCGCTGCGTCAGTCACTTCCAGCAGCAGACGCGCACGGTTTTCCAGGGAGCCACCGTAGTTGTCGGTGCGCTGGTTGGTGCTGCTTTGCAGGAACTGGTCGAGCAGGTAGCCGTTGGCGCCGTGGATTTCCACGCCGTCGAAACCGGCGGCTTTGGCGTTTTCGGCACCGGTCCGGTAGGCCTCGACGATCTCGGCGATTTCAGCGGTTTCCAGAGCTCGCGGGGTCGGATAGTCGGCCAATGGACGCACCAGGCTGACGTGACCTTTAGGCTGGATGGCGCTCGGCGCGACCGGGGTTTCGCCGTTGAGGTACGACGGATGCGAGATGCGGCCGACGTGCCACAGTTGCAGGACGATCTTGCCGCCGGCAGCGTGCACGGCTTTGGTCACGTTGGTCCAGCCGCGAACCTGGTCGTTGGACCAGATGCCCGGGGTGTCCGGGTAGCCGACGCCCATCGGCGTCACCGAAGTCGCTTCGGAGAGGATCAGACCGGCGGAGGCGCGTTGCACGTAGTACTCGGCCATCAGCGCGTTCGGCACGCGGCCTTCGTCGGCGCGGCAGCGGGTCAGCGGAGCCATGATGATGCGGTTGGACAGCTCGAGGTCGCCCAGTTTGATCGGATCGAAAATAGTTGCCATGTGTACAACCCTCGTCAGTGAAGTGGTTAATCAGTGGGTAGCGGGGGCCAGACCGGCGTCGCCGTTCTGACGGAAAGTGATCAGGGTCACCAGCAGCGCGAGAACGGCCAGCGCGGCAGCGGCCAGGGGCACGCTGGTCAGGCCGAAACCGTGGGCGATGACGCTGCCACCGACCCAGGCGCCCAGGGCGTTGCCGATGTTGAAAGCGCCGATGTTCAGGGTCGACACCAGGTTCGGTGCGGCCTTGCCGAAGGTCACCACGTTGACTTGCAGCGCGGGGACGGCGGCAAACGAAGCGGTGGCCCAGAGGAACAGGGTGATCTCCGTCGGGATCAGCGCAACGCTGGTCCAGCTCAGCACGGTGGAAACCACCGCCATCGCCACGAACACGCCGATCAGGGTCGCGCCGAGACGCTTGTCCGCCAGTTTGCCGCCGATGATGTTGCCCACCGTCAGACCGAGGCCGATCAGCAGCAGGGTCCAGGTCACGCCTTTTGGCGAGACACCGGTGACATCACCGAGCAGCGGCGCGACATAGGTGAAGAGGGTGAACATCGACGCGGCGAACAGCGCGGTCATGCTCAGCGAGAGCCAGATGCCGGCGCCTTTGAGGGCGGCGAGTTCGGCGCGCATGTCGAGTTTTTCCTCGTCGCGCTTGGCCGGCAGGAAGCGGATCAGACCGATCAGCGCCACTACACCAATCACGGTCACCGCCCAGAAGGTCGAGCGCCAGCCGGCTTCCTGACCCAGCGCCGTGCCCAGCGGTACACCGAGCACGTTGGCCAGGGTCAGGCCGGTAAACATCAGCGCCACGGCGGATGCGCGCTTGTTCGGCGCCACCAGCCCGGCAGCTACCACAGAACCGATACCGAAGAACGCACCGTGGCACAGCGCGGTGACGACACGGGCAAACATCAGCACGTTGTAGTCACTGGCGATGGCACACAGCAGGTTACCGACGATAAAAATGCCCATCAGCGCTACCAGTGCGGCCTTGCGCGGCAGTCTGGCGGTGGCCAGTGCCATGAACGGCGCACCGATGGCCACGCCCAGGGCGTAACCGGTCACCAGCCAGCCGGCGCCGGGAATCGACACACCGAGGTCGGCTGCCACATCGGGCAGCAGGCCCATGATGACGAACTCGGTGGTGCCGATGGCGAAGGCACTCAAGGCCAGAATGAGTAGCGAGAGGGGCATTTGAATCAATTCCTTGTGGGAGCGCTGAGCTCTTTGACGATGGCGTCGAGGAACGCCTGGATCACGTCCTCGTTGCGTTTGAAGAAGTGCCACTGGCCGGCTTTCTGGCTGCTGATCAGACCTGCGCGTTGCAGGGTCGCCAGGTGGGCGGAGACGGTCGACTGCGACAGGCCGCAGCGTTGATCGATCTGCCCGGCGCAGATGCCGTACTCGTGGTTGTGTATCTGCTCAGGAAACTGGGCTTTGGGGTCTTTCAGCCAGATGAGAATGTCTCGCCGTACTGGGTGTGCCAGGGCTTTTATTATTTCGTCGAGGTCGAGGTTCATGGCTTTATGCTCGTGATGTGTAGCGCTATATCGCGATGAGGCGAACTTTAAATCGGTATTTCGCGATATACCAATATGAATTTGATCTGACGACCGTATAAATCGGTATATCGGGTTATAACGATACGTGTGCTGTAACGATGAAAGCGCGCAGTGCTAAGCTGCGCCCATGAACTATCTCGCACATTTACACCTCGGAGGCCAGCACCCCGAGCAATTACTCGGCAGTCTGTATGGCGATTTCGTCAAAGGACGCCTGCAAGGGCAATTTGCACCCCAGATTGAAGCGGCGATTCAGTTGCATCGGCGGATTGATGTGTTCACCGATCGCCACCCATTGGTGGACATCGCCCTCGGGCGTTTCACCGAGACCCGGCGGCGTTACGCGGGGATTGTCCTCGATGTGTTTTTCGACCATTGCCTGGCGCGCGACTGGACGCTGTACGCCGATCGACCGCTGGAACATTTCACCCGCGACGTTTATCGGGTGCTGTCGAATGAACGGCAATTGCCAGAACGCCTGGCGAAAATCGCCCCGCACATGGTTGCCAATGACTGGCTGGGTTCGTATCAAGAGTTTGAAGTGCTGGAGCAGGTGCTGCGCGGGATCTCCCGCCGCCTGACCCGGCCTGAGGAGCTGGCGGGGGCGATGCAGGAATTACGGCGCTTGTATGAACCGCTGAGTGAGGATTTCCGCTTGTTCTATCCGCAGCTTCAAGAATTTGCACAAACGTCGGCAACGCAGTAACCCCCTGTGGGAGCGGGCTCGCTCGCGAATGCGGTAGGTCATTCAACATGTGCATTGGCTGAACCACCGCTTTCGCGAGCAAGCCCGCTCCCACAGGGGGGATCTGTGTTTCAGGCAGCGATCAATTCGCCGGCGCGACGCGGTTCGGCCGCTTTGGCGATATCACCAAACAACGCCTTCTGCACCGCCTGCTGCGCTTCGAACGCCAGCGCCGCACGTTCGCGGCCCTGACAGGCGATCGGCTTGAGCAGATGCACTTCGACATCGCCGCAGTCGTGGCTGAACAGACGCATCAGATGCGACAGCAGATCATCGTCACCAATGAACGGCGCCAACGCATCGATTTCGCCATTGCGCAGATAACGGATTGCCACCGGTTGCAGCATCACCTCCGAATCAATCGCCGCCGACAGCAGGCGACCATGAAAGGTGCGCAGCGAGCGGCCATCGGTGGTGGTGCCTTCCGGGAACATCAGCAACGGATGTTGCGTTTGCAGGTGACGGGTCATCTGTTTGCGGATCAACTGGCTGTCACCCGAACCGCGACGGATGAACAGACTGCCGGCCTTCGCCGCCAGCCAGCCGGCCACCGGCCAGGTGCGCACTTCGGCCTTGGACAGAAACGACAGCGGCGTGAGCATGCCCAGCAGCGGAATGTCAGTCCATGACACATGATTGCTGACCCACAGCATCGGTTGTTTCGGCAATTCACCGTACACGGTCACGCGAAAGGGCAGGGCATGGCTCAAACGCGCCATGAAAAACCGCGACCAGCGCTGCCGACGTTGCATCGAGTGCGCCAGGCCAATTCGTTCGAACACGCCGAAGACGCTGGCCATGGTCAGGCCCAGCGCCACCACCAGCAGCACCCGCGCGATCCGCGCGTACACGCGCAACCGGCTCATCACACGGCCGCCTTGAAGTGCTTGGCGTAGCGCGGGCAGAGTTCGTCGCGCTTGAGCAGGATGAACACGTCGGCGACCTGGAAATCTTCGTCCCAGCACGGCTCGCCGCAGATCTTCGCACCCAGGCGCATGTAGGCCTTGAGCAGCGGTGGCATTTCGGCGATCACGTTCGATGGGATATCCAGCGACGGCAGCGGCTTCTTCGGTTCGGCGCGCAAGTGTTCGGTGCACAGATAACGTTCGCGCAGACGCTGCATGATCGCGTGGGCCTGCACGCCGCCGTCCTGCATCGGGATGCTCGCGCAACCCATCAGATAGCTGTAGCCGCCCTGATTCAACACTTCGGCCAGTTCACCCCAGAGCACGGCGATGGTGCCGCCGTTGCGGTAGGCCGGGTCGACGCAGGTGCGGCCGATTTCGAGGATCGGGCCTTGCAGATGGGCGAGGCCATGCAGACTGAATTCTTCTTCGCTGTAGAACTTGCCCAGGCTGCTGGCGGCGGTGTGATCGAGCAAACGGGTGGTGGCGACCAGACGCCCGGTGTTCAGGTCACGCACGCCGATGTGGCTGCAGTGAACATCATAGTCATCCATGTCCAGACCCAGTTCCGCGCCTTTCAGCTTGGCGTTGAACTCGCCGCTGAATACGCTGAAGCGCAAGGCCTGGGCTTGCTGCAAGGCCTCGGCGCCGATCAGGCGTTCGGCTTGCAGGCGGCGTTCATTGCCGGTGTCGCTGATGCGGGCGATCTGAGTCATTTGAATCTCCGTACGGGCCTTGAACCCGTCGTGGGTTGCAGCCGATCGACTTTCTTTATGCAGCCATGTTGTGCAAAGTCAGGCTATGTAGCCCCGGTGTCATCACCGTGAACGTTTGGTGATGCTTGTATGACAGCCCTCAAGGAGCCTCTTATGCCCTGGCCCAGCCTGCTCGAAAGCCATGAACGCCTGCCCGCCGTGACTGATCTGGCGGAAGGTTTCGCTACCTTGCTGCATCAATTGGGCAACGTGACGCCGTTCGAACTGGCGGTGGCCGGAGGGCGTCGGATGGCGACGCCGGGGCTGGCATTTCTGGTGGGGTATCAGGCGGCGTTGCGCATGCTCTGGCCGAGCGCGCCGCCGAGCCTTGGTGCGTTGTGTGCGACCGAGCAGCGCAGCCTGCGCCCGGCGGACATGCAGACGCGCCTGACGGATTTGCGCCTGAGCGGGCGCAAGGATTTCGTCACCGCCGGGGACGCGGCGGACTGGCTGCTCGTCGCCGCGCGCAGTGAAGAACCCGGCGAAACGCCGCGCCTGAGTCTGGCGGTGGTCTATCCCGGCGAGCCCGGCGTGCGCGTGGAAAAACTCCCGGCGCTGCCGTTGATGCCGGACATCAGTCACGGTCGGCTGCATCTGGACGGCGCTTTGTGCGAGTTGCTCGCGGGGGATGGCTGGGACGCTTATGTGAAGCCGTTTCGCACCCTGGAAGATGTCTATGTGCTGAGCGCGATGACCGCGTGGCTGTACGGTGTCGGTCAGGACAGCGGCTGGTCGCAGCCGCTGCTGTTGCGCTTGCTGGCGCTGTTGGCCGGGTGCGCGGAAGCGAGTCGCCAGCCACCGAACAACCCGGCCGGGCATGTGCTGTTGGGCGGTTTGTTTGCGCAGTTTGATGCGCTGAAGGGCGAGATCGATCAGGCGTTGGCCGAGGGTAGTCCGGAGTGGGCGCAGATGTGGCAGCGTGATCAGGGAGTGATGCAGTTGGCGGCCGGCGCGCGGGCCAAACGCTTGGCCAAGGCTTTGGCGGTGGGCTGACTGGCCTCTTCGCGAGCAAGCCCGCTCCCACCCTTGGAATGCGTTTCAAATGTGGGAGCGGGCTCGCTCGCGAAGGCGGCGGCAAAAACACCACACATCTGTCATGTGGCAAGACTACCCTCAGCAGGTTCTCCCCAAGAGCCCTCACCATGCGCAAAAGCCTGTCCCTGTTTCTGCTGCTGATCAGCTTCACGGTCCAGGCCGAACAATGGCCCGGTGAGCAATGGCCGACTGACGCAAAAATCAGCGGCGCAGCGGTCGAGGCATTGGAGACCTACGCCTTCCCACCCCGCGACGACACTACCCGCCAGGGCATCCGCACGGACGCGCTGCTGATCATCCGCGACAGCCAGTTGATCTACGAACGCTACGCCGGCCCGACCCGTGCCGAGACCCCGCACCTGACCTGGTCGATCAGCAAAAGCCTGATGGCCACCGTGCTGGGTGTGGCCTATGGCGAAGGCCTGTTCAAACTGGATGATCCGGTCGCGAAGTTTTATCCGGCGCTGGAACAACACCCCACGATCACCGTGGCGGATCTGCTGCACTGGGCTTCCGGGCTGGACTGGCAGGAAGACTACGAATACGCGCCGCTGAAATCCTCGGTGGTGGCGATGCTCTACACCCGTGGGCACCGCGACATGCCCGCGTTCACTGCCAATCACGACGCTTATGCGCCGCCGGGGCAGACGTTCCGTTACTCCAGTGGCGACAGCAATCTGCTGGCGGCGGCGCTGAAGAACATGGTGGGCCCGCAGCGTTATCCCGACTATCCATGGACCGCGTTGTTCGAGCCGCTGGGCATCCGCCACGCCGTGTGGGAAACCGATGCCGGCGGTACGTTTGTCGCTTCCTCTTATGCCTATCTCACGGCGCGGGATCTGGCGCGGGTCGGTCTGCTGATGGCTCGCGACGGACGTTGGCACGACCGGCAATTGCTGCCCAAGGATTGGGTCGCTTTCAACCGCACTGCCTTTGCCGGCTACAAGGCGCATCAGGACGAAGCGGTGCCCGGTGGTCAGTGGTGGCTCAATCGCCCGGCGGATGGCGCCGCCGCGCCGTGGCCCGACGCGCCGCCCGACACCTTCGCCGCCCTCGGCCACTGGGGCCAGGCGCTGTATGTGATCCCCAGCGAGAAACTGGTGATCGTGCGTTACGCCGATGACCGCGACGGCAGCTATCGCCACAACGAGCTGCTCAAACGCGTGCTCAAGGCGGTGCAGCCATGAAGCTGTTGAAGCGGGTGTTGCTGTTGGCGCTGATCGTGCTGCTCGGCTGGATCTGGCTCGAACGGGAAAACCTCTGGGCGTTCCCCGACATCATCAGCGCGTACACGGCAAAGGAATATTGTTCGTGCCGTTATGTGATGAACAACGACGCCGAGTATTGCCGGGGCTATGTGAAACAGTGGCTGCCAACCAGCGAATTCAGCGATGACAGCGCGAGCAAAACCATCACCGTCAGCGGCATGGGCCGCAGCAATCGCGCGCAGTGGCTGGGCGAACGCCAGGGCTGCCGCCTCAATCCTCAAGTCAATAGATAACCCTGTGGGAGCGGGCTTGCTCGCGAATGCGGTGTGCCATTCAGCATTTGTGTTGACTGATTCACCGCCTTCGCGAGCAAGCCCGCTCCCACAGGAGGTTTCACCAATCGATAGATTTGCGGCGATCAGTTTGCAATAACGGCGTGGGCGGTTAAGGTTCGTGCAGGTTTATCGCCCAACGAGTGTTCAATGTTCAACCGCTCCCTCTGTAAAGCCTTCGCCAGTCTGCTGCTGGCCGCTGCCGCGCTGCCGGCGCAGGCCAACTGGTATCTGGATGGCGAGTCGTCGCGGCTGTCGTTCGTCAGCACGAAAAACGCCCACATTTCTGAAGTGCAGCGCTTTCTGGTGCTGCACGGCAAGGTCGATCCGGATGGCCGCGCTGAAGTCGAAGTCGAGCTGGATTCGATCAACAGCGGCATCCCGCTGCGCGACGAGCGCATGCGCAAGGAGCTGTTCCAGATCGAGCAATTCCCCGAAGCGACCATCAGCACCCGGATCGACCTGCGCCCGATCAACGATCTGGCCCCCGGTGCGCAGCTGGAATTGCGTCTGCCGCTGACCGTCAACCTGCACGGCAAGCAACATGAATACCCGGCAGAGTTGCTGGCCACCCGTCTCGATGACCGACGTTTTCAAGTGGTGACCCTGGAACCGCTGGTGATCAACGCCGAGGATTTCGATCTGGCGCCGGGGCTGGAAACCCTGCGCAACCTGGCCGGCTTATCGGCCATCAGTCTGTCGGTGCCGGTGGGTGCGGTGCTGATTTTTACGGCGCGCTGACATGCGCGGCGCGGTGTTCCCTTGGCGTGACGGCAACCGGTTCGAACTGTTGATTGACGGCCCGCAATTCTTCCCGCGCATGCTGGTGGAAATTGCCCGCGCCGAGGAGCAGGTCGAACTGGAGTTGTATCTGGTGGAGGCGGGCGCTTGTGCCGAGGCCGTGGTTCAGGCGCTGGTCCAGGCCGCCGAGCGCGGCGTGCGGGTACGCTGCCTGTTCGATGACTACGGCAGCCTCGCGTTTACCCTGCACCTGCGTCAGCGTCTGACCAAGGCCGGGGTCGAACTGCGTTTCTACAATCGCCTGAACTGGCGGCGCTGGGTCGGCAACTTCTATCGTGATCACCGCAAATTGCTGCTGGTCGATCAGCGTCTGGCGGTGGTCGGTGGCACCGGTGTCACCGATGAGTTCTGGACGCCGGGGCAGGACAGCAGCGAATGGCACGAGGTGATGGTGGAAATCAGCGGCCCGCTGGTGCTCGACTGGCAAGTGCTGTTCGACCGCCAATGGATCGCCAACCGCCATCGCCGGGCGTGGAAACCGTCGGCGCATGTCGGCCTGCCTCGCTTGCCCAAGGTGCCGGACATGGGCGAGGGCATGGGCCGTGTGGCCTATGCCGATGCCCGTCAGCATCGCGACATTCTGCAGTCGCTATTTCGTGCACTGAACAGCGGGCAGAAGCGCATCTGGATGGCCACCCCGTATTTCCTGCCGACCTGGAAAATCCGCCGCTCGCTGCGCAAGGCTGCTGCTCGCGGTGTCGACGTCCGGCTACTGCTCACCGGGCCGCGCACCGATCACCCGTCGGTACGTTACGCCGGCCATCGCTACTACCCGCGCCTGCTCAAGGCCGGGGTGCAGATCTTCGAATACCAGCCGTGCTTCCTGCATCTGAAAATGGTCCTGGTGGACGAGTGGGTGAGTATCGGATCGTGCAACTTCGATCACTGGAACTTGCGTTTCAATCTGGAGGCGAATCTGGAGGCACTGGACCCGTCGTTGACGGCAGCGGTGGTGCAGAGTTTCGAGAAGGATTTCGGTCTGAGTCAGCAGGTCAGTCTGGAGGAGTGGCAGCGCCGGCCGTTGTGGCGGCGGGTGAAGCAGCGGGTTTGGGGCTGGGTGGATCGGTTGGTGGTCAATATCCTCGACAGACGCGGCTAGCAGCCACACACCAAAACCAAATGTAGGAGTGAGCCTGCTCGCGATGGCGTCGTGTCATTCAGCATTGATCTGGCTGATAGACCGCTATCGCGAGCAGGCTCACTCCTACAGGGGTTTATGTGTTGCCTGAATAATTACAGCAACTCAAAACTCTGCTGCGTCACATCCTGCGAATCCAGGCCGATCTGCACGTTGAACTTGCCAGGCTCGGCCGCGTACTTGAGCTGGGCGTTGTAGAACTTCAGGTCATCCTCGGTGATGGTGAAGTGCACGACTTTCTGTTCGCCGGCCTTGAGCATGACTTTCTGGAAGTTCTTCAGTTCTTTCACCGGGCGAATCATCGAACCGGCGACGTCCTGGATGTACAGCTGCACCACGGTTTCGCCGTCACGTTTGCCGGTATTTTTCAGGGTGACACTGGCATCGAGCTTGCCGGTCTTGTTCAGCGTGGTTGACGACAGCGCCATGTCGCTCAGCGTGAACTGGGTGTAGCTCAGGCCGTAACCGAACGGGAACAGGGGACCGGTGGTGTCATCGAAATACTGCGAGGTGTAGTTGCCCGGTTTGCCCGGCGTGAACGGCCGGCCAATGCTCAGGTGGTTGTAGTAGGTCGGGATCTGGCCCACGGAACGCGGGAAGGTCACCGGCAGTTTGCCCGACGGGTTGTAGTCGCCGAACAGCACGTCGGCGATCGCGTTACCGCCCTCGGTGCCGCTGAACCAGGTTTCCAGAATCGCATCAGCCGACTGGTTCTCTTCGAGGATGGTCAGCGGACGGCCGTTCATCAGCACCAGTACCAGCGGTTTGCCGGTGGCTTTCAGGGCACGGATCAGCTCGCGCTGATTTTCCGGGATGTTCAGGTCGGTGCGGCTGGAGGATTCGTGGGACATGCCACGGGATTCGCCCACAGCGGCGACGATCACGTCAGCGTCCTTGGCCGCTTTCACCGCTTCGTCGATCAGCACGTTGGCCGGGCGCGGATCATCGACCACTTCCGGGGCGTCGAAGTTGAGGAAGTTCAGGTAATCCAGCACCTTCTTGTCGCTGGTGATATTCGCGCCACGGGCGTAGATCAGATTCGCCTTGTCGCCGATCACCGAGCTCATGCCGTCGAACAGGGTCACCGATTGCGCCGGCTTACCGGCGGCGGCCCAACTGCCCATCATGTCGATCGGCGCCTTGGCCAATGGACCGACCAGCATGACTTTCGCGTCTTTCTTCAGCGGCAGGGTGTCGTTCTGGTTCTTCAGCAGCACCAGGCTGCGGCGTGCCACGTCACGGGCCTCGGCGCGGTGCAGACGGCTTTCGGCGTAGGTGTCGGCCGGATCATCCTCGGCCTTGCCGATGCGCAGGTACGGGTCCTTGAACAGGCCCATGTCGTACTTGGCGGCGAGCACTTCGCGCACGGCGTTGTCGATGTCTTTCTGCTCGATCTCGCCGGACTTGAGCAGCCCCGGCAGCTCTTTGCCGTACAGGGTGTCGTTCATGCTCATGTCGATGCCGGCCTTGATCGCCAGCTTCGCCGCTTCACGACCGTCGGCGGCCACGCCGTGCTTGATCAGCTCGAAGATCGCCCCGTGGTCGCTGACGGCCAGGCCCTTGAAGCCCCAGTCCTTGCGCAGCAGGTCGTTCATCAGCCAGGTGTTGGCGGTGGCCGGAATGCCGTTGATCGAGTTCAACGCCACCATCACCCCGCCGGCACCGGCGTCGATCGCCGCGCGGTACGGTGGCAGGTAGTCCTGGTACATCTTCACCGGGCTCATGTCGACGACGTTGTAGTCGCGCCCGCCCTCGACCGCGCCATACAGGGCGAAGTGCTTGACGCTGGCCATGATGCTGTCAGCCGCGCTCGGCGTGTCGCCCTGATAGGCCTTGACCATCACTTTGGCAATGCGCGAGGTCAGGTAGGTGTCTTCACCGAACCCTTCGGAGCTGCGGCCCCAGCGCGGATCGCGGGAGATGTCGACCATCGGCGCGAAGGTGATGTCGAGGCTGTCGGCCGCGGCTTCCTTGGCGGCAACGCGCCCGGACTGACCGATGGCGTCCATGTCCCAGCTCGATGCCAGGGCCAGCGGAATCGGGAAAATCGTACGGTGACCGTGGATCACGTCGTACGCAAAAAACATCGGAATCTTCAGGCGACTGCGCATCGCCGCGTCCTGCATCGGACGGTTTTCCGGGCGGGTGATCGAGTTGAACGTACCGCCGATGTTGCCCGCAGCGATCTCTTTGCGGATCAACTCACGGGGCATTTCCGGGCCGATGCTGATCAGGCGCAACTGGCCGATCTTTTCATCGAGGGTCATTTGTTTCATCAGATTGCTGATGAACGCGTCCTTGTTTTCCAGGGGTACCGGGGTCGTGGCGGCCAATACTTGATGACTGGCCAGGCTGACGAACAGGCCCAGCAAACACAGCTTCTTCATGAATATTTTTCTCAAGGGCCCAAGCGGCAATGCAATGCCGGCCAGCCAAAAGTTAGGGAGCGACTATTGTTGTTCGGGTGCAGGCTCAAAATGACCGAGCCAAAAACGCCCGCCGACACTCGGCTGCGTTTGCGCAGGGCCTCTTTTTAGCCCATCGGCCCGTTGCAATCCAGTGGCGCGGCCGATTATGCCCCAACCGCTGATGCAGAAGGTTTCACGGTCGGTTTTTTATGAAATATGCCAGGGAGCATCACTTTGATGAATGTCAGTCCAACCTACCGCTCGCGTCTGCAGGTCGCCACGCTGCTGGTGCTTGCCACTTTGTTGACCGCATGCGGCATCAACAATATCCCGACCCTCGATGAACAGGCCAAGGCGGCCTGGGGCCAGGTCCAGAACCAGTACCAGCGCCGTGCCGACCTGATCCCCAACCTGGTGGAGACCGTCAGAGGCTACGCCAAGCATGAGGAGGCGACCCTGACCGCCGTGGTCGAGGCGCGGGCCAAGGCGACGTCGATCCAGGTCGATGCCAGCACCCTCGACAATCCGGAAAAACTCAAGCAGTTCCAGCAGGCTCAGGATCAGTTGAGTGGCGCGCTCAGCCGTTTGATGGTGGTCTCCGAGCGTTATCCGGACCTGAAGGCCAACCAGAACTTCCTTGCCCTGCAATCGCAGCTCGAAGGCACGGAAAACCGGATTGCCGTGGCGCGGCGCGATTTCATTCTGGCGGTGCAGAAATACAACACCGAGATCCGCACGTTTCCCGGGCGCCTCTGGCACAGCGTGATGTACAGCGACCTGCCGATTCGCGAAACCTTCGAAGCCACCACCCCCGGTGCGGAAAAGGCCCCGGAAGTGAAGTTCTGATTCGAGGTTGCCCATGCGTGTGTTGAAGATAGGCCTGGTGCTGATGCTGTGGCTGTTCGCCGTCAGCGCCCGGGCCGAGTTGACGTTCCCGGCGCTGAGCGGGCGGGTGGTGGACGAGGCGCAGATGCTCGAGCCGTCGGTGCGCGCCCAGTTGAGCCAGCAATTGCAGGCTCACGAGCAGGCCACCGGCGAGCAACTGGTGGTGGTCACGGTGCCTGATCTGCAGGGCACCACCATCGAGGATTACGGCGTACAACTGGGCCGGCACTGGGGCATCGGCCAGAAAGACAAGAACAACGGCGCGCTGCTGATCGTCGCCCGGGACGAGCGCAAACTGCGCATTGAAGTCGGTTACGGGCTGGAAGATCGGCTGACCGATGCACAGAGTTCGGTGATCATTCATCAAGTGATCACCCCCGCGTTCAAGGCCGGCAATTTCAGCAAGGGCATCAGCGACGGCGTGGCGGCGATGCTGGTGGTGCTCGGCGGCAATCCGCTGGACGAACCGTCGACGGTGTACGAGTCGAGCGGCGATCCGCAGAGCGATTTTGTCTCGCGGCATCCGCTGTTGTTCGTTTTTCTGGTGGTGTTGTTCATCCTGACCGTGTTTGTCTGCCAGATGCTCGGTATCCTTCCCGCCGGCCGTGGCGGCTCCGGAGGCGGGGGCGGTTTCGGCGGTGGTGGATTTGGCGGTGGCGGTGGAGGCGGGGGCTTCAGCGGCGGCGGGGGCAGTTTCGGCGGCGGCGGTTCGTCCGGCGGCTGGTGAACACACAACAATAATGATCAGGCACTTTTCGACATGGCATTACTGACTGAACACGAACAACGCAAAGTCGCCGAGGCGATCGCCCGGGTCGAGCGCGATACCGACGCCGAACTGGTGACCGTGCTGGCGGCCCGCGCCGATGACTACGCGTACATCCCGCTGCTGTGGGCCAGCCTGCTGGCGCTGCTGGTGCCGGGCATCGTCCATTACCTGACCGGCTGGCTGACCATGCACAGCCTGTTGCTGGTGCAATGGGGCCTGTTCATCGTCCTGTGCCTGCTGTTTCGCCTGCCGAAAATCACCACTCATCTGATCCCGCGCCGCGTGCGTCACTGGCGCGCATCGAACCTGGCGCGGCGGCAGTTCCTCGAACAGAACCTGCACCACACCGTCGGCAGCACCGGGATGCTGATCTTTGTCTGCGAGGCCGAGCGCTACGTGGAGATTCTGGTGGACGAGGGGATTTCCCGGCGGCTGGACAACAAAAGCTGGGACGCGATCGTCGCCGCGTTCACCGAGCAGGTGCGGCAGGGGCGCACGCTCGAGGGCTTTGTCACCTGCATCGATGCCTGTGGGGAACTGCTCAAGGTGCACGTGCCGGTAACGCAGGTGAGGAATGAATTGCCCAATCGGTTGATTGTGTTGGGCTGAGTCTGGGTGCGGTTCTTTCCGGTCCCGCTGAACAAGGCCTGTCTGATACATATGGCCGGATTACGCCGAGCCAGTGTGGGAGCGGGCTTGCTCGCGAATACGGTCTGACATTCAACATCGATGTCGCCTGATACGCCGCTTTCGCGAGCAAGCCCGCTCCCACAGGGGCCAGGCAGTGCGCTGAGTTCTTGTGCCGTTGGGTAAATAAGAGCGTGTCCCCAAGCGCCATCCCCCCTAAAATACCTGCCATTCCCGATTTCGCCCGTCCGAGGCCGCTTTTCCATGTCCGTTACCGCCCCCTCCCTCAAGCCCGCGCCCGATCATCACGCCCAGTTCATCGAGCTGCTGCAAACCAGCCTCGAACACAACGGCTTCATCAAATTGGTGCTGGCCAAGTACGTGGGTGAAGAGGCGGATCTTCAGCGGATCATCATCAAAGCGGTGACGGTCAAGACGCAGCCAAACCTGTCGTTTGTCTATCGCTACAAGACCCGCGACATCACCAAGAATCTGCCGCTGAGCGAAGGCGTGGCGGTGATTGCCGAGCTATTGCCGGCCGCGTTCAAGAATGCGCATTTGCTGACCGTGACCGACGAAGCCCAGCTCGAATACAGCAAAAAGGGCAAGAGTTCACTGTTCAAGAGCAAACCTCAGCAATTGCGTGAAGCGCCGTCCGCCGAGCACAACCGTGAGAAAAACCGTTTTCTGGACTTGAGCCGACCGTTCCTCAAGGACCTGGGCGTGACCAACGCGCAGCACGAGCTGATCCCGGCGATGTCGCGCAAGTGGAAGCAGATCAACAAGTTCATCGAAGTCTTCAGCCACGCGCTGACCTCGTCACCGCTGGCGCTGGACAAACCGGTGCGGGTGGCGGACTTCGGCTCGGGCAAGGGTTACCTGACGTTCGCCATCCACGATTACCTGCGCAACACGCTCAAGGCCGAAGGCGAAGTCACCGGCGTCGAGCTGCGCGAAGAGATGGTCAACCTGTGCAACGCCGCCGCGGCGAAACTGGAGCACCCGGGGCTGGTGTTCAAGTGCGGTGACGTGCGCAGCGTGGCGCCGAGCGAACTGGACGTGATGATCGCCCTGCATGCCTGCGACATCGCCACCGACTACGCGATCCACACCGGCATCCGTTCCGGCGCGTCGATCATCATGTGCTCGCCGTGCTGCCACAAACAGATCCGCCTGCAGATCCAGAGTCCGGCGCTGCTCAAGCCGATGCTGCAATACGGTCTGCACCTGGGCCAACAGGCGGAAATGGTCACCGACAGCCTGCGTGCACTGTTCCTCGAAGCCTGCGGTTACGAGACCAAAGTGTTCGAATTCATCTCGCTGGAACACACCAACAAGAACAAGATGATTCTCGCGGTGAAACGCGCCGAGCCGGTGGACCCGGCTCAGTTGCTGGTGAAGATTCAGGAGCTCAAGGATTTCTACAACATCAGCGAGCACTGTCTGGAAACCCTGCTGCGCGCCGACGGCTTTCTCGCCTGACCTTGTGGGAGCGAGCCTGCTCGCGAACGCGGAGTGCCAGCCAAGGATGCTGCTGGCTGTTATGGCCCCTTCGCGAGCAGGCTCGCTCCCACATGGGGTTTGATGGCGGTCTTGCGCCCAAGCATCACCGTTGCGATGACCCCGCAGGCAAACACCCAGGTAATCGGCTCGACATGTTCACCAAAGAACAGCGCCGAAAACGCGATGGTGAAGAAGATCTGCAGCAACTGGATCTGACTGACCCGCGCGATCCCGCCCATCGCCAACCCGGCGTACCAGGCGAAGAAGCCGAGAAACTGCGAAAACAGTGCCACGTAGCCGAACGCCCACCAGGCCTTGGCTGACACTGCACCGTGATGTTGCAGCGCCAGATACAAGACTGGCCCGATCAGCAGCGGCGTCGACAGCACCAGCGCCCAGCAGATCACCTGCCAGCCGCCCATTTCCCTGGCCAACCGGCCACCCTCGGCATACCCCAGACCGCCGACGGCAATTGCGCCGAGCATCAACAAGTCACCGGCCTGAATGCTCCCGGCGCCGGTGTACAACGCGTAGCCGAGCACCAGCGCACTGCCCAGTGCGGCGCAGGCCCAGAAGGCTTTCGACGGGCGTTCATGGGACAGCCAGGCGGCATACAGCGCCACGCACAGCGGCTGCAAACCGTTGACCAGGGCGCCGTGGGACGCCGGTAAGGTCTGCATGGCCCACGCCGACAGCACCGGGAAGCCGAGAATCACCCCGGCGATCACCAGGCTCAGGCCTTTGATCTGCTGCCAGCTCGGCCACTTCTCGCGTCGCCATAACAACAACGCTGCCGCGGGAATCGCCGCGAACAGCGCGCGGCCGAGGCCGTTGAGCAGCGGATGCAGTTCCTGCACCACAATCCGGGTGAAGGGCAGGGTGAGGCTGAAAATCACAACCCCGAGCAGGCCGAGGGCCATGCCGGTGTTTTCGCGCGAGGACATGTGAGTGACCAGAATTGAAGGTGACAGGAAGGTGGCTTCATCTAGCCATGAACCGGGCGGGTCGGGCTGTTACAGCTAGGCACAGACTTAGGCGTACAGTTTGCGGACGCTATCGCGAGCAGGCTCACTCCTACAATTGGAATGCATTCCCCTGTAGGAGTGAGCCTGCTCGCGAAGAACGATAACGCGGTCTTCGAGGTAGTAGCCGGTTGTTACCCGCCCCAACCGATAAGGTCTACCTTGAATACTCCTGCAAGCCCATTCCCAGAGGAGTCCTCCCCATGGCCGCGAAAAAAATCCTGATGCTGGTCGGCGATTACGTCGAAGACTACGAAGTGATGGTGCCGTTCCAGGCCCTGCAAATGGTCGGTCACACTGTGCACGCCGTGTGCCCGGACAAGGTTGCGGGCAAGACTGTGCGCACCGCGATCCATGACTTCGAAGGCGACCAGACTTACAGCGAGAAACCGGGTCACCTGTTTGCCCTCAACTTTGATTTCGCCAAGGTCGCCGAGGCCGATTACGACGCGCTGCTGATCCCCGGGGGACGAGCGCCGGAATACCTGCGCCTGAACGAAAAAGTCCTGGAGCTGGTGCGCGCCTTCGACAAGGCTGGCAAGCCGATTGCCGCTGTCTGCCACGGTGCGCAGTTGCTCGCGGCGGCGGGCGTTCTGGAAGGTCGCGAATGCAGCGCCTATCCGGCCTGCGCCCCGGAAGTGCGCCTGGCCGGTGGCACGTTCATCGATATCCCGGTGACCGACGGCCACGTTCAGGGCAATCTGGCGACTGCGCCAGCCTGGCCGGCGCATCCGAACTGGCTGGCCGGTTTCCTCGGCCTGCTCGGCACCAAGATCACCCTGTAACGAGGATTCGCCGATGTGCGAGCTCTACGTCAAGGCCGACCCGATTCTCTACGAATCCCGCTCGCGCTCGCTGCGCATCTGCGGCGTGGTGACGACGCTGCGCCTGGAAAACCAGTTCTGGGACATCCTCAGCGAAATCGCCGAAGTCGATGGCATGACCACCAATCAACTGATCGCCAAGCTGTATGAAGAGGTGATGGATTATCGCGGCGAGGTGGTGAATTTTGCCTCGTTCCTGCGGGTGAGTTGCACGCGGTATCTGAGTCAGCGGCGGGTGATGGAGCCGCAGTTGTCGGTGGTGCGAGCAGTGGTGAAATAGCTGATTGCGAGTCGCCCCCTTCGCGAGCAAGCCCGCTCCCACATTGATTGCCGAGTGCTCACCTATTTTTGTGATCACTGGAGATCTACTGTGGGAGCGGGCTTGCTCGCGAAGAGGCCATTACAGGCGACAGAAGTCATGGGCTGGTCTTTACTCATTGGCGCAAAACCTTTCAACCGCCAAGGAGAAACGAGCATGTCCGGATGGTACGAAGTGAGCAAAAGCAGCAACGGCCAGTTCAGGTTTGTGCTGAAGGCCGCCAACGCTGAAACCATTCTCACCAGCGAGCTCTATACCACCCGCGCGGCTGCCGACAACGGCATTGCTTCGGTGCAGAGCAACAGCCCGCTGGATGAACGCTACGAGAAAAAGACCACCAAGGATGGTCATCCTTACTTCAACCTCAAGGCCGCCAACCAGCAGATCATCGGCAGCAGTGAGTCCTATTCCAACGACGCCGCGTGTGCCAAAGGTATCGCCAGCGTCAAGGCCAATGGGCCGAGCAAAGTGATCAAGGACAAGACCTTGCCGGTGCTGTGAAGAACACAGAAGAGCAAAAATGTGGGAGCGGGCTTGCTCGCGAAGGCGGTGGATCAGTCAATGGAGATGTCGACTGACACGACGCCTTCGCGAGCAAGCCCGCTCCCACATTGGGTTTGTGTGTCAGCGCAGGGTCTTGAGGATCGCTTTTAGCTGAGCTTGCCCTGCTTCGCTCAGCGGGAACACCGGTAGTCGTGGAGCGCCGACTTCCAGCCCGGTTTCGCGCAATCCGGCCTTGATCGTCGCCGGCAAACCGCCCTTGAGAATGAAGTCCAGCAGCGGCAACTGGCGATAGAACAACTCCCGTGCCCGTTCCAGATCACCGGCCAGCGCAGCCGCATACAGATCCAGATTCAGCTGCGGGATCAGGTTCGGCGCGGCGGTGCACCAACCCTTGGCGCCGGCGGCAAACGCTTCCAGCGCCAGCGGATTGCAGCCGTTGTAGAACGGCACCTGACCGTCGCCGAGCAATTGCAGCTTGTGCATGCGCTGAATGTCGCCGGTGCTCTCCTTGACCATGGTCACGTTTTCCACGCCATTGACGATGCGCAGAATCAGCTCCACCGACATGTCAGTGCCGCTGGTGGCCGGGTTGTTGTAGAGCATGATCGGCACGCTGATGCTGTCGCCGATGGCGCGGTAGTGCGCGAGGATTTCCGCTTCAGTGAGCTTCCAGTACGACGCCGGCAGCACCATCACCACGTCGGCGCCGTGGGCTTCAGCGAAGCGTGCGCGGCGTACGGCTTTGGCGGTGGTCAGGTCGGACACGCTGACGATGGTCGGCACCCGTTTGCCCACGTGCTTGATGCTGAACTCGGCGACCTGATCCCACTCGGCGTCGCTGAGGTAAGCGCCTTCGCCGGTGCTGCCGAGCGGGGCGATGGCATGGACGCCGCTGTCGATCAGACGATCGATCGATTGGCCGAGCGCCGGCAGATCGAGGCCTTCGCCGTGGGTGCCGAACGGGGTGATGGTGTAGCCGATGATGCCGTGAATATTGGACATGATGAGTCTCCGGAAAAAGCTGAAATCAGTTCAGGCAATCGGCGTGTTGGCGCAGGTTCTGCCGGGCGTAGTAGTTGAAGGCGGCGGCGTGGCGTTTGGGTTTCGACACCCAGTCATGGGCCTCGCGCCCCAGCGCCGGAATGATCGGTTTGATCGTGCCGGCGGCCATCGCCAGCAGCTGCAGTTTGGCGGCGCGCTCGATCAGTTGGGCGATGACACAGGCTTCTTCGATCGTGCTGCCGGTCGACAGTTGGCCGTGGTGCGACAGTAGAATCGCGCGCTTGTCGCCCAGTGCACCGGCAATCAGTTCGCCCTCTTCGTTACCCACCGGCACGCCCGGCCAGCCTTCGAGAAACGCGCAGTCGTCGTACAGCGGGCACAGGTCCATGTGGGAAATCTGCAGCGGCACCTCCAGCATCGACAGCGCGGCAATGTGCGTCGGGTGCGTGTGGATGATGCAGTTCACGTCCGGCCGGGCGCGGTAGACCCAGCTGTGGAAACGGTTGGCCGGGTTGGCCATGCCGTGGCCTTCGAGCACTTCCAGATCTTCGTTGACCAGCAGCAGATTGCTCGCGGTGATTTCATCGAAACCCAGGCCCAGTTGCTGAGTGTAATAGGTCCCCGGTTGTGGGCCGCGAGCGGTGATCTGCCCGGCCAGACCGGAGTCATGACCGCTCTCGAACAGGATCCGGCAGGTCAGCGCCAGCTTTTGCCGGTCAGTCCACGTATTATCCGCCAGCGTGTTTTGCATCTGGGTCAGCGCTTGCTTGACCAGTTGCTCTTTGGGTAGTGCTAATGTCTTGGCCATGTCTGTGTCCTTTGGGTGATTGCAAATGACACTAAAGAGCCTATATGACACAAAGTGTCATAAGCAAGCATCAATCGTCGTTTCCTTGATGGAATAACTGCTGCGCATGTCTATCCGTTTGAAATTGTTGAGAAAAAAACTTGGCGTGACACTTGAGGCGCTGGCGGAAAAATCCGGCATGACCAAGAGTTATCTGTCGAAGGTCGAGCGCGGGCTGAACACCCCGTCGATTGCGGCCGCGCTGAAACTGGCGAAGGCGCTGAACGTGAAGGTCGAGGAATTGTTCTCCGAAGACAACGTCAGCCTCGACAGCTACAGCCTGGTACGCAACCACGAACGCCAGTCACTGGCGGCCAACGATCAGAGCCCGGGGTATGCGGTGCTGGCGCATCAGGTCAGCGAGCGCAACCTGCTGCCGTTCATCATCTACCCGCCGCGCGAATTCACCGACAAGACCTTCAAGGAGCACTTGGGCGAGGAGTTTCTGTTCGTCCACGAAGGGCAGGTGGAAGTGGATTTCATGAACGAGCGGGTGCTGCTCGAACGTGGCGATGCGCTGCACTTCAATGCGCAGAAGCCGCACCGGATCAGATCGGTGGGCGAGGTGCAGGCGCAGTTGCTGGTGGTGGTGCACAGCAGCGAAGAATGAGCCGCCAGAAAAAGCTTCGCAAGCAAGCCCGCTCCCACATTTAGAATGCATTCCCCCTGTGGGAGCGGGCTTGCTCGCGAAAGCGTCAGTCCGGTTTACATCAAACCTCGACCGGCACCGACAACTTCGGATTACCCAACGCATGCGTCTTCGCATCAAAAAACCGCAACTCAATCCCGGTGCCCTCGAACACCTTCGCGTAATGCCGCTTCTGGTGCTGAATGAACGCCGCACTGCGCGGATAAATCGAGATCGCCACGCTCGCCGGTTTCGCCAGACGCAGCGCCCTGACGATGTGAGCATCCTGCTCGCCCAAGGCATGACCGAAGATGCACAGGTTCTGCGCGTGGCCCAATAACTGCTCATAGCAGAACGACAGATAATCCGAGCTGCGAATGGTCTTGAGCTTGTCTGCGCTCGGCCCTTCGTTGACGAACAGCGGCACGTCGTCGAGCGTCTTGATTGTGTTGTTGATCGCGAAACTGCCGAGCAGGGTGCCCTCGGTCGAGGTCAGTTTGCGCGCGGTGCCGTCCTGATTGCGCACCAGGTGCAGACCGCCATGCAGATACAACAGACGCGGTTTGGCGCTGCTGCTTGCGCTCAGATCGAAACTGGCGTCGGGACCGTTGAACAGGTCGTCGATCGCCTCGCTGCGGTGCTGGATCGCCCAGTAGCTGAGCAGGTCGTAATTGGTGGTGAACACCGTGCGATACCGCGCCAGTTCTTCATTGAGCGTGGCCAGGGTCGAGGCCTGCACCAGGCGCCATGGAATGTGCACCGCGTGCACGGTGTTGATCAGCGCTTCCTTGATCGCATAGTAGCGATTGCGCGGTGCGGCCGAGCTGACGGCCAACGCCTTGTTGACCCGGCTGGTGGTTTTCAGCGCGCCGAGTACCTGCTCGAAGCTGCGCGTCTGCATCGCGTCGAACACGCTCAGTTCCGACGGGCTCAGCGGTTTCTCTTCCACGGTGCGCGCGTTTTCGAACAGCGAGTCGTAGCCGAAATCGTCCCACACCGCGCGACTGGCGCCATTGCCCACCAGCAGGCCGTTGAAGTCGGCGGTGGCGCGCAGGGCGCTCCAGTCTTCGAGGGTGGCATCGACGTCCAGAAAATCGGTCATTGCGTGGGCAGTCTCAAAACAAAGGGCGGATGGACGGCGACTTTATCACGAGCGGGCATTGAGCCAGATCAACATCGGTGGTGACCGATCAGTCGATCCTGTGCACATCCGCCGTATCGGAGCAGTCGATTCGGCCCCAGTCAGGAGACGCGCATGAGCAGCACCTTTTTCATTCCGGCCGTAAACATCATGGGCAACGGATGCCTCGACGAAGCCATGGTTGCGATCCGCAACTACGGTTTTCGCAAGGCGCTGATCGTCACCGACGCGGGGCTGGCCAAGGCTGGCGTGGCGACCATGCTTGCCGAAAAACTGGCGATGCAGGACATCGATTCGATGATCTTCGACGGCGCCAAACCGAATCCGAGCATTGCCAATGTCGAGGCCGGGTTGGCGCTGCTCAAGGACAGTCGCTGCGATTTCGTGGTGTCGCTGGGCGGCGGTTCGCCCCATGACTGCGCCAAGGGCATTGCCCTGTGTGCGACCAACGGCGGGCAGATCCGCGACTACGAAGGCGTTGATCAATCGAGCAAGCCGCAATTGCCGCTGATCGCCATCAACACCACCGCCGGCACCGCCAGCGAGATGACCCGTTTCTGCATCATCACCGACGAATCGCGCCACGTGAAAATGGCCATCGTCGACCGCAACGTCACGCCGCTGCTGTCGGTCAACGACCCGGCGCTGATGGTCGCCATGCCGAAAAGCCTGACGGCCGCCACCGGCATGGACGCGCTGACCCACGCCATCGAAGCCTACGTTTCGACTGCGGCCAACCCGATCACCGACGCCTGCGCGCTGAAGGCCATGACCCTGATCAGCAACAACCTGCGCCTGGCCGTGCGTGACGGCAGCGACCTCGCGGCGCGGGAAAACATGGCTTACGCGCAGTTCCTCGCCGGCATGGCGTTCAACAACGCATCGCTTGGCTACGTGCACGCCATGGCCCACCAGTTGGGCGGTTTCTACGACTTGCCCCATGGCGTGTGCAACGCCGTGCTGCTGCCGCATGTGCAGACCTTCAACGCGTTGATCTGTGCCGAACGCCTGACTGACGTCGCTCACGCCATGGGTGCGGACATCCGTGGTTTCAGCCCGGAAGAGGGCGCTCAGGCGGCGATCAACGCGATCCGTTGTCTGGCCAAGGACGTCGAGATTCCGGGTGGCCTGCGTGAACTCGGCGCCAAGCTCAGCGACATCCCCGTGCTTGCCACCAACGCGCTGAAAGATGCATGCGGCCTGACCAACCCACGGGCGGCGGATCAGCGGCAGATCGAGGAGATTTTCCGTAACGCGTTTTGAGATGCGCCGTCCTGATATTTTTTAGCCGAACTCACCGGCCCTTTCGCGAGCAAGCCCGCTCCCACAGTTGAAATGCGATCAACTGTGGGAGCGAGCCTGCTCGCGAAGACTGACTCGTCAACACCACAAAACCATGAGCTCTCAGATCAGCCAACCGCCGCCACATTCCGCTCAAACACCCCACCAAACTGAATCAACACCACCCCGCCAATCAGCAGCAACGCGCCCAACACCCGCGATGCCGTCAGCTGTTTCTCCACCAGCCCAAACAACCCGAAGTGATCCAGCAGCATCGACGCAATCACCTGGCCGGCCAAGGCCAGCGCAACAAACCCCGACGCGCCGAGCTTCGGTAGCAACATCACCGCCAGCGCCACAAAGCACACGCCGAACGCACCGCCAGCCCACATCCACAACGGCGCCTTGCTGATAAAACCCAGCGACGGCAGCGGCAGGCGCAACGCCAGAATCACCGGCAACAGCACCAAAGCACTCACCAGCAATGAGGCCAAGGTTGCCCATAGCGGATGGCCAAGCCCCCGCGCCAGATTGCTGTTGATCGCACTTTGAAACGGCACCACCGCCCCGGCAAACGCGGCCAGCAGCAAAAAGCCAACCCACTGCAACGTACTCATGCTCACTCTCCAACAGGTTTTGCTGGACTCTAGGGTATTCGTCGCGCAGATTTAAATTCCGTTTTGTCATCCAGAACATGCACAAGATGAATGATCTACGCCGTATCGATCTAAACCTGCTGGTGGTCCTCGATGCTTTGCTCAGCGAGCAACACGTCACCCGCGCTGCCGAGCGGCTGCACCTGAGTCAACCGGCGGTCAGCCATGCGCTGGCGCGGCTGCGCGACTTGCTCGGCGATCCGCTGCTGGTGCGCGCCGGTTCGACGCTGGTGCCTACGGCGCGGGCGCTGGAACTGGTTGCGCCACTGGCCGAAGCGTTGGCCCAGGTGCAATCGCTGTTGGCGCCGAACACGTTCGATCCGGCCACTGCGCGGCGAACCTTTCGTGTGGCGATGTCCGACTACGGCGCGGCCATCATCCTGCCCGGGCTGATCCGCATCTTGCGCCGAGAGGCCCCGGGCATCGACCTGCAGATCAGCCATGCGAGCCGCGAGGGCATGCTGGAGGGTGTGCTCAACGGTGACATCGATTTGGCCGCCGGGGTGTTCCCGGAAATGCCCAACGAGTTGCGCAGCAGCGTGCTGTTCGAAGAGCGCTACGTCTGCCTGCTGGATCGCCGCAGCTTGCCGGCCGACGGCGTACTGGATTTGCCGACCTACCTGTCGCGCCCGCATGTTCTGCTGGAAATGCGCGGCAGCGGCACCCCGGAAATCGAACGGGCGCTGACTTCATTGCGCGAACGCCGCCGCGTCGCCATCAGCCTGCCGCACTGGAACGTCGCCCCCGAGTTGATCAGCGGTACGGATCTGATTCTCACGGTGTCGTCGCGCAGCGTGTGCGAGATTGATCAGCAGGAATTGATTGTGCTGCCGCCACCGTTCGAGATTGCGCCGTTCACGTTTGTGCTGGCGTGGCATAAGCGCCGGGGTGGGGATCAGGCGTTGAACTGGTTGAATCGCATGATTGAGGAGGGGATAGTGCGCGGCTGAAAACGTTATCAAGGAGTGGGATGTGCCAGTGAAGTCTGGATGGATCGGCTGGGTGGCCCTGAGTGGGTGGTTGATGGCGGGGCAGGTGTTGGCTGGTTGCGTGCCAACACCGATGGCAGGAGATCTGGATCTTTCTGTCTGCAAGGAGTGGCCTGCATATCCAGGATTAACCATCAACGCCACTGCACAGTTTAAGCGCGGATCCCCATCTGATGACCCAGAAGCGCTGAGTACCTACGATTTCGACTTGTCCGTTCTGGACACCGCTCAATCGAAACCCATTGCGACTTATTACAAAGCGGCTGCATTTGTATTGGATGGCGTCAGTTTGCGAGAAATAACGCTCGATACGGCTCGCTACACACTGACTACCGATCTTCGTGCCTTTGGCGTACGTGCGTTATCCACTAATGGATCCCGGATCAATCCGATGGAAGAAAACCTGCTTTCGCTCTACGTGAAAGAGGGCGAAAAATTGCGCCCGGTATTGGATAAATTAGTGGTTTATCGGTATGGCGGCGAGTGGGATGGTGACTGCGAAGGCGAGCGATATGAGATTTCAAGAACGGTAGAAATCGCTAAAACGAGCTCTCACGGCTATGCAGATCTGATTGTCAAAACCTTGGAGAAAGACACAACAAGTTTGGGGACGGGAGACGCATGTAAAACTAAAACCACTGACAACAAACCCGTTTTGACAACATTGCACTACGACGGAAAATCATACGTTTTGCCAAACGGTTTCCAAGGCCTGTAACCCGCCAGCCAGACACGACACTTATCAAGGAAGAACCATGCTTAACCCCACCAGACTCCTGATCGCCTTCGGTTTGCTGGCCATCACCACCCAAGCCCACGCCGCCTGCACCACCAAGAGTTTCGACGGCAAATCCATGTCACGCTGCAACGTCTGGCCGGCGTTCCCGAGTCAGGCGATTTCGGTCAAATCCACCTATCTGGCCGATTCTGGTGGTGACGATGCCGGGGCGTTCGATCTGGACCTGGCGCTCCTCAATGCCAGCAACGCCAAACCCATCGCCACCTACCGTAAGCCGGGCGCCTACAACTCTGATGCCGTGCGTCTGGATGATGTGCGCATCGACACGGCGCGCTACCGTTTGACGCCGGATATCCGCGCTTTTGGGCTGCGAGCCAAGTTCGTCCACAGTTCCCATGCCATTCCCTACGAGAAAACCGATCTGGTGCTGTATGTGCGCGAGGGCGACGAGTTACGTCCGGTGCTTGAAGGCCTGGTGGTCTTCAAGGACAACGGTGAGTTCGTGAATGACTGCGAGGGCTACAGCAAAAAAATCCGCCGGACCCTCGAGATCGCTCCAACGAGCCACAATGGTTTCGCCGATCTGATCGTCACCACCACCGGCAGTAAAATGAAAAACACCAAGTCCGGCAATCAGTGCGTATCGAACACCACCGAGCTGAAGAAAAAGCAGATCACCCTGACGTACGATGGCCAGCAGTACAACGTTCCTGAAGACTTCAGAGGTTACTGACCCCATGCTTACCGGCCTCAACCACCTGACCCTCGCCGTCAGTGATTTGCCCCGCAGCCTGGCGTTCTATCGCGATGTATTGAGTCTACGCGTCGAAGCCACATGGGATGCCGGTGCCTACCTTTCGCTGCCGGGGCTGTGGTTGTGTCTGTCGCTGGAGGCGCAGCGCACCACCGAGCCGTCCGTCGACTACATCATTACGCGTTCAGCCTCGCCGAGGCAGATTTTCCGTTGTTTGTGCAGACGCTAAAAGCGGCGAATGTGAAGGAATGGCGCGACAACCGCAGCGAAGGTGCGTCGTTCTACTTTCTTGACCCTGATGGCCACAAGCTTGAGGTTCACGTCGGTGATCTGGCTTCGCGACTGGCAGCCTGTCGGTTGAAACCGTACACGGGCATGCGTTTTTACGACGCGTCGTGATCAGACACATTGGGCTGATATAGACTGGCCATCATTTGTACTGGCGCCAGCAGGTTTTCCATGACTCCATCGCTGCTAATGGCCGTTCTGGCCTCGGGTTTCATATACGGCATCACGCCCGGGCCGGGTGTTCTGGCGGTGTTCGGCATCGGTGCGGCGCATGGGCGACGGGCCGGGGCCGGGTTTCTCTGTGGGCATCTGCTTGGCGATGTGGTTTGGTGCAGCACCGCGCTGATCGCCATCGTCGGTGCCCGCGAGATCGGCAGCACCGCGTTCGATGTGCTGGGTGTGCTCAGCGGTTTGTACCTGTTCTGGCTCGGCTGGCGTGCAGTGCGGGCCCAGCGGCGCAGCGCTGATCAGCCACAGGGCGCAGCGCGTCAGCCGTTCTGGCACGGCATCCTGTTCGGCCTGACCAATCCCAAGGCGTACCCGGTGGCGGTGGCGACATTTACCGCGCTGCTGTCGAGCCGCGCCGAACTGCTCAACTGGTCGATGCTGCCAGGGCTGATCGCCCTGAGCTTTCTCGGCGGATTGCTGGCTTACGCTATCTTGATCGGCGTTGTCGGCGCCCGACGGGTGCGCACGCTGTATCAGCGCCACGAGCTGATGATCACGCGTTTGTGTGGCGTGATGTTCATCGGTTTTGCGATCAACGCACTGATGCACGCACTACCGGGATTGCTGCCGAACAAGGCTTGAAGTTGTGTGCAGGGATGCGTGAACAAAGGGTCAGGGATGGTTGAACAGTGCTGCATTGTCCGGACACCCACGCTGAACCATGGAAAGCCGAAATTCCGCGCCGTTGGCGAGTTATATGGACCTGTTGCTCGATGCCGTCTGCGCGGTGGACAGGCAGGGCCGTTTCGTTTTTGTCAGTGCTGCCTGCGAGCGTATTTTTGGTTATACGCCTGACGAGTTGATCGGCCGGTCGATGATCGAACTGGTGCATCCCGCAGACCGCCAGCGCACCTTGGCCGCCGCCCACGACATCATGGGCGGCGAACCCAAGCACAACTTTGAAAACCGTTACGTGCGCAAGGATGGCCGCATCGTCAACATCCTCTGGTCGGCGCGCTGGTCGGAGGTCGATCAACTGCGCATCGCCGTGGCCCGCGACATCACCGAGCGCAAGCAGGCGGAATCGCGTCAGGCTGCGCTGTATGCGATTTCCGAAGCGGCGCATGTCGCCGAAGACTTGCTGGCGCTGTTCAAGCGCATCCACCTGATCATCGGTGAGTGGCTGCCGGCGCTGAATTTCTCCGTGGCGCTGTACGACGAGCACTGTGCGCAGCTGAATTTTCCTTATCACGTCGACGATCACGAATTGCAGCCCGAGCAACCGGGCACCGTCACCGGGCGTTTGTGTGCGCAGGTCATCCGCAGCGGTCAGCCGATTCTGCTGACGCCGGACAGCCCCGACGCCTCGCCCGACTTCGCGGCGCTGGTGGCGGGGCAGGACTCACCGTGCTGGCTCGGTGTGCCGCTGAATTCGAAGAACGGCACCATCGGTGCGCTGATCGTCAAAAGCCTGCCGGGCGGCGAGCGTTACACCGAGCAGGACAAGGAACTGCTGCAATACGTCTGCGCCCAGGTCGCCACCGCCATCGAGCGCCAGCAGTTGCACGCGCGGCTCAAACGCATGGCGCAGTACGATCAACTGACCCAGTTGCCCAATCGCGGGTTGCTCAAAGACCGCCTCAAGGCTGCGCTGGCCGCTGCCCGTGATACCTCGGGAAACATGGCGCTGCTGTACGTCGATCTGGATCGCTTCAAACAGGTCAACGACACCTTTGGCCATGCGGTCGGCGACATGCTGCTGCAAACGGTGGCGAGTCGGCTCAAGGGCTGCGTACGCGACACCGATACCGTGGCGCGCATCGGTGGCGACGAATTCGTGGTGCTGTTGCACAGCGTTCACGCCGCTGAAGACGCCGACAGCGTGGCCGGAAAAATCCGCCAGGTGCTGGTGCAGCCGATGCGCCTGGACGGTCACAACCTGCATATCGAACCGAGCATCGGCGTGGCCCGTTATCCCGAACATGGCAGTGAGGAGCAACAATTGTTCCGGCATGCCGACCAAGCGATGTACGCCGCCAAACGCCTCAATCATCGGGCGGTGGATAGCTGAAACAGTGTGCGCCGTTCGTCGCGGCGCGGGCAACTTTTCTAAACCTTTGGCAGTCCGGCAATTCTCAATCTAGGCGGGCATCTGCTCGCCAACGATCAACACCAAGAGGAAGAGAATCATGCCTAACTCAAGAAACTCGAACTCGGGAAACTTCGCCAACGATCGAACCAAGGCCTCTGAAGCCGGTCGCAAAGGTGGGAAAACCACCACCACGACGGTCGACAAAGAGCCTGCGAAAACCGAAATGGGCCGCAAGCCAGCTCAGAAGTCGAAGTAGTCGGTGAGGTAGTTTTGATTGAGAGGCGGGGGTGCAAGCCCCCGCTTGAATTTGCAGAGATAGGAGGGCGCGACCATGAGCCGGATGGCCACCCAGATACGTCGTTTCAGTTTTGCCACGCTGTTGGGTTTGTTCGCGGGCACAGCATTCGCCCAGTCGCCTGCCGACTTCATCAACGATGCGTCCGCCAAAGGCATGGCCGACATCGAAGCCAGCCGTCTGGCGCACCAGAAAGCCGAATCCAAAGAGGTCAAGGATTACACCATCGTCGTGATCAATGACCGCACCACGGCCAACCAGCATCTGGCGAAGATCGCGAAGAAACTCGATCTGCCGGTCGCTCCCCGTGAAGAAATCGCCGACAAGGCCAAGAGCATGATCCCGGAGGTTAAAGACGGTGAAACCTTCGACCAGGCCTACGCCGCGAGCCAGGTGAAAGCGACCGAAGAGGCCATCCAGCAGATCCAGCAGGAAGCGCAGTCGACCGACGTGCCGGAAATCAAGGCATTTGCCGACGAGACGCTGCCAAAACTGCAAAGCCATCTGGAAATGGCCCGGGCGCTGCAAGCCAGTCGCTGACACCAACTGCCAATCAAAAGATCGCAGCCTGCGGCAGCTCCTACATAGAACGGTGTAGGAACTGCCGCAGGCTGCGATCTTTTGCTTTGTTCAACTTTACTTAGCAGTCATTCAAATCCTGCTTCGGCTTGCTCTTCTCTCCCAGCCCCTCAAGGTTGAACACCTCGCTTTCCCCCAGGCTGCGGTAATGCTTGCGCAGCGCCTCGAGTTGTTTGAGATCCAGCGATTCCAGGCCGAGCATTGCGTTCTGCGCTTCCTTGTTCACCCGCAACAACTCATCGAGTTTCAGGTGCAGGATGTCGGTATCGCGGTTCTGCGTGTTCTGGATCAGGAACACCATCAGAAAGGTGATGATTGTGGTCGAGGTGTTGATGATCAGTTGCCAGGTGTCATTGAAATCAAAAATCGGCCCACTCAACCCCCACAGAAAAATCAGGATCAATGCGCCCATGAAGGTTTTCGGGCTACCGGCCCAGAGGGCCAGGGTCTGGGAGATTTTGGCGAATTTCATTGCGGTGTTCCTTATTGGGAGAGCTTGAAATTCAGACATCCGGGGCGCGATGAAAATTCTACTTACAAATGGCGACTGCCAATAATTGTGAGGGCGAAGACATCCCTTGCAATAAGCCCGTCTGGAACTGCCCGCAGCGCTACCTGTATTGTGACGAACCGCTGAAGTGTTCCGACAGGAGAACGCAATGAGTTGGTCCGCCAGACAATACGTCGCTTTCGAAGATGAACGCACCCGCCCGGCACGTGATCTGCTGGCGGCGATTCCCACGGTTCAGGCGCGATCGGTGGTCGATATCGGTTGCGGTCCGGGTAACTCCACCGAGCTGCTGGTGCAGCGTTTTGAGCAGGCCCAGGTCAGGGGTCTCGATAGTTCGCCGGACATGGTAAACGCCGCGCGCAAGCGCCTCCCGCAGTTGCAGTTCGAGGTCGCAGAAATCGATAGTTGGGGGGATCAAGGCCCGTTCGATGTGATCTTCGCCAATGCAGTGCTGCAATGGGTGCCGGATCACGCTACGTTGCTGCCGGCGTTGGCGGGTAAGCTTTCGGACGGTGGCAGTCTGGCGATCCAGATGCCGGACAACCTCAACGAGCCTTCCCACCGATTGATGCGTGAAGTCGCCGCCAACGGCCCATGGGCCGCCAAGCTGGCTGGCGCCGCCGGGCAGCGCACCGACATGGCGAGTGCCAGCGATTACTTCTCGATGTTGCGTCTGCACTGTTCGCGGGTCGATGTGTGGCGCACCACCTATCACCATCAGTTGTCCGGTGGAGCGGCGGGGATCGTGGAGTGGTTCAAGGGCAGTGGCTTGATTCCGTTTCTGAGCCCGCTGAGCGAAGAGGAGCAGGCGCAGTATCTGCAGCAGTATCTGGCGGCCGTTTCCGAGGCGTATCCGGCGTTGCCGGATGGTTCGGTGCTGTTGCCGTTTCCACGGCTATTTATCGTCGCGACTCGGTAACGGCAAACACCCATTCTGTGGCGAGGGAGCTTGCTCCCGCTGGACTGCGGAGCAGGCCCAAGATATTCGGGGCGCTTCGCGCCCCAGCGGGAGCAAGCTCCCTCGCCACAATGCATATGCCGCGAATTAGCGCTGCACCGCCACCAACAACATCATCGGCCGCTCCCGCTCTTCAGCCAGCGCTGGTTGCGCGGTCACCTCCGCATCGCTCGGGCCCCATTCGTTGACGTGGCGAATGGCAAAACCCGCCGCGATCAACGAATTCAACAGCGTGCCAAGCGTGCGGTGCTGCTTGATCACCCCGTCGGCCAGCCAGTGGGTTACCCGCTCGCCTTCCATCTGATAACTGTCCAGCGGCCAGCGCTTGCGCCCATCGCTGTCGACCAGCCAGCCTGGATTGCGCGGGGCCATGAAGATCGGATGTTCGATGGAGAACACAAAATACGAGCCCGGTTTCAACGCCCCGTACAGATGGGCGAACAGTCCGGCCAGATCCTTGATGTAATGCAGCGCCAGCGAACTGTAGGCCAGATCGAAACTGCAGGCCGGCAGGTCGATGTGTTCAAGATCGGCGCGTTCATAGCGGATATTCGCCGCCGTAGTGGTTTCACGCGCGCGCTCCAGCATCTTTTCCGAGACATCCAGCCCCAGCACATTGGCGGCACCGTGTTCACTGGCCCAGCGGCTGAACCAGCCATAGCCGCAGCCGAGGTCGACCACATTCAAGTCGTGCATCGATGGCAGCAAAGCCTTGAGCGCCGGCCACTCCGGCGCGGCATCGAGGCCGCCGATTGAACGGTTCATCTGGCTGTAACCGTGAAAAAATTCGGGGTCGTCGTAAATGTTTTGCGTCATGGGGGAAGTGCTCTTTTGAGTTCGGTCATCGGCGGCACAGAGGCCGCGCCATGGAGTCCCTCGAAAGTCAAAACTCGTATTCGTCGATGGCCGCGCAGGGGGAGGGTGGTGGGTGATGGAGAAATGCTAGCGGAGGGCCCGATTTGCATTCAACCTTGCTGCAAGACCTTCAACGCTGCCGAGGCCAGAAACCCCGAACGACTTTTTTCTTCCGGGTGATGAAGCACATATTCATCTATGCGGTTGAGCAGATAGCCGGGCAGTGTGATGTTGAGTTTCTGCGCCTTGCCCAGGTATTTGGTAACGTCGATATCAACCACAGCCCAGGCACAACCGGAGTACTGCGGGTTCGCTACGTGCACGCCAAGCTTGCTGGCTGGCGGGATCGACGCACCGTCCTCGGCCAGAATTTCGAAATGCCCCTCAATGGCTTCACGAGCCATCGCGACGGCATCATCCAGATCATCGCCGGCAGAAAAACAGCCGGGAATATCCGGCACTTCCACTCCCCAGGCGTGTTCTTCATCACCTATTGAAATTGCGATCGGGTAAAGCATGTTCGTGGTCCTCCTGGGCGCTGTTGGCGGAGTAAGTCAGAGCAGCGCCTGTTTCATAATGCTGATGGCCGTTTTCTTTAGCAGGTCTTTCTTCGGGTGCGGCACCGTCACCAGTCCAGGCTTGACGGGATGTTTAAAGTGATGATGACTGCCTTTGACCCGCACCAGATACCAGCCGTCTGCGACGAGTTGACCGATTAAAAAGCGGCTATTCACAACACCTCCTTGTGGTGTGCTTGGTGGGTACTATAACTACTGATTTTTTTTTATCAACACCATAACCACCGAGCGGTCATCGACTTTTAATTGGCTCGCTGGCAAGGTCCAGTCTAGGCTGGGGCTTCGCGTTGGGATGATGCGTGTGTTGCAGGCCTTTACGGGGCAATGCGGACAAATCCCGGACACAAAAAAACCGGCCCTGTAGGCCGGTTTTTCTGTTCCTGCATCCCCCGTCATAATACGACGTGAGACCTGAGTGAGTGGAGCGGGTAGAGGGAATCGAACCCTCAACTAAAGCTTGGGAAGCTTTCGTTTTGCCACTAAACTATACCCGCTCAGAGCGGCTGACTTTGTACCAGAGTCGGGCGCGGATTTGAAGTTTTTCTTTTGCTCGCAGCGCGTTACAGCATTGAAAACGGTCATTCGCGGGCAAATCTGCAGGACAATGAATGCTGGTTTTTCAGCCCCACAGACTCGCTCGCGACGACGCTTTTTCAAATGGCCAATGCATGGTGATCCTGGACGAACGCGTAACGCGTTCGGCTCGACTGCGTTGAGGGTTTCAGGAAACCAAGCAGTGCGTTCTGGCTATCGCGGCACGCAGCCTTGTGCTCCATGTCGAGGAAGTGGCCGGTGGCCTGCAGCGTGGTGAAGGTGCTGTGCGCCACATGGTTGCCGAATATCCGGGCGTCTTCGGCGGCGGTGTATTCATCCCATTCGCCGTTGAGAAACAGCACCGGCACGTTGATCTTCTTCGCCGCATTCAAATAGCACTGACGATCGCTGTGCAGCACGTCACTGATGTGAAAGTGCATCTGCCCGTATTCGTGCTCGGCCAGGCTGCTGACGTGGCGATAGTTGAAGCGCTTGAACAGTGACGGCAAGTGTTTACCGATAGTGCTGTTGACCAGGTGCCCGACGCGGTCGCCGTCGCGCTGGCCGAGGTAATCGACACCGCGCTCCAGGTAATCAAGCATGTGTGCGTTGATCACCGGCGAGAACGAGCTGATCACGGCTTTCTCGATACGCCGCGGCTGTTGCGACAGGGCAACCAGGGTGGCTGCGCCGCCCCAGGAAAACGACAGCACGTGTTCGGCGCCGAAGTGGTCGATCAGCTCCAGCAGGATCTGCCCTTCGACTTCCTTGGTCAGATGTTTCTCGTGACGGTTGTGGATTTTCGACCGGCCCGCGTAGGGCTGGTCGTAGCAAACCACGTTGAATTGCGGGTGCAGGTTTTTCACAGTCTGTGCAAACGACGCAGTCGTGGCCATCGAGCCGTTGACCAGGATGATGGTCTTTTCTGCGGCGTCTGCGCGATAGAACTCCGTGTAAACCCGATACTGACCCTGTATATCCAGCACAGCGATTTCTGGCCTCATGTCATAAGACTCCTGGCAAGCAAGCGGGTATGCGCGCAAATAGAGATTGCACGAGCTTTGTGACAGGTAGGCATACGCCTGGAATTTGCTTGGCCCATGTCGATCCATGACTGCGGTCGACGGGTGTTGTTATTGGCGGGCAGTCTGCCGGCTGAGGCGCAACCCAGAGGGCTGACGACCGGCAAAAAGTTTCTTGGATGTATGGTGTGACTAATCGGTCACAATTTGGCCGACGTCCTGATTCAAGCAGTGGGATGGGGATCGCGCAAGTGCCGTTGGTAAATTGTTCGACAACTTCTGCTGAGCGGTCGCCGGCTTAGAACAAATGGATCTCTTCGGTGCGCAAAGCGCGGTACTCGCCCGGTTTTAGCGCGTTATCCAGCGACAGCGGGCCCATGGATTCGCGGTGCAGGCGCAACACTTTGTTGTTGAAGTGACCAAACATGCGCTTCACCTGATGGTAGCGACCCTCGACGATGCTCAGGCGCGCCACTCGCGGGCCGAGCACTTCGAGTTGCGCCGGCTGCGTGGTCAGGTTTTCGAAGGCGAAGTAGATGCCATCGGCAAACGCCAGCGCGTATTGCGGCCCGATCTCCTGTTCGGTCTCGACGTAATAGACCTTCGGCAGTTTGGTCTGCGGTTGGGTCAGGCGTCGCGACCAGCTGCCATCGTTGGTGATCAGCATCAGCCCGGTGGTGTTGAAGTCGAGGCGACCGGCGATGTGCAGGTCGTCCTTGTCCGGTTCATCGATCAGGTCAAGCACGGTCGGGTGCTGCGGATCGCGAGTGGCACTGACGCACCCCGGCGGCTTGTGCAGCATGAAGTAGCGTGCCGGTTTGCCGAGTTGCAGGACTTCTTCATCGACTTCGACGCGGCTGAACTCCAGCACTTCGCTGTGCGGGTCGCTGACGACTTTTCCGTCGATCCGCACGCGCTTTTCCACCAGCAACAGGCGAACCTGCTGACGGTTATAGCGGGGCAGGTTGCTGAGGAAGCGGTCGACGCGCATGGTCAGAAATCGGCGGACAAAGGGTCGCGTATCTTACGGGATCGGTCGCGCCGCTGCTTGCAGTTGCGCTTCGACCTGCGCGCAGCGCGGGCATAGGCAGGATTGATTGCGCAGTTCGGCCGGAAGCGCTTCGAGCACTGCCGGGTCGATGCTTACGCCAAAGCACCAGCAGGCCTGGTCGGCGGTGCGCGGATCGGCCAGGCTGCAGTCGTTGCGCGCGCCGCAGGCGGGGCAGAGGTCGGGTTTGATGTCGGAATCAGGCATAGGACGAGTAAGGCATTTCCACGCAATTGCGGTTACGGCCAGTTTGTCTGGCCTGCTACATCGCATGATCGGCCCGAGACAGCAGGGTATGCAAGGTGTCATCAGCATGTACGGTGGTGGCACCGATGTATTCCTGGGCATTACGCAGGCTAACTGTGGGAGCGGGCTTGCTCGCGAAGGCGTCCTGTCAGTCAGTGATTCGTCACTGACCCACCGCTTTCGCGAGCAAGCCCGCTCCCACAGAGCATTTTCAGTGTGACTGACACCGCTGATCTGAAGCTTTTCCGCGCCCGGCACTTGCCCCAGACATGACAGTCAAAAACTGTGTCGGCTGCGCTGTCCTGCTGCGGCCGTGGGTCTTTCAGGAGGCCGTCATGGGTATTTCAAAACTGTTACGTCGAGTGCTGCTGGGAGCGGTGCTCGGTTCAGGCCTGTCCGGGTGTTACTACTATGCCGGTCCTTACGATGCTTACCCTGCCACTTACTACTATCCAGGCTATTACTCGTCGTATTACTACGGCGGTTATTACGGTCCGCGCTACTACGGTGGCGGGCGCTATTACTACGGTGGTCACGGCTATCGCGGCGGCTACGGACGCGGTTATCACGGCGGCGGCTATCACGGTGGGCACCACTGATCAGTTGCTGAATGACAGTGGTTTCCAAATGAACAGGATTTCATCAATCACATGTTTCAACTTGTTACGGAAGCGCACCAGATTCGGAAAACGCTGTCAGATGTTTCGTCAGTCACCGAATAAACGACTGATGCCTGCCAGCGTCGCTGGTGCGGCTACCCGCGGTCCAGGAGGCCGCCATGTATCGACGAATTCTTCTACTTGCTGCGATGATGTTTTCCGTTGCCGGTTGCGCTCCCTACTCCTACGCAGACAGTTATTACAGCTCGGAGGTCTACACCTCACCCGCTCCGGCTTACTACAACACTGGCGGCACCTATTACAGCGGTGGCAGCACCTATTACTCGGCCCCGCGCTACTACCAGGCGGCCCCGCGTTACTATCAACCGGCTCCGCGTTACTACTCGGCGCCGCGCTACTACCAGCCAGCGCCACGCTACTACGAGAGTCGTCGCTGGCACGACAATGATCGTGGCCGTTGGGACGGCCACCGCGGTGGAGGTTGGGATCGTGACCGTGGCGGCCGTGACCATCACGGTAACCGCGGTGACCACGGCGGGCGAGGCGGTCGCTGGTAATCATCCGCAAACAAAAAAGCGGCGCATTGAGCGCCGCTTTTTTTGTGCCTGCGATTTACCGGGCGTTCAGTATTGCGTCAGATCCGCCAACGGATGCCGACCTTCCCAGACCTTGTGAAAATGCGCCTCGACCACCGCATCCGGCACGGTATTGATATCCGGCCAATGCCAGTGCGGTTTCTGATCCTTGTCTATCAATCGTGCGCGCACGCCTTCGCTGAATTCCGGGTGCCGGCAGCAATTGAGGCTCAGGGTGTATTCCATCTGGAACACTTCGGCCAGCGACAGATAGCGGGCGCGGAGGATCTGTTCCCAGACCAGATGCGCGGTCAGCGGCGAGCCTTCGCTCAGGGTTTTCGCGGCGCGGGCGATCAGCGGGTCGCTGCTGTCGCGTTGCAGGCTGATGGCTTTCCAGGCACAGGTGACGTCGCTGACGTCGAGCAGTTCATCGATCTGCTGACGCCGCGGCAGCCACTGCGCCTCGGGCATCTGCCCCACGGCTTCCTGTTGCAGGGCCTTGAACAGACTGTTGAGCTGCATGTCGGTCTGTTCCTGCCAGTTGAGTTGCAGCAGGCCTTCGATCAGCTGCGGTTGCTGCTCTTCAAGCAGGAAACGGTCGGCCAGATCCAGATCGATCGCATCGCGGCCGTTCATGTGTGCACCCGTCAGACCGAGGAACAAGCCGAGCTTGCCCGGCAACCGTGACAAAAACCAACTGGCCCCGACGTCCGGATACAAACCGATGGTGATCTCCGGCATCGCCAGGCGACTGCTCGGCGTGACGATCCGCGTGCTGGCGCCTTGCAACAGGCCCATGCCGCCGCCGAGCACGTAACCGTGGCCCCAGCAAATCAGCGGTTTGGGGTAGGTATGCAAGCTGTAGTCCAGGCGATACTCGGCGGCGAAAAACTGCGCCGCCAGTGGCGGGACTTCACCGGGGTGGGCCCGGCAGGCCTCCACCAGGCTACGCACTTCGCCGCCGGCGCAGAACGCCTTGGCGCCGTTGCCGCGCAATAGCACGCAGACGATTTGTGGATCCTTGGCCCAGGCGTTCAGCTTGTCGCTCAGGGCGTTGATCATCGGCAAGGACAGCGCGTTGAGCGACTTTTCAGCATCCAGGCTGGCGATCCCGAGACGGGCGCCGTCGGTGCCGGTGAGTTCTTCGAAGTGCAGATTCATCGTGACCTCGATCGGGAATTTGAACGATCAGTATGATCGCTGTGTGGGAAAGTGCCGGATCTGCGTCAGATCAATTGACAAGCGTGGTCGGCTTTCCTAGGGTTCGCCCCATTGTTTTTGCCGGGTATGACCATGACTGCTGACGACCGTATCAAACTCGAACCGAGCTGGAAGGAGGCACTGCGTGCTGAGTTCGACCAGCCATACATGGCAGAGTTGCGCAATTTTCTGCAGCAGGAGCGGGCTGCCGGCAAGGAAATCTACCCGCCGGGCCCGCTGATTTTCAATGCGCTGAATTCGACGCCGCTGGATAAAGTCAAAGTGGTGATCCTCGGCCAGGACCCGTATCACGGCCCGGGCCAGGCCCATGGCTTGTGCTTTTCGGTGCAACCCGGCGTGCCGGCGCCGCCGTCGCTGGTCAATATCTACAAAGAGTTGAAGCGCGACTTGAACATCGACATTCCCAACCACGGCTACCTGCAGAGCTGGGCCGATCAGGGCGTGTTGATGCTCAACACCACCATGACTGTCGAGCGCGCCAATGCCAACGCGCACAAGGACAAGGGCTGGCAGTTCTTCACCGACCGGATCATTGAGGTGGTCAGCGAACGCCAGCCGCATCTGGTGTTCATGCTGTGGGGGGCACACGCGCAGAGTAAGCAGAAGCTGATCGATGCGACCAAGCATTTGGTGCTGACGTCGGTGCATCCATCGCCGTTGTCGGCTTATCGTGGCTTCCTCGGCTGCGGGCATTTCAGTCGGACCAACAAGTTTCTCGAGCAGAATGGCGAAGCGCCAATTGAGTGGCGTCTGCCGCCGATTTGATGGGTTGAATGGGCGGGCCCCTTCGCGAGCAGGCTCGCTCCCACAGGTTCCTGTGGTTGCCACAGATTGTGTGAACACCTCAAAACCCTGTGGGAGCGAGCCTGCTCGCGAAAAGGGCGGCGCGGTATTACTCGGGATTACGGTTCCAGTATTTGAACAACGGCTCCGCCAGAAACAGTACAAACAGCAGCCGCATCACCTGCATCGCCGTCACCAGCGGCACCGACAGTTGCAGGGTCTCCGCCGTCAGACTCATCTCGGCAATCCCACCGGGCATCATGCCCAACGTCAGCGAACGCAGATCCAGATGGGTCAGCGCACTCAAGCCCAGCGCGGCCAATGTGGCGATCAACATGGTCAGCGCCGTGCCGATCAGCGTACGCCCCATGAATGACGGCGCGCGGCGGAAGAACTGTCGATTGAAGTGACAGCCCAGCCCGCTGCCGATCAGCCACTGACCGATCTGGCTGCCGCCGTCCGGCAGGCCGATGTGCAAATCCCAGGCAATGCTCACCGTGGCACTGACCAGCAACGGCCCGAACAGCCACGGATTGGGTTGACGCAAACGCTGCCAGAGCCAGGCGAGCAGGGCGCCCGTGGGAAACAGAATCGCCAGCCAGCGCCAATCGACGTTGCCGGCGTGGGAAATCGGTGTGCCGTCGCCCAGCAGATACTTGAACGCGGCCGGCACGCACAGCACCACCACCAGCACCCGCAGACTCTGCCCCGCCGCGACATGGCTGAGCAGCGCGCCATTGCGCGCGCCGAGGTTGACCATCTCCCCGGAACCGCCGGGCATGCTCGAGAAAAATGCCGTGGCGCGATCTTCGCCGGTACGCCGCATCAACCACACGCCGACCACCGCCGACAGGCTGGTGACCAGCGCGCCGAAGAAAATCAAACCGAAATGACTCAGTACCTGCTCCATCACCAGCGGCGTGAAGTGCAGGCCGATGCCGATGCCGACGATCCATTGGCCGCATTTGCGCCCGCCGGGGATCTCGGTCAATTGCCAGGGTGTCAGGCAGCGCACCAGGATAATCGCCAGCAGCGAGCCGACCATCCACGGCAGTGGCCAGCCGATCTGGCTGGCGATAAAACCGCCAAGCAGACCGACCAGCGGGGTCGCCCACCAGCTTCGGAGGGAGGAGCGATCAGACATCGGCGATGGCGCGTTGCGCCGCCGAGCGTTTGCGCCAGATGCGCAGCAGCGGCATCAGCAACATGATCGCGGTCAGGATCCACACGCCGAAAGTGATCGGGCTCGACCAGAGGATTTCCAGCGCACCGTTGGAGATCGACAGTGCACGACGCAGGTTCTGCTCCATCAGCCCACCGAGGATGAACCCGAGCAGCACGGGCGACAACGGGAAATCCAGCTTGCGCAGGATGTAGCCGAAGATACCGATGCCGACCATCAGGAACAGGTCGAAGGTGGTCGCATGCACGGCGTACACGCCGATTCCGGTGATGATCGCGATCACCGGCACCAGTGCCCAGTTCGGCACGGCGAGGATGCGGGTGAAGATGCGGATCATCGGGATGTTGAGGATCACCAGCATGATGTTGGCGATGAACAACGAAGCGATCAGGCCCCAAACGATGTCCGGTTGCTGTTGGAACAGCAGCGGCCCCGGGGTGATGTTGTACAGCGACAGCGCGCCGATCATCACGGCGGTGGTGCCCGAACCGGGTACGCCGAGGGTCAGCATCGGCACCAGTGCGCCGCAGGCCGAAGCGCCGATTGCAGTCTCAGGAGCGGCGAGGCCACGGGCGTCACCCTGACCGAATTTGCCGCCGGCACCGGCGATGCGTTTTTCGGTCATGTAGGCCACGGCACTGGCCAGCGTCGCGCCGGCACCCGGCAACACGCCCATGATGAAACCCAGCAGGCCGCAACGGATGTTCACCACGAACACCGACGCCGCTTCCTTGAAGTTGAACATCATGCGTCCGGTGGCTTTCACCGCTTCCTGGCCACGATGGGTTTTTTCCAGCAGCAGGAGAGTTTCACTGACCGAGAACAGACCCAGTACCAGCACCACGAACTGGATGCCGTCGGTCAGGTGAATGTTGTCGCCGGTGAAGCGGTATACGCCGCTGTTGGCGTCGATGCCCACGGTCGACAGAAACAGCCCGATCAGCGCCGCAATAAAAGTCTTCAGCGGACGATCACCGGCCATGCCGCCAAGGCAGACGATCGCGAACACCATCAACACGAAGTATTCCGCCGGACCGAAGGCAATCGCCCATTTCGCCAGTAACGGGGCGAACAGCACCATGCCGCAGGTGGCGATGAACGCACCGATGAACGAACTCCATGCCGACAGCGACAGCGCGACACCGGCCAGACCCTGGCGCGCCATCGGATAGCCGTCGAGGGTGGTCATCACGGTGGAGGCTTCGCCCGGAATGTTCAGCAGGATCGAGCTAATCCGCCCGCCGTATTCGCAGCCCAGATACACCGCCGCCAGCAGAATCAGCGCCGACTCCGGTGGCAGGCCGAGGGCAAAGGCGATCGGGATCAGCAGGGCCACGCCATTGATCGGACCCAGGCCCGGCAACAGCCCGACCACGGTGCCGATCAGCGTGCCGGTCAAGGCCGTGACCAGGTTGTACGGGCTCAGCGCGACGCCGAAGCCCTGCCCCAAATAACCGAGAGTATCCATATCAGTTCTCCAGAACGTCGAGCAGGCCCAAAGGCAGCGGAACGTCCATCAGACGGTCGAACAGCAGGTACAGACCGATGGCCATCAATGTCGTGACCACAATGCTTGGCAACCAGCGACCGCCATACAGGCGCGCCATCGGGATGCCGATCAGGATGCTGCTGAGGATGAAGCCCAGCGGTTCGAACAGGCCGGCGAAGACCAGCAGCAACAGCACGCAGATGCCGATCTTGGTCAGGGTTTCGCGATCCAGCGGCGGCTCGTCTTCGCTGTGTTTGATCGGTGCAGGGCGGAACACCATGTACAGCAGCGCCACGCCCATCAGGCCGAGCATCAGCAGGGGAAAGGCGCGCGGGCCGACCGGTTCGTAGGAAAAAGCCGCTTGATACGGCCACGCCATCAGCGCCAGGCCGACGCAGGCCAGCAACAGCACCGAGGCGAAAATGCGTTGTAAGAGCATGGGAAACTCCTGTGCCGAGGCCTCGATGCGCGAGGCCGCAGCCGCTAGACAGAGACGATCACTGAATCAGGCCGAACTCTTTGGCCAGCACTTTGTAGTCCGCGACCTGCTTCTTCACGTAGGTGTCCAGCTCCGGGCCGGTCATGGCGAACGGGAACAGTTCACGCTGATCGCGCAGCTTGGCGAACTCTTCCGAGGCCAGCAGTTTGTCGAAGGCGTCCTTCCACCAGGCGTAGTCTTCGTCGCTGACTTTTGGCCCAAGGTAGAAACCACGCACCACCGGCCAGACGATGTCGTAGCCCTGCTCTCGCGCGGTCGGGATGTCTTTCATTTCCGGCTCGTCGATGCGTTTATCGGCGAACACCGCGAGCAGCCGCATGTCACCGCTCTGGATATGCGGCATGGAGTCGGAGATGTCGGTACTACCCACCTGGATGTGACCGCCGAGCAGTGCAGTAGCGATTTCGCCGCCGCCTTCGAGGGCGACGTAACGCAGGTCACGCGGGTTGATCCCGGCAGCCTTGGCGATCAGTGCGGTCTGCATCCAGTCCTGGCTGCCGACGGTGCCGCCGGAACCGATCACCACGGAGCTCGGATCTTTCTTCAGGGCTTTGACCAGATCGTCGAGGGTCTTGTAAGGCGAATCGCTTTTCACCGCGATGGCACCGTAACTGGTGCCGACGGCGGCCAGCCAGCGCACATTGGTTTCATCGAAACGACCAAACTTGCCTTGCGCCAGATTCAGCAGCGAACCGCTGGACCACGCCACCAGCGTGCCGGCGTCGGCCGGGCGCTGGGCGACGACCGCGTTGTACGCCACCGCGCCGACACCGCCGGGCATGTAGGTCACGCGCATCGGTTTGGTCAGCAGTTTTTCGTTGACCAGCGCGCTCTGCGCCAGTTTGCAGGTCAGGTCGAAACCACCGCCGGGGGAGGCCGGGGCGATGCATTCCGGACGTTTCGGTTCGGCCATCAGTTGGCCGGCGAACAACATGACGCCAGCGGCCAGAGCAACTTTACGCAGTGATAAGTTCATCTATGTCTCCTTGGGAGTTGTTGTTATGGACGTACTGAATTACCAAAGGGCAATGCTATAGCTCACCAGCAGACGCACTTCATCGGCATCGCGAGCGGAGTAGTTGGAACGGTAGGTGGCATTACGCAGGCGTACGGCAACGTCCTTCAGGGCGCCGCTTTGTACTACATATTTGATCTCGGTGTTGCGCTCCCACTCTTTGCCTTCTTCGCCATTCTTGAGCTTGATGTTGTCACCGCTCAGGTAACGGCTCATGAACGACAGGCCGGGGATGCCGAGGCGGGCAAAGTCGAAGTCGTAACGCGCTTGCCACGAGCGTTCTTCGGCACCGGCGAAGTCGTTGATCTGCACGAAGTTGACCAGGTACGGGTCGCTGCCATCGACATACGGGAAGGCGCTGTCGCCGGACATGTGCTGATAACCGGCGGTGAACTTGTGGCCGCTCAGGGCGTAGCTGACCAGACCGTTGAGCGAGCGGTTGTCGATCTCGCCACCACGGGCCGCGCCCTGATCGTCACTGACGGCAAAGCGCAGGTCGGTGGCGAAGGTGCCCGGGCCCATCGGCCGCGAGGCAACCAGACCGAAGAAGTGCTGGTTATAGACTTCGTCGAGCTGGGCGAAGTGGTAACTGCCGGTGATCTTGTCGGTGAACTTGTAGTCCACGCCGGCGAAATCGAAATGCTTGCCGGCCACGGTGCCCGCGAAGCGGCTGTTCTTGTTGTTGAGGGCGATGTCCTCGAAATCGGTGCTGTCGCGATCCTTGGCTTTCTCCAGACGCCCACCGGTGAAGGTCAGGTTCTTGAGCTCTTTGGAGGTCAGCAAACCACCTTCAAACGTCTGCGGCAGGATGCGCCCGTCATTCGGTTTGAGGATCGGCAGTTCCGGCATCAGGCTGCCGATTTTCAGTTCGGTGGCGGAGATTTTCACTTTGCCGGTCAGGCCGACTTTCGAGTATTCGTTCGCCGCGCGCCCGTCATCGTGGGTCGGCAACAGGCCGGTGCCGGTACGATCCGGGCTCGAATCAAGCTTGACGCCCAGCATGCCCAGCGCATCGACACCGAAGCCCACGGTGCCGTCGGTGTAACCCGATTGCAGGTTGAGCATGAAACCCTGCGCCCATTCATCCCGCTTGCTTTGCTGGGCACTGGTGCCGTCGCGAAAGTCGCGGTTGAAGTACATGTTGCGGGTTTCGAAGGTGGCGGAACTGTCTTTGATGAAGTCGGCGTAGCTCAGCGGCGAGAAACCGGCGAGGGCAGCGGTGCTGGCGAGGGTGGCGTGGCGCAAACGAGAAGGACGAACAGGCGTGGGAGCCTTGGTCTGCAAGGACGGCATGCGGGTGTACTCCGTTTATTGTTCTTATTGGTCGAAAACGCTTCGAGGCGTTTTTCGTATCGCTGTGTGGCAGCAGCGACGGCAGTCGAAACTGTCCGTGACCGGACTCTAACGGGCTAACCTTTCGCTAACCTTTCAGCTGGATTTCGCGGGTTTCGGGCTTCACAGCGGCGGTTGCGGCTGTAAACTCCGCGGCAAAGAGTGGCGTCGGCCATCCCTGAATGAGGTAGAGATCCATGCGTGTTCTGCTCGTCGAAGACCATTTGCAACTGGCCGAAAGCGTCGCCCAGGCGCTCAAGAGCACCGGTCTGACCGTGGACGTGTTGCACGATGGCGTGGCCGCCGACCTGGCGCTGGGCAGCGAGGAATACGCGATGGCGATCCTCGATGTCGGCCTGCCGCGCATGGACGGTTTCGAGGTGCTGGCACGCCTGCGCGCACGTGGCAAGAACCTGCCGGTGTTGATGCTGACAGCGCGCAGCGATGTGAAGGACCGCGTACACGGCTTGAATCTCGGCGCTGACGATTACCTGGCCAAACCGTTCGAACTGACCGAGCTCGAAGCCCGGGTCAAAGCTCTGTTGCGGCGCAGTGTGCTCGGTGGCGAGCGTCAGCAGCGCTGCGGCGTGCTGGCCTACGATCTCGACACCCGGCGCTTCAGTCTCGGCGAAGAACTGCTGACACTGACCTCCCGCGAACAAGCCGTGCTCGAAGCGTTGATCGCCCGCCCGGGCCGGGTGATGAGCAAGGAGCAACTGGCGGCACAGGTGTTCGGTCTCGACGAAGAAGCCAGCCCCGATGCCATCGAAATCTACGTGCATCGCCTGCGCAAGAAACTCGACGGCCAACCGGTGGCGATCGTGACCTTCCGTGGCCTCGGCTACTTGCTGGAAAGCCGCGATGCATAAGCCCAGCAGCCTGCGCTGGCGGTTGCTGTGGAACCTCGCGTTGTTGCTGGTGGTGCTGATGCTCGCCAGTGGTCTGAGCGCGTACTGGAACGGGCGCGAAGCCGCCGACACCGCCTACGACCGCACCCTGCTGGCCTCGGCGCGGACCATCGCCGCCGGCCTGTCGCAGCGCGACGGCACCCTCAGCGCCGACGTGCCCTACGTGGCGCTGGACACCTTCGCTTACGACAGCGCCGGGCGGATTTACTACCAGGTCAACGACATCCACCAGAAGCTGATTTCCGGCTACGAAAACCTGCCCGGACCACCACCCGGTACGCCAAGAACTGACGATTATCCAGCGCTCGCGCGCTTCTATAACGCGACCTATCGCGGGCAGAACGTGCGCGTGGTCAGCCTGCTCAAAGCGGTCACCGAACCGAACATGAATGGCATGGCGGAAATCCGTGTCGCGGAAACCGATGAGGCGCGAGTCAGCATGGCCCGCAGTCTGGCGGCCGATACGCTGCTGCGTCTGGGCATGCTCGCGATCGGCGCCTTGTTGCTGGTGTGGTTTGCGGTGAGTGCCGCGCTGCGCCCGCTGGAGCGTTTGCGCACGGCGGTGGAGGAGCGTCAGCCCGATGATTTGCGGCCGCTGCCGCTGGTGGAAGTGCAACATGAATTGTGGCCGCTGGTGCGCGCGCTCAATCACTTCACCGAACGCTTGCGCGGGCAGTTCGAGCGGCAGGCGCAGTTCATCGCCGATGCCGCCCACGAACTGCGCACGCCACTGGCGGCGTTGAAGGCGCGGCTGGAACTTGGGCTGCGTTCGACTGAAGCGGAAACCTGGCGCACAACCCTGGAATCCTCTGCGCAAAGCACTGATCGCCTGACCCATCTGGCCAATCAACTGCTGTCGCTGGCGCGGGTGGAAAACGGTGCCCGGGCGATTGCCGAGGGTGGCGCGCAACTGCTCGATCTGAGTCAGTTGGCCCGCGAGCTGGGCATGGCTATGGCGCCGTTGGCTCATGCGCGCGGAGTCGCGCTGGCTCTGGAGGCGGATGAGCCGGTGTGGCTGCGCGGTGAGCCGACGTTGCTCAATGAACTGCTGAGCAATCTGGTGGACAACGCACTGGCGCATACGCCACCGGGCGGCAACGTGATTCTGCGGGTCGCGGCGCCGGCGGTGCTTGAAGTTGAAGATGACGGGCCGGGGATTCCGCTGGAAGAGCGTGATCGGGTGTTTGAACGCTTCTATCGGCGCAATCAGCAGGTTGCGGGCTCAGGGTTGGGGCTGGCGATCGTCGGAGAGATCTGCCGGGCGCATCTGGCGCAGATCACCTTGCACGATGGTGAGCAGGCCGGTTTGAAGGTTCGGGTGAGTTTTATTGCCGGATAAATGTGGTGTTGGTGCGGGCCTCTTCGCGAGCAAGCCCGCTCCCACAGGGAATCCACGCCGTACACAAATCCCCTGTGGGAGCGGGCTTGCTCGCGAAGGCCGCGCCGCGGTTCCGGATCAGTAAAACATCGTCCGCGATTCTTGCAGATCCGCGCACAACTCCTTGTTCTCCGGATCGATCCCAAGCTTCCTGAACGCCGGCACGCTGAGCGGGTCAATCCGCGCAATCGGATGATCGCTGTCCTTGTGACAATACAGACTCGCCACCTGCACCAGATCGACGTAATCGAGGTGCGCCGAGTCGCGTTTGAAATCCAGGTACAGCCCCGGCAACGCCACCAGTTGTTCGGGAAATTCCCAGACCCGCAACAGCTTGTCGCCCAGCAGCGGGTGAATGTGGTCGATCACATGGTTGAGGCTGACCGGGTCTGACAGCAGTTCGTAGTGATCTTCGGCATAGGTCAGAATCGGCAGTACGCCGATCTGATGCACCAGTCCGCCCAACGCCGCCTGATCAGGTTTGAGTTGGGTGTGCCGACGGCACAGGGCGTAGCTGACGCCGGCGATCTCCAGGCTCTTGCGCCAGACTTCGCGCATCTTCTGTTCGACCACCTCGGAGCGGGCGTGGAAGATCTGTTCCATCACCAGGCCGATCGCCAGGTTGCTGCTGTAGTTCACCCCCAGTCGGGTGATCGCGGTGTGCAGGTCGGTGACTTCCTGGGTCGCGCGCAGCAACGGGCTGTTGACCACTTTGATCAGTCGCGCCGACAACGCCGTGTCGCGGCCAATCACTTTGCTCAGGTCGCTGACACTGATCTCCGGGTCTTCGGCGGCCTTGCGAATTTGCAGGGCCACTTCCGGTAACGTTGGCAGAACCAGGTCATCGTTATCGATGGCCTCAACCAAATCCTGTTGGACCTTATCCGCCAGCTCGCTCATGTAGATTCTCTAGGGTGTTGCAACAAAAGCTGCGATCAGCGCTGGATTTCGCGGTCGCGATCCAGTTCGTAGGGCAGGTCGAGCAAATGCAGGGCTGGCCCTTCGAGGTCGCCCAGGTGCAGATCACCCGCTTCGGCAGCTTCGGCCTGCAACACCGCCAACAGTTCAATCTTTTCTGCGGCGCGGGCGGCAATCACCACTTCGCCGATGGCGCTGCTGTGGCTTGGGGCGAACAGCGGGGTGCCCGGCTCTGGCAGTTCAGTCGCGTCAAGTTCTACGCGATAGAGGCGACGCTTGAGCTTGCCCAAGTACTGCATGCGCGCGACGATTTCCTGGCCGGTGTAGCAACCTTTCTTGAAACTCACGCCACCGACGGCCTGCAGGTTGAGCATCTGCGGGATGAACAACTCGCGGGTGGTCGGCATGACCTGACCGATACCGGCGCGAATCTGCCCCAGCAGCCATTGGTTCAATTTGCCTTCAGGCAGGGCGGTGGCCAACTTGGCTTTGATGGCATCGGCTTGATCGGCCGGTACCCAGAGTTCGGCGCGATCCGGCGAGACGCGAATCGCGATCAGGCCTGCGTTGCGCACCACGCCGTCGGTTTCGCCTGGCAGGTTCAGACCCAGGCTGGCCAACGCGGCGTCGCCGTGCTCCAGGCCAAAACGCACCCAGGCGGCGCTTTCGTCGGTCAATTTGGATTTGGAGAACACCGCGTACTTTTTCAGATCCGCCAGTTGCGGCTCCAGCAGTTCACTGGCCATTGCCAGCAGCACGCCGTCACCTTCGAGCAGAATGCGGAAGCTCGACTGCATCCGGCCTTTTTGCGTGCAGCGCGCGCCCAGGCTGGCCTGGCTGTCGCTGAGGTAATTGATGTTGCAGGTCAATTGGCCTTGCAGGAATTTGCCGGCATCCACGCCGCGAACCGCGAGTACGCCTTCATGAGACAGGGTGCAGAAAAAAGCAGAATCGGCCATGGGTCATCGCAGGGTAAAAAGTCTGGGGCACATCATAAGGGCGCGTTGTTGAAATGGGTAGTTGATAAAGGATCGGTGGTGCCCGACCAAAGCCGACTGTGCGACCCGCGCCGGGGCTGTATACTGCGCGCCTATTTGAGGAGGGCTCCATGGTCGAACAAGTTGAACTCAATCGCCTCTTCTGGCACAGCCGCCGTGGCATGCTGGAACTTGACGTGCTGCTGGTGCCGTTCGTGAAAGAGGTCTATCCGCACCTCAACCAGGTCGATCGCGACTTGTATGTCCGTCTGCTGACCTGTGAGGATCAGGACATGTTCGGCTGGTTCATGGAGCGCAGTGAGTCCGAAGACCCTGAGCTGCAGCGCATGGTCCGGATGATTCTGGACCGTGTTCAGCCCAAGTAACACGTTCGAATGCCGCTGGCATGCCTCACGGCAGTTGCTGGCGGCGTATCTGTTGGCCCAGGCGTTCGCTCTGGGTGTTTTGTTTCTCCTGTCGATTCCACTCTGGGCCAGTCTGCTCGGGGCTTTCGCCTGTCTGCTGCACGCCGCGTGGGTATTGCCACGGCAGGTTCTGCTGAAGCATCCGCAGGCTTTTTGCCGATTGCGCCGCGACGCTGATGGCTGGCAATTGTGGAATCAGGCGGGCGGCTGGCAAGCGGTCCAGCTGCGCCCTGACAGCCTGGCGTTGCCGTTGATCGTGGTGCTGCGCTTTCGTTTGCGCGGGGAGCGGCGGGTGCGCTCGATCTGTGTACCGCGAGACTCGCAGACAGCGGATGTGCACCGACGCCTGCGAGTGCGGCTCAAGTTCAGCCGGCGTAGGTGGGCGGCACCAGAATAGTGTCGAGCGCCTCGGACAGCAGGTTCGGGTAGTCGAGGGTGTAATGCAGACCGCGACTTTCCTTGCGCTCCATGGCAGAGCAGATCATCAGTTCGGCGACTTGCGCCAGATTACGCAGCTCGATCAGGTCGCGGCTGACTTTATAGTTGCTGTAGAACTCGTCGATCTCGTCCAGCAACAGACGCACGCGGTGCTGCGCTCGTTGCAGGCGCTTATTGGTGCGCACGATCCCCACGTAGTCCCACATGAAGCGGCGCAGCTCGTCCCAGTTGTGGGCGATGATCACGTCTTCGTCGGAATCGGTGACCTGGCTGGCGTCCCACTCGGGCAGGGCGGTTGGCGCGGTGACGTCATCCAGTTGTGCAAGGATGTCCGCAGCCGCCGAGCGGGCATAAACGAAGCATTCGAGCAGCGAGTTGCTGGCCATGCGGTTGGCCCCGTGCAGGCCGGTGAAGCTGGTTTCGCCGATGGCGTACAGCCCCGGCACGTCGGTGCGACCGTGCTGGTCAACCATCACCCCGCCACAGGTGTAGTGCGCCGCCGGTACGACCGGGATCGGCTGCTTGGTGATGTCGATGCCGAAACCCAGGCAGCGTTCGTAAACCGTCGGAAAGTGGCTTTTGATGAAGGCTTCAGGTTTGTGGCTGATGTCGAGATACACGCAGTCGACGCCCAGGCGCTTCATTTCATGGTCGATGGCGCGGGCGACGATGTCGCGTGGCGCCAGTTCGGCACGTTTGTCGAAGCGCGGCATGAACCGTTCGCCGTTGGGCAGCTTCAGGTGCGCGCCTTCGCCACGCAAGGCTTCAGTGATCAGGAAACTCTTGGCCTGCGGGTGATACAGGCACGTAGGGTGGAACTGGTTGAATTCCAGGTTCGCCACTCGGCAGCCCGAGCGCCAGGCCATGGCGATGCCGTCACCGCAAGCGCCGTCGGGGTTACTGGTATAGAGGTAGACCTTGGCGGCGCCGCCGGACGCGAGGATCACGAAGCGTGCGCCGTAGGTGTCGACTTCGCCGGTCGCGCGATTCAGCACATAGGCGCCGAGGCAGCGCTCGCCATTCATGCCCAGACGGCGTTCGGTGATCAGATCAACGGCAACTCGCTGCTCCAGCAGTTCGATGTTGCTGCGCTCTCTGGCCTGGGCGAGGAGGGTGGTGAAAATCGCTGCGCCGGTTGCGTCCGCGGCATGGATGATGCGCCGATGGCTGTGGCCGCCTTCGCGAGTCAGGTGGAATTCGAAACCGCCGTCTTCGGTGCCGGACTGTTCGTCGCGGGTGAACGGCACCCCCTGGTCGATCAGCCACTGGATGGCTTCGCGGCTGTGCTCGACGGTAAAACGCACCGCGTTTTCATGGCACAGACCGCCGCCGGCATTCAGGGTGTCGTCGACGTGGGATTCGACAGTATCGGTATCGTCCAGCACGGCAGCGACGCCGCCCTGGGCCCAATAAGTCGAGCCGTTGGCCAGATCACCTTTGCTCAATACGGCAATGCGCAAATGACCCGGCAGGGTCAGCGCGAGACTCAAACCGGCAGCGCCGCTGCCAATCACCAGAACATCGTGTTGAAACTGTTGGCTCATTTCAGGATTCCGCTCAAAGCGACCCGGATCGGGGGTGGCGCAGGACAGCTGGATCGGCGAGTCAAGACAGCCACACAGCCCACTAGTATATAGAGGGGTGGAGCGGCACAATAGCCGGGCCCGTATGGCATTGTGAAACTACTGTGACGACAAAAGCTTGACGTTTCGTCGGACGTTTTTTTCTGTCGTTTTGGGAAAAGGCGACTGTATCGAGGATGAAACAGGCTTTTTCAGCACGCGGTTGCTCAATGTCGCTTCAGCACGGCTATAAATAATTGGAACTTTTGCCAGAGGCCCAAGATCAATAGTCAGTTGCCAGAAGCACGGGACAGTGTCGGCTTCAATGCAGAACCTGCGATTGGGTTTTTGCCGGCGAACCGATGACAAGATTATTCGCGCAGCCGGTTTATCCCGCGCTGCGTTTTTCGTGCGTGCCAAATCAGAGCCCGCAGGAAACTTGCCTGGAGGGGGAGAACTTTTGCGAAAAGCCCGAGTCTATGTTTGCAAGTCTGGTCGTTTAGTTATGCAAGCCTCCTCCATGCTTATCGAGGAGTGTTCATGCTAACCCAGGAAGAGGATCAGCAGCTGGTCGAGCGCGTTCAGCGTGGCGACAAGCGAGCTTTCGATCTGCTGGTGCTGAAATATCAGCACAAAATTCTCGGGTTGATCGTGCGTTTCGTGCACGACACCCATGAAGCCCAGGATGTGGCTCAGGAAGCCTTTATCAAGGCCTACCGAGCGCTAGGAAACTTTCGCGGAGACAGCGCGTTCTATACGTGGCTTTACCGCATTGCCATCAACACGGCAAAGAACTATCTGGTTTCACGCGGCCGCCGGCCGCCGGATAGCGATGTAAGTTCTGAAGATGCAGAGTTCTACGACGGCGATCATGGCCTGAAGGATCTCGAATCGCCGGAACGCGCGTTGCTGCGGGATGAGATCGAAGGCACCGTCCATCGAACCATTCAGCAACTGCCAGAGGATTTACGTACGGCTTTAACTTTACGTGAATTCGATGGTCTGAGTTACGAGGACATTGCGAGCGTCATGCAGTGTCCGGTGGGTACCGTGCGCTCCCGGATTTTCCGCGCCCGGGAGGCCATCGATAAAGCCCTGCAGCCGTTGTTGCAGGAAAACTGAGACAGCGGCGACAGCCAAGAGAGGAACGCCATGAGTCGTGAAGCCCTGCAGGAATCGCTGTCCGCAGTGATGGATAACGAAGCGGACGAACTGGAATTGCGTCGAGTGATCAATGCACTGGACGATGTTGAAACCCGTGAGACCTGGGCTCGTTATCAGATCGCTCGGGCAGCCATGCACAAGGATCTGCTGCTTCCGCGTCTGGACATTGCTGCGGCAGTTTCTGCTGCGCTGGAAGACGAAACGGCTCCAGCCAAAGTATCCCGCGGCCCTTGGCGCAACCTGGGTCGTCTGGCCGTTGCGGCTTCGGTGACCGTTGCGGTACTGGCTGGTGTGCGCCTGTACAACCAGGACGAAATCGCTGGCGTCGAACTGGCCCAGCAGTCCAATCAGCCTTCGCTGGTTGCGCCGCAGGTCAAAGGCCCGGCCGTCCTGGCTGGCTACAAGGAAAGCTCGGAAACCACTGGTCCGATGGCCAATGGCGTCCTGCAAGGTCAGCCAGGCTGGCACGATCAGCGTCTGCCAGGCTATCTGCGTCAGCATGCCCAGCAAGCTGCGTTGAAAGGTACTGAAAGCGCTCTGCCTTATGCGCGTGCAGCAAGCATGGAAAACCGTTAAGGAGGATCATGCGCGCCATACCTCTACTTTCGCTTCTGCTTAGCGGCTGGTTCATTGTTCCAGCCCATGCCGACGAGGCCCAGGACTGGCTGATCCGCCTGGGTCAGGCCGAGCAGCAGCAAAGCTTCCAAGGCACTTTCGTATACGAGCGTAACGGTAGTTTTTCTACCCACAATATCTGGCATCGTGTCCAGAACGGTCAGGTCCGCGAGCGTTTGCTTCAGCTCGACGGCTCGGCTCAGGAAGTCGTGCGTGTTGATGGGCATACTCAATGCGTCAGCGGCACTCTGATTGCGGGGTTGGGAGACTCTCCCAACTCGACCGCTCGTTCGCTTGATCCCCAAAAGCTGAAAAACTGGTATGAGCTTGCCGTCATCGGCAAATCGCGCGTGGCCGGGCGTGATGCGGTCATCGTATCGCTGACGCCCCGCGACCAGCATCGCTATGGTTTCGAGCTGCATCTGGATAAACAGACCGGTTTGCCACTGAAGTCGTTGTTGCTCAACGACAAGGGGCAGCTACTCGAGCGTTTCCAGTTCACCAGCCTGAATACCGCTGATGTCCCGTCGGACAAAGATCTGCAAGCTGGCACTGAGTGCAAGGCCGTCACTATTGATAGTGACAAGGCGTCGGCCGTGAAAACGGCTCAGGTCTGGCATTCCGACTGGCTGCCTCCGGGTTTTGTGCTGACCAGCAGCACTTCACACAAAGATTCTGAAACCAAGACTCAAGTCAGTAGCCTGATGTATGACGACGGGCTGGCACGGTTTTCGGTATTTCTTGAGCCGTTGAACGGTGCAACAGTGACCGATACCCGCACGCAGTTGGGGCCAACTGTCGCTGTTTCCCGCCGCCTCACTACGCCTGAGGGCGAGATGATGGTGACGGTGGTCGGCGAAATTCCAATCGGCACGGCCGAGAGGATTGCCCTTTCGATGCGCAACGATGGCGCTGCAACCAGCAAGCAGTGAGCTGATTTCAGTCATTTCCACTTCTTCTTCGAGACGTAGATGAAATGTTTGCTCAGCATTTTCATTTGCAAATCACCCGAAAGTTTTTTATAGGTCAGAGCCTCACGGCTCTGGCCTTGTCTGTTGTTCCCGGAACAAAAATACCGGCCCGCGGTTCCCGGTGTTCCTTGCTCCATATCGCTTAACCCTGCTCGTCGTAACGGGAGCTGTATGTCGATACTTAGCTTGAAGTCTTATCTCTCCATTTTCGCCACCGTGCTGGTGCTGGGTCAGGCTGTCCCCGCTGTCCAGGCGGCCGACCTGCCGGATTTCACCCAACTGGTTGAACAGGCCTCGCCTGCAGTGGTGAACATCAGTACCACGCAGAAGCTGCCGGACCGCAAGGTGAACCAGCAGATGCCTGACCTGGAAGGCTTGCCGCCGATGTTGCGCGAGTTCTTCGAGCGTGGCATGCCGCCTCAGCAGCGTTCGCCGCGCGGCGATCGTCAGCGTGAAGCGCAATCGCTCGGTTCGGGCTTCATCATTTCCTCCGATGGCTACATCCTGACCAACAACCATGTGATTGCCGATGCCGACGAAATCCTCGTGCGTCTGGCTGATCGCAGTGAAATGAAAGCCAAGCTGATCGGCACTGACCCACGCTCCGACGTGGCCCTGCTGAAAATCGATGGCAAGGACCTGCCGGTGCTCAAGCTCGGCAAGTCCCAGGACCTGAAGGCGGGTCAGTGGGTCGTGGCGATCGGTTCGCCGTTCGGCTTTGACCACACCGTGACCCAAGGTATTGTCAGCGCCGTCGGCCGTAGCCTGCCGAACGAAAACTACGTGCCGTTCATCCAGACCGACGTACCGATCAACCCGGGTAACTCCGGTGGCCCGCTGTTCAACCTGAACGGTGAAGTGGTCGGGATCAACTCGCAGATCTACACCCGTTCCGGTGGCTTCATGGGTGTGTCGTTCGCCATTCCGATCGACGTGGCGATGGACGTTTCCAATCAGCTGAAAAGCGGTGGCAAAGTCAGCCGCGGCTGGCTGGGCGTGGTCATCCAGGAAGTGAACAAGGATCTGGCCGAGTCGTTCGGTCTTGATAAGCCGGCCGGTGCGCTGGTTGCGCAGATTCAGGATGACGGTCCGGCAGCCAAGGGTGGCCTGCAAGTGGGCGACGTGATCCTGAGCATGAACGGTCAGCCGATCGTCATGTCCGCCGACCTGCCACACTTGGTCGGTGCGCTGAAAGCGGGCGCCAAGGCCAGCCTCGAAGTGATCCGTGACGGCAAGCGCAAGAATGTCGAGCTGACCGTCGGTGCGATTCCGGACGAGGACAAAGAGCTGGCAGCACTGCCGAAATCCGGCGCGGAAAGCAGCAGTAACCGCCTCGGTGTGTCGGTGATCGAGCTGACCGCCGAGCAAAAGAAAACCTACGACCTCAAGGGTGGTGTGGTGATCAAGGATGTTCAGGATGGTCCTGCGGCACTGATCGGTCTGCAGCCGGGTGACGTGATCACTCACCTGAACAACCAGGCCATCGGCTCCACCAAGGAGTTCGCCGAGATCGCCAAGGCGCTGCCAAAGAATCGTTCGGTGTCGATGCGTGTTCTGCGTGAAGGTCGCGCGAGCTTCATCACCTTCAAACTGGCTGAATAACCCGGTTGCGGTGAAATAAAAACCGCCTCGAAAGAGGCGGTTTTTTTATACCTGAATTTTTTTGTCGCTGATGAAAACTCAGCCCATCATGTCCTTGATCATGCGCTCCTGCTCCATCAGCTCGCGCTGGCGTGCATCGATCCGCGAGGACAGCGGGAAGTTGCTGCCCGCCTTGCGCTTGGCAAAATCAAGCTGCTGGATCGCCTGACGATAATCGCCGACCAGCGCGAAGTACTCGGCGCGGGCCTGATGCAGACCAATGATGTTGCCAGAGAGGCCACGGGTTTCGGCGACCTGATACCACACGTCCGGATCATTCGGACGGGATTTGAGCAAGCTGTCGAGGGCTTTCTCGGCGTCGGCGGTGCGATTCTGTTTCAGCAACAGATCGACCCGAACCTGATTCAGTGGGTAGTTGCCCGGATACTGGGTGAGCATCCGGTCAACCCGCGTTTGCGCATCCGGCAGGCGGTTGTTGGTGATGTCCAGGTCGATCTGCGCGAGGTTGTAGATGATCTCGTTGGGTGACTTGGCCAGCAGCTGTTTGAGATTCTCCCTGGCTTCATTGAGCTGGCCGCCCTTGATCTGGGCGATCGCCAGGCCGTAGCGCGCCACGTCGTTTTTCGGATTCTCATCCAGTTGTGCACGAAAGCGCTTGGCGCCCAGTCCCGGGGTTTCTTCGTAGATCAGCTGAACACGGGCGCGGATCAGCTGATAGCGCATGCTGTCTTCGATGCCGCCCGCCGGCGCTTGTTCTGCGCGGTTACGGGTGTCGGCGATACGCGATTCGGTCACCGGGTGAGTCAGCAGAAATTCTGGCGGCTTGGCGTCGAAGCGGTATTGGCGCATCAGACGTTCGAACATGGTCGGCATCGAGCGCGGGTCGTATCCGGCCTTTTCCAGGTTGAGGATGCCGATACGGTCGGCTTCCTGCTCGTTTTGGCGCGAGAAGGTACGCTGCGACTGAATGGCTGCGGCCTGAGTACCGGCGATGGTCGCGATCCCGGCATCACCGCCACCGGCGGCGGCAATCACGATCCCGGCGAGCAGCGCCGCCATCATCGGTACCTGCATCCGCTGCGAAGCTTCGACGCCGCGCGCGAAGTGGCGTTGCGACAAGTGAGCCAGTTCGTGGGCCAGTACCGAGGCGTATTCGCCTTCGGTCTGCGCGTTGAGGAACAGGCCGCCGTTGACCCCGACCACGCCACCCGGCGCTGCGAAGGCGTTGAGTTGCGGGCTGTTGATCAGGATGAATTCCAGGCGCCGATCGGTCACCTGGCTGGTTTCCACCAGCTTGTAGACGCTGGATTCGACGTAGTCTTTGAGCTGCGGATCGTTGAGCTGTGCAACCTGACTGCGCAACATCGCCAGCCAGGCGCGGCCCAACTGGTATTCCTGTTGCGGAGAGACAATGGCAGAACTGGCGTCGCCAAGTGACGGCAGATCGTCGGCAAAGCCCGGTGAGGCGAGCAGGCAAGCGAGCGTCAGCAGGGTAGGGCGCAGAAATGTCATGCACAAAGCCTTAGAAGACAAAGACCTTACTGTAGCCGGACACCGGGCTTGCGACCAGATATTCTAGGCACCTCAACCACCTGAACCGGAGTGACGCAATGACTGACGCTGTAGCCCATGACTGTGAATTGGACGCCAGTGGCCTGAATTGCCCGTTGCCGTTGCTCAAGGCCAAGATGGAACTCAACAAGCTGCCCAGCGGCGCGGTGCTCAAGGTGATCGCCACGGACGCGGGTTCGCAGCGCGACTTCCGCACCTTTGCCCGTCTGGCCGGTCATACGCTGCTGCGCGAAGAAGACGAAGCGGGCGTCTACCGTTACTGGTTGAAAAAAGCCTGAACCGACAGCGTAAAAGACCTAAGGATTATTGATGTTCAAAGTGTTACGCGACTGGATTCAGCGCTACTTTTCCGACGAAGAAGCGGTGGTGCTGGCGGTGCTGCTGTTTCTCGCCTTCACCGCGGTGCTCACGCTCGGTGGCATGCTCGCGCCGGTATTGGCCGGGATGGTGCTGGCGTATCTGATGCAGGGGCTGGTACTCGCACTGGAGCGTATGCGCGTGCCTGGTGCGGCGGCGGTGGGGCTGGTATTTGCGCTGTTCATGGGCGTGTTGCTAGTGTTCATCGTGGTAGTGTTGCCGTTGCTGTGGCATCAGTTGATCACGCTGTTCAACGAGCTGCCGGGGATGCTGGCCAAATGGCAGTCGCTGTTGCTGTTGCTGCCGGAGCGCTATCCGCATCTGGTCTCTGACGAGCAGGTGCTGCAGGCTATCGAAGCGGCGCGTGGCGAAATCGGCAAGTTCGGCCAATGGGCGCTGACCTTTTCGCTGTCGAGCCTGCCGCTGCTGGTCAATATCATGATCTATCTGGTGCTGGTGCCGATTCTGGTGTTCTTCTTTCTCAAGGATCGGGCCATGATCGGCGAGTGGGTGCGCGGCTATCTGCCCCGTGAGCGGGCGCTGATCACCCGCGTGGCGCAGGAAATGAACCGGCAGATCGCCAACTACATTCGCGGCAAGGTCATCGAGATCGTGATCTGTGGCGGCGTGACCTACATCGCCTTCGTCGCGCTTGGCCTCAACTATGCGGCGCTGCTGGCGTTGCTGGTCGGGGTATCGGTGGTGGTGCCGTACGTCGGCGCGGTGGTGGTGACCGTGCCGGTGTTACTGATCGCGCTGTTCCAGTGGGGTTGGAGCGATCAGTTCATCTATCTGATGGCGGTCTACGGGATCATTCAAACGCTGGATGGCAACGTGCTGGTGCCGTTGCTGTTTTCCGAGGCAGTCAACCTGCACCCGGTGGCCATCATCTGCGCGGTGCTGTTGTTTGGCGGGTTGTGGGGGTTCTGGGGCGTGTTCTTCGCGATTCCGCTGGCGACGCTGTTCAAGGCCGTGCTGGATGCGTGGCCGCGCAAGGAGCCGGTTGTCGCTCCGTTACTTTAAAGCCGGATTATTCGTTGCGGCTTATGTCCCCTTCGCGAGCAAGCCCGCTCCCACATTTGAAATGCATTCCAGATGTGGGAGCGGGCTTGCTCGCGAGGGCGTCAGTGAAAACGACGCAGAAATATCAGGCTTTATTCAAGGCCTGAGCCGCAGCCAGCACAGCATCCACATGTCCCGGCACTTTCACGCCGCGCCATTCCTGGCGCAGCACGCCATTCTTGTCGATCAGGAACGTGCTGCGATCAACGCCCAGATATTCCTTGCCATACAGTTTCTTCAACTTGATCACGTCGAACAGCTGGCAGACGGCTTCGTCCTTGTCGCTGATCAGCTCGAACGGAAATTCCTGCTTGCACTTGAAGTTCTCGTGAGACTTCAGGCTGTCGCGGGAGATACCGAAAATCTCGGTATTAGCGGCTTGGAACGCCGCGTACTGGTCACGAAAACCCTGGCCTTCGGTGGTGCAGCCGGGGGTGCTGTCCTTCGGATAGAAGTAGATCACCACTTGCTTGCCCTTCAGGGCGGACAAGCTGACGGTCTGCCCGCTGGTGGCAGGTGCTTCGAAATCCGCAACCGGTTGGTCGATGACAACGGCCATGAAAGCTTCCTTACATTGGGTTTTGTGGGCGCCAAGGTTCGATCAGCGCATCCAGGTTCATCGCGTCGGCGAAATCCAGGAACTGGTCGCGCAGCCAGCTGATCTGGGTGCCGGCCGGCAGCGTTACGGTGAACGTGGCGTTGAGCATGGTGCCGCCGGTCTGCGGGGCCTGATAGGTATCGCAGGTCAGGTTTTCCAGCTCGACGTTGTGATCCATGAAGAACTGGCACAGCTCATTGATGATGTCCGGGCGATACGCCGAACTGACATAAGCCACGTACGGCAGGGCCTGTGGACGATTTTCCAGGGCCGCACTGCGCACCACGTTGACGGTAAATGCGTGGCGCTTGGCCAGGGTCGGCAGACTGCCTTCGAGGCGGGCCAGCGCATCCCAGCTGCCGGAGATTTCCAGCACCAGGGCGCTGCATTCGCCATGGCGAGTCAGGCGGGAGGTGACGACGGCGCAGCGATTTTCATGGCTGGCGCGGCACAGGACGTTAGTCAGCTCCATGGGGTTGGCGCCAAGGGCACTGATGACAAGGAATTGTTCGCGAACTGTGGGGGTGGACATGCAGCATTCCTAAAGCGATGAGCGGTCGGTAGGTCGATGGGCGTTGGCCGTCGGGAAGCGTCTGCGCGTGCCCGTTCAGAAAGCCCCGGGCCGTGGCTCGCAATTCGCTCCAATAAAGGCGGAGCGTGCAGCAGCGACACTGGAACGGGGCCTGGGAGGCCGAAAGGGGAGGCTGGAACCCGGCGTACAAGCTGATCTGTACCGATCAAAGTCTGAAGGGTAGCGAAAACCGACGCCAAGGGGAATGGCGGCGCAGTACTTCGCTTGTGCAAGCATCTTGGCGCCAGTACCATTACCGCTCTCTTTTTCCGGCAGGAGCGGTTTCATGATTGCGGGCAGTATGGTGGCACTGGTCACTCCCATGGATGCACAAGGGCGTCTTGACTGGGACAGCCTCAGCAAACTCGTGGACTTCCATCTCAAGAACGGCACCCATGCCATTGTCGCGGTCGGTACTACCGGCGAGTCGGCGACCCTTGATGTAGAAGAACACATCGCCGTCATCAAAGCCGTGGTCAAACAGGTAGCCGGGCGCATTCCGGTGATCGCCGGTACCGGCGCCAACTCGACCCGCGAAGCCGTCGAGCTGACCCGCAACGCCAAGGAAGCCGGCGCCGACGCCTGCCTGCTGGTAGTTCCGTACTACAACAAGCCGACCCAGGAAGGCCTGTACCAGCACTTCAAGCACATTGCCGAAGCCGTCGACATTCCACAGATTCTCTACAACGTTCCCGGCCGCACCTCCTGCGACATGCAGGCCGAGACCGTGATTCGCCTGTCCACCGTGCCGAACATCATCGGCATCAAGGAAGCCACCGGCGACCTGAAACGCGCCAAAGCCATCATCGACGGCGTGAGCAACGACTTCATCGTGCTGTCCGGCGATGATCCGACCGCGGTCGAGCTGATCCTGCTGGGCGGCAAAGGCAACATCTCCGTAACGGCCAACGTCGCCCCGCGCGAAATGGCCGACCTGTGCGAGGCCGCGCTGAAAGGCGACGCCGAGACCGCACGGGCGATCAACGAAAAATTGATGCCGCTGCACAAGGACCTGTTCATCGAAGCCAACCCGATTCCGGTGAAGTGGGCTTTGGTTGAAATGGGCCTGATGCACGAAGGCATCCGCCTGCCGTTGACCTGGCTGAGCGCTCCTTGTCATGAAACGCTTCGCACGGCCCTGCGCCAGTGCAGCGTCCTGGTTTAATTGAGGAAGTACAACGCATGAAGCGAATGGCCGGACTTTCCGCACTTGCCTTGATTATCTCCAGCACCAGTGGCTGCGGATGGGTCTGGGGCCCGGAAGGTTATTTCCGTGACCGTGGTAGCGATTACCTGGAAGCGCAACAGACTGCACCGATGCAACTGCCACCGAATGTCAGCACCTCCAAGCGTCTGGATCCGCTGTTGCCGATCCCGCGCAACGTGGCTGATGACACGGCGAAGGGCGAATACGTGGTACCGCGCCCGCAACCGCTGACGGCGGTTGCCGAGGCGACCGACTACTCGCTGCAGAAGAGCGGTGACTCGCGTTGGGTCGTGGCCCAGCACCCTCCGGCCGAAGTCTGGCCAGTGGCGGTACAGTTCTTCCAGGACAATGGTTTCCGGCTGGATGAACAGCGTCCGCAAACCGGCGAATTCACCACCACCTGGCAGCATTCCGACGAACTGTCCGCCGCCATGGCCAAGCGCCTGAGCGCCGCCGGTGTCGGTGCCGACAGCGAAACCCGCGTGCGGGTGCGTATCGAGCCAGGCGTGCAGCGCAACACCAGTGAAATCTACGTGGTCAGCGCCGAGCGTCCTGCCGGCAGCACCGCCGACGTCGATTTCACCAACCGTTCGGTCAACACAGGCCTGGACGCAGCGCTGGTCGACGACATGCTCGCGAGCATGAGCCGGATCTCCGAGAAGGGTGGTTCGGTGTCGATGCTGGCTTCGCGTGACTTCGATACCCCGAGCCGTGTCAGCCTCAGCGAAGACGGCAGCGGCAACCCGGTGCTGAACGTCGGTCCTGACCTGGATCGTGCCTGGTCGAGCGTCGGTCGTGCGCTGGAGCAAGGTCAGTGGCGCGTTGAAGACATCAACCGCAGCCTGGGCCTGTACTACATCAACCTGGCCGAAAAAGCCGAGAAGAAAGACGACAAGCCTGGTTTCTTCAGCAGCCTGTTCGGCAGTGCGCCGACCAAGGAAGAAGTTGAAGCCCGCGCCGAGCGTTATCAGGTTCGCCTGAGCAAGGTCGGTGAAAACGTTCAGGTGACCGTAGAGAAGAACATCAATACCGTTGCGCCGGCCGATGTGGCGCGCAAAGTGTTGAGCGTGATTCAGGACAACCTGGGCTGATCACATGCGCTTTGCCGTTCTCGGCAGCGGTAGCCAAGGGAACGGCACGCTGATCGCCAGCGCTGATACCTATGTGCTGGTGGATTGTGGTTTTTCCCTGCGGGAAACCGAAAAACGCCTGTTGCGTCTGGGGGTTCACCCGGCGCAACTGAGCGCGATACTCGTAACCCACGAACATGCCGACCACGTGCATGGCGTGGGTTTGCTGTCTCGGCGCTACAATCTGCCGGTCTACCTCAGTCGCGGCACACTGCGCGGGATGCGCAAACCGATCGAACCCGCAAGCTTTCTGGCCGGCGGCGAGCAGCTGCAGATCGGCGCACTGAACATCGGGGTCATTGCCGTGGCCCATGATGCGCAGGAGCCGACCCAGTATGTATTCAGTGATAACGAGCGGCGGCGCTTCGGCCTGCTGACCGACCTGGGTTCCTATTGCGAGCGGGTGCTGGACGGCTATCGGGATCTCGATGCGTTGATGATCGAGTCCAACCATTGCCGCGACATGCTGGCCCGTGGTCACTATCCGTACTTTCTCAAGCAACGGGTGGGCGGCGAGCTGGGACATTTGAACAACCATCAGGCGGCATTCCTGGTGGCCGAGTTGGGGTGGCAGGGCTTGCAGCATCTGGTTCTCGCCCACCTGAGCAGCAAGAACAACCTGCCGCAGCTGGCCCGGCAATGTTTCGTCGACACCCTCGGGTGCGACCCGGACTGGCTGCAACTGGCCGATCAAGATTCAGGGCTCGACTGGCGCCATATCGCCTAGCCCATCTACTTAGCAAGCGGAGCCCATCATGGAAAAACGTGAAGAACTCTACCGCGGCAAAGCCAAATCGGTTTACAAGACCGACGACGCTGACCGTTTGATCCTGCTGTTTCGCAACGACACCTCGGCGTTCGACGGCAAGCGCATCGAGCAGCTCGACCGCAAAGGCATGGTGAACAACAAGTTCAACGCCTTCATCATGCAGAAACTCGAAGCGGCCGGCATTCCGACCCAATTCGACAAACTGCTGGGCGACAACGAGTGCCTGGTGAAGAAGCTGGACATGATCCCGGTCGAGTGCGTCGTGCGTAACTACGCCGCCGGCAGCCTGGTAAAACGTCTGGGCGTCGAAGAGGGCATGAAGCTCAACCCGTACACCTTCGAACTGTTCCTCAAGGACGACGCCAAGGGCGATCCGTTCATCAATGAATCCCACGTCGTGGCATTCGGCTGGGGCACCGCCGAGCAACTGGCACGCATGAAAGAACTGTCGCTCAAGGTCAACGAAGTCCTGAGCAAACTGTTCGACGACGCAGGCCTGCTGCTGGTGGACTTCAAGCTTGAATTCGGCGTGTTCAGCGACGGCTCGATCGTCCTCGGCGACGAGTTCAGCCCGGACGGCTGCCGCCTGTGGGACAAGGACACCAAGAAGAAGATGGACAAAGACCGCTTCCGCCAGGGCCTCGGTGACGTCATCGAAGCCTACGAAGAAGTCGCCAATCGTCTGGGTGTACCGCTTTAATCGACGCAAGCATCTGATAGCACGAAGAAAATTTTCGAAAGAGGGTTTGCTTTCGGCAGAAGTGTTGTTATGATGCGCGCCGTTGGAGAGATGCCAGAGTGGCCGAATGGGACGGATTCGAAATCCGTTGTACCTTCACCGGTACCTAGGGTTCGAATCCCTATCTCTCCGCCATATATAGAAAAAGCCCCGTAGCTGAGAAGCTACGGGGCTTTTTTGTTTCTGCTCGCTTGAGTAATCAGCAAATCCTGTCGCCGGAACCCGAGATTGAAAACTCGATAATCGGATGTGACTCGATTGATGCCGGTTCGTACGTAACTCTCGGAGTCTACCTACAGCTCTATTTCAAATCACTCCTTATCCTGACCTATGTGCCCAATATTGACCGGATTCGGATAAAAAGACGCCGTTTTCAAGCTTGGAGGGTGGCGTTGTCCGCTTGTTCAAGGGGGCGCTTCATGGATCAGCGATATGAATCGCGATTGTCAATTTTTCCTGCGCGGTATCATAGTGTAATACTATGAACAACAAATAACTCGGTACGCTCGCAGCTATATTTTCACGACCCACACCCGCCACGTTGGAATGGGCGCGCATCGAGTCTCTGTTCAATGCGGTCGGGGCCAGACCCGTGGAAGGCAATAGTTCGCGAGTTCGGTTTGAATTAAGAGGTGTGGTTGCTACGTTCCACCGACCTCACCCGGATAAAGAAGCAAAGCCCTATCAGGTTCGTGATGCTCGGGCTTTTCTTGAACAAGCAGGAGTCACTCCATGAACGTGATGAATTACAACGGGTATGCAGCCCGAATTGAATACAGTGATGAAGATGGTCTTTTTGTTGGTCATATCGCTGGGATCAAGGACGTAGTAGGTTTTCATGGCGAATCTGTGAAAGAGCTTCGGTCAGCATTCGAAGAGGCTGTTACTGACTATCTGGAGACTTGCGCAAAACTGGGTCGTGCCCCGCAAAGGCCTTATTCGGGCAATCTCAGTCTGCGTTTGGCGCCAGCTCTTCATGCGACTGTTGCCGTAAAAGCGCAATTGGCTCAAAAAAGCATTAATCAGTGGGTTGCGGATGTTCTTGACCGAGAGGCCCATGCCTAGCTTTATTCTGATGTGGAACTACAAGATCTTATGTACGTCGTTCCCGAGCAGAGCAAATAGCCCCGTAGCTGAGAAGCTACGGGGCTTTTTTGTATCTGCGAGTTTTACCGAGCACCCGCCTCAGCCACTCACGGCTGCGGATGCCCGAGCTTCTGTTTGATCAGGTCATACACTTCCTTGTGCGTCGAGTTGCGCAGCGTGTTGTCCTTGCAAGCCGAGGCCAGGAAGGTTTTCACTTCGTCCTTGGCGTGCGGATAGAGGCTGGCGACGTAGTCGGCTTCGTGTGTTTGGGTGCAGTTGAAGTGCTTGTCGTCTTTCGCTTTGTCTCTAGCCATGGTGCGGCTCCTTTTGAGTTTGAACATCATTTGGCGAAACAGGGCTGGATGGCCCCGTACGCTGAACAGCGTAGGGGCGCAAAAGTGCTTTGCCAGTGCTTCAGACGAAAAAGGAAGAGGCTGTAGGACGCGGCGCCATCAGATTTCCTTCACCGGCGTCTCCCCCTGCACACCCTTGATCAACTCGATCACGTGTAAACAATCGGCCTTGTTCACATACGACTCGCCACTGGCAATCGTCTCGTGGTTCCCCGCCCGCAGTCTCCAGCGCCATTGGCCTTTGCCGGTGCTCGGGGTGCCTCGGGATTGCCTGTAGATCTCGAAATACATTCAGTTCGCTCCTTGCGATGGTGTTTGCGACAACCTGTGTGGCGCATCGTCGCAAGCCTAGCGGAGCGAGTTTTTTTCGCTATCGGGTATTTGTTTCCAATCGTTGGCAGATGTTTCTGAAGAGTGCGGGCTAGAGCGCACGCATCGGCGTCTGGATTGGCCAGAATGTCGCCCTTTGCACCTTGCAAGGCTATCGACGCTACTGCTTAATACGGGACGGCTCATGGCGTTGAAAATGCTTCGACGACCGACAAACACTATAAAAAGAGCACTCCATTGACTGAGCATGGAACGGCACAGGCCACACGGGTCACGTTATCGCTGGTTGTCCCGGTTTTTAACGAGGAGGACAGTCTCGACGCGTTCATTCTGCGCATCGATGAAGTCTTCCAGCACCAAGCCTCAATTACTTTGGAGCTGGTGTTCATCAATGACGGTAGCACTGATGCCACACTTGAGCGGCTGTTGGATCGTCAGCGGCACGACTCGCGGCTGCGCATCGTCGATCTGAGCCGTAACTTCGGCAAAGAGGCGGCGTTGTCTGCGGGATTGCAAATCGCCACCGGGCAGATTGTGGTGCCTATCGATGCCGATCTGCAGGACCCACCCGAAGTCATTCTGCAAATGATCGAGCGATGGCGCGAGGGCTATGAAGTGGTGCTCGGTCATCGCGTCAGCCGCCGCAGCGACACCTGGGCCAAGCAGACGTCGGCGCATTGGTTCTACCGCCTGCATAACAAGATCGCCGAGCAAGCGCTGCCGGAAAACGTCGGCGATTTCCGCCTGATGGACCGTTGTGTAGTCGATGCCTTGCTGACTTTGCCCGAGTCCCGGCGCTTCATGAAGGGCCTGTTCGCCTGGGTCGGTTTTCGGACTACCCACGTTGATTACGAGCGGCCCGAGCGCGTGGCGGGGCAGAGCAAATTCAACGGCTGGCGGCTGTGGAATTTTGCCCTGGAAGGCATCACCAGTTTCAGTACCGAACCGTTGCGGATCTGGACTTACATCGGCGCCGCGGTGTCGCTGGTGTCCTTTGCCTTTGCCATTTTTATCGTGTTGCGCACGCTGATCCACGGCGTCGACATGCCCGGTTATGCCTCGCTGATGGTGGCCGTGACGTTCCTCGGTGGCCTGCAATTGATTGGCATCGGCGTACTCGGCGAGTACCTCGGCCGCACTTATATCGAATCCAAACGCCGGCCGGTTTTTCTGGTGCGTCGCGTCTACGACCCCAAGGACTGAAACATGGATCTCAAGGAAACCGATATCCTCGGCGACAGCATCGGTGAGCATTGGTATTACTGCTCCAAAGCGGCGGCGACTCGTCGTCTGCTCGGTGATGTACCGATCACGCGGATTCTCGACGTGGGCGCCGGTTCCGGGTTTTTCTCGCACCATTTATTGACCCAAACCGCGGCGCAAGAGGCGTGGTGCGTCGACATCAGTTACCCCGCCGATTCCGATGCGACCACCGCCGGCAAACCGGTGCATTACCGCCGCGATATCGACGCCATCGACGCCGATCTGGTGCTGCTCATGGATGTGCTGGAGCATGTCGACGATGACCTTGGTCTGCTCAAGGCTTACGTTGACAAGGTGCCGTCCGGCAGCCGTTTCCTGATGACCGTGCCGGCGTTTCAGTTCCTGTGGAGCGGTCACGACGACTTCCTCGAACACAAGCGCCGCTACACCCTGCCGCAGTTTGAAACCCTGGCCCGTGATGCCGGTTTGAGCGTGCAGCGTGGTGCCTACTATTTCGGCGCGGTGTTTCCGATCGCGGCGGCGTTGCGTTTGCTGCCCAAAGGGCCGCAGGCCGCAGCGCCGCAGTCTCAGCTCAAACGCCATCATCCCTTGGTCAACGGCGTGCTCAAGACGTTGTGCAGCCTCGAGTTGCCGCTGATGAGCCACAACCGTCTGGCCGGGCTGAGCGTGTTCGTGCTGGCGCAAAAACCGTGACTTCAGTTGAAAGGAAAACGCTGATCCAGCGCGGTCTGCGCTTTGCCGTGACCGGTCTGTTCGTCACCGCGCTGCATGCGCTGGTGGCTGTGCTGTTCATCAATTTCGTTGCGCCGCAACCGCCGCTGGCCAACGGTGTGGCGTTTGCCGTGGCGACGGTGGTGTCTTACGTGATCAACACCACCTGGAGTTTCTCCGCCCGACTGCACGGCAGAACATTGCTGCGATTTTTATCGGTATCGGCGTGCGGTTTTCTCTTGGCGATGTTTGTCGCCTGGGCCGCGCAGGTGGCCGGGTTGAATTATCTGTTGGGCATTGTCGCGGTGGCGCTGACGATTCCGGCATTCACGTTTGTCTTGCACAACTTCTGGACGTATCGATGAAGCTCTCCGCAACACATCGGGCGACTGCGCTGCTGCCCGTGCTCTTGGGAATTCTGGCGTTTTTCATTGTGGTCGGCCCACGTGCCTTGAACCCGATGAACATTGCATGGCTGGGCGACGGCGACCCCGCCACGCACTATCAGGGTTGGTTTTTTTTTCGTCATTCGCCCTGGACGTTTCCACTGGGGCTTAACCCGAGCTATGGGCTGGAGTTGGGTAACGGGATAATTTTCTCGGATTCCAATCCGTTGTTCGCTTTTATCTTCAAACCGTTCTCAGCCCTGTTGCCTGAACCCTTCCAGTATTTCGGGTTGTGGCTACTGACGTGTTTCATTCTGCAGAGCTGGTTTGCCTGGAAGCTGATTGGCCTGTTCAGTCGCGACGTGGCGTTGCGTTTGCTTGGTGCAGGAATGTTTTTGTTCATTCCGGCGATGATCGTCCGCATGAGCGTACATCTGTCCCTGGCTGGGCATTTTCTGTTGCTGGCAGGGTTATATCTGGCATTGCGCCCCTTTACGCCGAAACGCCGCCTCGCCTGGGGCGCGCTGCTGGCGGCGGCTGCGCTGGTGCACGCTTATTTGCTGGCGATGGTTGCGTTGATCTGGCTTGCCGACCTTGCCGCCAAAACCCTTCAGCGGCGCCAGACGCCGGGTAAGGCCTTGATCGAGTTGATCGGTCTGTTTCTGCTGGTCAGTGTCTGCTGCTGGCAGGCGGGTTATTTCAGCATAGGCGACAGCGGTCTGGCGTTGATGGGGTATGGCCTGTTCCGGGCGAATGTGCTGACCTTTTTCGATGCGGGTGTCTGGTCCTATACCTTGCAGGACATGCCGGGTGTACTGGGCGACGGCGACGGGTTCGCATTTCTGGGCCTGGGCGTGATCTGCCTGGGGATCTTTGCCTTGGTGCCGGTGCTGCAAGGGACGACTGACCTGGGAGCCAAGGCTCGCCGTTACCCGTTGGTTTTGCTCGCGCTGGCAGGGCTGGCGATATTCGCCGTTTCCAACAATATTGGCGTGGGGCCATTCGAATTCAGGATTCCGCTGCCGGATGCGGTGGTTGCCGTGGCCACGATTTTTCGTGGCTCGGGGCGAATGATCTGGCCGCTCATGTACATGGCCATTTTTGCGATCCTTTATGTGGTGATTCGCGGGCACTCCTCGCGCGTGGCGTTGATGCTGCTGAGTGTGGCGCTGGTGGTTCAGGTGGCAGACACGCGCGCCGGTTGGGCGGTGTCGCGCGGTTTATTCATGGCCACGCCGTCGCCCACATGGAAGACGCCATTGGTCGACCCGTTCTGGGAGCAGGCGGCGAAGCGTTATCAGGCAGTGCGCTGGCTGCGCCCGGAGAATTATCCGGAACAGTGGATGACCCTGGCCGACTACTCGGGTCGCCATCACTTGCCGACCAACGCGGTCTACCTTGGGCGCGTCAGTACGGTTGCCACTGAAGCCGCTCAAGCGGTGTCGGATCGAATGGTCAGTTCTGGAAACTATGCAGCCGATACCCTGTACGTGTTCAGTAACCGTACTGTGCTGGAAGCAGCTCTGACCGTGAATCGCGACACCGATGTGCTCGCCAGAATTGACGGGTTGAACGTGTTGGCGCCGGGCTGGAAGCGTTGCGCCGACTGCCTGCCGATATCGGCCCCGGACCCATTGACGCTGATCCCGCCACTCAAGTCGGGCGAGAGAGTCGTGTTCAATCCCAGCAGTCTGGCGACGTTTTTCCTCGGTAAAGGGTGGTCGAACAATGAACCGTGGGGCACCTGGTCCGAGGGCAGTGAGTCGCAAATTGCCCTGCGACCGACTGCTCGGGTGCACTCGTTCTTGCTGGAAACCACTGCGTTACTGGCCCCTTCACACACCGAGCAAGCAGTGGAAATTTTCGTCAACGATGTACGCGTGCTGTCCACCCGGCTGGTCAAGTCTGAAGCGAATCGCCTGAATGTCGAGTTGCCGGTCGAAGTGCAGCAGCGTGTCGAGCAACAAGGTGTACTGAATATTCGTTTCAAATACGCCAACGCTATCAGCCCGGGGGAGTTGGGCATGGGCAAGGACATGCGCAAGCTGGCGATCGGGATACAGGCGTTGACGGTGAATTGAGCCGGTGTTGTTCCTTTCGCCCATAGACGCTGTCCATGGGCCTTTCTAAACTGCCCGCAGACCGGGGAGTAGGGGCAATGGATGAATCGAAATGAATTACGCAAGGCCGACATCAATCTGATGGTGGTGTTCGAGACCTTGATGCTCGAACGCAACGTGACCCGGGCGGCGGAGAAGCTGTTTCTCGGCCAGCCGACCATCAGTTCGGCGCTCAATCGCTTGCGCGCGATGTTCAACGATCCGCTGTTCATTCGCGTCGGCCATCGCATGGAGCCGACTGCCCGGGCCGAAGAGCTGTTCAAGTACCTGTCGCCGGCCCTTGACTCGCTGTCGGTGGCGCTGAGCCTGACTCACGATTTCGACCCGGCCGTGAGCAACATGACGTTCCGCATCGGCCTGTCCGATGACGTCGAGTTCGGCCTGCTGCCACCGTTGCTGCGGGCGCTGCGTCAGGAAGCACCGAGCGTGGTATTCGTGGTGCAACACGTCGACTACTGGCGGATCCCCGACCTGCTGGCCGCCGGCGACATCACCGTCGGCATCAGCCAGACCCGGGGCCTGCCGGCCAATGCCAAGCGCAAACTGCTGCGGCATATCCAGCCAAGCATCCTGCGCGCCGACGCCTCGGATTCGCCGCTGACTCTCGATGAATACTGTTCGCGCCCACACGTACTGGTGTCGCACACCGCCAACATCAGCGGCTATGCCGATGAGTGGCTGGCGGAAATCGGCCGCACCCGGCATGTGGTGTTGTCGGTGCCGCAATACAGTGCGCTGCCGGCATTGCTGGCCGGCACCGACCTGATCGCCAGCCTGCCGGACTACACCGCCGAAGCCATGGCTGCCTCCGGGCTGCTGTTCAAGGAACCGTTTCCGTTCAAGACGCCGATGCTGGATCTGTCGATGGTCTGGCTCAGCCACGTCGACAGCGACCCGGCCGAGCGCTGGCTGCGTTCGCGGCTTGAGGCGTTCATGAGTGAGCGGCCACTGACCGCGCCCTGAATCCCACCACAAATCTCCCCTGTAGGAGTGAGCCTGCTCGCGATGAGGGTGTGTCAGTCACATCAATGTTCTCTGACGCAGCGCTTTCGCGAGCAGGCTCACTCCTACAAGGGTTTGCGTTCGTCTGGTCGGGCTGCTTTGCTCAATGGCAGTAACCTTGGCGGAGGCCTGTCCCGATGAGCATTTCCCGATCGTTGCTGCGTGGGCGCGGCAGTCTCGACAGTGGCAAGGTCGGCATGGTCGAGTTGTTTTTCGATCTGGTGTTCGTGTTTGCCGTGACTCAGCTCTCGCATTCGTTGCTCGCGCATTTGTCGATCCTGGGCGCGGTGCAGGTGGCGCTGTTGATGGTCGCGGTGTGGTGGGTGTGGATTTTCACTTCGTGGATCACCAACTGGCTCGACCCGGAAAAATTGCCGATCCGTCTCGGCCTGTTCGGGCTGATGATCGCCGGTCTGTTGCTGTCGTCCTCGATCCCCAGGGCTTTCACCGAGCGCGGGCTGATGTTTGCCTCGGCGTTCGTGTTCATGCAGGTCGGGCGCACGTTGTTTGCGATCTGGGCGGTGCGTGGCGAATCGCTGAGCATGACCCGTAACTTCCAGCGAATTCTGGCGTGGTTGATGTGCTCCGGCGTGTTCTGGATCGTCGGAGCCTTTCTTGACGGGCAACAACGTCTGCTGTGTTGGGCGCTGGCGCTGCTGATCGAGCTGATCTCGCCTTCGCTGTATTTCTGGGTGCCGGGGCTGGGGCGTTCGTCGTTGAACGACTGGAACGTCGAAGGCAATCACATGGCCGAGCGCTGCGCGCTGTTCGTGATCATCGCCCTGGGCGAATCGTTGCTGGTCACCGGCGCGACGTTCGCCGAACTGACGCTGAACGCCACCGGAGTCATGGCGTTTCTGGTGGCGGTGCTGGGCAGCATCGGCATGTGGTGGGTGTACTTCGACAGCGGCGCCGAGCGCGCGCATCACCGCATCGCGCATTCGAGCGATCCCGGGCGCCAGGCGCGCATCGCCTACACCTACCTGCACGTGCTGATTGTTGCCGGGGTGATTGTCAGTGCGGTGGCCGACGAACTGGTGCTGGTGCATCCGGATCACGCCAGTGACGCCGGGATCCTGGTGATCGTGGGCGGTCCATGGCTGTTTCTGTTGGGCAATGCGCTGTTCAAGTGGGTCATGTCCGACCGACCGCTGCCGCCGTTGTCGCATTTGGCGGGGCTTGTGATGCTTACGCTGGCGCTGCCGCTGGCGTTGAACCACTGGTTTTCGGCGCTGATGCTCGGGGCGCTGACCACGGCGATCGTGGTGCTGGTGGCGCTGTGGGAAAGCCTGGCATTGCGTCAGACGTCGGCCTCGATAACCTCGGAAAAACCCGCAGGAGAGTAGGCCAGCGCTGTGGTATATGTACAACCTTTCTGCCGATTGACTGGAGCACCCCATGCCACACCTGCACATGGAATACACCGCCAACCTGCCGCAGTTGAACGCTGATGTGGCGTTGATCCGGCTCAACAACGCCCTGGTGGGTTCCGGTCAGTTCGCTGCGGAGTTTGATATCAAAAGCCGGGCGGTGAAGGTCGAGACCTTCAAGGTCGGTACCGGCTTGGGTGAGCGTGCTTTCATCCATGTGAAGCTGGCGCTGCTCAGCGGTCGTTCGCCGCAGATCAAGAAGCAGCTCTCGGACAGCCTGCTGGCGGTGTTGCAGGATCTGTGCGAATGGCCGGCCGGGGTCGAAGTGCAGTTGTGTGTGGAGTTGCTCGATATCGACCGCGATTCCTACACCAAGACCGCCATCGGCATTTAGGACTCAGGCCGCTTCCAGCTCACTGCACACCTTGATCACCTGCTCGCGCAGCCAGACGTTGGCGCTGTCCTGATCGGCGTTCTGGCTCCATTGCATGTCGAGGGTAAACCCCGGCAGGCCGTTCGGCGCCTCGCAGTGATTGAACACCGCGTCGTTGGTCAGCAGGCGCTGGATGCGCCGGGGCAGGGTGAGGATGAAGTCGGTGCCGGTGATCATCTTCAATGCCGCGCTGTAGCTGTTGGAACGCGCGACGATCTGCCGTTTCTGCGCCTGACGCGCCAGCCAGCCATCGACCATGTTGGTGGTGGAAGTCCACGGCGTCGGGAACACATGGCGCCGCTCAGTGAAGGCCTGCAGGCTCAGGCGCGGTTCCAGCGGCGTGGCACGTTTGTCGAAGACACAGACCAGATCGTCCTCCAGCAGCATCCGCGATTTAAGGTCGGTGTGGCTGCGGTGGAAGTTGGGGCCGAAACAGATCACCAGGTCGAGGCTGCCGTCGCGCAGTTCGTCGGCGGGCACATCGGTCTCGAACTTGTGCATGTTGACCACCACCGGCAAATCGTCGAAGTCGAAACGCTTCAACAGCCGTGGCAGCACCAGTTGCTCGAAGTATTCCGGGGCACAGATATTGAAGGTCACCGCTTGCCGGGTCGGATCGAAGGCCGGGGCGCCGGCGTGGCACAGGTTGATGCTTTCGAGGATCTTCTGCACATGGCCGTACATGGTGCCGGCCTTGTAGGTGGGACGCATGCCCGTGCGGGTGTTGATGAACAACTCGTCTTCAAAACTGGTGCGCAATTTTTTCAGGCAATAGCTGACAGTGGACTGGCTGACGCACAGCGTCTCCGAGACATCCGTGACGCTGCTTTGCTCATACACGGCGATAAACACCATGAGGTCCTGCATGTCGAGCTTTCGAAGCAAGTTACTGTTCAGCATCCGTTCCGTCCCGCTGTGCTCCTTGCGCTGAATCCGCGCAAACGTGTGCGCATGATCGTAGCGGAACGATGGTGCCAGGACAAAGCCCTGTAGGACGTTTCAATGTCGCCAGTGGGACAGAAACTTTTAGCAACACGACGTCGGCAAATAAACCGCAAAAAGATGGCAAGAGGCCTCTAGCCCGGCGGCGGCATTCGGCTTCAACGGATGTGCCGGGCGTACAGCCGAGGGTCAAAGCGCAGCACTATCAGCAGCATCACCACCATCACTGCGGTCAGCGACCACCAGGCCCATTCAAAGCTGCCGAGCCGGTCGCGGATGATTCCGGCCAGCAGTGGCGAAAGCCCGGCGATCAGGTAGCCGATGCCTTGCACGAACGCGGTCAGGCTGCCGGCGCGCTGCGGGTTGTCGAGGTGATCGAGGGAGACGATCAAACTCATCGGAAACAAGCCGCCAATCCCCAGCCCCAACAGGCACGGCCACAGCAGGCTCAGGTGTTGCGGGCTGAGGATCAATCCGCAGAAGCCGCCGATGATCAGCAACAGCAACGCTGCGAGGACGGTACGGCGATCACGGCTGCGATTGGCGATGGCCGGCGTCAGCAGCCCGGAAATCACCTCCATGGCGGTCAGAAAACCCAGCAGCAGCCCGGCCTGCTGTTCGCTCCAGCCTTGCTCCACGTAGTACGGCGCCAGCCACGCGAGTACGCAGGTGTAGGACGCCGTGCCGAGGCCGAAGAAGATGGCGAGCAGCCAGGCGCGGGAATTACGCGTGAAGGACTCTTTTCCTACAGGCGTGATCTGGAGGGATGACGGGATCGACTGTGTCCACCAGACCAGCAACGCGAGCAAGGAAAGTGCCGCCCAGATCGCCAAGCCGATGCGCCAGCTGCCGGTCTGCCCCAGCACCAGCGGCGAAAATGAGGCGGCCAGCGCGGCGCCGCCCATGATCGATGTGACATACAGGCCCATGCACAGCGCCACATGGTCGGGGAAGCGTGACTTGATCAGCACCGGCATCAGCGCCTGAATCAGGGCGATACCCATCCCGGCCAGCACCGCGCTGCCAATCAACTGCGGTGCCGAATCGAGCACCAGCCGCGACAGCGTCGCCAGACCGATGATCGACAATGACAAGATCACCGTGCGTTGCTCGCCCAGGCGCCGGCTGATGCCGATACCGAAAAACATCGCCAGCCCCATCGCCACCACCGGCAGCATGGTCAGCAGCGAAGCCACGCTGAAACTCAGCGGGATATCGCCACGAATTGCCGACAGCAACGGCCCGACGGCGGCCATGGATGGGCGCAGATTGAGTGCGACGAGAATGATCCCGAACATCAGCCAGGCAGCGGGGCGAGCGGGGGCGCGGACGTGTTCCATCGGCAGACTCTGGATTGCGGAGGCTGTCGATTAGGCGGCGCAGCGTACTAATCGGCAAATCAGATTTCCCGAGCATTATTTAAAAATTAAATATGGCTCTCCTACATGGGGAGGTTCGGATTCCTCTTGCTGATCACGCTGTAAGACTATTCTTTCTTTCTGGCAGGACATTTCGTTACAGCTCTGGCCCAGCGCAGGCGCGTAAAACGCCGGCGGCGATATATACTGCGCGCCATTCTTCAAGGGAGAGCCGTGTGGCCATCGATATTCACTGGATTCGCGACAACGAAAGCCTCGCGCAGTTTTGCGCCGAGTGGCAGCAACTGCCGTTCGTTGCCCTCGACACCGAATTCATGCGGGTCGACACCTTCTACCCGATTGCCGGTTTACTGCAGGTCGGCGACGGCAAACGCGCCTACCTGATCGATCCGCTGAGCATCGACGCCTGGCAACCGCTGGCGGCGTTGCTGGAAAACCCGGCGGTGCTCAAAGTCCTGCACGCCTGCAGCGAAGACCTCGAAGTGCTGCTGCGTCTGACCGGCAGCCTGCCGGCGCCGTTGTTCGACACGCAACTGGCGGCGGCCTACCTGAACCTCGGGTTCTCGATGGGCTATTCGCGGCTGGTGCAGGAAGTGCTGGGCATTGAGTTGCCGAAGGGCGAAACCCGTTCCGACTGGTTGCAGCGTCCACTTTCCGACACACAAATCAGCTATGCCGCTGAAGACGCAGTGCATCTGGCGGAAGTTTTCGTACAGCTGCGGCCGAAGCTGTCCGACGACAAATTCGCCTGGGTGCTGGAGGACGGCGCCGAACTGGTCGCCAACCTGCGCCGCGAGACCGATCCGTACGAGGTCTATCGCGAAGCCAAACTGGCGTGGAAACTGTCCCGTGCGCAACTGGCTGTGCTGCGTGAGTTGTGCGCCTGGCGTGAAAAAGAAGCGCGTGCCCGTGATCTGCCGCGCAACCGCATCGTCCGTGAACATTCGCTGTGGCCGCTGGCCCGCACGCAACCGGACAACCTCGCCGCGCTGGGCAAGATCGAAGACATGCACCCGCGTACCGTGCGTCAGGACGGCCAATTTCTGCTTGATCTGATCAAGCGCTCTGGCAGTGTGGGGCCTGATCAATGGCCGCCGGCGGTGCCGGAACCATTGCCGGTCGAAGCGGCGGCGCTGATCAAGCAACTGCGCGCCCTCGGCCAGGTCGAAGCCGAACGCCTGGGCATCGCGCCGGAACTGATGCTGCGCAAGAAAACCCTCGAAGCGCTGGTCAAAAGCGGCTTCCCCGAGGGTCCTTATCAATTGCCTGAGTCGCTGCGTGGCTGGCGCCGCGAACTCATGGGCCAGAAGCTGCTCGACAGCCTGGCCACCGCCGGAGAACAGCCTTGAAACGTATTTGCTCCATTTATCAAAGCTCCAAGCGAAGCGGAATGTACCTTTATGTGCTCAAGAGCGATGCTCTGGAGCGTGTGCCGGAACCCCTGATGCTGGCGTTCGGCAAGCCGAAACATGCCTTCGATCTGGTGCTGTCGCCTGAGCGCAAGCTGGCCAGCGAGGACATCGTCGTGGTCCTGGAAAACCTCGACAAGCAGGGCTATCACCTGCAGATGCCGCCGGCCGAGGACGAGTACATCGAACACCTGCCCGAAGAATTGCTGCGACGCAACGACCCGGTCTGATCTGCGAGGCCCTGTTCTGGGCCTCTTGCCACCCTGGAACTGATTTTACGGCGACGACCGCCACGAAGGAGCGCGACTCCTTCGGCGGTTGCCTGCACGGTTTGCGAAAGGTTTGAAGATGCGCGTTCTGATTGCTGAACACGACCACGCGGTGTACGCCCGGCTGTTGCGTCAGGCGGCCCCCGAACTTGAAGTACTGACCAGTGGCGACTCTGCCGAACTGGCCCGTCAGGCGGCCGATTGCCCGGTGTGGCTGGGGCAGCCGGATCTGCTGGCGACCCTGCTGCGTCAGGGCCATCAGCCGCAATGGCTGCAATCGACCTGGGCCGGCATCACGCCGCTGCTCGCCGACGGCTTGCGCCGCGATTACCGCCTGACCCGCGCGGTGGGGATCTTCGGTCAGGTGATGGCCGAATACGTGCTGACCTACATGCTTGGCCACGAGCGTGAAGTGCTGGCGCGCCTGGTCAGCCAGGTCGAGCGCAAGTGGGACAACCGCACCGGCCAGAGTCTGGTCGGGCGCAAGGTGTTGATCGTTGGCACCGGCGATATCGGCCAGAGCGTGGCGCAGTTTCTGCTGCCGTTTGGCGTCGAGCTGTACGGCATCGCCAGCAGTGCGCGCGAGCAGGCGCCGTTCGTCGAAGTCGGCTCGATGGCGGATCTGCCACGGCTGGTGGGCGCGGTCGATTACGTGGTCAATCTGCTGCCGAATACCGAGCACACCCACGACATTTACGACGCGGCGCTGTTCAAGCAATTCAAGCCGACCGGGTTGTTCATCAACGTCGGGCGCGGCGTGGCAGTGGTTGATGCGGATCTGGTGGAAGCCCTGAAGGAAGGGCATCTGGCGGGCGCGGTGATCGACGTCTGCCGTCAGGAGCCGTTGCCGCAACGCCATCCGTTCTGGACCGCCTGGGGCCTGCTGCTGACCGGGCACAGCTCGGCACCAACGTCGCCGGCGTTGATGGTGCAGTTGTTTGTCGAGAACCTGAAGGCGTATCAGGCGGGAGAAGCGTTGCGCGGGGAAGTGGATTTCAACCGCGGATATTAAATCCACCGCGATACCTGTAGGAGTGAGCCTGCTCGCGATGAGGGTGTGTCAGTCGACATTGATGTTGTCTGACACTACGCCATCGCGAGCAGGCTCACTCCTACAGTGGTTTTTGCGTTGTGGCTTAGAGGGTGAAGTTGCCTTCTGCGGCCAGCTCGCTCAGCGGGCGACGCGGGCTCGGCACCTCACGGGCCTGCAAGTACTCGGCCAGGGTCGCCTTGTCACCCAGCTTGCCGATCGCGACCGCTGCGTGCAGTGCATAACCTTCAGGGATGTTCAGCTCCTTGCGGGCCAGCTCCTGATCGAAACCGGCCATGCCGTGGGTGTGCCAGCCGCTGATGCTCGCTTGCAGCGCCAGGTGGCCCCAGGCCGAGCCGGTGTCGAAGGTGTGCCACAGCGCCGGGGACTCTTCGCTGGCACCGGGTGCGGTGAAGGTGGTTTTCGAAATCACGATCACCAGCGCCGAAGCGTGTTGCGCCCAGCTGCGGTTGAATTCATTCAGCAGACCCAGGAAGCGTTCCCAGTTCGGCGTGTCACGGCGCGCATACAGAAAGCGCCATGGCTGCGAGTTGTAGGCCGACGGCGCCCAGCGTGCGGCTTCGAAAAAGCTCAGCAGGGTTTCTTCCGGGATCGCTTCGCCGGTGAAGGCGCGGGGCGACCAGCGGTCGGTGAACTGCGGGTGAATGGCGTAATCGGCGACGCGAGGGTTGGCACTCATCGAAAGATTCCTTGCTGTGTTTGAGTCATGAATTCGTGGCAAAACCCTACTGGGCGGCGATTCGGCTGACAAGCGCGATTTACCGACAGTCGCCAGCGCTTGGCCCGCAAGGCCTTGGGCACTAGACTGGCGGCCTTTTCACCACCTGATGTTGATGCTTGAACCATGGCCGCCATAGTCGAACCGTTCTGGAAACGCAAAACCCTCGAGCAACTGGATCACGAGGAATGGGAATCGCTGTGCGACGGCTGCGGTCTGTGCTGCCTGCAGAAACTCGAAGATGAAGAAGACAACAGCGTCTATTACACGCGCATCGCCTGCAAACTGCTGGACCTGAAAACCTGCCAGTGCAGCGACTACCCGAATCGCATCAAGTTTGTCCCGGACTGTATCCAGCTCACTCCTGGCCAGGCCGAAGAATTCAAATGGCTGCCGCCGACTTGCGGTTATCGTCTGGTCAGCGAAGGCAAGGATCTGCCGCTGTGGCACCACCTGGTGTGCGGCGATCGTGACGCCGTGCACCACGAACGGATTTCCCAGTCCGGGCGCATGCTCGCCGAAGGCAGCGTGCCGGAGGACGACTGGGAAGATCACCTGATTTTCCGCGCCGGTTAAGCACCAAGGGTTTCCAGGATTCAACAAGGAGTGTGTATGGCTGGGGGATTGCTGCGGGCATCGCTGATCGGCCTGCTGGCGCTAAGCGCACCAGTGTGGGCGGCGAAAAAAGTCGACCTCGATTACCACGTACGCCTGTTGCCGCAAAGCGATCAGGCCGAAGTGCGCCTGACCCTGGCCAAAGGCGAAGCGGTGCGCAGTCTCGATTTCGACCTCGGCGACGGCAGCCACTACAGCGACTTCAAGGCCGACGGCCAATGGCAACTGACCCCGGGCAAACAGACCCGGGGCCTCTGGCGCCCGATCGGCGACAATCCCAGTCTGACCTACCGCGTACGCATCAGCCACGGTCGCAAGAGCGGCAGTTTCGATACGCGCATGACCCCGAGCTGGGCGCTGCTGCGCGGCGATGATCTGGTGCCGCCGGCCAGGCTCGATCAGCAGGATGGCGTCGAGCTGGTGTCGCGTCTGCAATTCGAATTGCCCAATGGCTGGCAAAGCGTTGAAACCGCCTGGCCGCGCATCGGCAAGAACAAATTCCGCATCGACAACCCGTCACGCCTGTTCGACCGCCCGACCGGCTGGATGCTCGCCGGTCACCTTGGCAGCCGTCGCACGCGCCTGGGCGAAACCGAAGTCACCGTGGCCTCACCGCAAGGGCAGGGCATGCGTCGCATGGATGTGCTGACCTTGCTGACGTTCGTCTGGCCGCAGGTGCAAGCGGTCTATCCCCGGCATCCGAAAAAACTGCTGATCGTCGGCGCCAACGACCCGATGTGGCGCGGCAGTCTGGGCGCACATGAATCGATCTACTTGAACACGCGTCTGCCGCTGGTCAGCGAGAGTGGCAGCAGTGCGCTGGTGCGTGAGCTGGCGCAGGTGTTCGGGCGCATCAATGACGAGCAGCGCAGCGACTGGATCAGCGAAGGCTTTGCCGAGTACTACGCGATCGAACTGCTGCGGCGTGCCGGGGGCATGAGCGATGAACGCTATCAGGCGTTGCAGACGAAGTTGACCAAGGACAGTCAGAAAGTCACGTCCCTGCGCGGCGAACAGATCAGCCCGGCGCAGCTTGCAAAAGCGGTGATTGTCTTGCAGGAACTGGATCGCGAGATTCGCCTGAAGACCCGTAACAAGCGTTCGCTGGATGACGTGTTGCGAGGGGCGATGCATCTGGGGACGGTGAGTACCAAGGAGTTTGTGCAACTGGCCGAGAGTGTTCTGGGCGAGTCTTCCAAAGTCCTCGATAGCGCATTACTTCAGTAATACCGCCTTCGCGAGCAAGCCCGCTCCCACTTTTGATCGCATTCCAGCTTTCAATGTGGGAGCGGGCTTGCTCGCGAAGAGGCCAGAAGCCTCAACAAAAATTCAGGCTCAAACCCCGGCCTTCGGCGATTTCACCGAATCATTGCCAGTCACCGTCGCGGTGCTGGTCGCCGCCTCGGCATTGGCCTTGAGCTGGCTCAGCTCTTCCCCGGCGCGCTCGATCTTCGCCCGCACGTTGTTTATGTCCTGACGGCTTTTCTCCAGCAGGCTTTTCACCGAGCTGTGGCCGGTGATGCCACGGGCCATCGCCACGCCGCCAATCGCCACCTGAATCAGACCGAACACGCCGCCACGGCGCAGGCCTTTGCCGACCATGATCACGCCACCGGCCAGGGAGCCGATGCGCTCCCAGCCCTGGACGTTCTGCTCGGTCGGGCTCTGGAACGGGGTGGAATCGATACGTTGGACGCGTTTGAGTTCGGTCATGATCTGTCTCCCAGGCAATGTGCATATAGATAGATAAGCTGACTGCCGCAGCGGCCGGCTCGTTCCATCGAATGTGCGACGTTTCAGCGGAATTTCGGCCCGGAGCGGGTATTCAGGCCCTTGGCCATGCGGTCGTAGAGCACGACGTTGACCGTGGCAGCGAGGTTCATGCAGCCGGTGGTCGGGATGTACACGACGTCTTCGCACCAGTCGCGGATCTCTTTATCCAGCGAGCCGTCTTCCGGGCCGAAGATGTACAGCGCACGATCTGGATGGGTGTATTCCGGCAGCGGGCGGGCGCCCTCGACCAGTTCCACGGCGACCGGGACGCAGTTGAGCGGGAGGATCTTTTTCAGGTCGTCGATGCCGATCAGCGGAATGTCGTAATGCACGCGCTTGGTATCGGTGACGAAATCGGCGGCGCGTTCATAACGCTTGCCGGTGTAGAACACCGACGCCACGCCGTAACAGCCTGCGGCGCGCATCACCGAACCGACGTTCTCCGGTGATTTGGGGTTGTACAAACCAATGCAGCTGTAACGTTTGTCTGCCACGAGCGGGGTGCCTTCGGGAAAAAGAGGGCGATTATACGGGGATTGGGGGAGGGCGGGCAGATTCGAGATCTGTTGTGTCTGGCCGGCCGCCTTCGCGAGCAGGCTCGCTCCTACATTGATTTTGTGTACACCACCGATCAAATGTGGGAGCGAGCCTGCTCGCGAAAGGGCCGGTTCAGGCGCTGAAGATCTTCAGTCTTCTTTTTTCATCAACCCGGCGAGGGCAGCAAACGGGTTATGCGTGGCCTTGGCGATTTTTGGCGTGCTCAGCGAGCCGTCGCCGAAATATTGCTGGTCGGTGTAGCGCGAGTGTTCGTTGTCGTGGCAGTACAGGCACAACAGCTCCCAGTTCGAGCCGTCCTGCGGGTTGTTGTCGTGGTTGTGGTCGCGGTGGTGCACGGTCAACTCGCTCAGGCGCTTGCCGGAAAACTCACGGGCGCAGCGGCCGCAGACGTGCGGGTACATTTTCAGGGCCTTGTCGCGGTAGCCCATTTCCTTGTCGCGCTGGTTGTCGGCAAGGATGCGATCAAGCTTCGACGTGTTGGTCGGGGTGGACGAACTCATGGGTTCACCTTTGTAAAAAGACTAATGACGGTTATGTGCAGAGTTTAGCTCAGCCCTTGAGCTTCTCGGCAATCCAGATCGTGTGGCGCGTGCCCTTGTTGCCGTGGGCGAAGACCTGGACTTCTTCGGCCTTGAATCCGGCCTTCTTCAATTTGTCGGAAAACTGCCGGTCAGCGCTGGCCGACCACACCGCCAGCACGCCCTTGGGGCGCAGCGCCTTGGCGCAGGCGTTCAGACCAGCGGCCGAGTACAGCCAGCTGTTGGCCTGCTGCGTCAAACCTTCGGGACCATTGTCGACGTCGAGCATGATCGCGTCGAAGCCGTTCGGCTCGCTTTGCAGGACCTTGGCCACGTCGTCCTGACGGATCACCGTGCGCGGATCAAGCAATGGTCGCCCGGACTTTTCACCGAGCGGCCCGCGATTCCATTCGACCACGCCGGGCACCAGTTCGGCGACCACCACTTCGGCGCTCTTGCCCAGATGCTTGAGCGCCGAGGCAAGCGTGAAGCCCATGCCCAGACCGCCAATCAGCACCCGCGAATTCGGCCGGCCCGCCACCTTGCGGCAAGGAATCTCGGCCAGCGCATCTTCCGAACCGTGCATGCGGGTGTTCATCAATTGCCCGCCGTCGCCACCCTGGATCTTGATGACGAAATCCTCGCCATACTCGAACAGGCACAGGGCGCCACCGTTGTCAGGGATCGGCGTGGTGTCGAGCAGAACGAAACGTTTCATGGAAATCTCTACAAGGGGGAAGGCAAGCAGGCCCGTTGGGAGTAGCCTGAGCGCAGACTAAAGGCCAAACGGAGCCCTTGATGAAGCGCACCATTCTAACGGTCATTGCCCTGGCCGCGCTCTCGATTACTGCAGTGCAGGCGCAGCAGACCATTCCGGTCAGCCCGACGCCGCAACCCGGCTCGCCAGGAACCGCCACGCCGACGCCGTATCCGCAAATCACCCCGATCAGCGCACCGAAGGCCGGTGCCGGCAGTGGTAGCCCGCCGCTGGTGCCGATCGAAATGCCCAGCCCGCCGAGCAAGGATCAACCGGTGCCGGGCATCGAACCGAGCGGCACCAAGGTTAAATCCCCCGGCGGTTAAACCTGTTGCGCCGCCAGTTGGCCGTCGGCCATGCGCAGACGTTTGGAGAGGGACACGGCGAGGGCGCGGATGATCTTGGCGGCGATCTTCGGCGCGTCGTTGAGCATTTTTTCCAGCGAGTCCTTGCCCAGGTTGAGCAACTGACAGTTGCTCGCCGCGACGCAGGTGGCCGAACGGCGCTCACCATCGAGCACCGCCATTTCGCCGAACGCCCGACCGCTGCGCAGGGTGGCCATGGTGATGACCTGGCCGTCGGGGCCAGTCTTTTGCACGGCGACCTGGCCGCTGTGGAGGATGCACATGAAACTGCCGGCATCACCCTCACGGAAGATCGCTTCGCCCTCCGCCACGGTGCTGATGCTGAAGTAGCCCGAGGCTGCGGCAAAGTCCGCCAGTTGCAATTGATCGAACAGGCCACAATCCATCAGCCAGTCGCGAATTTCGTTGTTCAGTAAGGTCGGTTCTGACATGTCGTTGCGGTCTTTATTGTTTTCACGGTTTTCAGGCACTACACGGACCCCTGTGGGAGCGGGCTTGCTCGCGAATGCGGTGGTTCAGTCAATATCAGTGTCGACTGACCCACCGCATTCGCGAGCAAGCCCGCTCCCACAATGGGATCTGTGGTGTATCGACCACCGGGGTCTGGAGTTAAGACCCAAGTGACCGACGGAGTTCCTCAGGCCAGGCCCAAAACCTTGAACACAAATGCATATTCGAGCGCTACGTCACGTAATCCCTGATAACGCCCGCTCATTCCGCCATGCCCGGCGCCGAGTTCGGTCTTGAGCAGCAGCAGGTTGTCGTCGGTCTTGGTCGCGCGCAGTTTCGCCACCCACTTGGCCGCTTCCCAGTACTGCACGCGGCTGTCGTTGTAGCCGGCGATGACCAGGGTTGCCGGGTAATCCTGCGCTGTGACATTTTCGTACGGCGCGTACGCCTTGATCCGCTCGTAGACCTCCGGCTCTTCAGGGTTGCCCCACTCGTCGTACTCGGTGACGGTCAACGGCAAGTCCGGGTCGAGCATGGTGTTGAGCACGTCGACGAACGGCACTTCGGCAATCGCCACGCCGAACAGGTCCGGGCGCTGATTGAGCACCGCGCCAATCAACAGGCCGCCAGCGCTGCCGCCGCTGATCGCCAGTTTCTCGGCGGTGGTGATGCCGTTGAGGATCAGGAATTCGGCGCAGGCAATGAAGTCGCTGAAGGTGTTGTGCTTGTGTTCCTGTTTGCCGGCGCGATACCACGCCTCGCCCAGCTCACCACCGCCACGCACGTGGGCGATGGCGAAGGCCATGCCGCGATCCAGCAGGCTCAGGCGTGCGTGGGAGAACCACGGGTCGAGGCTGGAACCGTAGGCGCCATAACCGTACAGGTACAGCGGCACTGGTTTGCCGACCATTTCGCGTTTCATCACCAGACTGATCGGCACCTGCGTGCCGTCCGGCGCGGTGGCCCACAGGCGTTGGCTGACGTAGGCGTCGGCGTCGAACGGGCCGAGCACCGGGGTTTCTTTCAGGACGGTTTGCTCGCCGCTGGCCAGCAGCAATTGGCGCACCTGTGCCGGACGATTCAGCGCCTCGTAACGCAGACGGATGCGGTCGCTCTCGAACTCCAGGCTGTTCTGCACATAGAGGCTGTAAGCCGCGTCCGGCAATTGCACGCGGTACGCCGTCTGGCCTTGCGGATGAACTTCGATGATCGGCAGACCGCCTTCGCGCAGGCTCAGGGTCATGGCCGCGGTGTTCAGCGTCACGCCGTCGAGCATCACCGTGTCGCTGTGCGGGATCAGCTTCTGCCAGTCGGCTTCGCTCGGTACCACACCGGTGTCCGGCGCCTGATACAGGGCGAAATTGATGCCGTCACGGTTGGTGCGGATGAACCAGGTCCACACGCCATCCAGCGCGCCGTGGTCGACATCGTATTCGTGATCCTCGACCCGTGGCGCCAGGCAAGTGAAGGGCAGGTGCGGCTGATGCGCGTCCAGCGCCCAGACTTCGCTGGTGGTCTTGCTGCCCAGGGTCAGCAGCAATTGTTGCTCGGAACTGGAGCGATAGCAATGCAGGAAGAAACGCCCGTCCGGCTCGTGGAATACCTCTTCGGCGGCGGTGCCATCGAGGCGATAGCGAAACAGCTTGTGCGGGCGATGGGTATCGTCGAGCTCGCCGAAGAACAGGGTCAGGCTGTCGTTGGCCCAGGTCATGCTGCCGTCGCAGTCCTGGAATTCCAGTTCGCTGACCTTGTCATTGGCCAGCTCCTTGACGAACAGCGTGTAGATCTCGTCGCCCGAGGCGTCGACGCTGTAGGCCAGACGCTGGTGGTCGGGGCTGATGCTGAACGCGCCGAGCGAGAAGAAGCCGCCGTTGGCCAGCACGTTGGGGTCGAGCAGCAATTGCTCGCGGCTTTCGTCGAGGGTCAGGCTGTCGTCGGCCGGACGCGGGCAGCGGTAATGGCGGGCGTATTCGTCACCCGCCGTGGTGCGCGTGTAATACAGATATGGGCCCCATGGCGAGGGCAGGGACAGGTCGGTTTCGAGGATCCTGCCCTTGATCTCTTCGAACAGGCTTTCGCGCAAGCCGGCCTGATCGGCGGTTTGCGCTTCCTGATAGGCATTTTCGGCCTTGAGGTAGTCGAGCACCGCGTCGGTGTCGCGTTCCTGCAGCCAGGCATACGGGTCGGCACCGGCTGCCTTGCGGGCGATCGGGGCGCGGATGACGTGGGCGGATTCGGGCATGGAAGGCTCTCGGACAGTATTCGGAATAAGGGTTTTTGCAGGTCGTGCCGGCGCTGCCGACCCTGTGGGAGCGGGCTTGCTCGCGAAGGCGTCCTTTCAGTAAAGACGTATTTGTCTGACACACCGCTTTCGCGAGCAAGCCCGCTCCCACACTGATTGCGGCGGGCCGTCTGGCATTGGGACAAGCCTGACGGGCGAAAAGTCGTTACTATAAGCGCCTCTTTGCCTGCCTTGCCATGGACACCATGACCGAGAACGACTATCTGATCGCCTGGGGCCTCTACGCCTTTGCCGCTGTGGGCTGCCTGTTGGTATGGATGCGCCTGACCCGCTGGATGTGGCGCTGGCTGCGCGAGCCGCTGCGGGTGCTGATGGCAGTGTTGCTGTTCAGCCCGACCATCATTGACCCGGTTAAAGCCAAGGTTGCGCCGTCGATCGCCATTACCGCGCTGGATCTGGCCTTCAAGGTCGGCAACAACGCCTGGCGGGCGATTTCCGATCTGTTCATGTACGGCATGATTGCGTTCGGCATCTACCTGATTTTCGTGCTGATCCGCTTCCCGATCGAACGCGCCTCACGCGCCCGACGCGAGCAGGCCGAGGCCGCCAAAGCGGCGGCGCGTGTCGATGATCGCGACGACGATCAGCCGTTCGGCGCTGCCGGTGATGACCGCTACGGTCGCCCGCCGGTGCCGAACAATCCGCAGCGCATGCGCGTCGAGCCGCGTCTGTAATCACGAGAGTCCGCACATGTGTGAATTACTGGGCATGAGTGCCAACGTGCCGACCGATATCGTGTTCAGCTTCACCGGCCTGATGCAGCGCGGCGGGCGTACCGGCCCGCACCGCGACGGCTGGGGTATCGCCTTCTATGAAGGCCGCGGCTTGCGTCTGTTTCAGGATCCGGCTGCCAGCAGCGAATCGGAAGTCGCCAACCTGGTGCAGCGCTATCCGATCAAGAGCGAAGTGGTCATCGGCCACATTCGTCAGGCCAACGTCGGCAAGGTCTGCCTGTCCAACACCCACCCGTTCGTCCGCGAACTGTGGGGGCGCAACTGGTGTTTCGCGCACAACGGCCAGCTCGCCGATTTCACCCCGATCAAGAGTTTCTACCGCCCGGTGGGCGATACCGACAGCGAAGCGGCGTTCTGCGATTTGCTCAACCGCGTGCGTGCAGCCTTCCCCGAACCGGTCGATATAGAAGTGCTGCTGCCGGATCTGGTCGCTGCATGTGCCGAATACCGCAGCAAAGGCGTGTTCAACTGCCTGCTCAGCGACGGCGACTGGCTGTTCTGCTATTGCTCGACCAAACTGGCACAGATCACCCGGCGCGCACCGTTCGGCCCGGCGCGGCTCAAGGATGTCGATGTGATCGTCGATTTCCAGGCGGAAACCACGCCTAACGACGTGGTCACGGTGATCGCCACCGAGCCTTTGACCGAAAACGAAACCTGGACCCGTTACCAACCGGGCCAATGGAGCCTGTGGCGACGCGGCGAATGCGTCAGCCAGGGCACGACCGAATAAAGGATCTCTCCCCGATGTTGCTCAGTTATCTACGGCTGGTGTTGTTTGCGGCGGGCCTGTTGATCGGTGTCCAGGTGCCGGGTTTCATCAACGATTACGCCAAACGCATCGAAGCCCATCTGATCGAAGCGCAGACCGGTCTGCGCGGTTTTCAGGGCACCGCCGAGCAGTTCTTCAAGGGCGACTTGCAGGCGCTGGTCGCGCATTACCGCGCCAGTGACGACCCGGTATTTCGCAGCGATGCCGACAGCCTGAGCACCTTGCTCAACCGCCAGATTGTGCTGGATAAACAGTTCCAGGCGATGCAGGGCCCGTGGTACATCCGCTTCCTGCAAGTGGTGCTGGCCGCCGATCCGGACATTCGCAAGGAAACCTGGAACGGCTACAGCTACCAGATCCTGCTGACCCCGGAAGCGATGATCTGGGGCATGAGCGGCGCGTTGCTGCTGTCGTTCGGCATCGAGTGCCTGATTCGTCTGATTGACTGGGTGGTGCTCGGCGGCCGGCGCTTGCGCCAGAGCCGGCCGATAGAAGACCGCGACGTGCGCGGCTTGTAAAAGGTCAAGAGCAAAAGATCGCAGCCTGCGGCAGCTCCTACACGAGAATATGCGTTTCCCTGTAGGAGCTGCCGCAGGCTGCGATCTTTTGTTTTTCAGGAACTCAAGACAATGTACTTTTCACCGACCTTGCGCGCATACCCCGCCAGCACCTGCTGACACAACGTCACCATCTCCTCGACCCACTCCACGCCAACTCGCCACGACACCACCACCTGCAGATTCGGCGGTCGTTGGTCGATGTCGAGCAAGGTCAGTTCACCCCGCGCCAGTTCCTCGGCCACCAGCACCGGTGGCAGCACGCCAATCCCAAAACCATCACGCAACAGCCGGGTAATCGCCGACACCGAATTCACGCAGTTCAGGCGCGGCGCCAACACACCGTTGGCCTGCATCAATGCCAGCAGATCCTGATGCGGTCGGGAGTTCTTCGAGTAGGTGATGATCCGCTCCTGCGCGAGTTCGCCGAGGTCGGCGTAGTCACGGTTGTAGATCGAATTGCTCGCAACGATCCAGCCCAGCGGATGGCTGGCCAGCTCGAGGCTGCGCACGCTTTCGTGGCGCACCAGATCGGTTTGCAGAACGATGTCGAGAAAGCCTTTTTGCAGCTGATCGCAGAGGTTAAGCGAAGTATCCGCCACCAGCTCGATTTCTACCCGTGGATACAGATCGGTCATCTGCGCCACCAACGGGCTGAGCCAGGTGTGGATCACCGTGTCCATCACGCCGATGCGCACTCGCCCGACCTTGCTCGAACGGGTCTCGATCGATTGCTTCAGCGCCGACATCGTATCAAGCATCTGCTCGGCATAATCCAGCACTTTCAGGCCTTCGGGTGTCAGGCTGACGCCGCGTGAATCGCGCAGAAACAGCTTCACCCCCAGCTCGCCTTCGAGCACTGCGATGCGGCTGGAAATCGACGCCTGGGTGGTGAACAGCTTGTCGGCGGTCAGGCGAAAACTCTTCAGCCGGGCGACCCAGACAAAGGTCTCGAGAAACTTCAGGTTCATGGCAACGGCTCGGGTGACAAATTTTTCTTATGCCTAAGGCGGGTTTTTATTCGTTGGACGCAGCAGGGCCGGGCGACGAAAAATCGGCGCATCCGGTTCCCACGATAGGCGTCGTCGGAACTTCGAACAAGACCAATAAAAGCCTGCGGAGACTTGCCATGCGTGCGCCCGACACCCTCGACCTCCCCAAGAACACGGCCCGCCCCGGCCCGTTCGACTGGTATCGCAACATCAATCAGCAAGAGCGTCGCACCTTCTGGAGCTGCAAGATCGGCTATGGCCTGGATGGCATGGACACGCAGATGCTCAGCTTCGTGGTACCGACCCTGATCGCCATGTGGGGCATCACCACCGGACAGGCCGGGCTGATTCACACCAGCACCCTGATCGCTTCGGCCATTGGTGGCTGGGTGGCGGGGATTCTCTCCGATCGCATCGGCCGTGTGCGCACCCTGCAACTGACGGTGCTGTGGTTCGCCTTCTTCACTTTCCTTTGCGGCTTCGCCCAGAACTACGAGCAACTGCTGATCGCCCGCACCCTGATGGGCTTCGGTTTCGGTGGCGAATGGACCGCTGGCGCGGTGCTGATCGGTGAAGTGATCCGCGCCAAGGATCGCGGCAAAGCGGTGGGCATGGTGCAGAGCGGTTGGGCCTTGGGCTGGGGATTGACGGCGATTCTGTATGCGCTGCTGTTCTCGGTGTTGCCGCCGGAAGATGCCTGGCGAGCGCTGTTCATCCTCGGCATCGTCCCGGCGATTTTCGTGATCTTCGTCCGCCGTCTGGTGAAAGACCCGGAGATCTATCGCGAAGCCAAGGCGGCGCAAACTCCGCAGAATCCGGCGAAGTTCTACGAGATCTTTGCCCCCGGCATGCTGTTCACCACGTTCCGTGCTTCCTTGCTGACCACCGGTGCGCTCGGCGGTTACTACGCGATCACCTCGTGGCTGCCGACCTTCCTGAAGAATGAACGCGGCTTGAGTGTGCTCGGCACTGGCGGGTATCTGGCGATGGTGATTGTCGGCTCCTACGTCGGCTATGTGATCAGCGCTTATCTGACCGATCTGCTGGGACGTAAAAAGAACTTCATCCTGTTTGCGGTCGGTTCGTTCACCATCGTCTTGCTTTACACGCAGATGCCGGTCAGCAACGGGGTGATGCTGTGGCTGGGCTTTCCGCTGGGCTTCTTCGCTTCGGGAATTTTCAGCGGCATGGGCGCGTTTCTCACCGAGCTGTTTCCAACGCGAATTCGCGGCTCGGGGCAGGGCTTCTGCTACAACATCGGTCGGGCGCTGGCGGCTTTGTTTCCGCTGCTGATCGGCTTGCTCAGCCAGAAGGTGCCGTTGAGCGTTGGGATCGGCGCGTTTGCTGCGGTGTCCTACGGCGTGGTGATTCTCGCCGCACTGAGCCTGCCGGAGACCCGTGGCAAGCAACTGGATGCGCAGTAACTGATAACCTGCCGGGCAAGCGTCCTACAGATAAAAAGACCAGAAGCTACAGGAGTGTTCACCGTGAGCCGCCTGCTATTGAATTGTGATATCGGCGAGAGTTTCGGCAGCTGGACCATGGGTCTGGACGCCGAGGTCATGCCCTTCATCGACTGCGCCAACGTGGCCTGCGGCTTCCATGCCGGTGACCCGAGCATCATGCGCAAGACCGTCAGCCTGGCCCTGAGCCACGGCGTGCAGATCGGCGCGCACCCGGCCTATCAGGATCTGGTCGGTTTCGGCCGGCGCTCCATGGCCTATTCCGCCCAGGAACTGCAAGACATCCTGCATTACCAGATCGGCGCGCTCGACGGCATCTGCAAGGCGCAGGGCGGGCGAGTCAGTTACGTCAAACCCCACGGCGCGATGTACAACGACATGATGGCCAACCCGGCACAGTTGCGGGCGGTGATTCAGGCCGTGGCTGCTTACGATCGCAGCTTGCCGTTGATGCTGATGGCCACCCGCGACAATTCAGCGGCGCAGCAACTCAGTGACGAATACGGCGTGACCCTGTGGTTCGAAGCCTTCGCCGACCGCGCCTACGACAGTGCAGGTCGACTGGTTTCGCGGCAACTGCCGGGTGCGGTGCATCACGAAGCAGAAAAAATCATCGAACAGGCCCTGACCATCGCCCGTGGCGGCGAGCTCGTCGCCAGCGACGGCAGCGCGCTGCACCTGCAGGCCAACACCTTGTGCGTGCATGGCGATAACGCCAGTTCGGTGGCCGCCGTGCAGCGCATTCGCGAAGCCCTGAATCAGCAGAGCGCGCCATGAACCCACGGATTGAATTGGTGGCCCTGGACTGCCTGATGCTGCGCCTGTTCGATGAAATCGCCGAAACCAACATGCCGTGGATGCTCGCCGCCAGTGAGCGTTTGCGCGCGGTGTTCGGTGCACAGTTGATCGATCTGGTGCCGTCCTACACCACGTTGATGGTGCATTACGACCTGACATTATTGAATCCGGGCCACGCGCGTGAACTGATCGCTGAAGCCTTGATCGACCTGTCGCCGAATGCGCGCACTGGCGGCCAGTGCCATGTGTTGCCGGTCTGGTACGACCTGAGTGTCGGCCCCGAACTGAGCCTGCTGGCGCAGCGCAGCGGGTTGGCGGTGGAGGAGGTGATCCGCCGTCACAGCGCTCGTGAATATCAGGTGTTCGCCCTCGGCTTCGCGCCGGGATTCGCCTTCATGGGGCTGGTGGAAGAAATCCTCGCGGCGCCACGCCTGGACACCCCACGCAAGAAAGTCGCGGCTGGCAGCGTCGGGATTGCCGAGCGGCAGACCGCGGCTTATCCGGTGGTGTCCCCCGGTGGCTGGAACCTGATCGGCCGCACCCCGGCGAAACTGTTCGACCGTCATCGCGACGGCTACAGCCTGATGCAACCCGGCGACACCGTGCGTTTCGAAGCGGTGAGCCACGCCGAGTTCGTCAACCTGGGCGGCGATGACACGCCACTGGAGGCGCTGGCATGAGCCGACTGACGATTGAAGCCAGCACGCCGCTGTGCCTGTTGCAGGACGCCGGGCGCTTCGGCGTGCGCCATTTGGGCGTGACCCAGGGCGGCGCAGCGGATTGGAGTTCGATGAGTTGGGGCAATTGGTTGCTCGGTAATGCGCTGGATCTGCCGGTGATCGAAATCACCCTAGGCGGGTTTGCCGTGGTGGCGCAGGACGACTGCCTGCTGGCGCTGGCCGGCGCTGATCTTGGTGCGCAGATCGATGGGCAGGCGCTGGCGCCGTGGCGCAGTTTCAAACTGGGCAAAGGCCAGACATTGAAGTTCACTCAACCGCTGCTCGGTGCCCGGGCTTACCTGGCGGCGCCCGGTGGTTTCGACGCGCCGCAGGTGCTGGGCAGCAGTGCTACGGTGGTGCGCGAAAAACTCGGTGGATTGGATGGTATGGGGTTACCGCTGACCAAGGGCGCGACACTGAGTTATCGCAGTGCGGTTTTGCAGGTGCGTGAAGTGCCGCTGGCGCATCGACCTGATCTGCGCCTCAACGCGCCGCTGGATCTGGTGCTTGGCGCACAGATCGGCCAGTTCAGCGGGCAGAGTCTGTTCGATGTGTTCAACAGTCCGTGGACGCTGGACAGTCGCGCTGATCGCATGGGCATTCGGTTGCTGGGCAAGGCGTTGCAGTATCAGGGCCGGCCGATGATTTCCGAGGGTATTCCGCTTGGCGCGGTGCAGGTGCCGCCGGATGGACAGCCGATTGTGCTGCTCAATGATCGGCAGACGATTGGTGGCTATCCGCGCTTGGGAGCGTTGACGCCGTTGGCGCTGGCGCGGCTGGCGCAGTGCCTGCCGGGGGCGCAGGTGCGGTTTAGGCCGGTGGTGCAGGAAGTCGCACATCGCGAGCATGTCGAGTATTTGCAGCGTTTCATAATTAGCTAAGGGCTTCGCGAGCAAGCCCGCTCCCACATTGGAATGTATTTCACCTGTGGGAGCGAGCCTGCTCGCGAAGAAGGCATCACTGACAACAAAGATTACTTGGACAGAAATCTCATCCCTTCCTCAAGCCCACGCAACGTCAACGGATACATCTGATCCTCGATCAAATCGCGCACGATATTGGTCGACGAGGTGTAGCCCCAGGTGTCCTTCGGATACGGATTGATCCAGATGAGCTTCTTGTACTTCTCCATGAACCGCTGCATCCACAGGTAGCCCGGCTCTTCGTTCCAGTGCTCGACGCTGCCGCCGGCCTGGGTGATTTCGTAGGGCGCCATGGCGGCGTCACCGATGAAGATCACTTTGTAGTCGGCGCCGTATTTGTGCAGCAGATCCTGGGTCGAGAAACGCTCGGACGTGCGGCGCAGGTTGTTCTTCCACACCGACTCATAAATGAAGTTGTGGAAGTAGAAGTACTCCAGATGCTTGAACTCGGTCTTGCAGGCCGAGAACAGTTCCTCGCAGATCTTCACGTGCGCATCCATCGAGCCGCCGATGTCGAACAGCAACAACAGCTTCACCGTGTTGCGCCGTTCCGGACGCATCTGGATATTCAGCAGGCCGGCGTCTTTGGCGGTGTGGTCGATGGTGCCGTCGATGTCCAGCTCTTCCGCCGCGCCCTGACGGGCGAATTTGCGCAGACGACGCAGGGCGACCTTGATGTTGCGCGTGCCCAGTTCCACCGAATCGTCGAGGTTCTTGTACTCGCGCTGATCCCACACCTTGACCGCTTTGCCCTGACGCTTGCCGGCATCGCCGACCCGAATGCCTTCCGGGTTGAAGCCGCCGGAACCGAACGGGCTGGTGCCGCCGGTGCCGATCCATTTGTTGCCGCCGGCGTGACGTTCCTTTTGTTCTTCGAGGCGCTTCTTGAACTCTTCGATCAGCTTGTCCAGGCCACCGAGGGACTGGATCTGCGCCCGTTCCTCGTCGGTCAGCGAGCGCTCGAATTCCTTGCGCAACCAGTCTTCGGGAATCAGCGCCTGCAAGTGATCGTCGAGCTTTTCCAGGCCGTTGAAGTAGGCGCCGAATGCGCGGTCGAACTTGTCGAAATGCCGTTCGTCCTTGACCAGAATCGCCCGCGACAAGTAATAGAACTCGTCCATGTCGGCGAAGGTCACGCGCTGCTTCAGCGCGTTGATCAGGTCGAGCAGTTCGCGCACCGACACTGGCACCTTGGCTGCACGCATTTCATTGAACAGGTTGAGCAACATGGCATCAGCCTCTTAGCGAGAACCGCGGCGGCTCATGAACGCCAGGCGCTCAAGCAACTGCACGTCCTGCTCGTTCTTCACCAGCGCACCGGCCAGCGGTGGAATGGCCTTGGTCGGATCGCGTTCGCGCAGCACCGCTTCGCCAATGTTGTCGGCCATCAGCAGCTTCAGCCAGTCGACCAATTCCGAGGTCGACGGCTTCTTCTTCAGGCCCGGCACCTTGCGCACGTCGAAGAACACGTCCAGCGCTTCGCTGACCAGATCCTTCTTGATGTCCGGGTAGTGCACGTCGACGATTTTCTGCAGGGTGCTGCGGTCGGGGAAGGCGATGTAGTGGAAGAAGCAGCGGCGCAGGAAGGCGTCCGGCAGCTCTTTCTCGTTGTTCGAGGTAATGATGATGATCGGGCGCTTCTTGGCCTTGATGGTCTCGTCGATCTCGTAAACGTAGAACTCCATCTTGTCGAGTTCTTGCAGCAAGTCGTTGGGGAACTCGATGTCGGCCTTGTCGATTTCGTCGATCAGCAGAATCACCCGTTCTTCGGACTCGAAAGCCTCCCACAGCTTGCCCTTCTTCAGGTAGTTGCGCACGTCGTGGACTTTTTCGTTGCCCAGTTGCGAGTCGCGCAGACGGCTGACCGCATCGTACTCGTACAGACCCTGATGGGCCTTGGTGGTGGACTTGATGTGCCAGGTGATCAGCTTGGCGCCGAACGATTCGGCCAGTTGCTCGGCGAGCATGGTCTTGCCGGTGCCGGGTTCGCCCTTGACCAGCAGCGGCCGCTCCAGGGTGATGGCGGCATTGACCGCCAGCTTCAGGTCATCGGTGGCGACGTAGGCCTGGGTGCCTTCGAACTTCATCTGCTAATCCTCGAACGGTAACGCCGACCTGCACAGGCAGGGCGGGGGCGAAAAAATCGGATGCCCCGACTATAACGCGCAGCCCGGTCGACTGTGAACGCAGACGGCTTATTCAGTCTCTGAATGGGGCGTCACATGTTGACTCGGTTTCGGCTGATGGCCAGCATTCAGGCCTTGCTGATTTAACGATAGCCTTCAGGATGTTTACAAAATCTGTGGCGAGGGAGCTTGCTCCCGCTGGGCTGCGAAGCAGCCCAATCATCTGATGGAGGACTTGCACTGATGTTACGGATGAAACGCCCCCGCCTGTCGGCGGTTCGTGTCTGGTCTGATTTTTGTCTGGAACTGACCTTTATCGATGATCAGCGATGGGTGGTCGATTTGAGTCAAGATCTTCAAGACGCTCCAGGGCTCCAGCCGTTGCTGGATCCTGAGATATTCGCCTCTGTAATCCTGGGCGATCACGGCTGGAGTGTGGAATGGCCAGAGCCGGATATTCAGATCGGCGCTGATACACTCTATTTGGAAATGCTGGCGCAGCGCTCTAGCCCGCATCCGGCTTCGGCCGCTCATACCGCGCATTGAAAGCCTGAATGAAGCCATTACGCAAAATCTGCAAAAACGCTTCGAACGCACTGATGTTTTGCTGATGCACGTTGCCACTGAGTTCGACCTTGGTGGCGAACTGATTTTTGGCCTGGTTCTTCAGCACGGTTTCCGTGCCGCCGACGATGGCCTCCCAGACTGAGCGGAAGATGCTCTTGTCCTTGTTCTCCACGTCCTGCTGCCAGTTGAACACTTCGACGTCGCGCAGCAGCGGTTTGATGTAGCCAGTGACCTGGGCTTTTTTCGCCTGGGCTTCGATGACCACGTCGCCGTGGCCGGCGTTGAAGTCGAACTTGCCGTAGGCCGAGGCGAAGTCGTTCATGCGCTTGAGTTCGATGTCGCGGGCGCGCAGGCGGAACTGGAAGTCCTCGAAATTGCTCAGCGGATCGAAAGTGGCCGTGGTTTCCAGTGGTGCGTGGCCGAGCAGCTTGGCCTTGCCTTCGAAGCGGGCATCGCGCTTGCCCTGTTTGTCGACCACGTTGGTCAGGTTGTAGATGCTCGCCTCGACGTTGCTGGCGTTCATGTTGACCGGCGGTTTGGAGTTGAAATTGCGGAAAGTGATCTTGCCGTCGTGGATCTGCACCTCGTCGAGAGTGATCGGCAGCAACTTGCCCAGTTGCGCCCGCCAGTCGGTGCCTTTACCAGTCTGCGAGTTCTGCTTGTTGGGGCCGCCATCGACGAAGTTGACCTCGGGATTGAAGAATTGCACCTGCGCCACCACGGCATGGTCGTACCACAGCGAATGCCAGCTGACCGCCAGATCGATCACGGGCGCGTTGACAAACGGCACCGGCACCTTGCCGTCGACCTTGACGATCTTCAGGCCGTTGATCCGGTAGGCGCCGCGCCACAGGGCCAGATCGACGTCGGTGACCTGGCCGCGGTAGTCACCCATGTCGGCCAGTTTGCCGTTCAGGTAATCGCGCACCACGTAGGGCAGGGCGATGTGCAGGGCGATCAGCAGCACAACCACGACGGCAAAAATCCCTATTGGCCAGCTATAACGACGCTTCATGACAACAATTCCCGAACGATGTAAGCGATTGACTGTGGCGCGGCGCAGACGTTCGACCCGACTGGACTGCGCCCGGCAACAGGCATACCTTGAAAGGCTGAATTCAACGCTGCATAAGGACCCAGCCATGAGCCGTATTTTCGCTGACAACGCCCATTCCATCGGCAACACGCCGCTGGTGCAGATCAACCGCATCGCGCCGCGCGGCGTGACCATTCTGGCCAAGATCGAGGGGCGCAACCCCGGTTATTCGGTCAAGTGCCGGATCGGCGCGAACATGATCTGGGACGCCGAAAGCAGCGGCAAACTCAAGCCGGGCATGACCATCGTCGAACCGACGTCGGGCAATACCGGCATCGGTCTGGCCTTCGTCGCCGCCGCCCGTGGTTACAAATTGATGCTGACCATGCCGGCATCAATGAGTATCGAGCGGCGCAAGGTGCTCAAGGCCCTCGGCGCAGAGCTGGTCCTGACCGAACCGGCCAAGGGCATGAAAGGCGCGATCGAGAAGGCTGCCGAAATTGTTGCCAGCGACACCGGCAAATACTTCATGCCGTCGCAGTTCGATAACCCGGCCAACCCGGCGATCCACGAAAAAACCACCGGCCCGGAAATCTGGAACGACACCGATGGCGCCGTCGATGTGCTGGTGGCTGGCGTCGGGACCGGCGGAACCATCACCGGCGTTTCGCGGTATATCAAGAATACCCAGGGCAAACCGATTCTGTCGGTGGCAGTGGAGCCGGTGTCTTCGCCGGTGATCAGCCAGGCGCTCGCGGGTGAAGAGATCAAGCCGAGCCCACACAAGATTCAGGGGATTGGCGCGGGTTTCGTGCCGAAGAACCTCGATCTGTCGATGGTCGACCGGGTGGAGCAGGTCACTGACGACGAGTCCAAGGCCATGGCGCTGCGCCTGATGCAGGAAGAAGGGATTTTGTGCGGTATCTCTTGCGGCGCGGCCATGGCCGTGGCCGTGCGTTTAGCCGAGAAGCCTGAAATGCAGGGCAAGACCATCGTGGTGATTTTGCCGGACTCCGGTGAGCGCTATCTGTCGAGCATGCTGTTCAGCGATCTGTTCACCGAGCAGGAGAATCAGCAGTAGTCGAATTGACTCAGATCAGCCAGGGTTCAGGATCGTTATGCTAATAAATGCTTTGTTGCGCAATTCTTAACACTGAATCTTGGGTTCAGCGGGTTTTTCCCGAGGCCGGTAGTGTTTATCATGGCCGGCTGCCATGCCGGGTAATGGGCATTGCGCAGCGTTGTCTTTATTCAAGGAGTTGTTGATGACCTTTTCGTTAGCCGCCAAGGTGTTGGTGTTGCTGCTGTTTGTGGGCAGCATCCTCTATGTGCATTTGCGCGGCAAGGCGCGTCTGCCGGTACTGCGTCAGTTCGTCAACCACTCGGCGCTGTTCGCCCCGTACAACGCGCTGATGTACCTGTTCTCCGGCGTTCCCTCCAAACCGTATCTGGATCGCAGCAAGTTTCCGGAGCTGGATGTGTTGCGCGATAACTGGGAAACCATTCGCGACGAAGCCATGCACCTGTTCGACGAGGGCTACATCCGCGCCGCCGAAAAGAACAATGACGCCGGTTTCGGCTCGTTCTTCAAGAAGGGCTGGAAACGTTTCTACCTCAAGTGGTACGACAAACCGCTGCCGTCGGCCGAAACCCTGTGCCCGAAGACCGTGGCGCTGGTCAGTGCGATCCCTAACGTCAAAGGCGCGATGTTCGCGCTGTTGCCAGGTGGCAGCCATCTGAACCCGCACCGTGACCCGTTTGCCGGCTCGCTGCGTTATCACCTGGGCCTGTCGACACCGAACTCCGACGATTGCCGGATCTTCGTTGATGGTCAGGTCTACGCCTGGCGCGACGGTGAAGACGTGATGTTCGACGAGACCTACGTGCACTGGGTCAAGAACGAAACCGAACAAACCCGCGTCATCCTGTTCTGCGATGTCGAACGCCCGCTGAGCAACCGCCTGATGACCCGCATCAACCGCGCCATCAGCGCTTGGCTGGGCCGCGCCACCGCGCCGCAGAACCTTGATGATGAACGTGTCGGCGGCATCAACCAGGCCTACGCCTGGAGCAAGAACTTCAGCGACCGGTTTAGCGGCGTGGTCAAACAGTGGAAACGCCGCAATCCCAAGGCCTACCGCATCCTGCGTCCGGTATTGGCGGTGGTGGTGCTGACTCTGCTGGGGTATTGGCTGTTTGGTTGAGGCCGGATGTTGAAATGAAAAAACCGCTCCTTGTGAGCGGTTTTTTGTTTGCTGATAAGTCTACAGTCGGCCAGCGGCGAGTACACTCGGCTCTTCGCTTTCAGTGCCTGTTATCAGTAACTGCAGCAGACGCCTCTGACTCGCAGTGAGCATTACCTCACCGTTTTTTTTGCCGAGAGGAAGTGTGTCTTTTCTGGAGGAAGGCTTTTTGGTTGATTTGCTCATTTCTCCACCAGTGTTGATCGTTAATTGAACAGTTTTCACGATACTAGGTTCTCCAGGGTTTTGACAAGGCGGCCACCAGCGTCGAAGCCGAAGCCAAGCTCTTGATAGTGGGAAATCGCGCCCTTCAAAGGTTCTTGGATCTCGAGAACCTTGCTGCCAATGAGTTGGGCGTATTGTTCAATCACAATCATCGCCAGCGCCCCGATACGTCTTTTTAACGGATGGAACTCATAGGGGCGTCCCTCCAGACGCACAATTCGTATTCTGTTTTTGCTGGCATTTGGATTTGCGAAACACAGCCCGCAAAGTTCCTCTCCAAACCAGATAGCGATGTCCAGAGATAAGGGCTCTCGACCTTTCCACTCCATGACCTCATTCCAGCAAAAGTGCTGGTCTCTCCAGAGAGTTGATGCTTGTAGTGCTTGTTGGTCGATAGGTTCGAAACGTACTTTCGACAAATCGATGGCAGTCGGACCATGGTTTTCCAACTGAAGCTGTAGTTGAACAGTAACGAAAGCAGCCTGCTTCCTCGCCTCTGACCGATACAACTGATACCGCAAATTCGTCCGTTCCCTTGGCATGTGATCCCGAGCATTCCCTGTCTCCCCATCAATGGGCCTATCCGTTGCTCATCAGCCTATGCGCCTGCCATCGAGCTGTCCCTGCTGGCCCTTTGTCCAAATCATTGCAATCCATGTCCCACGCTGGTTATAGTCGGCGCTCGTGAATCATCTGATTCACTCTCCAAACCCTTCAAAAAAGATCAGCCCCAATGCCTGCATTCCTCATCAACGCGGTAGTCGATTCAGCGGTCAACGCTGGCGTCGTGCCGTGCGGGAATCAGCAGCCTGGGCAGATCAGTCATTACCCTCCACCTGTCAGTAGCACGCCGGTGTGCGCCGTCGTATCACCGCCGGGCGTTGGCGTTTCGGGCTGATCGGCATTCTTTGCTGACCCCTGCGCCCGCCAGAAAAACCTACTGAATTTCAGCCTCGGCTGAGTTGGCTGTTTGCCTGACTACAGGTGGTATTCATGTTTGTCCTTTCGAAAAAATCCGCGCTCGCGGCGACGTCCACGAGCCTGTTCGTTCTACTGTGGAGCAGCGGGGCGATCTTCTCCAAATGGGGCCTGGCCCATGCGTCACCCTTTGCCTTTCTGCTGATGCGCTTTGTGATCGCCCTGTGCGGGCTGATGTTGTTGATGCCGTTACTCAAACTGAAGTTGCCCAAGGGCGGCAGGCCGATGCTGTTTGCGATTGCGACGGGCGTGGTGTTGTTGGGGGCGTATCAGATTTTCTATCTGCTGGCCCTGAATACCAGAGTCACGCCGGGGGTGATGGCGACCATCATGGGCGTACAGCCGATCCTCACTGTGGTGTTGATGGAGCGCCAGCGCTCGGCGAGCCGGATGTTCGGTCTGGCGCTGGGCCTGGCCGGGCTGATTATGGTGGTTTATCAGGGTATCGGACTGGCGGGGATGTCCTGGGCAGGGATGCTGTTCGGTCTGTTGGCGCTGGCGAGCATGACGGTGGGCTCGATCATGCAGAAACGCATCACCGACAATCCCCTCGGCACATTGCCGGTGCAGTATCTGGCCGGGCTGTTGTTGTGCGGGATATTTGTGCCATTTCAGCCGTTCCACTTTGAACAGAGCACGGGTTTCATCGTGCCGGTGTTGTGGATGGGACTGGTGGTGTCGGTGCTGGCGACACTGTTGCTCTATCGCCTGATCGCCCGGGGCAATCTGGTGAATGTCACCAGTCTGTTCTATCTGGTGCCGGCGGTGACGGCGGTGATGGATTACCTGATTTTCGGCAATCGTCTGGCGGCGTTGAGTGTGCTGGGGATGCTGTTGATCATTGTCGGTCTGGCGTTTGTGTTCCGTAAAACTGCTTGAAAACCTTCAGGCCGACCCGGGCATTTTCAGTGTCTGGGCCGGCCTCTTCGCGAGCAAGCCCGCTCCCACAATTGGAATTCATTCCTCCTGTGGGAGCGGGCTTGCTCGCGAAGACTGACTTGTTAACGCCGCAAAATCATCGGGCTGTAACGGCAGAAGGCTTCACCACCGCCGGCTTCAACACCAGCCACAACGCTAGCGCAATCAACACCCCGCCATACAGGTGCGCCATCGACAGCGGTTCATCCAGCAACAATGCGCCCCACAACACGCCGAACGCCGGAATCATGAAGGTCACGGTCATCGATTTGACCGGGCCGATGGAGCTGAGCAGGCGGAAATAGATGATGTAGGCGAACGCCGTGCAGCCCAGACCCAGGCCCAGCAGCGACAGCCAGACATTCCACCCACCCCAGCTTGCCGGAGGGGCGGTGATCACGCTGTAGCCGAACAGTGGCAACAGAAACAGCGAGGCGCCGAGCATGCTGCCCACGGCGGAGAGACGACTGTCGAGCCCGCCGCTGTGATCCAGCCAGCGCCGCGTGAGGAACCCGGCGAAGCCGTAGCAAGTGGTAGCGAGCAGGCAGGCGAGGGCGCCCATCAGCAATTGCAGATCGAACGCGACCGGACCTGCGCGCGTCAGCACACCGACACCGAACAAGCCGAGAAACACCCCGGTCAGTTTCGCGACAGTGAGTTTTTCGCTGAAAAACAGCCCGCCAATCAACACGCCCATCAACGGCGTGGTGGCGTTGAAGATCGCCGAGTAACCGGCCGGCAACACTTGCGCCGCCACCGAATACAACGTCGCCGGAATCCCCGAGTTGATCACGCCCAGCAACATCACGGTTTTCAGTTTGCCCTTGAAATCCCAGCTGATGCGCATCAGCCCGAGAATCACCAGCAGACCGACGGCAGCAATCGACACCCGAAAGAACGCGGTCGGAATGGTGCCGATCACCGGCGCAATAATGCGCATGAACAGGAAGCTCGCGCCCCAGATGGCTGCCAGCGACAGCATGCGGAAAATATCGACAGCGCTCACGATGGCACTCCTTCCTTGATCGGGACGAGAGTGTTGCCGAGCGCCCTGTCGATGGCAACCGTCAATCGGGCATTTAATTTTTCATTCAGAGCACGAAGCGCGTCACCAGGCCGTTGAGGTCGATCGCCAGGCGCGACAGTTCCTGACTGGCAGCGGAGGTCTGGGTAGCGCCGGCGGCGGTCTGGGTCGAGAGATCGCGGATGGTCACCAGATTCTGATCAACCTCGCGCGCGACCAGCGCTTGCTGCTCGGCCGCGCTGGCGATCACCAGGTTGCGCTGGTTGATCTGCGAGATCGACGCGGTGATTTTCTCCAGTGCCTGACCGGCACTGTTCGCCCGGCGCAACGTGTGGCTGGCCTGCTCGGCACTGCTTTGCAAGGCGCCGACGGTGGCGCCGGTGCCTTGCTGGATGCTGCTGATCATCAGCTCGATTTCTTCGGTGGAGTTCTGCGTGCGTTGCGCCAGCGAACGCACTTCATCGGCGACCACCGCAAAACCGCGTCCGGCCTCACCCGCGCGCGCCGCTTCGATGGCGGCGTTGAGCGCCAGCAGGTTGGTTTGCCCGGCGATGCCGCGAATCACCTCCAGCACCTTGCTGATGTCCTGAGCCTGAGTGGCGAGGCCTTCGGCCTGTTCCGACGCACCGAGCACCGCGCTGACCAGTTCCTGAATCGAGCTGATGGTCTCGCTGACCTGCACATGCCCGTGTTTGCTGTCCTCGTTCGAGGCTTCGGAGGCCTCGGCGCTGGACACTGCGTTGGCGGCAACTTCATCCACCGCCGTGCTCATCTCGGTGACGGCGGTGGCGGCCTGTTCGATCTGATCGTTCTGCTGTTGCAGGCCACGGGTGCTTTGCTCCATCACCGAGCTCATTTCTTCGGCGGCCGAGGCCAGTTGCTGCGCCGATTCGCTGATGCCACGGATGGTCGAGCGCAGGTTGTTCTGCATCTCGGCGAGGGCGCTGAGCAACTGCGCCGCCTCATCGCTACCGTGATCGGCAATCTGGCCGCTGAGGTCGCCGGCGGCAATTTTTTGCGCGACGGACAGGGCCTGATTGATCGGTGCGGTGATGCTGCGGGTCAGCAGCCAGGCCAGCAACAGGGTAGCGATCAGGGCGACAATGATGATCGTCGCGACAATCCACAGCGCCTGCTGATAAACCCCGGCAGCAGCTTCGGCGGCGCTGTCGGCGCCTTGCTGGTTGAAGCTGATCATCTGCTCCAGCGCTTTGTCGAGGATCCGGCCCTGTGGCGCCAGTTCATTGTTCAGACGGGCATAGGCCTGTTCACTTTGCCCGGCGTCGATCTGAGCGATGATCTGGTCCAGGATGCTCATGTACTTGGCGACGTCGCTATTCAAACCGTCGAGCATCGCCCGTTCCGCATCGCTGGCCAGCAAAGCGGTGTGGTCCTTCAGGCGCTTCGACAATTCTTCGCGCTGCACCTTGATGATGCCTTTGCTTGTGTCGCGAACAGCCGGCTGGGTGCTGGTAATCAGGCGCAGGGATTCGAGGCGGATGTTGGCGATGTTCGCCGCCGCATCGTGAATGCTCTCGATGCTGGGCATCCACGATTCCTCGATCACCGTTGCGCTCTCACGCAGATTTTTCATCTGGCCCAGGCCGAACAGGCCGACCACCACCAGCAGGGCGGCCAATACGGCAAAACTCAAACTGGCGCGCAAACCGATGCGCAGATTGCGGATAGACATCAATGTGCTCCTTGATCTATGAGGAAGAGGTCGTCCTCGTGGGCCGAGGATCTTGTTGTGAGGCGGGTACTGGCGGGCTGTATATCAAAGTGCCACTATTTTGGTAAGACCAATCTGTGAGCAGTTCTTCTCTTTCATCGACAGGCGGGAACGCAGCGGTAAAACCGCGAGCCAGAGCGGTGGGGCAGGGATTGGATCCGAATCCCAGGGAATTCGCGGGCTGGCGCGGGGCGGCAGGCGAGACTGAGAGGGCGGTTAATTGACCGAACGGTCGACTCAAAAAACTTTGCTAAAAACTGTGTCGCTGTACAACCCTGCCGCGCTTTTGGCAGAAATTGCACTTCTCCTGCGCATGCATCCGTGGCTAAGCTCAGGCACAGATTTCCACTTGCACGCCGAGGTCTCCTCTATGCCGCAGCAATGGCCAGCCACCGACATCGCCCGCATGATCCTCGATGGCTTTGACGATTACCGCGAGCATTTCCGGCGGATCACCGACGGTGCGCGCGAGCGCTTCGAGCAGGCGCGCTGGCAGGAGACGCAGACCGCGTCGGCGGCGCGGATCAATCTCTACGAGGAAAAGGTCGGCGAAACCATCGCCCGCCTGCGCGAGCATTTCGACGACGAGACGCTGATGAATGTCGGCAGTTGGCCGTTGGTGAAAAGTGCTTACATCAGTGTCATCGACCTGCGCTTCGACGATGAACTGTCCGAGACCTGGTACAACTCGATTTTCTGCGGGCTGTTCAGTCACGACCTGATCAGCGACGGCTGCATGTTCATCCACACCACGCGGCCGAGCCTGCGCCGCGCCCGGGCTGCGCAAACCCGCACCTACAAGCCGCAAGGGCAGTTGTCATCGATGCTCGCGAGCATCTTTGCCGACTATCGCTTCAGCGAGGATTACGCCGATCTGCCCGGCGACCTGCAGCGCCTCGAAGCGCAACTGCGCGAGAATTTGCCGGACTGGGTGTGCAAGGATCCGGAGCTGAGCGTCGAGCTGTTTTCCTCGGTGTTGTACCGCAACAAGGGCGCGTATCTGGTCGGGCGTATCTACACCCGCGACGAGCAGTGGCCGCTGGTGATTCCGCTGCTGCACCGCGAAGGCCGCGGGATTCAGATCGACGCGCTGATCACCGACGAAGCCGATGTGTCGATCATCTTCTCTTTCACCCGTTCGTATTTCATGGTCGATGTGCCGGTGCCGGCGGAGTTCATCGGTTTCCTGCGGCGCATTCTGCCGGGTAAGCACATCGCCGAGCTGTACACCTCGATCGGTTTCTACAAGCACGGCAAATCCGAGTTCTACCGGGCGCTGATCAATCATCTGGCCAACACCGACGACCAGTTCATCATGGCCCCCGGCGTGCGCGGCATGGTCATGAGCGTGTTCACCCTGCCGGGCTTCAACACCGTGTTCAAGATCATCAAGGACCGTTTCTCGCCGTCGAAAAACGTCGACCGGGCGACGGTGATCGAAAAATATCGTCTGGTGAAAAGTGTCGACCGGGTCGGGCGCATGGCCGATACCCAGGAGTTCGCCGACTTCCGTTTTCCGCTGAGCAAGTTCGATCCGGCGTGCCTGGAAGAACTGCTCGAGGTCGCGCCGTCGACGGTCTCGGTCGAAGGCGACACGGTGCTGATCCGCCACTGCTGGACCGAGCGCCGCATGACCCCGCTCAACCTCTATCTGGAAAACGCCAATGAAGCACAGGTGCGCGAGGCACTGGAGGATTACGGCCTGGCGATCAAACAACTGGCGGCGGCCAACATCTTTCCCGGCGACATGTTGCTGAAGAACTTCGGCGTCACTCGTCACGGCCGAGTGGTGTTCTACGACTACGACGAGATCTGCTTCCTGACCGAAGCCAACTTCCGCCACATCCCCGCGCCGCGCACCCCCGAGGACGAAATGGCTTCCGAACCGTGGTACTCGATCGGGCCGCTGGATGTGTTCCCGGAAGAGTTTCCGCCGTTTCTGTTTGCCGATGCCGGGCAGCGCAAACTGTTCGATCAACTGCATGGCGAGTTGTACAACGCCGATTACTGGAAGGGTTTGCAGGAGGCGATTCGCGCCGGCAAAGTCATCGACGTCTTCCCCTACCGCCGCAAAGGCCTCGACAACGAATAATCCCGGAGCATGACGAATTTGTGGCGAGGGAGCTTGCTCCCGCTGGGCTGCGAAGCGGCCCCGAAACCATCCGCCGCGTCCTGACAGTGACCTCCCGACAACCGGATTACGATTGCTGCGCAACCGAGCGGGAGCAAGCTCCCTCGCCACAGTAGGAGGCAAATCTGCGACAATCGCCCCCTGCATAAACAGACGACCGAATTGCGTACCCGATGACCGACGAATCGCCCTCCATCGACAAACTGCTGAAAAACCTCGATCACGCCATGCTCGCCGACCGTCACCGGCTGCGGCGGCAGTTGCTCGAGCTGCGCAAGAAACCCGACGAGGTCAAACTGGCCCAGTGGGTGGCGCGCATGCAGGCGTCCTGTGATCAGGTGCTGGCGCGCCGTGCCAGCCTGCCAGTGATTCGTTACGACGACAGCCTGCCGATCGCCGCCAAGCGCGACGAAATCAAGGCAGCGCTGGAGAAGCATCAAGTGCTGATCATCGCTGGCGAAACCGGCTCGGGTAAAACCACCCAGTTGCCGAAAATCTGCCTGGAAATCGGTCGCGGCCAGCATGGCTTGATCGGCCATACCCAGCCACGCCGAATCGCTGCGCGCAGCGTCGCCAGCCGGGTGGCCGAAGAACTCGGCACACCGCTCGGTTCGCTGGTTGGCTATCAGGTGCGCTTCGAGGATCAAAGCGATTCCAACACCCTGATCAAACTGATGACCGACGGCATCCTGCTGGCGGAAACCCAGAACGACCGCTACCTCGAACGCTACGACACGATCATCGTCGACGAAGCCCACGAGCGCAGCCTGAACATCGACTTCCTGCTCGGTTACCTGAAAACCCTGCTGCCGCGTCGCCCGGATCTGAAGGTCATCATCACTTCGGCGACCATCGATCTGGAGCGCTTCTCCAAGCATTTCGAGGATGCGCCGATTGTCGAGGTCTCCGGGCGGACTTTCCCGGTGGACACCTGGTATCGCCCGCTGACGCTGGAGCAAGACGAAGAGGGCAACCGTGTCGAAGACGACCTGACCGTGGATCAGGCGATCCTCGCCACCCTCGACGAAATTGCCGCCTACGAGCGCAGCGAACGCCGCGGTCCCGGCGATGTGCTGGTGTTCCTGCCCGGCGAGCGCGAGATCCGCGATGCCGCCGACATGCTGCGCAAGGCCCAGCTCAAACACACGGAAATCCTGCCGCTGTACGCGCGCCTGTCGCCGGCCGAGCAGCAGCGGATTTTCCAGTCGCACCCGGGGCGGCGCGTGGTGCTGGCGACCAACGTTGCCGAGACCTCGCTGACCGTGCCGGGCATCCGCTACGTGATCGACAGCGGCACCGCGCGCATCAGTCGCTACAGCTACCGCGCCAAGGTCCAGCGTCTGCCGATCGAAGCGATTTCCCAGGCCAGCGCCAATCAGCGTAAGGGTCGTTGCGGCCGGGTCGAGCCGGGGATCTGCGTGCGCCTGTACAGCGAAGAAGACTTCCTCGGTCGCCCGGAATTCACCGATCCGGAAATTCTGCGTACCAACCTTGCCGCCGTGATCTTGCAGATGCTGCACCTGCGCCTCGGCGAAATCACTGCGTTCCCGTTCATCGAGCCGCCGGACGGCAAGGCGATCAGCGACGGCTTCAACCTGCTGCAAGAGCTTTCGGCGGTGGATCGCAACAGTCAGCTGACCCCGCTCGGCCGCCAGTTGGCGCGCCTGCCGGTAGACCCGCGCATGGGCCGCATGCTGCTCGAAGCCGCCAAGCTCGGCAGCCTGCAGGAAGTGCTGATCGTCGCCAGCGCCATGTCGATTCAGGACCCGCGCGAGCGTCCGCCGGAGCGTCAACAAGCAGCCGATCAGGCCCACGCACAATGGAAAGACAGCGATTCGGACTTCGCCGGGCTGGTCAATCTGTGGCGCGGCTTTGAAGAACAGCGCCAGGCACTGACCGCCAGCCCGCTGCGCAACTGGTGCCGGAAGAATTTCCTCAACTACCTGCGTCTGCGCGAGTGGCGTGATTCCCATCGCCAGTTGAGTCTGATCTGCCGCGACATGCAGTTGAGCCCCAATAAAGAGCCGGCGGATTACCCGAAACTGCACAAAGCGGTATTGGTCGGTCTGCTCAGCCAGATCGGCCAGAAAACCGAGGACGGCGATTACCTCGGTGCCCGTCAGCGGCGCTTCTGGATTCATCCGTCGTCGGGCATCGGCAAGAAACGTCCGCAGTGGCTGATGACCGCCGAACTGGTGGAAACCACCAAGCTTTACGCGCGGATGGTCGCCAAGATCGATGCCGACTGGATCGAGCCGCTGGCCGGGCACCTGATCAAGAAAAACCATTTCGAACCGCACTGGGAGAAGAAGCGCGGCCAGGTCGTGGCTTACGAGCAGATCACCCTGTTCGGGCTGATCGTGGTCGGTCGCCGCCCGGTGCATTACGGCCCGGTGGATCCGCTGGTCTCGCGTGAGCTGTTTATCCGTGAAGGGCTGGTGCGGGGCGAGATTCAGTCGAAAGCCAAGTGCCTGACCGCCAACAAGCAGTTGCTCGAACAGCTCGACGAGCTGGAAGCCAAGGCTCGGCGCCGCGACATTCTCGCTGACGAAGAAACCCTGTACGCGTTCTACGATGCGCGCTTGCCGGCGGAGATTCACCAGACCGCGACGTTCGACAGCTGGTATCGGGTCAACAGCCAGAAAGACCCGCAATTGCTGATCATGCGCGAAGAAGACGTGCTGGCCCGCGAGGCCAGTGAAGTCACCGCGCGCGACTACCCGGACACGCTGCACATTGGTGATCTGGAACTGGCGCTCAGCTACCACTTCGAACCCAATCACCCGCGCGACGGCGTGACCCTGCGCGTGCCCGCGCCGCTGCTGCCGATGCTGCCACCGGAACGTCTGGAATGGCTGGTGCCGGGGCTGATCGAGGCCAAGTGCATTGCGCTGGTGCGCAATCTGCCGAAAGCCTTGCGCAAGAACTTCGTGCCGGTGCCGGATTTCATCAAGGCGGCGTTGCAGCGCATGACCTTCGCTGAAGGCTCATTGCCGCAAGCGCTCGGTCGCGAGTTGCTGCGCATGACCGGTGCGCGCGTCAGCGATGAAGCATGGGCGGAAGCCGCGCAGCAGGTCGAAAGCCATCTGCGGATGAACCTGGAAATCGTCGACGGCCAGGGCAAGTTCCTCGGCGAGGGCCGCGACCTGGCCGAGCTGACCGCGCGTTTTGCCGAAGCCAGCCAGGCGGCTTTGGCCGTGCCGCAGAGTGCGAAAAGTCAGCAACCGGTGGAGGCCAAGGTCTTCGCCCCGGTGGCGGAAAAGACCCAGCAGAAGATTGCCGGATTGTCGATGACGGTCTATCCGGCGCTGGTGGAAGAGGGCGGCACGGTCAAGGAAGGGCGGTTCTCGACCCCGGCCGAAGCTGAGTTCCAGCATCGCCGCGCCTTGCAGCGGCTGCTGCTGCAGCAACTGGCGGAGCCGGCGAAGTTCCTGCGCAGCAAACTGCCGGGCATCACTGAGCTGGGCCTGCTGTATCGCGAGTTGGGCCGGGTCGATGCGCTGGTCGAAGACATTTTGCTGGCCAGTCTCGACAGCTGCATCCTGGAAGGCGAAGACCCGTTGCCCCGTGACGGCGCCGGGCTGGCGGCATTGGCTGAGCGCAAACGCGGCAGCTGGACCGAACACGCCGAGCGCGTCGCGCGGTTGACGCTGGAGATTCTCAAGCTGTGGCACGGCCTGCAAAAACGCTTCAAGGGCAAGATCGATTTGGCGCAGGCTGTGGCGCTGAATGACATCAAGCAGCAAATCAGCCATCTGGTGTATCCGGGTTTCGTCCGGGAAACACCGATGCAATGGCTCAAAGAGTTGCCGCGTTATCTGAAGGCGGTCGAGCAGCGTTTCGAGAAACTCGGTGCGCAGGTGCAGAAGGATCGCGTCTGGAGCGGTGAACTGGCCGGCCTCTGGGCGCAATACCAGACACGCGCCGCCAAGCATGCGCAGGAAGGCAAACGCGATCCACAGCTGGAGCTGTACCGCTGGTGGCTGGAGGAATACCGGGTGTCGCTGTTCGCCCAGCAGTTGGGGACGAAAGCGCCGATCTCGGACAAACGGCTGAGCAAGCAGTGGAGTCAGGTCGAGGCCTGATCTTGAGTCGTACACGATCCCGTGTGGGAGCGAGCCTGCTCGCGAAAGCGGTATATCAGACACCATCCTCGTGACTGACACACTGCCTTCGCGAGCAGGCTCGCTCCCACATTGGATCTGGGTGGTGCTTGAGAAAGGCGCCAAAACCTTGGGTTTATGGCAAACTTCGCGACCATAAACGCCGGTTTCGTGACCCAGAGCCTTCGGCCGGGTCACGTGGCGGAATAAAGCGATGCCAGGTCAGCGTCCCCGGACGGGAACAGACCCTTTGTGTGTTGGTACGTCGGTGCCAGCGCTTTCTGCCTGAACAGATTAGAGAAACGACCATGCATAACGTCGTCATCAGCGGCACCGGCCTGTACACCCCGGCCAACAGCATCTCCAACGAAGAGCTGGTGCAGTCTTTCAATACCTACGTCGCGCAGTTCAACGCCGACAACGCCGACGCCATCGCCAGCGGTGAAGTCCAGGCGCTGACCGAATCCAGTGCTGCATTCATCGAAAAAGCCTCGGGCATCAAGAGCCGCTTTGTCATGGACAAGGACGGCATTCTCGATCCTGCGCGCATGGCCCCGCGCCTGCCGGAGCGTTCCAACGACGAATGGTCGGTGCTGTGCCAGATGGCCATCGGCGCCGCTGAACAGGCGCTGCAACGTGCCGGCAAGACCGCCGCCGACATCGACGGCGTGATCGTTGCCTGCTCCAATCTGCAACGCGCCTACCCGGCCATCGCCATCGAAGTCCAGGAAGCACTGGGCATTCAGGGTTTCGGTTTCGACATGAACGTCGCCTGCTCCTCGGCGACCTTCGGCATTCAGGCCGCGGCCAACAGCGTGCAACTGGGCCAGGCCCGGGCGATCCTGATGGTCAACCCGGAAGTCTGCACCGGTCACCTGAACTTCCGCGACCGCGACAGCCACTTCATCTTCGGTGACGCCGCAACGGCAGTGATCATCGAACGCGCTGACCTGGCGACGTCCAAGTACCAGTTCGACGTGGTCAGCACCAAACTGCTGACCAAGTTCTCCAACAACATCCGCAACAACTTCGGCTTCCTCAACCGCGCCGCGGAAGAGGGCATCGGTGCCCGTGACAAGCTGTTCGTGCAGGAAGGTCGCAAGGTGTTCAAGGACGTCTGCCCGATGGTCGCCGAGCTGATCGGTGAGCACCTGGAGGAGAACAAACTCAACGTCGGCGACGTCAAGCGCTTCTGGCTGCACCAGGCCAACCTGAGCATGAACCACCTGATCGTGCGCAAGCTGCTGGGCCGCGAAGCCACCGAAGAAGAAGCCCCGGTGATTCTCGACACCTACGCCAACACCAGCTCTGCCGGCTCGGTGATTGCCTTCCACAAATATCAGGACGATCTGGCCGCCGGTTCGCTGGCCGTGCTGAGCTCGTTCGGCGCCGGTTACTCGATCGGCAGCGTGATTCTGCGCAAGCGCTGAGTCACCCGCTCTTGTGGCGAGGGAGCTTGCTCCCGCTCGAGTGCGTAGCGCTCCCGACACCGGCGATTGCGGTCTTGCTGAAGAACCGCAATCGCCGGTTTTGCGACTGCTGCGCAGTCGAGCGCGAGCAAGCTCGCTCGCCACAGGGTCGAGTGCGTTAACGTTAATCGGTAATTGCAAACGAGGCGTGCATGGCCGCAACGGACGACACCCAACTGCTCGAACGTCTGCTCGCGGGTGAGCAAAAGGCTTTCAAGGAACTGGTCAGCACCTACCAGAGCGCCATGCGCGCCGTGGCGTATGCCATCGTCGGCCAGCGCCATGTCGAAGAAGTGGTGCAGGACGCCTGGCTTTCGGTGGTGCGCCATATCGGCAGCTTCGAGGGTCGTTCCAGTCTCAAGACCTGGCTGCTGACCATCACCGCCAATTCCGCCAAGAGTCGTTACAAGCAAAACCGCCGCGAAGTGTTGATGGATGATCTGCCGTCTCCCCACGGCACCATCGACGACGATCGTTTTTCGCCCGGTGACGGTCATTGGCTGGTGGCGCCGTTCGCCTGGCATCAGGACACCCCGGAAGCCTTGCTCACCGAAAGCGAGTTGCGTGACTGCCTGGAGCACACCTTGCTCAGCCTGTCGGAACTGCAAAGCAGCGTGTTGCTGCTACGCGAGCGTCAGGGCCTGGAGCTGGAAGAGATCTGTAATCTTCTGGAGATCTCGCTCTCCAATGTCCGTGTGCTGCTGCATCGGGCGCGGCTGAAAGTCTTCGCCACGGTGGAGCATTTTGAGGAGACCGGCGAATGCTGACCTGCAAGGAACAAGTAGCGCGTTCCAGCGATTATCTCGATGGCCAATTGAGCTTTCGCGAGAAACTGCTGGTGCGCCATCACCTGATGTTCTGCCCGAACTGTCGGCGCTTCATTCGTCAGATGCGTTTGATGCAGGCCTCGTTGAAGGCGATGCCGGAGAGGCCGCAAGAGGGTGTGGATGCGCTGGCTGAGCGTCTGGCCGAGCAACGCCGCAAGGAAAAATAGAATTCCACCTGTAGGAGCTGCCGAAGGCTGCGATCTTTTGATCCTCAAAAACAAGATCAAAAGATCGCAGCCTCCGGCAGCTCCAACAGTGTTTTTGCATCCTGCAGAAATAGCCCGACGCGGACGACACGAACGGATGATGGGGATCGTCCCGCCCACGTCAGGCTACAGGGTGACGCGTTTTAGAACTTGGCTTCGGCATCCAGCTGCAGAGTGTTGGTGTCTGCGTCACGCTGGGTACGGCTGGAGAAGTCGGCCTTGGTCAGGAAGTACGTGGCGCCGATGGCGAAGTTCTTGTCGATGTCGTAACCGACCTTGAACTTGTGCCCACGGGAACCGGTGGTGCCGTTGGCGAAGTCGGAGTCGGTGAACGCGCCGACCACGGCGTCACGCTGTACGTCACGATAGTTGTAATCCAGGTTCAGACCGAAGACTTTCGACTTGGCGCCGACCAGCCACGCGGTATCGGCGTCGGTCACGGCATCGTTGTTCTTCACGTACTGGCCGTAGAACGACAGCGGCATTGGCAGGCCACCGATGTCGATCTGGCTGAAACCTTCGTACAGGCGGAACTCGTTGTTGGCCGAGTTGCCGTTGACCGACAGCGCGCACGGTGTGGATGTCCCGGTGCAGCGGCTGTCTTCATCGTTTTGGTAGGCGTAGACGCTGCCGCCCAGGGTCAGTTTCAGGTTGTCGGTGATCGCGAAACGGCTGCCCAACTGCCCGGCAGTCAGACGCAGGTCGTGACGGAATTGCACGCCTTCGCCGTCGACGTTGTCCTTGAGGGTGTAGTTACCCAGGCTGCCGAACAGTTCGGCGCTGCTGCCCAGTGGGTATTTGTAGGTGACGGCCAGACCTTCCGGGTTGATGTCGCTGTCCCAGATCACGTCGCCCATGCTGACCCACGGTTGCAGCATCTTGCCGCCGATCACGTGCAGGTTCTTGATCGCATCCGGGTGGTAGTCGATGTAGCCCAGGTCGAGCCAGATCTGCTTCTTGTCGAAGTAGTTGTCCATGTCCTGGTTGGTCGAACGGGCATCGTCGCCGCCGCCGGTAGCGATACGGATACCGGTGTCGACTTGCGGGTTGATCTCGGTGTAGGCGCCGAGGCGGGCGCGGATGCGCTGGCGATCCTTGTCTCGGCCGCCGTTGTTGGATTCGCCGTCGATCTTGACGGTCTCCTGACGAATACGCACGTCGCCTTTGAACTGGGTCTTGGCGGCCCAGGCGAGTTTCTGGTCGAAGGAGCTCAGCTCATTGGTTTTCTTCGCGGTCGCCGCGATCTGCTCGTTGGTCTCTTGCTGCGCCTGCTGCGCGATTTGCTGAGCCTTCTGATCCTTGGCCAGTTCAGTTTGCAGTTCGACGTACTGCGCCTGGGAAATGGAACCGTTGGCCTTGAGCATGTCGAGCAGTTTGGCGTCGACTGCAGCACTGGCCGGAACGCTCATGGCCAGCAACAGGCCACCGCACAGGGCCGCCGCAGTTTTCGTGGAAGCAAGACGCATAGCAATCTCCGAAGATGAGAGGGATGGCAGAACCATCCGGGGCACACCGACGCGCACGTCGGAAAACAGTGTCCGGGTAGACCCCGGCGCTCTAAAAACAGGAGCGAGTATCGCGATGGTTTATGACAGAGCAGTGGCTAAGTGATGTCATGTCGATGACGATACAAAGTCCTCGTGAACTATTGAGCTAGAGCACTGTCGCCCGAATGAGCGTGTGCAATGGATGCCGATCAGCGATACTCGCGGGGCTTTGACGCCAAGATGTGGAGAGCCAGTTGATGCCGTTGCAACGTCTGCAAAACCTGTCAGAAATCGTCCCGGCGACATGGGACGCGCTGGTGCCTGAGAACCAGCCGTTTTTGCGCCATGCGTTCCTCAGCGCACTGGAAGACAGCGGTAGCGTCGGACCCCATACCGGCTGGCAGCCCGAGCATCTGCTGCACGTCGAAGACGATCGGCTGATCACGGCGCTGCCCAGTTATCGCAAGTGGCATTCCTATGGCGAGTACGTGTTCGATCACGGCTGGGCCGATGCCTGTGCCCGGGCCGGCATCGATTACTACCCCAAACTGCTGACGGCGGTGCCGTTCAGCCCGGTCAGCGGACCACGCTTGCTGGCCGCCCGGGTCGAAGACGGTTTCGAACTGCTCAAGAGCCTGCCGGGTTATCTGGAAATCGAAGAGCTTTCCAGCGCGCACATCAATTTCACCGACCCGTTCACCGATGCCGCCATGGCCGAGCAGCCGGGCTGGCTGCAACGTATCGGCTGTCAGTATCACTGGCAGAATCGCGGTTATCGGGACTTCCAGGATTTTCTCGACGCGCTCAGTTCGCGCAAGCGCAAGCAAATGCGTAAAGAGCGCGAGCAGGTGGCGGGGCACGGCTTCGAATTCGAATGGCTGGAAGGGCGTGAGCTGGACGAGGCGCAATGGGATTTTGTCTACGCCTGCTATGCCAACACCTACGCCGTGCGCCGCCAGGCGCCGTACCTGACGCGCGAGTTTTTCAGTCTGCTGGCTGCGCGGATGCCGGAGGCGATTCGGGTGGTGCTGGCCAAACAGGGTTCACGTCCGGTGGCGATGGCCTTCAGTCTTGTCGGAGGCGACAGCTTCTACGGACGTTATTGGGGCTGTCTGGCCGAGTTTGACCGGCTGCATTTCGAGACATGTTTCTATCAGGGCATGAACTATGCGATTGCCCATGGGTATCAGCGCTTTGATGCCGGCGCTCAGGGCGAGCACAAGCTGATTCGCGGCTTTGAACCGGTGATCACCCACTCGTGGCACTACCTGCGTCATCCCGGTCTGAAAGCCGCAGTCAAAGACTTCCTGCAACAGGAACGTGCTGGCGTCCTCGCGTACGCCGAGGAAGCCAGAACAGCCTTGCCATACCGCCAGGCCTGATCTCGTTTTTGACCAGGGCAGACATCGATTACCGGGCATGGTTGATTTATTACTGTGGGAGGGGGCTTGCTCCCGAATGCGGTGTGTCAGTACGGTAGCTATGACTGACACGACGCCTTCGGGAGCAAGCCCCCTCCCACAGGGGATTTCCAGTGGGTTCAGGATTGCTCTTTGCCCAGCCAGCGATAAATCGTCCCGCCCACTATCGCGCCAATCAGCGGCGCGACCCAGAACATCCACAACTGCGCGATCGCCCAGCCGCCGACCATCAGCGCCGGCCCGGTGCTACGCGCCGGGTTGACCGAGGTGTTGGTGACCGGAATCGAGATCAGGTGAATCAGCGTCAGCCCCAGGCCGATGGCAATCGGTGCGAGGCCCGCCGGGGCGCGTTTGTCGGTGGCGCCGAGGATGATGATCACGAACATCCCGGTCATCACCAGCTCGGTGACAAAGCCTGCCGCCATCGAGTATTTGCCGGGCGAGTGCTCGCCGTACCCATTGGACGCCAGACCTGCTGCGATGTCGAAACCTTCCTTGCCGCTGGCGATGTAGTAGAGCAGCGCGGCGGCGAGTATCCCGCCGAGCACCTGGGCGATGATGTAGGCGGGTAGCTCTTTTGCTGGAAACCGCCCGCCGACCACCAACCCCACCGACACTGCGGGATTGAGATGACATCCGCTGATGTGGCCGATGGCGAACGCCATGGTCAGCACCGTCAGACCAAACGCCAGGGCCACCCCCAGCACCCCGATGCCCAGAGGCGAAGACGCGGCGAGCACCGCACTGCCACAACCACCCAGAACCAGCCAGAACGTACCCAACAACTCAGTAACTGAACGTTTGAACAGAGACATGAGAGAGTCCTTGATAGCCCATGCTATCGAGACTGTATTGCGTTGTGCTTCCCTGCAGATTTACGACAGGTTCCGTGCTGGAACCTTGGCTGAGTACAGCACGCTTTGGATGGATTTCCAGCAGCCATCAAAAAACCGCCAGAGCCCGTGGTTAGAGGGCTGTGGCGGTTCTCAATATATTGTGGGAGGGGGCTTGCTCCCGAATGCGGTGTGTCAGACAAATGTTCGGTACTGACACCCTGCTTTCGGGAGCAAGCCCCCTCCCACATTGGAGTTGTATTGATTCAATGATCAATCGATCCCGACAAATCCCCCGGTCTGGTGCGCCCACAACCGCGCATACAATCCGCGATGCGCCAGCAGTTCGGCGTGGGTACCGCTCTCGGCGATCTTGCCGTTTTCCAGCACTACCAGCCGATCCATGCGAGCGATGGTCGAGAGACGGTGAGCAATGGCGATCACGGTTTTGCCTTGCATCAGGGTTTCCAGGCTTTCCTGGATCGCCGCTTCGACTTCCGAGTCGAGTGCCGAGGTTGCTTCGTCCATGATCAGGATCGGCGCGTCCTTGAGCAGCACCCGGGCAATCGCAATGCGCTGGCGCTGACCGCCGGACAGTTTCACCCCGCGTTCGCCGACGTGCGCGTCGAAACCGGTGCGGCCCTCAGCGTCCGACAGCAGCGGAATGAACTCGTCGGCGCGAGCCTTGTGCACCGCGTCCCAGAGCTCGGCGTCGGTGGCGTCAGGCTTGCCATACAACAAGTTGTCGCGGATCGAGCGGTGCAGCAGGGAGGTGTCCTGCGTGATCATGCCGATGCGTGCGCGCAGGCTTTCCTGGCCGACTTCGGCGATGTTCTGCCCATCGATCAGGATCCGTCCGCCCTCTACGTCATACAGGCGCAGCAGCAGGTTGACCAAGGTCGATTTGCCAGCGCCGGACGGCCCGATCAGGCCGATTTTTTCGCCGGGTTTGATGGTCAGGTTGAGGTCGCCGATGATGCCTTTCTTCTTGCCGTAGTGAAAATCCACGTGCTCGAAACGCACTTCGCCACGAGCCACGGCCAGCGGTTTGGCCTGCTCGCGATCAGTGACGCTGACCGGTTGCGAGATGGTCTGCAGACCGTCCTGCACCATGCCGATGTTCTCGAAAATGCCGGTGACCACCCACATGATCCAGCCGGACATGTTGACGATGCGGATCACCAGGCCGGTCGCCAGGGCAATCGCGCCGACGGTAATCAGCGACTGTGTCCACAGCCACAGCGCCAGCGCGGTGGTGCCAACGATCAGCAGACCGTTCATGGTGGTGATCGCCACGTCCATGCTGGTCACCACGCGGCCGGCCATCTGCGCCTTGACCGTCTGTTCTTCGATGGCTTCCTTGGCGTAATGCTGTTCGAAGTTGGTGTGGGCGAACAACTTGAGGGTGGCGATGTTGGTGTAGCCGTCGACGATTCGTCCCATCAGTTTCGAGCGCGCGTCGGAAGCTTCCACCGAACGCTCTTTCACCCGTGGCACGAAGTAATACAGCGCGCCGATGTAGGCGACGATCCACGTCAGCAGCGGGATCATCAGGCGCCAGTCGGCTTCGGCGAACAGCACCAGCGAACTGATCGCGTAGATCACCACGTGCCACAGCGCATCCACCGCTTGCACCGCCGAATCGCGCAGCGAGTTGCCGGTCTGCATGATGCGTTGGGCGATGCGCCCGGCGAAGTCGTTCTGGAAGAAATTCAGGCTCTGCTTGAGCACGTAACTGTGGTTCTGCCAGCGGATCATGCTGGTCATGCCGGGGCTGAGGGTCTGATGCACCAGCAGGTCGTGCAGGCCGAAAAAGATCGGCCGCAGTACCAAGGCGACCACCACCATCCACGTCAGTTCGAGGGCGTGGTCGCTGAAGAAATTCGGGTTGGGCGTGCCCTGGGCCAGGTCGATGATGCGGCTCAGGTAACTGAACAGCGCCACTTCGATCAACGCGGCAAACAGGCCGACGACGAGCAGGGCGGCAAAACTCGGCCAGACCTGCTTGAGGTAATAGGTATAGAAGGGCCAGACACGATCCGGAGGGGAGGCCGTGGGGGCGTCGCGGAATATGTCGATCAGTTGTTCGAAACGGCGATAGAGCATCAGATAACCGCCCGGATGCCGGGCTCTCCTTTTATCGGTGTGAGCGGCGTGGCTTCAGGCCAGCGCCGCTCGAAATGCCCTGTACAGCTTAGTCGATGACTTTGGCCGACTTGATGATCACAGGGTCGACAGGCACGTTTTGCATGCCCTGTTTGGTGGTGGTCTGCGAGTTGACGATGATGTCGACCACGTCCATGCCTTTGACCACTTTGGCGAATACCGCGTAACCGGCATCACGGCCCGGATCGAGGAAGGCGTTGTCGGCGACGTTGATGAAGAACTGGCTGGTGGCCGAATCAGGGTTGGAGGTACGGGCCATCGACAAGGTGCCGCGAACGTTGTGCAGGCCATTGCTGGCTTCGTTCTTGATCGGTGCCTTGGTCTCTTTCTGCTGCATCTGCTGGGTGAAACCGCCGCCCTGAGCCATGAAACCCGGGATCACGCGATGGAAAATGGTGTTGGTGTAAAAGCCGCTGTTGACGTAATCCAGAAAGTTTTTGGTACTGATCGGCGCTTTGACCGGATCCAGTTCGATTTCGATCTGGCCGTTGGTGGTGTCCAGCAGCACGTGCGGTGCTTTTGCAGGCGTGGCAGCCATCAGGTTGGCAGCAAACAGCACGGTGCCGGCGGCGAGGGCGAGTTTTTTCAGCATGGGTCAGTGATCCTGAGTTTGAGTATCGGCTGCGGCGAGAAAATCCAGCAGCGTTTGATTGAAGCGTTCGGGTTGATCGAGCGGGGTGGCGTGGCGCGAATCGGCGATGACCACCAGCCGCGCATCGGGCAGCAGTTTTACATAGGTTTCTTTCAGTGCTACCGGTGTGTAGTCACGGTCGGCAGTGACGATGAGCGTTGGACATTTCACCCGGGAAAGTCGTTCCTGAACGCCCCAGCCAACAATCGCATCGAAGCTGGCGAGATAAGCACGTTTGTCGTTTTTTGCCCAGCGTTCGGCCATTTTCTGTCGCAGAACAGCCTGCTCGGGTTTCGGGAACAGTTTGCCGCCTAATGCCTTGCCAATGGTCGCGAGGCTGAGCACGCGCATCAGGCTCCAGCGCTTGAACCACTGCCAGTAATCGTCGCAGCTGCGCAGTTTGACCTCGGGGGCGCTGTTGACGATGGTCAGGCTTTTCAGCATTTGCGGCTGATCGACACCGAACTGAAAGCCGATCATCCCGCCCATCGACAGCCCGACGTAATGTACCGGGCCGAGTTTCAGGTGTTCGATCAACGCCAGCAGATCGGCGCTGAACCCGGCGATGCTGTAGCGCTCGCGAGGTTTGTCCGAGCGACCGTGACCACGTATATCCGGAACGATCACCCGGTAGTGCGCCGACAGCGCCGGGATCTGCATTTCCCAGTCCAGGGTGCTCGAACCCAGTCCGTGAACCAGTAGCAACGGGGTGCCGTGGCCATATTCCTCGTAGTGCAGGTTGCAACCTTCATGTTCGAAATAGGCCATCGGTGAACTCCGTGTCAGGCTTGCTCGGGGGCGGCGAACGGTGCGTCAAGCGGCAAAGTGTCGAAGGTGCGCAACAGTTCGATGAGGATTTGCGTTGCCGGGCCCAGCGGTTTGTCCTTGTTCGAATACAGATAGAAGCTCGGGTTGCGGCTGCCGCCCTGATCCAACGGTAGCAGCTTGAGCGTGCCTTCCTTCAATTCCCGTTCGATCATGTGCCGTGGCAGCCAGGCAAAGCCCAGGCCGCTGCTGACGAACGTGGCAGCCGTGGCGAGGCTGCCGACGGTCCAGCGCTGTTCGGCGCCGAGCCAGCCGACGTCGCGTGGTTGCTGGCGGCCGGAGTCGCGAATCACCACCTGCATCTGGGTTTCCAGGTCCTGGAAGCTCAGTTCGCGGTTGAGCCGATGTAGCGCGTGATCAGGGTGGGCGACCGCGACAAATTCGACGTCGCTCAATTCCGCGCCGAGGTAGCCGGGGATGCTCAGGCCGGTGATTGCCAGATCGGCCACGCCCTCGAGCAAGACCTCCTCGACCCCCGACAACACCTCCTCGCGCAGACGCACGCGGCAGCCGCGACTCTGCGGCATGAACGCGGTCAGCGCCCGCACGATGCGTGCGCTTGGGTAAGCCGCATCGACCACCAGCCGCACTTCGGCTTCCCAACCTTGCTCCATGTGGTGGGCGAGGTCTTCCAGTTGGCTGGCCTGTTTCACCAGTTGTCGCGAGCGGCGCAGCAGTACGCCGCCGGCTTCGGTGAGCACCGCTTTACGCCCGTCGATGCGCAGCAACGGCACGCCGAGCTGGTCCTGCATGCGGGCGACGGTATAACTCACCGACGATTGCGAACGGTGCAGAACCTCGGCGGCCTGGGCGAAACCACCGTGGTCGACCACGGCCTGCAATGTTCGCCATTGATCAAGGGTCACGCGGGGCGCTTTCATCAATAGCTCCTCTTGTCCTAAGCTGGCCGTCCCTCATGGAGACTGGCGAATGAAAAAATTCTGTTGTGTGGTGCTCGCGTTGCTGCCGCTGACTGCGTTTGCTTACCCGATCGATGTGCAGAAGAACCTCAATGGCTTGAAGATCGACTACGAGACCTTCGACACCGACAAAGACATCGGCTCCATCCGGGTCGCCAACTACGGTGATGTCGACGCGACCTGCAAAGTCGTTTTCAACAATGGTCCGGAAGCACCGCGTACGCGCAACATCGAAATCCCGGCCCGCAAGCATACGAATGCCACGGCCAAGTTCTCCCGCGAGATCATCAGGCTGCGCATCGATTTGAGCTGCAGCCCGAAATAACGGCAATCCCCTGTAGGAGTGAGCCTGCTCGCGATTGCGGTGTGTCAGTTAAATCCTGATGTACCTGACACACCGCAATCGCGAGCAGGCTCACTCCTACAAGGGTACAAACTGCATCTAAACGAATTATTCGATGCTTTGCAGCAATTATTTGCGCTTTTTCATCGATACGACCCTGTTTAACCTTCACTCCATCGACCTACAACATTCTCGGATGGAGACTACACACCATGTCCCGCGTTCTGATCATCGAAAGCAGCGCCCGCCAGCAAGATTCGGTTTCCCGTCAACTGACCCAGACCTTCATCGGTCAGTGGAAAGCGGCGCATCCCAACGATCAGATCAGCGTGCGTGACCTCGCCGTGAATCCCGTTCCACACCTGGACGCCAACCTGCTGGGCGGCTGGATGAAGCCTGCCGAGCAGCGCAATGCCAGCGAACAATCGTCGCTGGAGCGCTCCAACGAATTGACCGACGAGCTGCTCGCCGCCGACGTACTGGTGATGGCTGCGCCGATGTACAACTTCGCGATCCCGAGCACCCTCAAGGCCTGGCTCGACCACGTGCTGCGTGCCGGCGTGACCTTCAAGTACACCGAAACCGGCCCGCAAGGCCTGCTCAGCGGCAAACGTGCCTACGTGCTGACCGCTCGCGGCGGGATCTACGCTGGCGGCCCGGCCGACCATCAGGAACCGTACCTGCGTCAGGTCATGGGTTTCATCGGCATCCATGACGTGACCTTCATTCACGCCGAAGGCATGAACCTGGGTGGCGACTTCCAGGAGAAGGGCCTGAATCAGGCCAACGCCAAACTGTCTCAGGTCGCTTGATATGTTAATCGCCAGATAATCGCCGCTTGGTTAAGTGACCTGGCGCAACCCCTTCAAGGCTCTACGCGCATCGAACCTCCCTTTGCACTTGTTGCTCCTGAGTGCTGTAGCCCGATTGAACGCTTTAGCGAGATCGGGCTTTTTTTTGCCCGGGATTATCTGAGCCACGTGTAACCCGTGTGGGAGCGGGCTTGCTCGCGAAGGCGGTGTGTCAGTCAAATATTCGTCGACTGACACGATGCTTTCGCGAGCAAGCCCGCTCCCACAGGGTTGAGTGTTGCCTGAGGTTCGCGGTCTGGCGCAAAAACCGCTATCGTCGCCGCCATTCGAAACAGAGGCGACCATGGGCTATCTACTTTTTGTCACGCTGATCCAGGCGTTTTCCTTCAGTCTGATCGGCGAATACCTCGCCGGGCATGTCGACAGCTACTTTGCAGTGCTGGTGCGCGTGGTGCTGGCCGGGCTGGTGTTCATTCCGTTGACCCGCTGGCGCTCGGTGGAGCCTTCGTTCATGCGCGGCATGCTGCTGATCGGCGCGTTGCAGTTCGGCATCACCTACGTTTGCCTGTACCTGAGCTTCCGTGTACTGACGGTGCCGGAGGTGTTGCTGTTCACGATCCTCACGCCGCTGCACGTGACGCTGATCGAAGATGCGCTGAACCGCCGCTTCAATCCGTGGGCGCTAGTGGCCGCGTTGGTAGCGGTGGGCGGTGCGGCGGTGATTCGTTTTGACCGGATCAACCCGGATTTCTTCATGGGCTTTTTGCTGCTGCAACTGGCCAACTTCACCTACGCCGCAGGGCAGGTGATGTACAAGCATCTGGTGGCAAAACACCCGAGTGATCTGCCGCATTACCGGCGTTTCGGCTTCTTCTATCTCGGCGCGTTGGCAGTGGTGTTGCCGGCGTTTCTGCTGTTCGGCAAGTCCAACTTCCTGCCCGAAGCGCCGTTGCAATGGGGCGTGTTGCTGTTCCTCGGTCTGGTCTCGACGGCGTTGGGCATGTACTGGTGGAACAAGGGCGCGTGCATGGTCAACGGCGGCACGCTGGCGGTGATGAACAACCTGCATGTGCCAGTGGGCTTGCTGCTGAATCTGCTGATCTGGAATCAGCATGAGGAACTGGGAAGGTTGTTGCTGGGCGGGAGTGTGATTCTGGCGGCGGTGTGGATCAGCCGGTTGGGCATCCGCAAAACTCAAGCCACCGCATAACCCCTGTGGGAGCGGGCTTGCTCGCGAAAGCGGTGCGTCATTCAACGATTATGTTGACTGACCTGACGCCTTCGCGAGCAAGCCCGCTCCCACAGTTTTGATCGGTGGCGTTACATGAGGTGTTTCTGCGGCTCGGGAATGCTCGCCGCCCCCAACACCGCCGGCAACAACCCCGAACGCAAATCCCCGCCACTCGGCTGCTGATACAGGCTCAAGCCAAACTCCGGCAGCACCGCCAGCAGATAGTCGAAAATATCCCCCTGAATCCGCTCGTAATCGGCCCACACCGTGGTGGTGGTGAAGCAGTAGATTTCCAGTGGAATGCCCTGCGCCGTGGTCTGCATCTGGCGCACCATGCAGGTCATGTTCGGCTGCACCTCCGGGTGACTCTTCAAATACGCCAGCGCATAAGCGCGGAAGGTGCCGATGTTGGTCATGCGCCGGCGGTTGGCTGACATCGCGGCGACGTTGCCCTGCGCCTCGTTCCATGCCTTGAGTTCGGCTTTCTTGCGGCCCATGTAGCCGGTCAGCAGGTGTACCTGGGAGAGCTTTTCTTCCTCATCGTCACGAATGAAGCGCACGCCGCTGGCGTCGATGAACAGGCTGCGCTTGATCCGTCGCCCGCCGGACTGTTGCATGCCGCGCCAGTTGCGGAACGACTCGGACATCAGGCGCCAGGTCGGGATCGAAACGATGGTCTTGTCGAAGTTCTGCACCTTGACCGTGTGCAGGGTGATGTCGACCACGTCGCCATCGGCACCGACTTGCGGCATCTCGATCCAGTCGCCGACTCGCAGCATGTCGTTGCTGGTCAGTTGCACGCTGGCAACGAACGACAGCAACGTGTCCTTGTAGACCAACAGAATCACCGCCGACATCGCACCCAGACCGGAGAGCAGCAACAGCGGCGAACGGTCGATGAGGGTGGCGACGATGATGATCGCACCAAACACGTACAAGACCATTTTCGCCAGTTGCACATAGCCCTTGATCGAGCGGGTGCGGGCGTGTTCGGTGCGGGCGTAGATGTCCAGCAGCGCATTGAGCAGGGCACTGACCGATAGCAGCAGGAACAGAATGGTGAACGACAGCGCCACGTTGCCGAGAAAGGTCATCGCGGTTTTGCTCAGTTCCGGCACCAAGTGCAGGCCGAACTGGATCACCAGCGACGGCGTCATCTGCGCCAGACGTTGAAACACCTTGTTGTGGCGAAAGTCGTTGATCCAGTGCAGGGCTGGCTGACGCCCGAGCATGCGGCTGGCATGCAGGATCAGATAGCGTGCCACTCGTCCGAGCACCAGCGCGATCACCAATAGCAGCATCAGCGCCAGGCCGGATTGCAGGAATGGGTGCTTTTCGAGGGCACCCCAGAGGTCTTGGGCGTTGAGCCAGAGCTGTTTGAAATCCATGTGAGCAACGATTCTTCTGTAAGACGCGATGGGCGATTAGAGCATTTAAGACGCTGTGTATTACCGTTGGAGACAAATCGAGCAACAAAAAAGCCACTGATTACGCCCGTTTGTATAAAGAAACTCGGCCTGAGCGCTCGAAACCGGTAACCTATGCAGCTGTTTTTTTGCATATCTTCGAGGTAGCACCCGTGTTTTCCCAATTCGCCCTGCACGAACGCCTGCTCAAAGCCGTGGCCGAGCTGAAATTTGTCGAGCCAACGCCTGTGCAAGCAGCGGCCATTCCGCTGGCGCTCCAGGGGCGTGACCTGCGGGTGACGGCGCAAACCGGTAGCGGCAAGACCGCCGCTTTTGTCCTGCCGATCCTCAATCGCCTGATCGGCCCGGCGAAGATCCGCGTCAGCATCAAGACCCTGATCCTGCTGCCGACCCGCGAACTGGCCCAGCAGACCCTGAAAGAAGTTGAACGCTTCTCGCAGTTCACCTTCATCAAGTCCGGCCTGATCACCGGCGGTGAAGACTTCAAGGTGCAGGCCGCGATGCTGCGCAAGGTGCCGGACATCCTGATCGGTACGCCGGGCCGGATGATCGAGCAACTCAACGCCGGCAACCTCGACCTCAAAGAAGTCGAAGTGCTGGTGCTCGACGAAGCCGACCGCATGCTCGACATGGGTTTCGCTGAAGACGTGCAACGTCTGGTCGACGAATGCCCGAACCGTCAGCAGACCATGCTGTTCTCCGCCACCACCGGTGGTTCCGGCCTGCGCGAGATGATCGCCAAGGTGCTGAACAACCCTGAGCATCTGCAGCTCAACGCGGTCAGCCAGCTGAACTCGACCACCCGTCAGCAGATCATCACTGCCGACCACAACCAGCACAAAGAACAGATCGTCAACTGGCTGCTGGCCAACGAGACCTATCAGAAGGCCATCGTCTTCACCAACACCCGGGCCATGGCCGACCGCATCTACGGCCGCCTCGTGGCTCAGGAATACAAGGCGTTCGTGCTGCACGGCGAGAAAGACCAGAAGGATCGCAAACTGGCGATCGATCGTCTGAAGCAGGGCGGCGTGAAGATTCTGGTCGCTACCGACGTCGCGGCCCGTGGTCTGGACGTTGATGGCCTGGATCTGGTGATCAACTTCGACATGCCGCGCAGCGGCGACGAATACGTGCACCGCATCGGTCGTACCGGTCGCGCCGGCAACGACGGTCTGGCGATCTCGCTGATCTGCCACGGTGACTGGAACCTGATGTCGAGCATCGAGCGCTACCTGAAGCAGAGCTTCGAGCGCCGCACCATCAAGGAAGTCAAAGGCACCTACGGCGGACCGAAAAAGGTCAAGGCCTCGGGCAAAGCCGTCGGCGTGAAGAAGAAAAAGACCGACGCCAAGGGCGACAAGAAGAAAACAGCCGCCAAGACCCCGACCAAGCGCAAGAGCGCCAACCGTCCAAAGCCGGATTCGCTGGTGAGCAGCGACGGCATGGCCCCGCTCAAGCGTCGCAAGCCGGCTGAGCCTGCGGCTGAATAAATCGCCACAAATGGCCAATAAAAAACCCGGACAGTGTCCGGGTTTTTTTATGCGCAGGGTTTGTCAGTTCCCCAACTGTCCGCTGGTGTCTGCGTCAAAGCGCTGTTTGGCGCGATCTGCCGCCGGTTTGAGCTGCGCGAGCAACGCAGCTTCGCTGTACAGCCGCAAGTTCCCGAGCTCTTTCGGCGTCGGCTCGATCGGGATCAGTACATCTTCACCGTCAGCGTGCAGCCAGATCGCCACGACGTGCAGTGCCGAGACAAACAGCACCCGCAGTTCAACGCTTTTGCCCTGCAATTGCGGCGCCTGTTCCGCCAGTTTCAACGCGCCCACGGTGTCGGCGGCCCGGGTGCCGTGGTTCAGCGAAGCGAACTCGACATGGCCACGCATCTCGGCCAGTTGCGCATCGGCAATGCTTACGCCGTCGGCAAACACCAGGTAATGCCAGTCGCCGATACGTGCGTCTTTCAGACCCTTGCCTTGGCTCAGGTCGTCGAGTGTCAGCGAGTAGCCGCGATAGGCTTCGCTGAGGCTGACTTTGGCCGGTGTTGCGTTGGCGAACTGGCGGTTGATGCCGAAGCCGTGGTTTTGCAGCGCGGCTTGCAGCACCGGACGCAAAGTCTGTACGCCGTTGGAAGGCGCCTTTGGATAAGTCAGTTGCATGATGTCGCCCTTCTAGTTTTTTGCGGTGAAATAAGTGTGAGTCCAGTTGCCGCCGCCGTTGTACGAACCGGGGAATGAGTTCAGCGCGCGGGTCGAGTAACCGTAGATCGAGTCGGCGATCAGCACGTAGTTGCCGTTGGTGCCGTAGATCGCCAGAAAGTGCGCGCCACCCCCGTACCAGGCACAGCGCAAGCCGACCGGGCGGCCCATGTTGATCTGGTTCTGAATGGCCGACATCTGCAGCGAACCCTGATTCATCCCGTTATAGCTGCGGGTGGTTTGCAGGGCCGAATCCAGATAGCCGTAGACGTTGCACGGCCCCGGCTGGCTGCAGCAATTGCGGTCCAGTTGGGTGCTGGCGACGCCGCACTGGGTCCAGTTTCCAGTGCCGTAATAATTGCCGACCGAAGCGGAAACAGCGGCCCAGCACCAATTGGTCTGAGTCTGTTTCTGCATCGTGAAGTTAAGGTTGGCAGCGGCCAGTGCTGCCGTTTGCGCAGTGGCTTCAACCTCGACCAGTTGCGGGTCGATCAGGTGGCCAACAAGGCACCTTGGCAGGCTCTCGCCGGTGAACGATGTTGCTTGAGTGGTTAACATTTTTTCAGTCCTCCATGAATGAAAACAAGCGTCCAGCTTGTGATTGTGTTGCGGTATTGCCGAGCGATCGGTGGTTAACGGTTTTCATCTGCGATGAACGGTGCCGATCTCCTTGCTCGATGTAACCTTAGTCCGGATATGCATTTATGCAAGAAAATAAATGCACAAATGCATTTTTAAGATCAAAAGATCGCAGCCTTCGGCAGCTCCTACAGGGTCTGGTGTAGGAGCTGCCGCAGGCTGCGATCTTTTGATCTTGCTTTTAGCTGTCGGCTTTTTTCTCAGCCGAGTCCAGTTCCTTCAAGCGCTGATCAATCAACTGGCACTTGTCCGGCAGATCGGCGCTGGCCGTGCCCAAGTCCATCTTCTGCAACTCGGCATTGATTTCCTTGGCCTTGGCCGGATTCTGTTCGGTGAGCTTGGCCACTTCCTTGGCCAGTTGTTCGCGTTTGGCGGTGGCCTCTTCTGGTGTGCAGGCCCAGACCGGCAGGGCGCAGGCTAGGGTGGCGGCGAGGGTGAGCTTGAGCAGGGTTTTCATGGGGGCAGGCCTCCGTTCCGGGTAGGGCGGGTTAACCGGTGGAGAGCTGGATGACATAAAAAGTTCAGAGTTGTGGCTGCCAGCAAGGCTTGCCCCCACAGGTTTATCAACTGCCATGACAGCAACTGGATTTTGTTTCTCTCTCATATCGGTCGTGGTGTCGTACCCATTCCATGATCTCGTCCTCATTGCGGCCCTTGGGCGTGAGGTCGAGATAGTTGTAGGCCCCTACCAACATATCCAGCCCACGGGCATAAGTTGAATAGGTATGGAAAATCTCCCCGGATTCATTGCGATAAAACACACTCAGCCCCGGCATTTCTTCCTCGGCGCTGTCAGTCTTTTCGTAGTTGTAGGTAGCCTTTCCGGCTTCGGCGTCCTCGGTTCTGGCGCAAACACCAAAGTCGTAGTTGAAATCGGAACCGTCTGACGAGACCCAGTCGAATTTCCAGCCCATACGCCGCTTGAAGGCCTGAAACTGCTCGAACGGGGCGTGGGAGACCGCGACCATGGCGATGTCGTGGTGGGCCAGATGCAGATTGGCGCCGTCGATGTGGTCGGACAGGAACGAGCAGCCCTGACAGCCTTCCTCCCAGTCCTTGGCGAACATGAAATGGTAAACGATCAACTGGCTGTGCTTGCCGAACAGGTCGGCCAGTTTCAGTTCGCCGTTTGGGCCTTGAAATTGATAGTCCTTGTCGACTTTGACCCAGGGCAACGCGCGGCGCTTGGCGCTGAGGCGGTCGCGTTCCTTGGTGAAGGCCTTTTCTTCGGCCAGATGTTGTTTGCGCGCAGCGAGCCATTCTTCGCGCGATACCACTGGATGATTCTCGACGTTCATGATGATTTCTCCTGCGGGGTTGAAACCGTCTTTGTCAGACTAGTCGTTTAACCCTCGATCAATTCGACAGACCGCCGGTCGGTCGCCGCGGAAAATGCCGCTGAACGGCTGCGATGCGTCCGGGTCACAACCTATGACAGCGCCCCAAATCACGCGCACCGGAGGTTGAATCAGGATGACGACTTATAACTGGGATTTGATTGAACGCTTGCTGCATGAAGTGCAGAACAGCGCAGGCGAAAGTTTCGCGCCGCGAAAATATGCCGAGGACTATGCGGCGCAGAAAGCCAGTGCAGGCGAGCCGATCGAGAATCTGGATCACCTGAAAACGGTGGCCTGCGAATATGAAGGCTTGTTGCTCGATCGTGGATTTATCGAACCGCGCCCGGATCATATGGGCAGTACCGGCAGCAATTTCATTCTGACGCCACGCGGATCAAGCCTGCTGAGCCTGATCGACAGCAGCATTCCCGGCAATGATCATCCGCGGCAGGTGTTGGACGAGCAGGAAGATGCGCTGGATGAAGCGACGTTTGATGAGGTGGCTTCCAAAGCGCAGATTGCCTGACAGCCTTTGTGGGAGCGGGCTTGCTCGCGAATGCGGCGTGTCATTCACCCTTTACGTGTCTGATACACCGCATTCGCGAGCAAGCCCGCTCCCACTTTGTTTTTTGCATAGCCTTAAGGTTTTTGTGCGGCCTTGAGGCATTCGAGGTCGTTGAAATCTTTACGCACCCCTTCGATTTTCTTGAGCAACCGCTGACGCTGCTGCGGCGTACTTTCGGCCATCAAATCCACTGCCAGCGAGCGCGCCTGTGCTTCGGTGTTGGCGTAGGCCTTCTGGTAATCCGCTGTCCATAAACGCTCGCGGTTGACCAGAAGTGTCTCGATTCGTTGTGGGAATTCGGCACTTTTACGCTGGGCAACGGCGTTACTGAACTGCTGCTGCCAGTGCGCGCGGTTGGCGATCCATTGAGTGTTCTGATCACCCAGCGCGGTCGACCAGGCCATCACCCGTTGTTCCTGAGTGGCGCTCAACGGGCCAAGCCAATCGGTCAGGCGTTTGTCCATGCGCGCGCCGCGCTCGGCGATCTGCTGCGCCAGTGGCGGTTTGACGGATTCCTTTTCCCGTTTGCGCAGATCCTTGGCAAACGCATCGTTCATCTCGGCGACTTGCTTGTCGTCCAGCCCTTGCAGCAGCTCGATGGCCGACGGTGTGATCTGCCGTGCAGTTTCGGCAATGGCTTTTTTCGCTTCCTCGGTTCGTGCTTGCAGCGCAGCGTCGGTCACCTGATTGCTTTCGACCATTGCCTGCAAGCGATCCAGCCAGTCGAGGTAGCCCGGCAGCTGCGTGGTGCAGTGCCAGTTCAGGTGTTCCTTGAGCCGTTCGTTGAACCAGTCCTTCTGCTCACCGTTCATGTCCAGGTAGTCGCCAAGCGTCCATGGAATGATCACGTCGAGATTGCGATAGGCCAGGCCGACGCGGCTGCAGGCGCCGAGGGCGAGGGTGAAGATCAGCAAGGTGGCGAGGTGTTTGAACCAGCGAGACATGAGCGAATCCTTGCGAGAGCCTGACGTCTGATTCTCATGTGAACGCAGGAAGCTCCCGGCAGTTCAGCCGATCAATAGAACGCGCGCTCGGCCTTGAGCGTCACCAGCCCGTCACACTGACTGTTGTGCCCCGAGTACGCCGAACATTCGCTGCCGCTGAGGTTGGAATTGCTGTAGATCAGATCGAGATCGACGCCCATGATCGGCCGGGAAAATTTCACCGACCAGTCGGTAAAACTGCTGACATAACCACCGTCCACCGACACTGGCGTGTTCAGTTGGTGGGTGGTGTATTTCATGCTGATCCCGATGCCGAAGGGCTGATTGCCGCCGAGGTCGGCGAACAGCGTGTTGTTCTGTTTGTCCGGGTCGTTGCTGACGGCCACACCGAAGCGGCTGCCGAGCAGGGTCAGGCCGCCGAACAGCTCCTGGCTGTCGAGGGTGTCTACTTTGGGATAGCTGTAATGGATCATCCCGACTTCGTAGCCGAGGGTCTGATCGAAAGGTTGTTTAAAGCCGATGTAGGAGTCGATTTCGAGGTTCTTGCCCGGTGTGAGGCCCATGCTCGGTGCGTACTGGCCGACATACAAACCGCTGTCGTGGCTCAGATCGAGGCCGCCGTGAAACGAGCCGACTGCCGCCGGTTTGACCAGCCCTTGGGCCATGCTGCGGCTGGGTGTGGTGCCGAGTTTGAGGTCGAAGTCGCCAAGCTCGCGCTGGAAAATCTGCGCGTGCGCGGACGAGCAAACCAGCAGGCCTACAAGCAATAAACGGGAAGATTTGAGCATGCGTCACTCCATGAACAGCGAGGGCAGGGCTTGAGCCTGCTGAAACGCTTGATCCAGACGCGTGCAAGGATACCGGCGAATGCTCGGCAATGATGGCCGTTCGTCGATTTTCAAAGATTTGGTTAAACAGAAGGAGGGTGTAACGCGGGTGCCAGTCCAGACGCTTCGAAGCTCAAAGCGTCTCAGGACGGGTGTATTACCGGGTGTTACTTCTTGCCCAGGCTGATCTGCTTGGACGGACCGAACGTCTGGCCGCTGACGCCTTTGGCAATTTGCTGGATTTCGCCGCCGGACTTGAGGAACGCTGCGATCTGATCGTTGATCGATTCGCTGGTTTCAACGGCTGGAGCTGGCTTTGCTTTGCTGGTGGATGCTTTTACACGCATGGCGGCCATTAACCTGTAGAAAAGTAACTCGGCCAGGCATCGTACAGGAATAACTTGACAATTGCTTGATAAATATCCCCGGGAATAACTGAGCGCGTGGGTGGATTATTCTCGATTAATTATCCGAAATATCCCCCTAAGCCACTGTTTTAAATAACAACATTTATTCTTCATTGGCGCAAATGTCCGCCGTGAAGCGGCACAGCAGGCTTCGCGCTGGCCTGACGAATGGCAAGCCGCCTGCGCAAACCAAGGAAAATCAAGGCTTCCGCAGATTTTCTACGGCAGGCTGCTTGCCCAGCGAACGAGACCGGCAAAACCGGGTAGAATGCCGCCCACGCAATGAGGGTTTTGGAAAATGGCTTTAGTCGGGCGTTACAACAGTTTGCAAGTGGTTAAACACACTAACTTCGGTTTATATCTGGACGGCGGTGCCGACGGCGAAATTCTTTTGCCCAACCGTTATATCCCTAAAGATATTCCCAGCGAAGATGAAGACTGGCTCAACGTTTTTATTTATCTGGACAGCGATGACAAACTTATCGCTACCACTGAAAAACCAAAAGTTCAGGTCGGCGAATTTGCCAGCCTGAAAGTTGTTGAGATCAACAGCATCGGTGTGTTCCTCGATTGGGGCCTGCCCAAAGATCTGTTGCTGCCGTATTCCGAAGAAAAGCGGCAGATGACCGCTGGTGAGTACTGCGTGGTGCACGTCTACCTCGATAAACACACGCGCCGCATCACCGCCACCGCACGTCTGGATCGCTATCTCGACAAGACCCCGGCCAACTACAGCGCCGGTCAGGAAGTTGATCTGCTGGTGGCCGAAGCCACCGACATGGGCTTCAAGGCGATCATCAACAACAAGCACTGGGGCTTGATCCACAAGAATGAAATCTTCAAGTTCATGCGTTCCGGCATGCGCGAGAAGGGCTTCATCAAGGAAGTGCGCGCCGACGGCAAGATCAGCCTCAGCCTGCAACCGGTGGGTCAGGAAGCGGCCAGCAGCCTGAGCTCGAAGATCCTCGCCAAGTTGCGTGAAAACAATGGCACGCTGGGCGTCAGCGACAAGAGCGATCCGGCGTTGATCAGCAGTCTGTTCGGTGTCAGCAAGGGCAACTTCAAGAAGGCCATCGGTTCGCTGTACAAGGAAGGCAAGATCGTCATTCATGCCGATCGCATTGAACTAACCTGAGCCTTCCGGGGCCCATGTTGCATGGGGTCACTTGAGGTCGGGTAAATGAAAAAGCCGTTGCTTGCTTATATCGCCACTCTGCTGGCGTTTCTGTTGCTCGACGGTATCTGGCTCGGCGTGCTGATGGCGCCAACCTACCGCGAGCTGCTCGGTTCGCTGATGCTCGAAAAACCGCTGCTGGTTCCGGCAGCGGTTTTTTATTGCCTGTATGTTTTTGGCTGCGTGCTGTTTGTGGTCTTGCCGGCACAGAGCTGGCAACGTGCGGCAAAGATGGGCGCGCTGCTGGGGCTGGTGGCGTACGGCACGTATGACCTGACCAATTGGGCGACATTGCGCGGCTGGTCGGTGCAGGTGAGTTTGATGGATTGGGCGTGGGGGACGTTTGCTACGGCTGTGGCGTGTACGGTCGGCTTTTTGGTGGCAAAGCGATTTTGAAGTCAGCCCCGTAATCTTTGTTGTCTGGAGCGACGCCTTCGCGAGCAAGCCCGCTCCCACAGGGGGAATGCGATCATCCTGTGGGAGCGGGCTTGCTCGCGAATGGCGGCGCAGCCGACAACCATTCACCCCTGACGCCACTGAAGCACAAAATGTCTTTTCCAGACGGCTTTTTCTGTCCGACTGATTGATAATCCCCGACACAGATTTTTGACCATTGGACGGCTGCCATGTTGTGTGTGTTCGAGGTGTTGCGGTGAGTGTCGAGCGGCGCAATGCCGACGGGTTTGCCTTGCAGGTGATGATCGGCCTCTGCCTGATCTGGGGCGTGCAGCAAGTGATGATCAAGTGGGCCGCGCCCGACATCGCGCCGGTGATGCAGGCGGCCGGGCGTTCGGGGATTTCCGCGTTGCTGGTGGGTTTGCTGCTGTGCTGGAAGGGCGGCTGGGATCAGGTCGGCACCACTTGGCGTGGGGGGCTGCTGGCCGGTGCGCTGTTCGGTCTGGAGTTCTTCTTCATCGCCGAAGGTCTGCAACTGACCACCGCCGCGCACATGTCGGTGTTCCTCTACACCGCGCCGATTTTCACCGCACTCGGCGTGCATTTCCTGCTGGCGAGTGAACGCCTGCGACCTTTGCAATGGCTGGGGATTCTGCTCGCGTTCGTCGGTATCGCCATCGCCTTCGCCGGCGGCGTGTCGTGGGGCAACCTCGACCGGCGCATGCTGTTGGGCGATGCGTTCGGGGTCATTGCCGGCGCCTGCTGGGGCGCGACCACCGTGGTGGTGCGCGCCTCGCGTCTGTCGGAAGCACCGGTGACGTTGACTCTGTTCTATCAACTGATCGTCGGCTTCGTCGGCCTGCTGTTGATCGCGCTGTTCAGCGGCCAGATCAGCCACGTCAGCCTGACCACCGTGGCGGTGGCCAGCGTGCTGTTCCAGGGCCTGGTGGTGTCGTTCTTCAGTTACCTGACCTGGTTCTGGCTGCTGCGCCGCTATCTGGCGGCTAACCTTGCGGTGTTTTCGTTCATGACGCCGTTGTTCGGCGTCACGTTCGGCGTGGTGCTGCTCGGTGAGGAATTGAGCGTGAACTTCGTCATCGGCGCGGTGCTGGTGTTGCTCGGCATCACCTTTGTCAGCGCTGAACAGTGGGTGCGTCGGCGTTTGCGCAAAGCCCTCGGCCAGCGCTGACCGATTGCAGCGCAAGCCCGCCGGCAATCAGCAGACCGCTGCCGGCAATGATCAGCGCCGGTTGCAGACCACCGCTGAAATGGCTGCTCAGCGCCGCCAGCAACGGGCCGCTGAGCTGGCCAACGGCGAAGCATGCGGTCAGTAGTCCGGCGTTGCGCTGAGTTGTGTGCGGCGCCAGTTCTCGCGAGCGTTGCATCACCAGTTGCATGCAGGCCAGGAACGGCATGCCGCACAACACCACCCCCAGCGCCAGGCCATAACCACTGCCCAACAGACAGGCGAAGACCCCGAGCGCCTGCAACCACAGGGTGGCGGTCAGCCAGTGCCGTGTGGTGTTCGGATCATGGCGACGCAGGCTCACCAACAGCACGCCAATCGCCGCACCAAGACCGAAGCACGGCCAGAACAGGTCGGCCTGCCATTGCCCGTGAAACTGCGCGTTGGCCATTTGCGAGAGAAACGTGGCCGGGATGATGTAACCCACGCCATATAACGCATACACCGCTGCCAGTCGCGGGATGCCGCGATTCGAATGATTGACGTTGAGGGTGGCGACCGGCGTGTGCAGGCCCGGTTGCGGCAGGATCCGCACGATCCCCAGCAATATCACCAGCGCCACGGCGGCATAGATCAGCCACAAGGTGGCAGATGTCTGGTTCAGCAGATGTGAGAACAGTGCCAGTAACCCGGTCAGAAAAATTCCCAGTCCGGGACCGGCAAATACCAGTGCCCCCAGCCGTGGCCGGCCTGCCGCCGCTGCCAGTGGTTGACTCAGTGCGGTGATCATCACCAGCACCAAGGCACTCGCCACGCCGGTGCCAAAGCGCAGCAGCAAATGCGCCCAGAAGCCGTTGGCCCAGAACGATGCCAGGGTCAGCAGCACACACAGCCACAAACCGCCATGCAACCGGCGCTGCACTTGCTGCGGACGGTGGGCGAACATCGCGTCCACCGCGCCCAGCAGGTAACCGAGGTAGTTGGCCGCAGCAATCAGACCGGCGGCCGTCAGGTCGACCTGGCCTTCGCTGAGCAGGTGCGGCAGTTGCGGGGTGAGGGCGAAGCGCCCGATGCCCATGGCCATCATCAGGGCGACGAAACAGGCGGATAAGCGAATCAGGGGCGACATGGTCGGGATTCCTTTGAAGGAGCAATGACCGTCAGGCTAGAAGCGATTGACTTTCTTTAAAATTGAATAATAGTGAGTAACTTGTTCTGTTATGGAGAAAGGTCGTGGAGTTCAGCCAGTTGCGGATCTTTCAGGCAGTCGCCGAGGAAGGTTCGATCACCCGCGCAGCAGAACGCCTGCACCGAGTGCCGTCCAACCTGTCGACCCGGCTCAAACAGCTGGAAGAGCAATTGGGCGTCGAACTTTTCGTTCGTGAGCGTCAGCGTTTGCAGTTATCGCCTGCGGGAAAAGTCCTGCTGGACTACACCGGCAAGCTGTTTGCCTTGCGCGATCAGGCCAGTGCAGCGGTGATGGGCGGGCAGCCGGCCGGTGATTTTGTCCTCGGCACGCTGTACAGCACCGCGGCGATCCATTTGCCGGCGTTGCTGGCGCGCTATCACAAGCAATATCCGGCGGTGAATCTGCAAGTGCAGTCCGGGCCTAGCGGCGAGTTGCTCGAAGGTCTGGTCTCCGGGCGTCTCGATGCGGCGTTGGTGGACGGCCCGCCACAATTGGCGGGGATCGACGGCGTGCCGCTGTACGACGAGCGTCTGGTGCTGATCAGCGAAGCTGACCATCCGCCGATCCGCAGCGCCAAGGAGGTCGAGGGCAGGGCGGTGTTCACCTTTCGTCATGGTTGCGCCTACCGCGCGCGGCTGGAGGCGTGGTTCGTTCACTATCAGGCGGCGATGGGACGGGCGATGGAGATCGAGTCGTATCAGGGCATGCTCGCCTGCGTGATTGCCGGCAGCGGTGTGGCATTGATGTCGGAGTCGATGCTCGCCAGTCTGCCGGGGCGCGAGAGCGTTGCAGTGCACCCGTTGGCCGAACCGTTTGCCAGTGCGACAACATGGCTCATGTGGCGCAAGGGCATGGTCGGGGCCAACCTCAATGCCTGGATTGAACAGCAGCAAGCGCTCTATCCCGTGGCTGCGAAAGAAACCCGGCAGACGGCATGAACCAACCGATGATAATTCTGTTCAATTCAGTAACAGATCATTGCGGATTTGGCCGAGCATTGCGTAGGACTTCGGACTATTATCAGTGCGAAGCGGCCTCAGAATTCCGGCCGCTCAGCACTACCCTGAAGGGGGCATGACGATGAAAGAGAAAATTCAGAACTGGCTGCACGATTTGGGTGTTGCCCTCGGCTTGATCGAACCGCCTCTGCAACCCGTACCGATCCGCACCGATGACGAACAGCGCCGGCGTCAGCCTCGCCGGCGGTAAGTACGGCTCCATGTGAGTGACGCTTGTTGTGGCGAGGGAGCTTGCTCCCGCTCGGCTGCGCAGCAGTCGTAAGGTCACTGAACAAGGTCCGTCTGACATAACCGGGCTGAATGGTTTTGGGGCTGCTTCGCAGCCCAGCGGGAGCAAGCTCCCTCGCCACAGGGTTTCAGATCACCCTGATGGTTGTATTTGGCAAACCCTCTCAATGCCTTCCAATCTCTAGCAGAAATCGACTCAGGTCCTTCGTAGTCCTCGCGGTCTTGAGCATGTGATCCTCTTCGGCAGTAAACGCCGTCAGTCCGAACTCATCTTCCAGATGAAAGATCAGATCCTCGATATCCGCCTTCTCCAGCCCTAATTGCACCAGGCTGGTGTCGTCGTTGAATTCGCGGGAGTCCAGCAGGCGCTGAATATATCGGTGCACCGCAGCACGCACGGCAGCTCTTCTCATGGCAGAGGTATTCGTGGTTGTTTCGACTGATTACAGCAGGCCTCAAGCGTGCCCGCGCAGCCATTCGTCAATCATCGAACGTAAATGCCCGCCGGAAAAACTGCCGAAATGCCCGCCATGCACGGTGCGGATCGGCAGCGCCTGCAAACGCCGCAGACTGGCCGCGTAATCCTGCAGATTGGAGTGGTAGGCGTCTTCGATCAGCGGCCCGTCGTAGATGATGTCGCCGCTGAACAACGTTTCGGTCGCCGCTTCATACAGGCTGATCCCGCCCGGCGAATGCCCCGGCGTGTGCAGCACCTGCAAGGTGCGATTGCCCAGATCCAGCACGTCGCCATCCTCGACAAACCCGGTGGCCGGCGCTGCCTTGACCCGGTATTCGGCGTAGCACAGCGGGCAGTCCGGGTGCGCCTCGAACATGTCGTCGCCGACGAAGGCCCGGCTCAGGTCATTCTCGCCGTCCGGCGCGGCGAGGATGTCGGCCTCGGCGCGATGCACCAGGCGTTCGGCGAATTCGTGATGCCCGGCAATGTGGTCGAAGTGGCAATGACTGGCCACCGCCACCAATGGCCGCTCGGTAATCCACGGTAACTGCTCGCGCAGGCTGACCAGCCCCGAGCCGCTGTCGAGCAACAAGTCTTTGTCGCGCCCCTGCACGTGCCACAAATTGCAGCGGTAGAACGGGCGGATATACGGCTCATGGATCAGCCGAATGCCATCGCTCAAGTGCTGAACTTCGAACCACTGATCGCGCGAAACGATCTTCATGAGCCATTTTCTCCAGACGTAAAAAAACGGGTGTGGCAACCGACGCCACACCCGTCGAAGAAAGCATCAAGTCGTTACATCAAAGCTTAGATCGCACTCGCCACCGTCGCCGGGCGAGGGGAGACCAGGCTGACCACCACAAAGCTGATCAGACCCACAGCCAGGCTGTAGTAGATCGGCGTGTTCGCATCCAGACCGTCCTTGAACATGAACAGCAGTGCGGTGGCGAAACCCAGGCCCATGCTGGCGATGGCGCCGGCGGTGGTCGCGCGTTTCCAGAAGATCGCACCGATCAGCGGAATCAGCATGCCGCCCACCAGCAGGTTGTAGGCCAGGGTCAGGGCGCTGATCACGTCATTCACCACCAGCGCGATGCCCAGTACCGCAACACCAGTCAGCAAGGTGAACAGGCGGTTGATTGCCAGGCTCGACTGTTTGCCGCCGCGCAGTTTCGGCAGCAGGTCTTCAGTCAGCGTGGTGGCAGCAGCCAGGAGGCCGGCGCTGGCGGTGGACATCATCGCCGCCAGAGCCGCAGCGATCACCAGGCCACGGATGCCGTCCGGCAGCGACAGTTTGACGATGGCGGCGAAGGCGTTGTTGACGTTGTCCAGATCCGGGATCAGCACGTGAGCGGCCATGCCGATCAGCGCGCAGGCCAGACCGTAGAGGATGCAGTAGATACCGGCGATGCTGCCGGCGTACTGGGCGACTTTGGCGGTCTTGACGGTGAACACCCGTTGCCAGATGTCCTGACCGATCAGGATGCCGAAGAAGTAGATCATGAAGTAGGTGATGATCGTGTCCCAGCCGATGGTGGTGAAGTTGAACGCCGCTGCCGGCAGTTTCAGCACCAGTTCGTCCCAGCCGCCGACGCGGTACAGGCAGATCGGCAACAGGATGAACATCAGACCTACGGTCTTGATGATGAACTGGACGATGTCGGTCAGGGTCAGCGACCACATGCCGCCGATCGCCGAGTAGATCACCACCACGCCACCGCCGAGCAATACCGAGATCCAGAACGGCAGGCCGAACAGCACTTGCAGCACGGTGCCGATCGCCAGGATCGAGGTCACGCCGATCATCAGCGCGTACGCCAGCATGATCGCCGCGCTCGCCGAGCGGGCCATCGGGTTATAGCGTTTTTCAAGCACCTGGGTAACGGTGTAGATCTTCAGTTTCAGCAGCGGTTTGGCGAGGAACAGATTCAGCGCGACGATGCCGCAACCCAGCGCCGCACACAGCCAGAAACCGGAGATGCCATGCACGTAACCCAGGCGCACGGTGCCGACGGTGGACGCGCCACCCAGTACGGTCGCGGCCATGGTGCCCATATACAGGCTTGGGCCCAGGTTACGCCCGGCGACCAGAAAGTCCTCGTTGGTCTTGGCCTTGCGCATGCCGTAGTAGCCGAGCAACAGCATGCCGGCGGCGTAGATGAGGACGACGAATAAATCCAAAGCCATGATGGCGTGTCTCCGATTGTCTTTTTTATGTGAGGCTGAATTCGATTTGCCCTTGTGGGAGCGGGCTTGCTCGCGAATGCTTTGGGTCAGTCACATCTATGTTGGATGTGCCGCCGTCTTCGCGAGCAAGCCCGCTCCCACAGGGGATTTGCGTCAGACGGCCTGGCGCAGTTCAGGTGTTTCTGCGGCTTTGCGGCGTGCATCCGTGGGCCCGAACACCTCCCGCGGTTCCGGGAACAGGCTCAGCAGCGTCAGGTACACCACCGAGGCCAGGCCCAGAGTCACCGGCAGGCTGATGTCGATGCCGCCGGCCAGCTCACCCAGCGGACCGACGAACTGCCCCGGCAGGTTGACGAAGCACAGGCCGACCGCCGCGCTCGGGATCCATGCGCCTAGACCACGCCAGTTCCAGCCGTGATTGAACCAGTAGCGTCCGCCTTGCTCACCGCGAGTGAACACTTGCAGGTCGTCCGGGCAGTAGAAGCCGCGACGCACCAGCAGGCCGATGATCATGATCACCATCCAAGGGGTGGTGCAGGTGATGATCAGCACGGCGAAGGTCGACACGCTTTGCACCAGGTTCGCCGCGAAGCGCCCGATGAAGATGAAGGCAATCGACAGCAGGCCGATCAGCAACGTCGCCTTGACCCGCGACAGCACCCGTGGGAATACGCTGGACATGTCCAGCCCGGTGCCATACAGCGAGGTGGTGCCGGTGGACATGCCGCCGATCACCGCAATCAGGCACACCGGCAGGAAGAACCAGCTCGGCGATACCGCCAGCAGGCCGCCCACATAGTTGTTCGCCGCGATGTAGTCCGGCGCCTTGATCGCGACGATGGTCGCGGTGCTCAGGCCGAACAGGAACGGGATGAACGTGGCGATCTGCGACAGCACCACAGCGGCCATGATCCGCTGCTTGGAGGTGTCACGCGGGATGTAGCGCGACCAGTCGCCGAGGAACGCACCGAAGGAAATCGGGTTGCTCATGGCTACCAGCGCGGCGCCGATGAACGCGGCCCAGAAGCCCGGCTGACCGAGGCTCACCGTACCGGCGTAGTTGACGTCGAAAGGACCGGCGAAGGCGAAGATGCCCAGCAGGAACAACAGGCTGGCGCTCCATACCGCGATCTTGTTCACCCACAGCAGAAAGCGGAAGCCGTAGATGCACACGGTCAGCACCAGAATCGCGAACAAGCCGTAGGCCAGGCCCAGGGTCAAGTCGGTTTCCGGCAGACCGATCAGGCGTTTCGCCCCACCGATCAACGCATCCCCCGAACTCCACACCGAGAGCGAGAAAAACGCGATGGCGGTCAACAGCGACAGGAACGAACCGACGATCCGCCCGTGCACGCCGAAGTGCGCACCTGACGACACGGCGTTGTTGGTGCCATTGATCGGGCCGAACAGGCCCATGGGCGCAAGGATCAGCGAGCCGAGCAGTACGCCCGACACAATCGCCCAGACACCGGCCTGAAACGACAGACCGAACAGCACCGGGAAACTGCCGAGCACGGCGGTGGCAAAGGTATTGGAACCACCGAAGATCATCCGGAACAATTCCGTCGGGCCTGCGGTGCGTTCGTGATCCGGGATCTGTTCGACCCCGTGGGTTTCAATTTGCGTAAGGCTTTGGTCGTTGTTGTTGTTATTCATGATCTGCTCCGATCATAAAGGCGCGCCTCATCGTGTGTGAGGCGTCACCTGTTTGGCTAAGGGGATGGCAGCCCTTCCGGCATTGCGGACAAATGTTCGTGGCAGGCCAGCCAATGGCCTTGTTGTTCTAGGCTCGACGCTTGTTTCTTGAAAACAATCGTCTCGCGCTCCTGGCTGAAATGTTGCTCCCCTTGCATGCGCAGCTCGGTGGCCACGTCATGGATAAACACCGCCACGTTACCTTGCAGGCTGACGAAGGCGTTGCTCGAAGTGCACGACAGCACTTCAAAGCCATCCTCGGCGCGCCAGCTGTCCCACAAGGCCTGATAGGCATCGCGCGACAGCAGCGGCTGTTCGAGGGTGTAAAACACGAAACTTGCATCGGCGCTGAACGCGCCGAAATAAGCCTCGCGATCGTTACGAGCGAAGGCGGACACCAGATCGGCAGCCGCTTTCAACACCTGATCACGTTCGTTCATGGCCGAACCCTCAGCGGTGGACCACGCCTGGCAGTACGCAGAGCATTTCGTACAGCAGGTTGGCGGCCAGCAGCGAGGTGTTGCCGGTGGTGTCGTAGGCCGGCGAGACTTCTACCAGATCGCAGCCGATCAGGTCGAGGCCTTGGCAGCCGCGTACGATTTCAATCGCCTGAATGGTCGTCAGACCACCGATTTCCGGGGTGCCGGTGCCTGGCGCCCAGGCCGGATCGATGCCGTCGATGTCGAAGCTCAGGTACACCGGGCCGCCACCGACTTTCTCGCGCACTTCGGCCATCAGCGGCGCCAGTGACTTGTGCCAGCACTCTTCGGCTTGTACGACGCGGAAGCCCTGATCGCGGCTCCAGTTGAAGTCGTCAGCGGTGTAACCCTGCGCGCGCAGACCAATCTGCACCACGCGGTCGCAGTCCAGAAGACCCTCTTCGACGGCACGACGGAAGGTCGTGCCGTGGGCGATTTTCTCGCCAAACATGTGATCGTTGACGTCAGCGTGGGCATCGATGTGCACCAGACCGACCTTGCCGTGCTTCTTGTGAATCGCCCGCAGGATCGGCAGGGTGATGGTGTGGTCGCCACCCAGGGTCATCGGGATCACGTTGTGCTCGAGGATGTTGTCGTAGGCTTCTTCGATGATGCGCACGGCGTCGAGCAGGTTGAAGGTGTTGATCGCCACGTCACCGATGTCGGCAACCGACAGCGAGTCGAACGGCGCGGCGCCGGTGGCCATGTTGTACGGGCGGATCATCACCGATTCGGTGCGGATGTCGCGCGGCCCGAAGCGGGTGCCGGGGCGCAACGAAGTACCGATGTCCAGTGGCACGCCAACGAAGGCAGCGTCCAGGCCGGCAGCGGTCGGTACATGGGGGAGTCGGAGCATGGTGGCGATGCCGCCGAAGCGCGGCATTTCGTTGCCGCCCAGTGGTTGGTGAAGAATCTTGTCCACGGGTAGGGCCTCATCGTCTTTGTTTTATTTATGTCGGCGCACCGTTGAGCACAGGTTCGGACGCCGCTGTGGGGCCGATTCTGCGAAATGTAGTGGCGGGGAAGAATCGCTACGGGCAAAAACTTAGTTCAGATTTTTCTAAACTAATGCGGAGGCTGGAGATAGACTCGTCGTTGTTCGCCGGGGTGAACATGACGCCTGTGTGGGAGCGGGCTTGCTCGCGAATGCGGTGTGTCAGCAACATGGATGCCAACTGATACGACGCCTTCGCGAGCAAGCCCGCTCCCACAGGAACTGTGTTTCTTCGGACGCACCGAATGCTTGTTGTGATGGAGTAGACATGGCCAACGCTTTACCCGACCTGAAACTATTGCGCATCTTCGTCAGCGTGGTCCGGCATCAGGGCTTTGCCAATGCGCAGCAGGAACTCAACCTGTCGACCTCGGCGATCAGCACTTACATGAGCCAGCTCGAAGCGGCGCTCGGTCTGGTGCTGTGCCATCGCGGGCGCGGTGGGTTCAGCCTGACCAGCAAGGGCGAGCTGTTCCATCAGGAAACCCTGCGCCTGCTCGCCGAACTCGAAGGTTTCGAGCAATACGCCGCGGCGCTCAAGGGCGAACTGCGCGGCACGCTCAACCTCGGGGTGATCGACTCCACCGTCAGCGACAAGGCCTTGCCGTTCGCCGAGGCCATTGGCGCCTACAGTCAGGAACACCCGGCGGTGCATTTGCATCTGTCGGTGATGAGCCCCTACGAACTGCAACTCGGCGTGCAGGACAACCGCCTCGACTTGGCCATCGGCGCGTTCTCCACGCGCATGAGCGGTCTGGTGTACATGCCGCTGTACCGCGAGCAGCACTGGCTGTATTGCAGCAGCCGGCATCCGCTGTTCAACGAGCGGCGGATCCCCGAGCAGGTCATCACCCAGCAACGCATGGTCGGCCGTGGTTACTGGAGCCAGGCCGAGCTGGCACGGCACGGTTTCAAACACAGCGCGGCGACTGTGGAAAGTATGGAGGCGCAACTGATTCTGGTGCTCTCCGGCGCCTACATCGGTTACTTGCCAGAACACTACGCCCAGGCCTGGGCCGACAAGGGCGACCTGCGCGTGTTGCTGCCGGCGACCTTCGGTTATCAGGCGCCATTCTCGATGATCATGCGCCGTGGCCGCAGCCGCGAGCCGCTGATCCAGACCTTCCGTGATTTGCTCAAAGCACAGCTCAATCAGGCATAAGAACCATGTCCAGACCCCAATGCCCGCGCTGCCTGCGCCCACACACCCATTGCCTGTGCCCGCTGATCCCGAGCCTCGATAGCCGCACCCGGGTGTTGCTGTTGCAGCATCCGAGCGAGGTCAATCACGCGCTTAACACCGCGCGACTGGCAGCTCTGGGTTTGACCAATGCCGAGTTGATTGTCGGTGAAGTGTTCGAGGATCTGCCGACGCTGCTCAATCGGCGGGGGTATCAGGCGCGGTTGTTGTTTCCCGCTGACGATGCGCAGCCGATGCAGGCTTACCGCGAATCCGCTGAACCGTTGTTGCTGGTGGTGCCGGATGGCACCTGGCGCAAGGCGCGCAAAATGCTTCATCTCAATCCGTTGTTGGCGGCGTTGCCGCGGGTGACGCTGGCGCAGGACGGGGTGTCGCGCTACCGGTTGCGCAAGCCACCAGGGCCGGGGGCGTTGTCGACCATTGAGGCGATTGTGCATGCGCTGGAAACTCTGGAAGCGCCGACGACGTTTGCGCCGTTGCTCAAGCCGTTCGAGGCGCTGATCGAGGGGCAGATTGCGGCGATGGGGGAGGAGGTTTTTCAGCGTAATCATGGCGACAGATAGTCGTCGTCTAAGCTGGCCTCTTCGCGAGCAAGCCCGCTCCCACAGGGGAATGCATTCCAAATGTGGGAGCGGGCTTGCTCGCGAAGGCGCCGGATCAATCACCGCAAATCTCAACAATACCTACCGCTCGCGCATCGCCTCGGTCCGGGCTTTGAGCACTGGTTTAAGCAGATAATCCAGCACACTTTTCTCCCCGGTAATAATGTCCACCGTCGCCACCATCCCCGGGATGATCAGCAGCGGTTTCACATCGCCGCCCAAATGGTTTTTATCGGTGCGTACCTGAATCAGGTAGAAGCTGTTGCCCTTGTCATCGGTGATGGTGTCGGCGCCGATCAGTTCCAGTTTTGCGCTCAGCCCGCCGTAGATCGTGTAGTCATAGGCACTGAACTTGACCATGGCTTTCTGGCCCGGATGGAGGAACGCGACGTCTTGCGGACGGACCTTGGCTTCGATCAGCAGGTTGTCTTCCAGCGGCACGATTTCCACCATGTCGCTGCCCGGCTGCACCACGCCGCCGATGGTGTTGACCTTGAGTTGCTTGATCACTCCGTGCACCGGCGAAGTCACGGTGGTACGGCTGACGCGGTCGTCGATGGCGATGCTCGACGCGGTGATTTTCGACAGGTCGGTGCGTTTCTGATTGAGGTCCTTGGCCGCGTCGGAGCGGAAGGTCTGTTCCGATTCGTCGATCTTGCTCTTGATCTCGTTGATTGCCGATTCCGCCCTTGGGATGGCCAGAGTCGTTGCGTTCAGTGAACCGCGAATTTCCACCGCGCTGCGCTTGAGTCGCAGGATCTCCACCGGTGACACCGCACCCGTGCCGACCAGTGGCGCCGACATGTTCATCTCTTGCTGCAGCAGCGCCAGGCTGGAACTGTACTGGCCTTGCTTGGAGCGGAACTCCGCCAGCTCCTGAGTCTTCTGCCGCAGCTGTTCGGTGAGGGTGCGTTGTTCGCTGGCCAGACGCCGTTGGCGCTGGTCGTACAGCGCGCGCTCGTCTTCGGCGACCTGTGGCGCCTTGGCGATCACCTCGTCAGACAGTTTGAACGGACGGCCCTCGGCTTCGGCGGAAAGGCGTTCGACTTGCGCGGTCAGGGCGTAACGATCGGCCTCGCTCTCACCCTTGTTCGAGAGGAAGCGTGTGTCATCCAGGCGCAGCAGCTTGTCACCCTTGTTCACCATTTGTCCTTCACGAACAAAAATCTCGGTGACGATCCCGCCCTCCAGGTTCTGGATCACCTGGACCTTGCTTGACGGAATCGCCTTGCCTTCGCCCATGGTCACTTCTTCCAGCACGGCGAACTTGGCCCAGACCAGCGCACTGATCAACAGCGCTGCCGCCAGCCACACGGTGATCCGCGACCAGCGCGGCGAATCCTGCAACGAAGCGCCGGCGGTTTCCGGCATGAACTCGGCTTCGGCGCTTTTGCCGAAACTGTCGAAGTAGCCGCGCTCTTTCGAAGATGAAGCTGACATGCGGCGATACCCCTCACTCAAGAGAAACAGGTCAAAACATTCCTTGTGGCGAGGGAGCTTGCTCCCGCTTGGGTGCGCAGCGCCCACAAGATCTTTGGGGCTGCTTCGCAACCCAGCGGGAGCAAGCTCCCTCGCCACAGACAGCAGGTGACCACAGGTTTGTGTTGCATCGACTAAACCGCCGCCGAGCCGACGCGGCCCTTGCGCAGTGCATCGATGACCGCTTCTTTCGGGCCGTCGGCGACAACCCGGCCGTTGTCCAGTACCAGCAACCGGTCCACCAGACTCAGCATCGAGGTGCGGTGGGTGACCAGCAGCAGGGTCTTGCCTTGCACCCAACCGTGGAGCTTCTGGCGCAGCAGGTCTTCGCTGCTGTTGTCCATGGCGCTGGTGGGTTCGTCGAGCAGCATGATCGGCGGGTCGAGCAGCAACGCCCGGGCCAGCAATACGGCCTGGCGTTGACCACCGGAAAGCAGTTGCCCGCGTTCGCCCACTGGCCGGTCGAACCCTTGCGGATGCTGGCGGGCCAGTTCAGTGACGCCGGTCAGCTCGGCAACTTCGAGCATGCGTGAATCGCTGATGTAGCGGGCGCCGAGGGTCAGGTTGTCGCGCAGGCTGCCGGCCAGCAGCGGCAGGTCGTGCGCGACATAACCGATCTGCTGGCGCAGGTCGGCGACATCCAGTTGCCGCAGGTCGAGACCGTCGAGCAGCAACTGGCCTTCCTCGGGTTCATAGAAGCCCATCACCAGTCGCGCCAGGGTGCTCTTGCCCGAGCCGCTACGGCCGATGATGCCGATCCGCTCGCCGGGTTTCATGCTGAAGCTGACGTTGCTCAGCGCCGGTGCGTTCTGGCCGTTGTAGTGAAAGGTCACGCCGCTGACGTCCAGCGCACCTTGCAGCTGCGTGCGTTCCAGTGGCCGCTGCTTGCCGTCGCGCTCCTGTGGCAGGCCCATCAGCGCGTCGGTGCTTTTCATGGTCAGTTGCGCTTGCTGGTAGCGGGTGATCAGCCCGGCGATCTGCCCCAGCGGCGCGAGTACCCGGCTGCCGAGCATGTAGCTGGCCACCAGCGCACCGACGCTGAGGTTGCCGGCGATGATGCTGTAGACCCCGGCGACAATCGTCGCCATCCCCGAGAACTGCTGGATGAACAGCGTGCCGTTGGTCGCCAGCGCCGAGAGGTTGCGCGCGTGGCTGTCGAGGCGGGTGAGGGCGCCGTGGGTACTTTCCCATTTGTGCTGGCGCTCGCTTTCGGCGCTGCAGGCCTTGAGGGTTTCCAGGCCGCCGAGGGTTTCGATCAGCAGCGCCTGCCGTTCGGCACCCAGGCTCAGGCTTTTCTGCACGGTGTCACGCAGGCGCACCTGAATCGCCAGAGCAAATATGATCGTGATTGGAAACGCCAGCAGCGGAATCACCACCAGCCAGCCACCGAGCAGACCGATCACCACCAGCATCAACACCACGAAGGGCAGGTCGATCAGGCTGGTCAGGGTCACGGCGGTGAGGAATTCGCGCAGGCCCTGAAAGTCATGAATGCTCTGGGCGAAACCGCCGATGGTTGCCGGCCGCGCCTTCATCGCCATGCCGGTGATCCGTTCAAATAAAGTCGCGGAAAGGATCACATCGGTTTTCTTCCCGGCGGTGTCCAGCAGGTGCGCGCGCACCACCCGCAGCACCAGTTCGAAACCGGTGCCGATCAGCAGGCCGATCGCCAACACCCACAGGGTCGACGTGGCCTGATTCGGCACCACGCGGTCGTAGGTCTGCATGACGAACAGCGGCACCATCAGGCCTAAAAGGTTGATCAGAAAGCTGGCGAGGATCGCATCGCTGTACAGCCATTTCGACAGCTTGAGAGTGTCGCGAAACCAGGCATGCACTCGCGGCACCAGCGGTGAACGCAAGTCTTCAAGTTCGTGGCGCGGCCGGGCGAACAAGGCCTGGCCGCTGTAGTGTTCGGCGAGTTCTTCGCGCTCGACCCATTGCTCGCCGCCATCGGCTTCGCTGGGCAGGATCAGCGCCTTGCCGTCGTCGGCGAAACGCCGCAGGACGGCGGTGCGCCCATCCTTGAGCAGCAACAGAATCGGCAGATTCAGCGCGGAAATATCCTTCAGTTCGCGGCGCAACAAGCGCGCCTGCAAACCGGCCCGCGCCGCTGCACGGGGCAGCAGATCCAGGCTCAGACGTTGCTTGTTCAGGGGCAGCCCGGCACTCAGGCTGGCACGACTGACCGTCGCGCCGTGGAGTTTGCAGAGGATCAGCAGACCGTCGAGTAACGGGTCATCGAAGCTCAGCCGCGGATCAATCCCGGAGTGTCCGCCTTCGGCCATGCTGGTCATATTGATCGCCCCTGTAATGACTGGTCCAACCTGTGGCGAGGGGATTTATCCCCGATGGCTGCGCAGCAGCCCCATGGAACTCATTGCTGCTCAAATCTTTGGGGTCACTGCGCAACCCAGCGGGAGCAAGCTCCCTCGCCACAAAGGGTCGTGGGACTTACTTCAGCTCAGGCAGGCGTGCTTCGTTTTTGACTTCGGTCGCCGCAATGGCATCCGCCGGCAGCACCACCCGTTGCTTGCTCAGCAACTGGCCCATGTTCGCCAGCACGCGGTACATCGAATATTCCTCGGTGTAGCGAATTTCGGTGTAGCGACGGTTGGCGTTGTAGAGCTCGTTTTCACTGTCGAGCAAGTCGAGCAGGGTGCGTTGGCCGAGGCCGAACTGATCCTGATACGCCGCGCGCACACGCTTGGTGGTCTCGGCGTATTCGCGGGCGGTCGGGGTCTGTTTGTTCGCGTTGACCATGGCGTTCCAGGCCAGGTGAATGTTCTCGTTCAACTGACGCAAGGCGTTGTTGCGGATGTCCATCGCCTGATTGATCTGGTGCGCATCGGAGGCCAGACGAGCCTTGTCGCTGCCGCCACGGAACAGGTTGTAATTCATGATCACGCCGACGCGCCATTCGTTGTCGTGGCCTTCATCACCTTGCACGTTGTTGTTCGCACCCACTGCGGCCTCGGCATCGAAACGTGGGTAGAACGGCGACTTGGCAACTTCATACTGGCTCTCGGCCGACTGCACGTCCGCCTGCGCGGATTTCAGGTACGGGTTGTTCTCGACCATGCTCTGCTGGGCTTCCGGCAGGCTGGCAGGAACCTCGCCGCGGGTCGACGGTGGCGCTTCCAGTTCATCGGGCATGCGCCCGACCACAGCGTAGAAGTTCGATTCGGCGTCGGCCAGATCGACTTCGGCGGTGTCGAGGTTGTTCTGCGCCAGCGCCTTACGGGCGACCGACTGATCGGAGTCGGCGGTGCTGCCGATGCCGCGCTGGGTGCGCAGGCCGATCTGATCGTTGACGCGCAAGTGCGCTTGCAGGTTGTTCCGGGCCAGGGTCACCAGTTCACGGCGCTTGAGCACTTCGAGGTAGACCTCGATGGTACGCAACGCCAGATCCTGAGCGGTGCCTTGCGCGTAATAGGCGCGCGAGTTGGAAACGCCCTTGGTGCGCTCGACCTCGTTGGCGGTGTTGAAGCCGTCGAAGATCATCTGCCGCAGGCGCAGTTCCGACTGGGTGTAATTGAGGATTTCGGTGTGGTGATTACCGAAAGCCCGGGTATTGGTGTTGTCGCTGTAGCCGCGCCCGTAGGCGGCATTCAAATCGACGGACGGATAGAAGCCACCCTTGGCCACTTTCACCTGTTCATCGGCGGACAGTTTGGCGTCCACGCGCGAGGCGAGATCCGGGTGGGTGGCGATGGTGCTTTGAATCGCTTCGGTCAGATTCATGGCCTGGGCTTGGGAAGTGCAAGCCATGGCCAGCAAAACCGCGCTGCAGAGGGGGGTTAAAACGCGCATGGGGTGCATCTCCCTGGTCCTGATGGTGCGTTACTGTCGCCAAATATTTGACGATAATTTGAGGTGTAAGCGTTTCACTCTTGTAACAACAGAGCTAAGAACATCCTGAAGCGTAGCTAAGAAAAAATTTTCATAAGGCTTATGCCGAAAAAAACTTATGCGCTTGGCGAAAACCAGCACATTGTTCAGATCGAAAGCCTTTGTTTCATGCGCTTTAGGGAGCACAAAAAGGCTTGAGGAAAGTTCCATTCACTTTGCGACATACGGCGAAGTACTGCTGAAGGGGAGGGACGCGTAGCGGCAGATGAGCGACAGATTTTTGTCACTCGGGTGATTCACCACCGTTACGTAGCGTTAGTGGGTTCGCTGCATTGATCAGGATTCTGAAGTGCTTGAAAGCACTGAAGTTTCCTCGTTTGCGCAACCTGCGAAACGAACTGTCGAGGTGCGAGCGTCGCCCCGACAACCCGATTGAGCCATGGGCTGCTTCGCGAACCAGTGCCGACGGTGGTCGGCAGCGGAGGAATTCACATGGCAACGCTCATCGGGACAGTCACTAAAGTCATTGGTCAGGTTTTTGCGCAGGGCACCGACGGCACGCGCCGCGCCCTGATCGAGGGCGACCGCTTGTTTGCCGGCGATCAAGTGATCACCGGCGCAGAAGGTGCCGTCGCCATTCATCTGCAAAATGGCCACGAGTTGACCCTGGGCCGCGACAGCAGCATGACCATGTCCGGGCAGCTGCTGGCCAATCAGGCGGTGCACATTGATTCCCCTGAAGCGCTGACGCCGAGCGAAGCGCAACTGACCGATGTCGAGCAGATTCAGAAAGCCATCGCCGCCGGCGAAGACCCGACCAAAGCGGCAGAGGCCACCGCCGCCGGCCCGAATGCACCGGGCGGCGCGCCAGGTGAGTTGGGTGGCGGCCACAGTTTTGTGCTGCTGACGGAAGTCGGTGGGCGCGTGGATCCGGTGATCGGCTTCCCGACCGCCGGGTTCAACGGTATTCCCGAGTTTCCCGAAGAGCGGCATAACGCAGTCATCGACAATGGCGACAACACGCCGATCGTGCCGCCACCGGTCAACAACCTGGTGACCCTCAGTGGCCTCGCCGTGCCTGGCGGTGAGCTGACCCTCAACGAAGCCAACCTGCCTGCCGGCTCCTCGGCCAACCCCGGCGCGCTGACCCAGAGCGGCAGCTTTACGGTGTCGGCGCCGGACGGTCTGAGCAGCCTGAACATCGGCGGTATCAACGTGATCAGCGGTGGTGTGGCGGCCGGTTTCCCGCAGTCGATCACCACGCAACTGGGCAACACCCTGACCATCACCGGGTATAACGCCAGCACCGGCGTGGTCAGCTACAGTTACACCCTCAACGGCAACGATGCCCATCCGGCCGGTGACGGCGCCAACAGCCTCAGTGAACATTTCACCGTGGCCGCAAGCGACAGCAATGGCGACAGCGCCACCGGCTCGCTCGACGTCAACATCATTGATGACGTGCCCAAAGCGGCGAATGACAGCAACGCCAACACCGCCTCGGAAACCCAGTTGACCTTGACCGGCAACGTCCTGACCAACGACGTGCAAGGCGCTGACCGCGTGCCCACCGGCCCGGTCACTGCCGGTACCTTTACCGGCACTTTCGGCACCCTCGTATTGAATGCCAATGGCACGTACACCTACACGCTGAATACCAGCGACGCAGACTTCAAAGCGCTGCACGGTGGCGGCAATGGCACCGAGACTTTCACCTACACCCTCACCGATTCGGACGGCGATACCAGCACTGCGAATCTGGTTCTGCAGATTCACAACAACGACGATCCGGTGCTGATCAACGGCTTGAGCGTCGAGGGTGGCGAGCTGACGGTTTATGAAAAAAACCTCGGCACCGGCAGCGAGCCGGATTCCGCTGCGCTGACCCAGAGCGGCACGTTTACTATCACTGCGCTGGACGGCGTCACCACGCTGACGGTGGGCGGCATTGCCGTGGTCACCAACGGCGTTGCTGCAGGCTTCCCGCAATCGGTGACTACACCGCTGGGCAGCACGCTGACTATCACCGGTTTCAATGCGACCACCGGGGTGGTGAGTTACAGCTACACCCTCGATCACAACGATGCGCATCCGACCGGCAACGGTGCCAATACCTTGCCTGAGCAATTTGCTGTCACCGTGGTGGACGACAACGGCACGACTGCCAATGCGACCCTTGACGTTAATGTGGTCGACGACCTGCCAAAAGCGGTGAATGATTCCAACGCCAACACTGCGTCGGAAACCAATCTGACCCTCACTGGCAACGTGCTGACCAACGACGTGCAAGGTGCCGACCGCGTGCCCACCGGGCCCGTCACTGCCGGCACTTTCACCGGTACCTACGGCACCCTCGAACTGCACACCGACGGCACTTACACCTACACGCTGAACACCAACGACGCCGACTTCAAAAACCTGCACGGCGGCGGTAATGGCACCGAGACTTTCACCTACACCATCACCGATTCGGACGGCGATACCAGCACCGCGAATCTGGTTTTGCAGATCCACAACAACGACGATCCGGTGGTCATCAGTGGCCTGGATGTGAATGGCGGCGAACTCACCGTTTACGAAAAAAACCTCAGCACCGGCAGCGCGCCTGATACCAACGCGCTAACTCAAAGCGGCACCTTCACCATCACCGCTCTGGACGGCGTCACCACGCTGACCGTCGGCGGCATTGCGGTGGTCACCAACGGCGTGGCCGCAGGTTTCCCGCAATCGGTTACTACACCGCTCGGCAGCACGCTGACCATCACCGGTTTCAACGCCACTACGGGTGTTGTGAGTTACAGCTACACGTTGATCGACAACGAGGCACACCCAACCGCCAACGGCGCAAACAACTTGCCCGAGCAGTTCGCCGTAACGGTAGTGGATGACAATGGCACCACCGCCAACGCGACCCTCGATGTGAACATCATCGATGACCTGCCAAAAGCCGCGAACGACAGCAACGCCAATACCGCGTCAGAGACCAATCTGACCCTCACCGGCAATGTCCTGACCAACGACGTGCAAGGCGCCGACCGCGTACCGACCGGCCCAGTGACTGCCGGTACGTTCACCGGCACCTACGGCACCCTGGAACTGCACACCGACGGCACCTACACCTACACGCTGAATACCAGCGACGCCGACTTCAAAAACCTGCACGGTGGCGGCAATGGCACCGAAACCTTCACCTACACCATCACCGATTCCGACGGCGATACCAGCACCGCCAACCTCGTCCTGCAGATCCACAACAACGACGATCCGGTGATCATCAACGGGCTCGACGTCAATGGCGGTGAACTCACCGTCTACGAGAAAAATCTCACTGACGGCAGCGCACCGGATTCCACCGCACTGACCCAAAGCGGCACCTTCACCATCACTGCGCTGGACGGCGTGACGAGCCTGACCGTCGGTGGCATCGCCGTGGTCACCAACGGTGTAGCCGCAGGCTTCCCGCAATCGGTCACCACACCGCTGGGCAGCACGTTGACCATCACCGGATTCAACGCGACTACGGGTGTCGTCAGCTACAGCTACACCCTGGTCGACAACGAGGCACACCCAACCGCCAACGGCGCCAACAATCTGCCTGAACAGTTCGCCGTCACCGTAGTGGACGACAACGGCACCACCGCTAACGCAACCCTCGATGTGAACATCATCGATGACCTGCCAAAAGCCGTGAACGACAGCAACGCCAACACCGCGTCGGAAAGTCAGTTGATCCTGACTGGCAATGTGCTGACCAACGACGTGCAAGGCGCCGACCGCGTGCCCACCGGCCCGGTCACTGCCGGTACGTTCACCGGCACCTACGGCACGCTGGAACTGCACACCGACGGCACCTACACCTACACGCTGAACACCAACGACGCCGACTTCAAAAACCTGCACGGCGGCGGCAACGGCACCGAGAATTTCACTTACACCATCACCGATTCCGACGGCGATACCAGCACCGCCAACCTCGTTCTGCAGATCCACAACAACGACGATCCGGTGATCCTTAACGGTCTCGATGTGAATGGCGGCGAACTCACCGTCTACGAAAAAAACCTCAGCGACGGCACCAGCCCCAATGCGTCGGCGCTGACTCAAAGCGGCACCTTCACCGTGACCGCGCTCGACGGTCTGCAAACCCTGACCGTGGGCGGCATCAACGTCGTCACCGGTGGTGTGGCCGCAGGCTTCCCGCAATCGATCGTTACGCCGTTGGGCAGCACGCTGACCATCACCGGCTACAACCCGGCGACTGGCGTGGTCAGCTACAGCTACACCCTGGTCGATAACGAAACCCATCCGAACGGCAATGGCGCCAACAGCATCACCGAGAACTTCAACGTGGTGGCGACTGACACTGACGGCAGCACCGCCAGCGGCCAGATCAACGTCAACATCATCGATGACCTGCCGAGCGCGCATGCCGATGCCGCGTCGGTGGCGGAGGGCGGCACCGTCAGCGGCAACGTGCTTGACAATGACATCGGCGGCGCCGACGGCCCGGCCGTGACCGGCGCGGTGGTCGGTGTGCGCGCCGGCTCCGACACATCCACCTCGGCCATCGGCGGCCTCAACAGCAACATCAATGGCACCTACGGTTACCTGACCCTCGATGCCAACGGCAACGCGGTCTATCACAGCAACCCCAATACCGTGAGCGGCCCCGGTGCGGTGGATGTATTCACCTACACCGTGCGCGATTCCGATGGCGATGAAAGCACCACCACCATCACCATCGATGTCGCCAATAGCAAGCTGTATGCGACCAGCGACACCGACGTCACCGTCTACGAAAAAGCCCTCGACCTGACCAAGGACGGCGCCGATCTGGCCCCGGGTACGGTCATCGGCAGCGATCCGACCAACACTGGCGAAACCGCCTCCGGCACACTGGTCGGTTCGGTCACCGGTGCGGTCGGCGCCATCAGCTATGCGCTGGTCGGCAGTGCCACCGGCAACTATGGGCAGATCGTGCTCAACCCCAACGGCACTTACACCTACACCCTGACCTCGCCCGCGACCACCACACCGCATGCCGACGACGGGGCCAATACCCTGACTGAAACCTTCACCTATCAGGCCACCGATTCGCTGGGCAATGTGGTCACCAGCACCATCGTTGTCAGCATTGTCGATGACGTGCCCAAGGCGATGAACGACAGTAACGCCACCAGCGCCTCGGAAACCCAGCTGACCCTGACCGGCAACGTGCTGAGCAACGACGTGCAGGGTGCGGACGTGGTCGCCACCGGACCGAATGCCGGGCCGATCACCGCCGGTACCTTCACCGGGACTTACGGCACGCTGGTGCTCAATGCCAACGGCACTTACACCTACACGCTTAACCCGGCTGACGCCGACTTCAAAGCGCTGCACGGCGGTGGAAACGGCACCGAGACATTCACCTACACGCTCACCGATGCCGACGGCGATACCAGCACCGCCAACCTGGTGCTGAACATCCACAACAACGACGATCCGGTGGTGCTCAACGGCCTCGACGTCAATGGCGGCGAACTCACCGTCTACGAGAAAAACCTCAGTGACGGCACCAGCCCTGACACCCCGGCACTGACCCAGAGCGGTACGTTCACCGTCACTGCCCTGGATGGCCTGCAAACCCTCACCGTCGGTGGCATTGCCGTCGTGACCAACGGGGTCGCCGCAGGCTTCCCGCAATCGGTGGTGTCGCCGCTGGGCAGCACGTTCACCGTCACCGGTTACAACCCGGCGACCGGCGTGGTCAGCTACAGCTACACCCTGGTGGACAACGAAAACCACCCGACCGGTAACGGCGCCAACAGCCTCACCGAAAACTTCAACGTGGTCGCGACCGACACCGACGGCAGCACCGCCAGCGGCCAGATCAACGTCAACATCATCGATGACCTGCCGACCGCCAAGGCCGACACCGGCTCGGTGGCGGAGGGCGGCACGCTCAATATCAGCGTGCTCGGCAACGACGTCACCGGTGCCGATGGCGCAGCGGCAGGCGGGGCCGTGGTCGGCGTGCGCGCCGGCAGCAACACCGCGACCTCGGCCATCGGCGGCCTCAACAGCAACATCAACGGCGCCTACGGCTACCTGACTCTGGACGCGGCGGGCAACGCCATTTACCACAGCAACCCGAACTCGGTGAGCCCACCGGGCGCCACCGATACATTCACCTATACCATCCGCGACGGTGACGGCGACGAAAGCACCACCACCATCACCATCAATGTCGCCGACAGCAAACTGATTGCTTCGGTCGATCAGGACGTGACGGTCTACGAAAAAGCCCTCGACCTGACCAAGGACGGCCAGGACCTGGCCCCCGGCACGGTCACCGGCAGCGACCCGACCAACACCGGCGAAACCGCCACCGGCACACTGGTCGGTGCGGTCACTGGCGGCAGCGGGGCGCTCACCTACACCCTGGTCGGCAGCGCCACCGGCACTTACGGGCAGATCCAGCTCAACGCCGACGGCACTTACACTTACACCCTGACCTCGGCACCGAAAACCACGCCGAACGCCAACGACGGCGCCAACACCCTGAGCGAAAGTTTTACCTACAAAGCCACCGATGCGCTGGGCAACAGCACCACCAGCACGATTGTGGTCAACATCATCGACGACGTGCCCAAAGCCGTGGCGTCGGATCGTTCGGTGGCGGCGGTGGAGATCGATTCCAACCTGCTGATCGTCCTCGACATCTCCGGCAGTATGGCCGACGCCTCCGGTGTACCGGGGCTGTCACGGCTGGCGCTGGCCAAGCAGGCCATCAGTGCCTTGCTCGACAAGTACGATGATCTTGGCGATGTGAAGGTACAGCTCGTCACCTTCAGCAGTAATGCCACTGACCGGACTTCGGTGTGGGTCGATGTGGCGACGGCCAAGTCCATACTCGCTGGCCTCACCGCCGGTGGCGGTACCAACTACGACGCTGCCGTGGCGGTGATGCAGACCGCGTTCAACACCTCGGGCAAACTCACCGGGGCGCAGAACGTCGGCTACTTCTTCTCCGACGGCAAACCCAACGAAGGCGACATCAACGCTGCCGACGAAGCCGCGCTGAAAAACTTCCTCGATGCCAACAACATCAAGAACTACGCCATCGGTCTGGGCAGCGGCGTGAGCAACGCCAACCTCGATCCGCTGGCCTATGACGGCATCAGCCACACCAACACCAACGCGGTGGTGGTCACAGATCTCAATCAGCTCAACTCGGTGCTCTCGGGCACCGTCGAAGGCGCGCCGGTCACCGGTTCGCTGCTGGGCGAGGGCGGTACCTTCGGCGCCGATGGCGGTTTCATCAAATCCATCGTGGTCGACGGCACCACCTACACCTATGACCCGCGCGCCAACAGCGGCCAGGGTTCGTTGACCGCATCCGGCGGCACCAACCACGGCACGTTCAACACCGTGAACAACACGATCAGCATCGCCACCAACAACAGCGGCACGCTGGTAATCAACCTCGACACCGGTGACTACAGCTACACCTCGCAGAAAACCACAACCACGGTGATCACCGAGAACATCGGTTTCACCCTCAGCGACAACGACGGCGACCTCGCCAGCTCGACGCTGACCGTGAAAGTGATCCCCAACTCGCCACCGGTGGCGACGGACGACCACGTCATCACCAACGTGCTGTCGAGCAACATCACCGTGCCGGGCGAACTGTTGCTGGCCAACGACACCGACCCGGACGGCGACACGCTCAACGCCTCGCCGACCAGCTTCAACACCGGTTGGGTAGCCAAGGGCGCGGACTTCACCGGTACCGGCGCGATCAACTTCGCCGGCACCGGCAACACTGCCGCCAACCAGAACCTGGCTGACGTACGCGCTGCGTTCGCCGCCAACACCGCCGCGATGACCGCAGTGCTGGTGGTCAGCGGTTACCTCGGTGCGGTGACCAGCGCCAATGCCAACGATGAAGACCTGATCACCGTCAAACTGAAACAGGGCGAGACGCTGAACCTGGATCACAACCTCGCGGCCGGCCACGTCACCATGGAGTACTCGGTCAACGGCGGCGCGTTCGTCAGCATCGCCGATGGCGGCACCATCACCGCCAGCGCCGATGGCACCTACCAGATTCACGTGACCAACATCAGCAACACCAGTGGCAGCAATCCGACGGCAGCGGAAAACTATCAATTGACCATGACGGTCAACTACGCCGGCGCCCATGACGTGACGCCGGACTTCAACGGCACCTACACCGCCAATGACAACCATGGCGGCAGCGACACCGCCAACGTCAGCATCACCTATCAGGATGGCCACACCCTCACCGGCACGGCCGGGGATGACATTCTGGTGGCGGGCACCGGCAACAACATCCTCAATGGCGGCGACGGCAATGATGTACTGACCGCCGGTTCCGGCAACAACGAGATGCACGGCGGCGCGGGTAACGACTTGCTCTACAGCGGCCCGGGCAATGACATTCTCGACGGCGGCACCGGCATCGACACGGTCAGCTATGCCCACGCCACCGCCGGGGTCACGGTCAACCTCGGCCTGCTCGGCGCGCAGAACACCATCGGCGCCGGCACCGACACGATCAGCAACATCGAAAACCTGGTCGGCTCGAACTTCAACGACACCCTGACCGGCGACAACAATAACAACGTGATCAACGGCGGGCTGGGTAACGACATCCTCAACGGTGGCGGCGGTGATGACCTACTGATCGGCGGCATGGGCAACAACACCCTGACGGGCGGGGCCGGCGCGGACACCTTCCAGTACCTCAAGGGCAACAGTGGCCACGACACCATCACCGATTTCACCCCCGGCACCGACAAGCTCGACCTGTCGCAACTGCTGCAAGGTGAAAACGGCACCACCGCGTCGCTCGACGATTACCTGCACTTCACCGTCACCGGCAGCGGCGCCTCGGTGCTCACCAGCATCGACGTCAGCTCCCTGGCCGGCGCCACCCCGAACCAGACCATCGACCTCGCCGGCGTCAACCTCGCCAGCCACTACGGCGTGACCCCGGGGGCGGGCGGCGTAGTGGCCGGCGGGCACGACACGGCGACGATCATCAGCGGCATGCTCAATGATCATTCGCTGAAAGTGGACACGGTGTGATCAAGGCCTGAAACGACAAAACCCGCCGCCCCGATCAGTCGGGACGGCGGGTTTTGTCTGTCTGGAGAACTGTGTTGCCAGTGAGTCAGCCTTCGCGAGCAAGCTCGCTCCCACATTGGATTTAGGGTGCTCACCATTGTGTGAACAACAAGGCTCCCCTGTGGGAGCGGGCTTGCTCGCGAAAGCGGCCTCCCAGCCGACCAATCCCCAACTGAATACACTCGGTCAAATGGTGGGAGCTGGCTTGCCAGCGATGGCGGCCTACCCGCCGACCAACCTCCCACCTGAATGCACGCATTCCAACTGTGGGAGCGAGCTTGCTCGCGAAAGCGGCCTCACAGTCGACCAATCCCCAACTGAATACACTCGGTCAAATGGTGGGAGCTGGCTTGCCAGCGATGGCGGCCTCCCAGCCGACCAACCTCCCACCTGAATGCACGCATTCCAACTGTGGGAGCGAGCCTGCTCGCGAAAGCGGCCTCACAATCGACCAATCCCCAACTGAATACACTCGGTCAAATGGTGGGAGCTGGCTTGCCAGCGATGGCGGCCAACCAGCCGACCAACCTCCCATCTGAATGCACGCAATCCAACTGTGGGAGCGAGCCTGCTCGCGAAAGCGGCCTCACAATCGACCAATCCCCAACTGAATACACTCGGTCAAATGGTGGGAGCTGGCTTGCCAGCGATGGCGGCCTA